>JAKALA010000108.1 GCA_021813325.1 bacterium | reverse complement strand
CCAGCGTTTGCAAAGGTTTATCGGATGGATCGCAGGCAAACGCTTAACCTATCGCCACGTCTCCCAACCTTTATGCGTTCGTTAAGTATACAAGCCCGCAAACCGAGAATCGCCAGAACTGGCGATGGCCTTTGTTTTTGGTTTATCTTGGGGGCGCCCCACTGCTACCTTGCGGGCATGCAAACACAGGCAGTTACTGTCGAGCAATTCTTCAAGAATCAAGGGCAGTCCTTGGAACTGCGTCTGGTTTCCAATGGCGCGGGCCTGGATCGGGTGATTCGCGAGCCCACTGTAAATCGCCCCGGACTGGCGCTGACCGGCTTTACCCGTTATTTCGCCTACAAACGCATCCAAGTCATGGGACACGCGGAAGTCTTTTATTTGCGCTCGTTGCGCCAGGAAGAGCGGACGGCGCGCTATGCCTATTTGTTCGCCTATAAAATTCCGTGCATCGTTTTTAGCCGTGGCTTGAGGCCGGACAAGGAATTTTCCGCCGCCGCCGAGGAAGCGCGCGTGCCGATTTTTCAGACGCCGTGGGTGACGATGAAATTCATCAACAAAGCCACGCTGGAGCTGGAAATGATGTTCGCCCCGCGCGGCTCCGAAATGGGCTGCATGGTGGATATTCTGGGCGTGGGCGTCATCATTCGCGGCGAAAGCGGCATTGGCAAAAGCGAAGCCGTGCTGGCCCTGATCGAGCGCGGCTACAGCCTGGTGGCAGACGATATTGTGAAAGCAACATTGGTGGACGGACGCGAAATCCTGTGCAACAGCGCCGAGCTGACGCGTGATCACATGGAAGTGCGGGGCATCGGCATCATCAATGTCGCCCAGATGTTCGGGGTCAAAGCCATTCGCAAAGACAAGAAGCTGGACCTCATCATCACGCTCAAACAATGGGAAGCGGTGTCCGATGTGGACCGGCTCGGAATGGAGCAGGAGTATGTGAAAGTGCTGGGCGTGGACATTCCGCACGTGACCATTCCGGTCCGACCGGGGCGCGACATTGCCCGATTGATCGAAGTGGCCGCGTTCCAAGCCAAGTTGCGCAAATCCGGCTACAACGCGGCGGAAGATCTGAACAACCGCCTGCTGGCCCAAATGGCCGGCGAGGCCGAAAATCCTCCGGCCATACCGGAAACGTGAAAATTTGTTGGCGAAATCAAGCCCCCGGTTTAACTTGCCGATGAACAGAGACATGAGCGCCAAAAAAGCCAGCGACGCCGAATTTCAAACCAAAGAGCTGACCGTATTGAACAAAGCGGGCATTCACGCCCGTCCGGCGGCCATGTTTGTCAAGACCGCCAACCGCTTTGGATGCGACATCTTCGTGGAAAAAGACGGTGAAAAAATCAACGGCAAGAGCATCATGGGTTTGATGATGCTGGCCGCCGGCCCAGGCAGCAAAGTGACGCTGCATGTCAAAGGCGCCGACGCCGACGCCGCCATCGCCGAGCTGGAGGCGCTCGTCAAACGCAAATTTGACGAGGAATAATTATCCCGAAAACCGGAGTTGAAATGGGACCACACGCGGCTCGCGTGTCGTTTTCGGCGGCCCGCCAAACACCGCCGGCCAGCGGCCGGCTCTCCGGTGCGGGGGCCAAGTTGCACCCCCTCCGCGTCCGGCGCGAATTTCGCCTTTTAACTTTCGGTTCCGGCGCTTAACTTTTCCGCATGGCATCTGTAGAAATTGATGTGAAATATGTCGCGCATTTGGCGCGACTGGCGCTGACCCCGGACGAGGAAAAACAACTGGGCGCCCAGCTTGGCAATATTTTGGGCTACATCGAAAAATTGCGCGAACTGGACGTGAGCAAGGTGGAGCCGACGGCCCACGCCGTGCCCATGGTCAATGTCACCCGCGTGGATGAAGTTCGCCCGTCGCTGCCGCACGAGGCAGCGCTGCGCAACGCGCCCAAGCAGAGCGGCGGTTTGTTTGTCGTTCCCAAAATCGTCGAGTAAATCACGCCATGCCAAATCAACTTACGATTTCCGAATTATCGGCCAAATTGGCTAACCGTGAAGTTTCCGCCCGCGAGGCCACGCAAGCCTGTCTCGACCAAATCGCCCGTGTGGACGGCCAGATCAAAGCCTTCATCAGTCACGATGCCGCGGACGCGCTGGCGCAGGCCGACGCGGCCGACAAAGCGCTTGCCGCCGGCGAAAAGAAGCCGCTGCTGGGCGTGCCGGTGGCGGTCAAAGACGTGCTGGCGGTCAAGGGCCAGCCGCTGAATTGCGCTTCAAAAATTCTGGGAAACTTTGTTTCGCCCTATGACGCGACGGTGGTGGAAAAACTGAAAGCCGCCGGCGCCATAGTTTTTGGCCGGTTGAACATGGACGAATTCGCGATGGGCAGTTCCACCGAAAACTCCGCCTTCGGCACCACGCGCAATCCGTGGGACACCTCCCGCATTCCCGGCGGTTCTTCCGGCGGTTCGGCGGCGGCCGTGGCGGCTCAGGAGTGCGTTGCCTCGCTGGGTTCCGACACGGGCGGTTCCATCCGCCAACCGGCGGCGCTTTGCGGCTGCGTGGGGCTGAAGCCCACTTACGGGCGGGTTTCGCGCTATGGCTTGGTGGCCTTTGCCAGTTCGCTGGATCAAATCGGTCCGTTCACCAAGAACGTGCGCGACGCGGCGACGATGCTGGGCGTTTTGAGCGGCGTGGACCCCCGGGATTCGACCAGCGTGCCGCAGCCGGTGCCCGATTACACCAAGGCGTTAACCGGCGATGTGCGCGGCTTGAAGATCGGCCTGCCGAAGGAATACATGATTGGCGGGCTCGATGCGGAAGTAAAAGCAGCAGTCGATGTCGCGGTTAAAAAATATGCGGAACTCGGGGCGGAAATTGTCGAAATCTCCCTGCCGCACACGGATTATGCGGTGGCAACGTATTACATCATTGCCACGGCGGAAGCCTCGGCCAACCTGGCCCGGTTTGATGGCATCCGTTATTGCCAGCGTGTTGATGGCGCTGATCCAATTGAACTTTATTGCAAGACGCGCGGCGCGGGATTCGGCCCGGAAGTGAAACGGCGAATTATTTTGGGCACCTATGTGTTGAGCAGTGGTTACTACGACGCGTATTATCTGCGCGCTCAAAAAGTCCGCACGCTCATCCGCAATGATTTTCTCAAGGCGTTTGAAACCGTGGATGCCATCGTAACACCCACCACGCCCACAGCCGCCTTCAAGGCTGGCGAAAAATCGGGCGATCCTTTGCAGATGTATTTGTCGGACATCTTCACCATTTCCTGCAACCTGGGCGGCATTTGCGGCATGAGTCTGCCCTGTGGTTTCACCGCCAATCCAAAGCTGCCCATCGGCCTGCAATTGCTCGGCAAACCGTTTGGCGAAGCCATGCTGCTGCGCGTCGCCCACGCCTACGAACAGGCCACCTCGTGGCATCAAGAAACGGCGCCGCTGCGACGTTGGAGTTCCGGCCGCGAGCGGAAGTTGGATTGAACTAGAGCCGACCCTCCAGTCGCCATTTGCCGTTTGACCGGAAACCCCGCGATTGTTAGGCTTTAAGTCCGTTCCAAACGGTTTTATGCGACATACCATTTCAGTTTTGGTGGAAAACAAGTTCGGCGTGCTGACGCGTGTGGCCGGACTTTTCAGCGGCCGCGGTTACAACATCGACTCGCTCAACGTCGCGCCGACGCACGATTCAACGGCGTCGCGCATGACTATTGTCACGCACGGTGACGAGGCGACCATCGAGCAAATCATCAAGCAACTGAACAAGCTGCCGGATGTGCTGAAAGTCCAGGATTTCACCGCCGGCGAATCAGTGGACCGCGAGCTGGTGCTCGTGAAGGTTTCGGTGGATTCCAAGTCGCGCGCGGAAGTCATGCAAATCACGGATATTTTCCGCGCCAAAATTGTCGATGTTCAGCCCAAATCGCTGACCATTGAAATCACCGGCAATGACAGCAAGGTCGATAAATTTCTTGAGCTGATGAGAACCTTTGGCGTTCAGGAAATCACCCGCACGGGCAAAGTGGCTTTGCCGAGGAAGTGATTTCCCGCCAACCGGCAACCCCGTTCCCAACCTCAAACCCAATCAATTTATGGCAAAAGTCTATACTGACAAAGACGCCGATCTCGGCGTGTTGAAACGCAAAACCCTCGCCGTGCTCGGCTTCGGCTCGCAAGGCCACGCGCACGCGCTGAACCTCAAAGACAGCGGCCTCAAGGTCATCATCGGCCTTTACGAGGGCAGCAAGTCCATTCCGGTTGCGAAGGAAAAAGGGTTCAAAGTTGTCGCCACGGCCGAAGCGGTGAAGCAGGCCGACGTCATCATGATTGCCCTGCCCGACACCAAGCAGGCCGCGTGCTATGAAAAAGACATCGCCCCGAACCTGACCAAGGGCAAAACACTCGTGTTCAGCCACGGTTTCTCCATTCATTTCAAGACCATCGTTCCGCCGAAGGACGTGAACATCATCATGGTCGCGCCGAAAGGCCCCGGTCACACCGTCCGCCGCCAATACGTCGAAGGCAAGGGCGTGCCGTCGCTCATCGCCGTGTATCAAAACCCCGGCAAGGATGCGAAGAAAATCGCGCTTGCCTGGGCCAAGGGCATTGGCGGCACCCGCGCGGGCGTCATTGAAACCAACTTCAAGGAAGAAACCGAAACCGATTTGTTCGGCGAACAGACCGTGCTTTGCGGCGGTGCCAGTGCGCTGGTGCAGGCCGGCTTTGAAACACTCGTGGAAGCGGGTTACTCGCCCGAGATGGCCTATTTCGAATGCTTGCACGAATTGAAGTTGATTGCCGATTTGATGAACGAATCCGGCATCAGCGGCATGCGCTTCTCGATTTCCGAAACCGCCAAGTGGGGCGACATCACCGTCGGTCCAAAAATCATCGACGCCAGCGTGAAGAAACGCATGAAGGCGGCGCTCAAGGACATCCAATCCGGCAAGTTTGCCAAGGACTGGGTCAAGGAATATCAGGGCGGCTACAAGCGTTACAACGCGCTGCTCAAGCAGGGTGAGAATCATCCGATCGAGAAGACCGGCGCCAAACTCCGCGCGCTCATGCCGTGGATGGGCAAGAAGAACATCAAAGGCGCGCAAGCCGCTTATTGACGAATTTGTTCCGATTAAAATCAAACGCCGCCGGGCAAAACCCGCGGCGTTTTTTTGAAAAGTGGAGCCAGCGAGTGGGATTCGATGATTTCCACAAATAACGTAGCGGCAATGCGGCGAAGGATGATAAGCTCCGGGTATGAAAGCCATCCCTGTCGCTGTCCGCGAGCGGATCCTTCAACTCTACGACCAGGGCAAAGACACCGCCGAGATCGCCGCCACCCCGGAACACCCCTTTGGGACCGTGAAAAGCTGTGACCGGATGCCCCTTGAAACTTGATATTTAAGCGCTATCATTTTGCTATATGGCAACTCTCTTGATACGCGAAGTGCCCCAGGCACTGGATGACTTCCTGAAACGCACGGCGGAAAAAAACCACCGCAGCAAGGAAAAGCAGGCGCTCACGTTACTGGAACAGGCGGCCGGTCAGCATGGCGTTGATTGGACGGACCTGCTGGAACGTCCGCGCCGCGTGGCCAAGGGTGAAGCGGATGCCATCAGGAACTCCGGACGATGAATTTTGCCGACACAAACTGGCTCGTGGCCATGTTCTTTGAACAGGCCGGCGATTTGAAACAGCGCAACGCGGTGGTGGACCGGTTTTTGCGAGCGCATCACGGGCAATTGCTGGTGTCGCCCGTGGTGTTGTTGGAATGCGAAAACGTGTTTCGGCACGAAGCCGGCGAAAGTCAGCCCGTGGAATTGGAACAATTGGAAACGGATGACCGGTTTTACCGCGACCCCATGAACTGGGCAGTTTTAAAACGCGAAACGCAGGAGCTTTTCCGCCACTACGCCCACAAGATCAAGCTGGGCACCTTTGACGCCACCTTGCTGGCGTCCGCCAAACTGGCCGGAGCCAAAACGATTTTGTCCTTTGATGAAAATTTCAAGGCACTGGCCACGGCGGAAGGGCTGCAAGTCTTCCCGCCACTGTCAGCCAGCGGCCAAGCCACACTGGCCAAACTGCGTTAGAAGATTCTCCCCCCCATCTCCGCGCCGCTGTTTCGGTTGAAGGCGAGGTATTCCCCCGGACGCAAGGCCGTCACGCGGTTCACGCCGCTGAAATAGGGACGCACCGCGTCCAGATTGTCCGGCTCGTTGATGTTGAAACAAACCCACTCGGTCACCTCCTCGCGAATCGTCTTGAAAAAATCGCGCGGTATCGGTGAACCTGCGAGAGCCTCTCCCGCTGCCAGTCCAGTTACACACTGCCAACCAAATCGTGAGGACACTATAAACCAGTTCAGCCGGCACAAAAGGTGGCACCGATGAGCGGTTTTGCCGCCTCACCAACCGTGCGCAGTGCGCCTCATCCGGCGCGTTTTAGGCATATCTCAGCCGGAACGATTCAGCTTGAAAGGATGAGCACTGATTGGCGGGCTTGTGGTGATGAAAGCAAAACAAGTTTCCGGGCCTCGACGGGAGGCGCACCAAACAGTGCGGCTCCAAATTGACACGAAAAG
>JAKALA010000052.1 GCA_021813325.1 bacterium | reverse complement strand
TCCATCGGTCGCGGCGCGATCTTCGCGGGACGGGTCGCCGGAACACGAAGAAGCGGTCAGGAAGGTGCTGTGAGCCCTGGGACCGCTGGCAAGCCGCTCGACGACTTCGTCGCCAGCCGCATCGAGATCGCCCCATCGGCGCAGGCGAGCTCCAAGACGCGCGGGCCGTTGGCCACGGTCAGATCAAGCGCTTGTTGCAGCAGGTCGCCAGTGGATGCCGCCAAAACCGGAGTGCCCGCGAGCACCATGGCCGCCAAGCCCAATCCCGTGGCCAGATATTTTATTTTTTTCATAGTGGTTTGTTCGTAAACACATCAGCAAAATGCTCATGTTTAACGGTTAAAATACAGGGCGAATGTTACCGGCATGTTACCGGGACATCCTTTTATAGACAAATGAATCAAGGTGAGCCAGACGCTTGAGGTTGACGGGCAATGGGCGCAATTCAACGAGCCGGGCTTAAATCATGGCGCCAGCTTAATTTTACCTTGATGGCAGCTAATAAACGGCTAGTTTAAAATTCGTGTTTGCGCGCCCCGGCAAATTGATTGTGGTTGTCCTGCTGGTCCAGACCACGGGCCTGCATTGGGCGGCGTTGCAAACTGTTGCCTGGGCGACAATGCTGGCCAATAATCTGCGCACGCATTCGCTGACCGAGGCCGTTTCTGACACATTCGATGGCGAGCATCCCTGCTGCATGTGCAAGGCGATTGCCGCCGCCAAAAAGGCCCAGAAAGATTCCGAAGCGGTGGCCCCGGTGCTGAAGCTGGAATTTCCGCTGCTCGCGTCAAAAATTAATTTATTTCCGCCAACGGAGTTTGCCTGGCTGCCGCAAATTGATTTCTTTCCCCGATCGCTTTCCCGCAAGCCGCCGCTGCCGCCCCCGCGATTGCTTCTTGCCTGATTCCATTCCGTAGTTTTCGTCTGCGTCAGGAGATGCAGGCCCAATATTGTTCCTTTTAAAAAATCTGGAGAATGCGTGCGCATTTTTCCAGCCAACCTATTTGTATGAAAAAAAGTTTATGGATGGCAGTGATCGTTTTGGCGTTGGTGGCGTGGAACGCCTCGGCCCAGGTTTTAACCCAGGTTCCCATGCAGGGCAGCATGGCCATGCCGATGGTTTCGTATAGCGCCGCGAGCGGCGCCATCAGCGTGATGATGCCGGCGGCGGTGCCGCAATTGACGCCGTTGCTGGTGAGCAATCCCACCAACCGCTTTGATCCGGCGGCCCCGTGGTTCAGTCTGCTCGATCCCAGTGCCCAGGGCTGGGCGTTCAGCCGGCGTTACGGGTTTGACATGGATGCCAACAGCGATGCGCTGCCGGCAAACACGCAGATCTGGATTCGCAAACTGTCCGGCCCGGCGGATTTGAAGATCTACAATTATCTGTCTTCGCCGGCGACGTTCACCCCGGTCTTCGGCACGGACGGCACGACCAACGCCGTTTTTTGGAGCGGTTTGATGTGGCATCCGGTCGTGGCCGTGCCACCGGGAACGAACGACTTTTCCGCCACGTTTGAGGTGTATCTCGTGGACACGACGACGGGGCAGGAAGTGGCCGGCTCCAGCAGCGAACCGCTGGTATTCAATTGGACCGATGTTTCGGATGGCCGCCCCACGCTCAACCTCGCGCAGAAGATCGTGCTCGCCTGGCCGTCGGCCACCACCACGAACTGGGTATTGGAATCCGCCGCTTCAATGGATGCCACCACCTGGTCCAGCGTGACCAATACGCCGGTGAATGTGGACGGGCAACCGTGCGTCATCCTCGACGGGAACGCGGCGCGGCAATTCTTCCGGACGCGCTATATGCCGTAAAAATGGCGATGCAGGCATTCCGAAAAACAAACAACGCTGCCATCGGCTGGCGGGCAAACGCTCGTCAGCCGGTGGTTGGCGGCGCATTCACTTTGATCGAATTGCTCGTCGTCATCGCCATAATTGCCATTCTGGCGGCGATGCTGTTGCCGGCGCTGGCCAGGGCCAAGGAATCCGCCCGGGCGACACAATGCCTGAATCATCTGCGGCAAATCGGTCTGGCTGTGCGCCTGTATGCCGACGACAACAATGACTTGTTTCCGCGCAGCCAGCACTCGGCCTTTGCGAACAATCAACTGCCGTGGGAACGCGCCGTGGCGCCGCCGCTCGGCTCCAGCGCGACCCGCTGGACGAATCTGCTGGCCGGCGTGTATCACTGCCCGTCGGATCCGCGGGCCGGCGCGCTGAGCTACGGCAAAAATGTTTATTTCGAGCTTGGCCCCAACGATGATTATGTGGGCAAACCACAAACCTGGAACAAGCTTTCGCAGATTAACCACCCGGTCTCGACGGTGTTTTTCGCCGAGACCAGCACGGGCACCGACCACATCATGCCGGAATACTGGATTTCACTTCAGGACGCCGCCAATGACGTGGACGGCACCCGCCATCGCCTGAAATCAAATTATTCCTTCGTGGACGGTCATGCTCAGTTGTTGCGGCTCGACCAGACGTTTTCGCCACCGGCAATCGATTGGTGGAATCCATTGCAGAACTAAACCATCACCCAAACCAAAAATCTCGTGAACCATAACGACGCTATCATTCTAATAATTCGGCCATCAACACATTTTGATCTGAAGAGTTTTGTTTAGCCGAACAAGGAGTGCAACCAGTTCTTGGCTCCGGCATTGTTCAAATTGAATCTGAGCTATATGTTTTAAAAATGCCGCCTAAAACCGCCAACCCAGCAAAGCCCCGTCCGCGCAGTGAGGAAAGACTGTTCCTCACCATCGTGCTATGCCTGGCGGCGGTAGCCGGCCTGGGCAGTTGGTTCGCGGCCAGCGCGCTGGCGCACCGCGACCAGCTTCACGGCATTTCCCCCGACAAGCCGCGGCAATTGGTGGAGTTTGCGCTAACCGGCGCCGACGGTCACACCGTCACGCGGGCGGATTTGGACGGGAAAATTCTGGTGGTGAGTTTTCTGTTCACCAGTTGCTCGCTGACGTGCCCCGAAGTCAGCAAACGCATGGCCGAAATCCAGCGGCGGACGGCCAATGATCCGGACGTTCGCCTGCTGTCGCTGACGGTGGATCCGCGAACCGACTCGCCGGCGGCGCTGGCGAAATGGGGCGCGCGCTTCGGCGCGGATACGAACCGCTGGTTTCTGCTCACCGGCCAAAAATCAGTGCTGTATAATTTGATTGGCACCAGTTTTCTGCCGACCGATTCAGACGATCCGTTCAATTCCATGCCGGGCAATTTCTCGGGCACCGAGCGGATTGCCGTGGTGGACCGGCATGGCCACACCCGCGTCTTTTACGACGGTTTGCGCAGCGAAACCCCGTCCGCCGTGGTGGCGGAAATTGAACGCCTGCGCCATGAACCTTGACCCATTTATGAAACAAATCCTGATCCCGCTCGCCTCGCTGCTGCTGTTCATCGGCTGCAAACCTGAATCCGCGCCGCCGGCCAATGCCGCGCCAACCAACCGGACCTACACCGTGCGTGGCGTGGTGCAGGCCATCCCGGAGGATCGCCGTCATGCGACGATCAAACACGAAAAAATCCCCGGCTACATGTCGGCGATGACCATGGATTTTTCCGTCAAAGACACGAACGTGCTGGCTGGGGTGGTGCCCGGAGATGCGATCACGTTCAATCTAGTGATCACGCCGGATGATGACTGGATTGAAAACATTCAACGCACCGGCAAGGGGAATATTTCCACGGCGTCCGGACCGGCTGGCTGGCACATCGCCGAGCCGGAGCTGGAGGTGGGCGACCTGCTGCCGGACGCCGAATTTATCAGCGATCTGGGACAAACCGTCCGCTTCTCGGATTTTCATGGCAGCGCCGTGGCGTTCACCTTTTTCTTCACGAGCTGTCCGCTGCCGGAATATTGTCCGCGCATGAACCAGTATTTTGCGGCTGCGCGCAAGTTGCTGGTGGGCGACACCAGCTCGCCCACAAACTGGGAAATGCTTTCCATTTCATTTGATCCGGATGTTGACCAGCCCAAGGTGCTGGCCAGTTACGCCGGCGTTTATCGCGGGTTGAATCCGGAACACTGGCTGTTTACCGCCGCCTCCACGAACACATTGCACCTGCTGGCGCCGAAGCTGGATTTTCATTTCTGGCGCAGCAACGGCAGCCTTTCGCACAACTTGCGCACGGTGGTGGTGGATGGAAACCGCCGGATTTACAAACAATTCGATGGCAATGACTGGACGCCCCAACAATTGGCGGACGCCATTCGGGCCGCCGCCCAAGTGCCGTTGAAGTAGGCGCTTTGCACCCGGCTACTTTTGCATTTTCCGGGCGCGGGCAATTTTCTATCCTGCCGGCGTGCATCGTGAGTCACTCAAATCCGTTTCGCGTCTGGTGGTCAAGCTGGGCACCGGCGTCCTGACCGACAGCCGCAAGCAGCCCGATCCGGCGCAGTTGGAGCAGCTCGTTGCCCAGCTCGCGGCGGTGCGCAAAGCCGGCAAGGAGGTGGTGCTGGTGACCAGCGGCGCGGTGGGCGCCGGCATGGGCGCACTGGGTTATGCAGCGCGCCCCAGGGAACTCGCCGAAAAACAAGCCTGCGCGGCGGTCGGCCAGTCGCGGCTGATGGCGGTTTATGAAAAGCTGTTTGCCAAACATCAAATCGTGGTCGCGCAAGTATTACTGACCCATGACGATTTGGAGCATCACGAACGCCACCTAAACGCCCGCAACACGCTCGTAACGCTGCTCCAGCACGGCGTGGTTCCGATCATCAACGAAAACGACGCGGTTTCGTTCACGGAAATCAAATTTGGCGACAACGACAAACTTTCAGCCTTGGTGGCGTCGCTGTTGCCGGCGGATTTGCTGGTGATCCTGACCACCGTTGACGGTGTCATTGAAAACTTCGGCCAGCAAAACGCCAAGACTCTTTCCAAGATCGAGAAAATTGACGCGGCCATTTCCGACCTGGCCGGCGGCACGACGAGTGAAACCGCCGTGGGCGGCATGAAGTCGAAGATCGACGCGGCGAAAATCGCCGTAAGTTCCGGCATTCCGCTGGTCATCGCCTCGGGCCGCGACACCACGATTCTGAAAAAGATTCTAGCCGGCAAGGACGAAGGCACCCTGTTCGTCGCCAAGCCGAACAAGCTGCGCGGGCGCAAGCGCTGGATCGCGTTTTTTCATCATCCCAAGGGCGCGTTGTTCGTGGACGACGGCGCCAAGCTGGCGTTGCGCGAGAAGGGCAGGAGCCTGCTGCCGCCCGGCGTGGCGCGGTGCGAAGGCGAGTTTGCCAAAGGCGACGTGGTGCGAATCTGCGACCAGAACGGGACGGAGTTCGCCCGGGGCATCGCGAAGTTTGGCTCGCAGGACATTTGCGGACACGCGCTGCCCAAGGAGGAATTGGTGCATCGCGACGACCTGGTGATTTTGTGAAAAAGAAACAACCTGCCATCAACGATCTGCTCAAAGTCATGGCGAAACTGCGTTCGCCCCAAGGCTGTCCGTGGGACCGCGAGCAGAACCACATGACCCTGCGCCGCCACGCCGTCGAGGAGGTTTACGAACTGATCGACGCGATTGAAGCACGTGACGACATTGAAATGGCCGAGGAGCTTGGCGATTTGCTGTTGCAGGTGGTGTTTCACTGCCAACTGGCGAATGAGCGCGGCGCCTTTAATTTTGAGCAGGTCACGCGGCATCTGGTCGATAAACTGGTGCGGCGACATCCGCATGTTTTTGGCACGACCAAGGTCAAAGACGTGGATGAAGTCTGGGCCAACTGGGAAAAAATCAAGCGGGCGGAAAAGCATGGCACCCGGCATGCCCGCCATTCCGTCCTGGATGGAATTCCCAAACATCTTCCCGCCTTGCTGCGGGCGGAAAAGTTGTTGAAGAAGGCCCGCAAAGCAAAATTGGCGGATGAATCCAGCACAACCATGCGGCGAAAATCCCGCAAGGCGGTGGCGGTCGAGCTTTTTGATTTGGTGGGATTCGCCCAGAAACAAGGCTGGTGCGCCGAGGAATTGCTGGTGGGCGAAATCAAGCAGCGCGAACGGCAATTGCGCCGGGTGGAACAACTGAATCTCCCCAAAAACAAACATTGACAGTTTTGGCGATTCTGGTTTAATTCCCGACCCTTTGCGGGAAAATTTATGTATGCCGTTTTAGAAACAGGTAGCAAACAGTATCGGGTTGTCGCTGGCGACAAGCTCGAAATTGAACGTCTTGAAGTTGAAGCCGGCAAGCCGGTCACGTTTGACCGCGTTTTGCTGGTCAACAACGACGGCAAACTGAGCGTGGGCGCGCCCACCGTCACTGGTGCCACCGTCACCGCCGACGTGGTGGAACACAAGCGCGGCGAAAAGAAGCTGACGTTCAAGATGAAGCGTCGCAAAGGTTATCACAAGACCATCGGCCATCGCCAGGAGCTGACGGTTGTTAAAATCACCGCAATCAACGCTTAAAATTTTATGGCACATAAAAAAGGTCAAGGCAGCGTCAAGAACGGGCGCGACAGTGTAAGCAAGCGTCTCGGCGTGAAAGAATTTGGCGGCCAGTTTGTCACCGCCGGCAGCATCATCGTTCGTCAGCGCGGCAGCAAATTCGTCGCCGGTAAGAACGTGGGCACGGGCCGCGACTGGACTTTGTTCGCCCTGACCGACGGTTCCGTGAAGTTCGACCAGAACGGTCGCCGCGTGAACATCGTCGCCGCTGCCGCAAACTAAGCGACGTTTACCATTTCAGGCGAGGCTTCGCGCCTCGCCTTTTTTATTGCTTGCTTGCGCCAAGATGACGAGGCTCTAGGAGTTTAAACACATCCACCGATACCATTTTGACATCGATTCATGTTCATTGACGAAATCAAAATCTACGCCCGCGCGGGTCATGGCGGCAAAGGTTGCGTGGCGTTTCATCGTGAGGCTTACATTACCAAGGGCGGTCCCAGCGGCGGCAATGGCGGGCGCGGCGGCAGTGTCATTCTCCAGGCGGATCACGACTTGAACAATCTGATCAACCAGTATTATCAGCCGCGCCTGATTGCGCCGGACGGCGAAGCGGGCATGGGCCGGGGCATGGACGGTCACGCAGGCAAGGATTTAATCATCAAGGTGCCCTGCGGCACGCTGGTGTGGCGGCTCAAGGATACGACCCCGCCCATCGAAACCAGGATGCGGAAGGATGACGATGGCGAGCTTGAGGCAGATGAAAAGCCCGTCATCGCCAGCAGCACCAGCCATCGTCCGGTCATCCGCAGTGCGCGCGGTCATTCCGCGCTGGAAATTGATTTAAGCCAGGAGGACGAATCCATTGCTGGTCAAGAGGCGGAGGCGGAGAAGCAATTGGTTGCGGACCTGACGACCCACGGTCAGCAGTTTATCCTCTGTCAGGGCGGCCGGGGCGGATTGGGCAACCGCAATTTTGCCACGGCGCGCCGGCAAACGCCGCGTTTTGCGCAGCCGGGCGAGCCGGGCATCGAAGGCGAATATCAACTGGAACTGCGCATCATGGCCGAGATCGGCCTGGTCGGTTATCCCAACGCCGGCAAATCGACGCTGCTGTCGGCCATTTCCCGCGCGCGTCCGAAGATTGCGCCGTATCCCTTTACCACGCTCCATCCGCAAATCGGTATTCTGGAATATCCCGATTGGAAGCGGCTGACGATTTGCGACGTGCCGGGGCTGATTGAGGGGGCGCACATGAACGTTGGACTTGGCCACGAGTTTTTGCGTCATATCCAACGCTGCAAAATTCTCGTGCTGCTGCTCGACATGGCGGGCACGGATGGCCGGGAACCGTGGGATGACTACAAGCAACTGCTCAAGGAGCTGGAACTTTACGACTCGGAATTGCTCCAGCGCCCGCGCCTGGTGGTCGCCAACAAAATGGACGAGGCGGTGGCCGAGGAAAATTTGAAGCAATTCAAAAAGAAAGTTCGCAAAGTGTCGGTGCTGCCAATTTCGGCGGCCTTTGATGAAGGCGTGGACAAGTTTAAAAACACCATCCGCGCAGCGGTCGAAGCGGCTACCGAAGCGGAATAGCAGTCAATTTCGCCCCGGCTTCCGTAGGCGGAACCGATTTGGCTGGTAATTAGAGGTTGATGCTCCCGCCGATTCGGGCCAGATTGCCTGAGAAAATAAAACCGCCATGAATACCAAGCCATTGCTCCCAGTTGTTCTGATGTTTGCGCTGTTGGGTCTGGCTCTGCCATTGCGGGCGGCGAACACGGTTGACAGCGTTACGGTGAAAAAGCAAAAGCCGTATGCCATTCAAGGCGACCAGCAGGCATTGTTGAGTGAGAACCTGAAATTTCCCTCTTCAGTGGAGGTTTACACCAATGGCACTTTTAAAGTTGGCAAAGGCAAAATTCGCGCGCTTGAGGACGGACAAATTTTGCGGCGCGATGGCTGGCTGGTGAACGTCGATGGTTCCGTGGAGCCGGTCTGTGATCACGTGGCCATGAAGAACGGACATGTTTACGTCACGCGCGATGGCCAAACCACCGCCCTTGCCGGCACATTTGCCTTCGCCAACGGCATGACCGTCAACGCCGACGGTTATTGTGCGAATAATCCGCTGGGCTTCCATGCGCGGCTTTTGGACGGACAGTTGTTGCGTCTGGACGGAACGCTGATTCCCGCCAAAGACACCCTCCTGTTCAAGAACGGACATGTGGTGGTGCAAAAGGATGGCACGCTCTTTACGCTTCTGCCTGTTCAAAGCATGGGGCTAAACGATGGCAGCTCGGTGCGTGGGAATGGTATTTTGCAGCATCGCGACGGCACCACGGTCCAGCTTAAGGAGGGGAAAGTGGTTCTAGTCGAAGGCGCCAACACCACTCTCTGATTCTTTCGTCCGACCATGGCGGACATCCGGACTTTGCGGTCAGGCGCCGGGCTGAATTTCAACTTCTAAAAACCGCATGACCGTGTCGCCGTGCTTGAGCATTTTCACTTCGCACCACGGCGAAACCAGCTCCAGCGTGTCGCGTTTGGTGTGCCCTAGAATAAACCGCCCGCCCGCCGCGAGCAATTTGGGGAGATGCGGATTATCCAGCAACTGCTGGGCAAAGGAGGTTGAACGTCGATTCACATTTTTTTCTCCGTAAGGCGGATCAGCCAGAATCAGATCGAATTGGCGTCCGCCTTCAACCAGTTGTCTCATCGCGGGGAAAACATCCTGCGTCCGGGCTTCCAAGATTTCGCCGTAGCCGGCAGCCGTTGCGTTGCTGCGGATAAACTCGGCATGACGCGGCGATTTCTCGATGCAAGTAACCGCCGCCGCGCCCCGGCTGAGGCACTCCAAACTGAGCGCGCCGGAGCCGGCAAATAGCTCCAAAACCCGGGCGCCGACGACGCGGTCGCCCAGCGAATTGAACACCGCTTGTTTGACGAGATCCGGCGTGGGACGCACGTCGAGTCCCTTGGGAACTTTCAAGATTCTTCGGGCGGCTTGACCACCAGTGATGCGCATGGCAGCAGCTTAACCATGACCGGACATGAATGCACCCGAATTGCGCTTCACCTGTATCTTTTGAAATTCGGCTGATTCAAGTCAATTTGAAGGCCCAAAAATTTCGGCGAAGAAATCCTTCATCGCCTGCCAGGAGCGCCGATCCGCCCGTTCATTGTAGGCGGCGCCCTTGGAATTATCGTTTCCCGCCATGGGCTGGGTGAAGCTGTGCACCGCGCCGCCAAACTTGATCAGCATCCAATCAACTTTCGCCTGGCGCAATTCGTCCTCAAACGCGGCCAGATCGGAAGGCTTTTCAAACGGATCATCCGCCCCATGGCAAATCAGCAGTTTGCATTTGATGTTTTTGGCGTCCGCTGGATTCGGCGCATCCAATCCGCCGTGAAAACTGACCACCCCTTTCACATCTGCGCCGCTCAATGCCAGTTCAATGACGGTGGTGCCACCGAAGCAATAACCGATGGCCGCCACGCGCGATTTATCCACCAGCGCATTTTTCTTCAGTTCGTCCAGTCCGGCATTCACACGTTGCCGCAACAAGGCGCGATCCGATTTGTATTTGGAAGCCTGGGCGCCGGCTTCGGCGGTGTTCTTCGGGCGGACGCCCTGGCCGTAAATATCGGCGCAAAAAGCCACGTAGCCCATGCCGGCAAGCTGTTCGGCGCGATGTTTTTCATAGTCGGTCAACCCGAGCCATTGGTGAACAATCAACACGCCGGGGCGCTGACCGGTTTGGGCGTCATCGTAGGCCAGGAAACCTTCCAGCGTGGTGTCGCCTTGTTGATAATCCACCGTCTGGGTGACGATTTTGGCGGAAGCGGAAATCGCACAGGTCGCGGCCAGGAGAACCGAAAGAATTATTTTCATGGTCGCACTGTAACCCCGCTTGGGAAAATTGCCAATGACTTGACACGCGGGATGCGAACCGGATTCTATCCTGGTGCAAAAACTGGAACCGCCAGATTCATTTCATTTTGACGCCGCCGTTGGCTGGCTGGGGCTGGGCGCGGCCGGCGATGCGCGTCATGAATTGGAACAGATTTCGCCCGAACATCAGAACCGCGCGGATGTCTTGGAAATTCGCTGGCTAGTCAACATTCAGGAACAGCGCTGGAGCGAAGCGTTGCAGACTGCTGAAATTGAGCTGCACACCGCGCCGACAAATGTCTCCGGCTGGCTGCATCGCGCTTATGCGCTGCGTCGCATTCAAAACGGCGGATTGCACCAGGCCTGGGAGGCGCTGGTGCCCGCCGCGGACAAATTTCCCCAGGAGCCGGTGGTGGCGTTTAATCTGTCCTGCTACGCCTGCCAGTTGGGGCAATTGGATGCGGCCAGAGTGTGGCTGAAGTGCGCCCTCAAAATTGGCGGAGCCCAAGCGATCAAAACGATGGCCCTGGCGGACGAAGATTTGAAACCGCTGTGGCCGGAGATCAAGGAGCTATGATGCGGGCGCCCATTCTTGAAGTGCGCGGATTGCGGATCGTTTGCGATGGCACCGTGATCTTGAACGACGTAAACTGGCGCGTTGAGCCGGGTCAACATTGGGTTCTTTTGGGGGCAAACGGCTCCGGCAAAACTTCGCTGTTGAGCGCATTAACCGGTTATTTGATGCCGACGGAAGGTGAGATTTCCCTGCTGGGAAAAGTCTATGGCGAGACCGACTGGCGGGAATTGCGGAAGCGGATCGGGCTGGTCAGTTCCTCCATCCGGCAAATGATGGCAGAGGAAGAACCGGCCTTGGAAACGGTGGCCAGCGGTAAATACGCCATGATTGATTTCTGGGGGCGGATCACGCGGGCTGAGAAAACCCGCGCCCTGCGTCTCCTGCGCCAGGTGGAATGCGAGTATCTGGCGGAACGGCCGTGGCGGGTGCTGTCGCAAGGCGAGCGGCAGCGGGTTCTGATCGGCCGGGCGTTGATGGCGCGGCCCAAGGTGTTGATTTTGGATGAGCCGTGTGCCGGCTTGGATCCGGCCGCCCGGGAGCATTTTCTGCAATTTATCCAACGGCTTGGCCGCCAGAAAAATTCGCCGACATTGATTCTGGTGACACATCATGTGGAGGAAATCATGCCGGCCTTTTCGCATGTGCTGATGCTCAAAAACGGACGCGTGCAGGCGGAAGGCGCCAGAACGAAGGTTTTGAATTCCAGGAATCTCACGCAAGCTTTTGGCTCACCGTTACGGCTGATCCACAGTTCGCACCGATACCGCCTGCGATTTCGTTGAGGGTGCGGGGACAGGAGAATTTGGCCGGCTGGATTTGTGTTGATCAAAGTCCGGCGGTTTGCTTGTCTTATCGGGCAATTCGCCAACCCCAAAAAACAAAGGAGATTTATGAAACGGGCCGTCATTCTGGGAATCATCGGACTGATTTCGCTCTGTTCAGGTGTCAATGCCGTTGACGTGTCATCGGGTCTTCGCCCGCGTGTCGTAACCGCCAAGCCGGTTCAAACTTATAATCCCTGCACGGCGCCCCCCAGCGGTTTGGTAGGCTGGTGGAAAGGCGATGGCTCTACCACGGATTTGATCGGGGGAAACACCGGCACTTTGGTCAACGGAACTTACACCAATGGCGTGGTGGGAATGGCTTTTTCCTTTGATCCTGACAGTTTTCCGTGGGGCACTTACACCGGGTTGCGCATTCCCGATCAACCGGTATTTGCCATTACCAACTCGCTGACCGTCGAGGCTTGGGTAAGACCGCGGGGCAACGGCTATTACATCATGAGCCGCGGTGACAACCGTCCGGGGTTTGATCCGTATGGTCTGGGCATGCAAGGGAACAATGTATTGCGTTTTCAGGTGGCGGACCAATTCAATAACCCGGCGTATGTGGAAACGACTTTACCCATGTATCAATGGACGCACATTGCGGCCACGCTCGATGACAGCACCGGCAATTTGAGCATCTATACCAACGGCCAACTGGCAGTCCAAAGCCAAACCAGCATCCGCCCGTTCGGTGAATTGGAATCAAACCGCTCGCCGGGACTGGGTATTGGCAATGTAAACGATGGATTCAATAATTTTCCGTTCATTGGCGACATCGATGAAATCGCACTGTATAACCGCGCGCTGTCGCCGGATGAAATCCAAGCCATTTATTTGGCCGGAAGCGCCGGTAAATGTGTGCCGGAAACCAATTGTGAACCGCCGCCCGCCAGCCTCCTCGGCTGGTGGAAAGGCGATGGCAACGGCAAAGATGAAGTGAGCGGGAACAACGGCACGTTGATCAACGCCCGTTACACCGGCGGCGAAGTCGGGCCGGCATTTTCCTTCGATCCGAACAGCTTTCCGTGGGGCACCTACACCGGCGTCCATGTCGCCGACAAACCCGCGTATGCGCTGACGAATTCATTGACCATTGAAGGCTGGGTGCGCCCGCGCGGCGACGGCTATGTGATCTTCTTCCGCGGCGATCACCGTCCCGGACTGGACCCGTATGCGCTGTCCATGCAGGCCAGCCACACGCTCGCGTTTCAGATCACCGATGCCGACGGCAATCCCGCCATGGTTGAAACCACCCTGCCTTACGATGTGTGGACCCATGTGGCCGCAACCCTCGATGGCAGCTCGGGCACCATGAGCATTTACACCAACGGCCAACTCGCCGCGGAAACCAACACCGACATTCGTCCCTTCGGCGACCTGCTCCCGGATCAATCGCCCGGCATCGGCATCGGCAATGTGAACGACGGCGGCAACAACTTCCCCTTCGTCGGCGACATTGACGAAATCGCTCTGTATGGCAGTGCCCTGTCCGCGAACGAAATCGCTGCCATCTACCGGGCGGGCAACGCGGGCAAATGTGTCGGCCCGTTTCCACCCCGGATCGTCTCCTCACCGCAGGGACAATCCGTGGTGGCCGGTTCCAGCGCATATTTATCGGTCGCTGCCGATGGCTCCGGACCATTGAGTTATCAATGGGTGCTGAACGGCTCGGCCATTCCCGACGCGACCAACGCCTCGTTGACCCTCGCCAATTTGCATACCTACCAATCCGGCATCTACACGGTGAGAATCACGTCGCCCCACGGCAGCATTGTCAGCCCCGGCGTCACGGTGGCGGTGACCGCGCAACCTGTTTTGATTTACCGATACACGGGAACCCAGAGGCTCACGACCGCCGGCCAGGCCACAAAATACAACTATGCCGGCGAATTCATTTATTTGCCCGACGCCACCAACGGCACCTTTGTCGGTTGGGGCAACCTCGGCGGCAAGAAATGGTATTGGACCAGTCCGTTTACCAATTATCTGGTCGCCACGATTCGCGGAGCCAGAGGGCAGACCTTCACCCTGTTGGGCAACGCCGGACAGACCGTGGATGAGAACGGCCGGCCGCATATTTGGTCTTATCTGCACCAGGGCCTGAACCAGAGCCTGAGCATCAGCCGCGACGCTCGCTTCATCTTCCCGCCAACATTGTCCGCAGCCACGACACACCTTTACCCCAACCCGACCACGGGGGAATTGATTCTGAGCGAAACCACTTCGACGTTCACCTATCAGGAATCGGCCACCAAATCCGCCAACAACACCGGCCAGACGATGGCCGATTTGGTCAACGGATTGATCAAATCATTGACCCGGCAAGGTTATACATCACAATAGGCGGGCGTCGCGATTCCACTCCCGACGAAAGCATCTGTTATCGCCGCCGTGCCCAATTCCGCCATCGACGAACAATCAATCCGAAAACCGAAGTTGAACGTTGCCGCGACGCTTCCGTCGCCGCGACTTCGGGTTTCGCGCTTAACCCAGGCCGCCCGCGAACTTTCCGCGCAGGTTGACCGTCTGCGTTTTGCGGCGCCCGTCACCCACGTTTACAATCCGCTGGCATACGCCTGGGCCGCGCACGAACGGTATTTGCGCGAATATGGCAGCGGTCCCAAGCGTGTTATTTTTCTCGGCATGAATCCCGGCCCGTTTGGTATGGCCCAAACCGGGGTTCCGTTTGGCGAAGTGGTAGCCGTGCGGGATTGGTTGAAGATTCACACACCCATTGAGAAACCCGTTCCAGAACATCCCAAACGCCCGGTGTTGGGTTTTGAATGCCCGCGCTCTGAAGTCAGCGGACGCCGCCTCTGGCAATTATTTGCAGATCGATTTAAAATGCCGGAAAAATTCTTCTCTCATCATTTCGTGGTGAACTATTGTCCGTTGGTTTTTTGCGAGGAGAGCGGAAGAAATTTTACGCCGGACAAATTGTCCGTCAGCGAGCAGAGCCGCTTGTTTGCCGCGTGTGACGCCCATTTGCAGTCCGTCATTGAGATACTCCAAGCCGAGTGGCTGATCGGCGTCGGCGGATTCGCCTTCGAACGCGGCCAGGTGGTCGCCGAAAAAACCGGCGTGAAGCTGGGCAAGATTCTGCATCCCAGCCCCGCCAGTCCGGCGGCCAATCGCGGCTGGCCTGAAGCCGCGACGCGCCAGCTAATCGAACTGGGCCTTTGGGAATAAAGCCGCCCGGCTGACTTCAGCCGGGCGCCGGCGGAACGCATTTTGAAAGTTATTTGGGGTCGGTCGCCGGGGCGGCTTCCTGCTTGTGCTTGCCTCTTTTCTTCGAACCGAGGCCGGCTTTGGCCATCTTGTCCTTGTCTTCCTGGGACATGGCGGCGCGTTCGGATTTTTCCAGCTTGCCGTCTTTGTTGGTGTCGTATTTGGCGATCATTTCTTTCATGAGCGTCTTCTGCCCGGGAGTCAATTTATGATGTTTGACCGGCTTGGCGCCCTGCGCCTGGGCCACAATGGCGGAGGCGCAGATCAAGGCTAAAACGGCAACGAGGAATTTTTTCATTTTAAATGTTTTTGGTTTAAGGATGCAGCCGGGCTGCCCCCAAATAGACGTAATGAATGATGGAATGTTACAGGCGGAAACGCGGTGAAAAGACTTTCGCCTCCCGCCGGCCTGGCACGCCCCCGTTTCTTTCAATGCCGCCGGCGGCGGATCGGGTGGGTCTGCCGTCATTGAGCGGCTACCAGTTCGGTTCGCAGCTTGCCGATGGCCTGGCTGGGCAGCCGCTGGTCCAGGGAATTCGCCAACGGCTTTTCCTCATCGACATGGCCGTCCGCGAAAGCAACCTCGGCTTTCTGCGAATGGCGGAAATGCACCGTGGCCTCGCTGGTGTCGAAATAATAAAACTCCTCGAACATGGGATGACTGGGCGAGGCCGGGGCTTGAAAGGTGTTCACCTGGGCCGTGTCGGCAAACCACGCGGTGGTTGCCGGCTGCGGATCCCGGTTCAAATTGACGGCCGGCTTGTTCTGCGGCACGAAGAACGTCAAATTGCCGCCGTAGCTGAAAATGGCCGTGGTGCCCTTGAGTTTGAATTGGGGCGAACTCCAGACTGGCGACGGGCACAACCGGACTTTGCCGCCGCGCAAATACGGATACAACGCGCCCGCGGTCAAATCAAACTGCCGCTGGCCTTCGGGAATGGATGTGCCTTGAATCCAGCCGAACCAATACCGCGTGCCGTTATTCGTGTTGCCGTTGGAATATTTGAAGCCAAATCCGGCATTATCGTCGGCGTAAATCTGCGTGCCCAACCCCAGCTGGCGGAGATTGCTGACGCATTCCGCGCGCTGGGCGGCGGCCTTGGCGCGGACCAGCGCGGGCAGCAGCATGGCCGAGAGCACCGCGATGATGGCAATCACCACCAGCAGCTCAATCAGCGTGAATCCGGCAGCCCGCCGGTTGGTGCGAGGATTCTGTGGAGCGGCCCGCGCCGGTTGGGCGCGGAACTCCATCAGGCATTGCCGGCAAATGCACGCGCGGTTCCGCCAAGGCTCCGGCACCCGCGCCAGCAATTCCGCCGGCATTTCCTCCCGACTGCACCAGCACGGCCCCTTGTAAGTGGCGGGCGAACAAAGCTGGCACTCATTCGCGCCGCCGCACAACGGACATTTGCTCGGATCGATGGGACGCGTCTGGCTCATGGCAACTCGGCACGGACACGATAGTTTGCGTGCTCCGGCAGTGCATTGGTGTCCTGCAAAACCAGATTGGTTCCATTGCCGCTGATGCCCGGCGATGCAACCGACCAAGTTTTAAAATCAGCCGTCGCTTCCAGAGTGTAAATCCAGTTGGTATCACTGGCGAATTGAACTTGGCCGGGGCCGATGGCCGTAATCTTGTCCACGGGCAGCGGCGAAGCGATGACCAGGTTGTCCACAGCGCCATGAGCCAGCAGCGAGTCGCCGTAAATGTCGTCCGTGGTCGTGTAATTGTTGATGGACAACGTGTCCAAACTGAAATCGTCAGCGCCGCCCGCATAAACGTCGGGCAACGTCGTGACGACTTCACCGTTGGCCATGACCACGCCCCTGACCGTGGAGGCCCCGGCTGGATGGATCAACAGGATGTGGTAGGTTGTGCCCGCGGCCAGTGCTTGGGTGGCATCATACGCGAAGTAAAACAGCGAATGCTGATCAATGAGGGTGGCATCAATGGACGGGCCATAGCTGTTCGGTCCCGTCGGATAATAATCAAACTCCACCAAGTTGGGCGAATTGACGTTGGCGCGGGAAAATTGCGGACTGGTAATATCGGCCAGGCGGCAGAGTCCAATGGCTATTTCAAAAAAACCGGTGGCGGTGGCATCGTTGAGGGTGAGTTCAAACTGCACGCAAAAGCCGTCGGCTTTGGTCAGCGTGCGCCCGAGCGGACGATAGAAATAGCTGTTGGTTTGCGAGGAATCCCAGGTGACTGCCAGCGTGCCGTTGGTGGAATTCCATTGGAACAAGCTGGCATCGCCATACACCTGCCAGCCCTGCAAACTGGGATTGACCGCAAAATTTTCAACCATCGTGCTGGCACGGATGGCGGCGGCGGACAGAACAAACAGGCTGGCAACGGCCAGCGCACGAATTTTCATTTAACTGATCTTTCAACGATGCCGGCTCCAACATGATGGTTGGCCGGCAACTTTTTGAGTTTGGGAAGACCAGCGCGCAGCCTGAAAATAAAAAAACCTTCAGACTCCGGCAAATCGGGGAATGAAGGCATTCGACGAACCCTGCCGACGACCGATCGGCAGGCTGGCTCCATCCTTCTCTTTGCGGAGAAGTGCCCCGAAACGTTCGGGGCTGACGAGCGCAGTTCAACCGGTATCCTGACTTGGGCTTCAAACCTTTTCCCGCCTTCCCGCCTTTGAGCAGTGGCATTGGGAATTGTAGCCGTCACAGTGGCGCAACCGTCCCGGATTTTCACCGGGTTCCCAGACATTGAACTACGATATGCGGAATCGCTTCCGCTGTTTCAAAGAACGGCTCAGTTCTACGCGGAAAAAACAATTTGCCAAGCAAAATTTTGCCGGTGGCCGCGCTTGCACCGTTTCACCATAAGTTACATACTAACCGCTCAAAAATTTATGAGCAAATCTCCTATTCGCATTGCGATCACCGGCGCCGCCGGTCAAATCGGTTATTCCCTCCTGTTTCGCATCGCTTCCGGCGCGGCGTTCGGGCCGGAACAACCGGTCATCCTCCACCTCCTGGAAATCCCCGACGAAAAAGCCATGGCGGCTTTGAACGGCGTTTGCATGGAGCTGGATGACTGCGCGTTCCCGCTGCTCAAAGGCATCGTCGCCACGTCGAGCCTCGACGCGGCGTTCAAAGGTGTGAACTGGGCGCTGCTCGTCGGTGCCGTGCCGCGCAAGGCCGGCATGGAGCGCAAAGATTTGCTCGGCATCAACGGCAAAATTTTCACCGGCCAGGGCAATGCGATTGCCAAGAACGCGGCGAGCGACGTCCGCGTGCTCGTCGTCGGGAATCCGTGCAACACCAATTCGCTCATTGCCATGAACAACGCGCCCGGCGTGCCGGCGAATCGCTTCTTCGCCATGACCGCGCTCGATGAAAACCGCGCCAAGACGCAGCTCGCCCAAAAAGCCAGCGTGGATGTCACCGCCGTCACCAACCTCGCCATCTGGGGCAACCACAGCGCCACGATGTATCCTGATTTTTTCAACACCAAGATCAACGGCCGCCTCGTGCCGGATGTCATCAGCCACCGCGAATGGCTGGAGAAGGATTTCATCGCCACCGTGCAGCAGCGCGGCGCGGCCATCATCAAGGCGCGCGGCCTTTCCAGCGCCGCCAGCGCCGCCAACGCCGCCTGCAACACCGTCTATAAACTCACGCACCCGACGCCCGCCGGCGACTGGTTCAGCGTGGGCGTGTATTCCGACGGCAGCTACGGCATCGAGAAAGGTTTGATCTTCAGCTATCCAATCCGCAGCAACGGCAAGGATTTTGAAATCGTCCAAGGCGTGCCGCTCAATGACTTTAGCAAGGCCAAGATCGTCGCGACGGAAAACGAATTGAAGGAAGAGAAGTCGCTCGTCGCCGACTTGATCAAGAAATAAAAATCTTTAACGCAAAGGCGCAGAGAGGCAAAGACGCAAAAGTCTTTTATCTCTGCGCCTTTTTTTGTTCGCAGAAAATTCTTTGCGCCTTTGCGCCTTCGCGTCTTTGCGATAAATTCCCGAAAATGAAATCGCGTCCGAGAATCGGCGAAGTTGGCGAATTGTCCATCCCCACGGACATGACGCACGCCGTGGAATTTCGCGGCGACGGCATGCCCGCCGTTGTCTCCACGCCGAACCTCATCCAGTTTCTCGAACGCACTGCCCGCCACACACTCGCGCCGCACCTCGACACCGACGAACGCACCGTGGGTGTGGAGATTGACATCAAGCACCTCGCGCCGACGTCCGTCGGCCAGACGATTCATTGTCGTGCGCAGGTGATTGCCGCTGAAGGCCGCCAGCTCACATTTCAAATTGAAGCCCGCGACGACCGCGAAGTCATCGTGCGCGGCGTTCACAAACGCGCCGTCATCCGCATAGACAGTTTTGCCAAGCGAGTGAAAGCCAAAGACGGTTTATATCAGCCACAGATTCACACAAATGAACCACAGATAAAAGCATCTGTGGTTCATTTGTGTGAATCTGTGGCTTTCATTTTCTGTTTTTGTTAGCCTCGCGGCATGGCTTTTGATTCCTTCCGCGATTTCGTCAACGCGCTCGACAGGGCGGGCGAACTCAAACGCATTTCCCAACCCGTCGCCACCGAACTCGAGATCACCGAGATCGCCGACCGCGAGATGAAGCAACCCGGCGGCGGCAAGGCGCTGCTATTCGAAAAGCCGACGGTCAATGGCGTCGTCTCGCCGTTCCCCGTTGCCATCAACACCATGGGCTCGCACAAGCGCATGGCCATGAGCATGGGCGCGGAATCCGTCGAGGAGGTTGCCAACGAACTTGGCGCGCTGATGAAAGTCAAGCCGCCGACGAGTTTCAAGGAAGCCATTAAACTGCTCTCGCTCGCGCTGGACCTGCGCCACGCCAAACCGAAGACGGTGAAAAGTGGCTCGTGCAAAGATGTCATTCACTTGATTGAAAGTTCCAAGTTGAAAGTTGAAAGTTGGCCGAGCGCGCCGGACGTAAATCAACCAGCAACTTTCAACCAACAACCTCCAACATTGGCAAACCTGCCCATCCTCCGCTGCTGGCCATTGGACGGCGGACGTTTTATCACGCTGCCGTGCGTCGTCACCAAAGACCCGGACACCGGCGAACGCAATGTCGGCATGTATCGCATCCAAGTTTACGACGATAAAACCACCGGCATGCACTGGCAATTGCAGAAGGTCGCCGCGCGCCATGGCCGGCGTTATTACGAAAAGGGCGAGCGCATGCCCGTCAGCATTTTCATCGGCGGCGACCCGATGTTTCCCTTCGCCGCCACCGCGCCGCTGCCGGACGGGCTGGACGAATTTCTCCTCGCCGGTTATCTCCGCAAAAGATCCGTGGAACTCGTGAAGTGCGAGACCAACGACCTTGAAGTTCCGGCAAACGCCGACTTCGTCATCGAAGGCTACGTTGACCCGACCGAGCCGTTGCGCGACGAAGGCCCGTTCGGCGATCACACCGGCTATTACACGTTGCCCGAGCCGTATCCCGTGTTCCACGTCACCGCCGTCACGCACCGCAAGGACGCCGTGTATCCGGCGACCATCGTGGGCATTCCGCCGATGGAAGATTTCTACATGGGCGGCGCGAGCGTGAAATTGTTCCTGCCGATTTTCAAAATGAACTTCCCCGAGATCGTGGACATCGCGTTGCCGGCGGAAGGCGTATTCCACAACCTCGTCGTCGTCAGCATCAAGAAGACCTACCCGATGCAGGCCTACAAAATCATGCACGGCCTCTGGGGCATGGGGCAGATGATGTTCACCAAATACATCGTGGTGGTGGACGCCGACGTGAACGTGCACAACACCAGCGAAGTGCTGTTCCATCTCACCGCCAACACCGACCCGCAACGCGACAGCATCTTCACCAAAGGCCCGTCCGACGTGCTCGACCACGCCACCAGCGAAATCGCCAGCGGCAGCAAACTCGGCATCGACGCGACGAAGAAATTGCCGGGCGAAGGGTTCAAACGCCCCTGGCCGCCGCTCATCAAGATGGATGAAAGCGTGCGGAAGAAAATTGATTCGCTGTTGGGTTAAAGCAATTATATTTTCCACCAGCAAATGATTTTGGAACAAACCATTTCACCGCCGTCGAAAGCCAAACACAAAGTTTCTCGACGCGAAGATAATAAACTTCAACGGCACGACCGAGCAGCGCATCAGTGGTATCGTTTTGTCCTCTCATTTCCGCCACATTTGGTTCGTGACTACATAAAAAAGTTTGAACTCAATGAATCGCATCGTGTGCTTGACCCATTTTGCGGGACTGGCACGACGTTGGTTGAGTGTCAAAAGCTAGGAATTCAAGCGGTCGGTTTGGAATCGAATCCCGTCGTGTGTTTTGCGAGCCGCACAAAACTTAATTGGCAGATCGATCCCGATGAGTTGTGGAAGCACGCACAAAGAATCGCGGCACTTGTCGACGCAAAGCTGGAAGAGTTTGGCTTGGAAAATAGCCGCGAATTAATGCTGCTTGAGACATCGCAAAATCACCGGCTCAAAGATTTACACAAGCTTCCGGCTGATTTGGCAAAGTTGATTTTGAAAGATTCTATCAGTCCGTTGCCGCTGCATCGAACGCTGGTCTTGTTGGAAACGCTCGAAGAAAACCGTGACGACCGATTTTATGACCACGAACGTCTGGCTTTGGCGACCGCGCTGGTGAATGAAATCAGCAATTTGCATTTTGGACCGGAAGTTGGCGTTGGTCCGGCAAAATTTGACGAGCCCGTTGTTTCGTTGTGGCTGGATCATGTCCGTGTTATCGCAGACGACTTAAAAAATCTTCAAGCCTTTCAGCAAACAGCGACGGTTCATCAAACCGATGCGCGCGAGGCGTCCAGCATTTTGAAGCCGCGATCCATTGATGCCGTCATCACTTCGCCGCCATATCCAAACGAAAAAGATTACACGCGAACCACGCGCCTTGAATCCGTTTTGCTTGGCTTCATAAAATCCAAAGAAGATTTGCGTGCATTGAAACGAAATTTGGTTCGCTCAAACACTCGTGGAGTTTATCAAGCCGACCGCGATGATTTGCTGGTGAAGGGACATTCTGAAATTGAAAGGATTGCAGCGGAAATTGAACAACGCCGAATTGACTTGGGGAAAACTTCCGGCTTTGAACGGCTCTATGCGCGCGTGACAAAATTATATTTTGGCGGAATGAAACAGCACCTCGCGGATTTGCGTGGGGTTTTGCGTCCAGGCGCAAAGTTGGCTTACGTTGTTGGCGATCAAGCATCCTATTTGCGCGTGATGATTCGCACGGGTGAATTACTTGCGGACATTGCAACTTCGCTTGGCTATGAAGTTATCGGCATCGATTTGTTCCGCACCCGGTTGGCAACGGCTACACGCGAACAACTGCGCGAAGAAGTCGTTCTGCTTCGCTGGCCCAAATAATTATGAAAAGCAAGAATCGTTACTCCGCGATTATTGAGCATATTTTCAATTCAAAATATGGCGAAGGTTTGCGCGAAATTGGATTTCTCCGCGAAGAACTGGTCACGGTCGCGCGCAAGCTCCGCATCAAACTGCCGAAAAATCTTGGCGATTTGATTTACAGCTTTCGGTATCGCGCCAAACTGCCCGAAGCCATTCGCAAACAAGCCGGCACAGGAGAAACTTGGATTATTCGTCCTGCCGGAACTGGCAAATACCGTTTCGTTCTTGTGCCGGACAAGCCGCTGCTGCCGAATCAAAATCTCGCGGTGACAAAAGTTCCTGACGCCACGCCGGGCATCGTTGCAAAGTATGCTTTCAATGACGAGCAAGCTTTGCTCGCAAAGCTTCGCTACAATCGATTGATTGACATTTTCACCACAGTCACCTGCTACTCCCTTCAAAATCACCTGCGAACGACCGTGCCGGAATTGGGACAAGTCGAAACCGACGAGCTTTATGTCGGGGTGGACAAGAAAGGAGCGCATTACATCTTTCCCATTCAAGCCAAAGGCGGCACTGACAAATTGAACGTGGTTCAAATCGAACAGGACTTTGCCGTTTGCAAAACCAAGTTCCCCACATTGATTTGTCGCCCTCTCGGCGCGCAATTTATCGCCGGCGATGTAATTGCATTATTTGAATTTGAACAAGGCACTGACGGGGTGAGCATCAGTTCTGAAAAACACTACAAATTGGTTGCGCCTGACGAAATCAGCGAAGCCGATTTGAAAAATTATCAGCAGCGGACAGCAGATTGAATTGAGCTTTCGACTTTCACGCATCGCAAAGACGCGGTTTATCCGGCGACCATCGTCGGCATTCCGCTGATGGAAGATTTTTACATGGGCGGCGCGAGCGTGAAATTGTTCCTGCCGATTTTCAAAATGAATTTTCCCGAGATCGTGGACATCGCGCTGCCGGCGGAAGGCGTGTTCCACAATCTCGTCGTCGTCAGCATCAAGAAGACCTACCCGATGCAGGCCTACAAGATCATGCACGGCCTCTGGGGCATGGGCCAGATGATGTTCACCAAATACCTCGTGGTGGTGGACGCCGACCCGCAAGCCGAAAAGCAAAGCGGGCTGAAACTGACACACAAATATCACAGACAGGCCAGTTGCATCCCGGGACAAGCCTGTTAAATATACTTCATGAAGATCACCTTCAGGGTTCGGTTTGTGACGCAACCGGGACAGTCGCTCTGGTTCGCGGGCCAGGCGCCGTTGCCGCCCCAGCCGGTGCCATTGGAGTATGTCAATGCGGAATCCTGGCGGGTCAGCCTGTCGCTCTCCTTCAAGGACGCCAAGCTGCCGCTGAAATATTCCTATATCGTGCGGCAGGCGGATGGCTCGCAGGTCATGGATTGGGGTGAAAACCGGACTTTCACCCCCGCAAAGTTCAAAGCGAAAGAACTGCTGGTCATCGATTCATGGAATTACGCCGGATTTTTTGCGAACGCGTTTTCCACGGAACCTTTTAACAAAGTGCTGCTGGCGCAAAAACGGCCCGTCGTTTCCGGCAAGAAAGTGGCGGCTCCGACGCATACGTTCCGCGTCAAATCGCCGTTGCTCAATGCCGACCAGACCGTGTGCCTCTTGGGCGAAGGCTCTTTGCTCGGCCAGTGGAACCCGCAAGCGCCACTTTTGCTGGAACGCAAATCCGGTGAAGAGGATTACTCCCTTCAACTCGATTTGCGTGGCCAGCCGGAATTTCTGGCTTACAAATACGGCGTTTTTGATGTCAGCAAAAACACCTTCGTGCGTTTTGAAGACGGCGCCAACCGGCGTCTGAAAATTTCTGTTTCAGACACGTTACACACGTTGGTGGACGACGGTTTCACCTGCCTGCCGGCGGACACGTGGCGCGGTGCGGGCGTGGCGGTGCCGGTGTTCAGCTTGCGCACCGGAAGAAGTTTTGGCGTGGGTGAATTTCTCGATCTCAAAGTGCTTGCGGACTGGGGCAAACTGGTCGGGTTAAAGTTGATTCAATTGCTGCCGGTCAACGACACGAGCGCCAGTCGCACATGGCGGGATTCGTATCCTTACGCCGCCATTTCCGCGTTTGCGCTGCATCCGCTGTATTTGAACCTTGAGGCCGTTGCCACCCCCAAAAACCAGAAGCGCCTGCGGGCGCTCGAAGCGGAACGCCAGCATCTCAACGCCCTCGAATCCGTGGATTACGAGGCGGTCATGGAGGCGAAGCTCAAATTTCTCAAGGCAATCTTCCCCTCGCAAAAGGCCGCCACCTTGCGCAGTGCGGCGTTCAAGGAATTTTTCGCGGACAACGAACACTGGCTGGTGCCTTACGCCGCCTTTTGTGTCCTCCGCGATCAATTCGGCACGGCGAATTTTCAACAATGGCCCGAACATCAAACGTATTCGGCGGAAGCCATTGCCCAGTTTTTCAAAAACAACAGCGAAATGGCTTTTCACTATTTCGTCCAATTCCATCTGCATCTCCAACTCAAGGAAGCCACGAATTACGCGCACGCGGCGGGTTTGGTGGTCAAAGGCGACATCGCCATCGGCGTGGCCCGGCACGGGGCCGATGCCTGGCAGACACCGGAACTGTATCACTTGAACCAGCAAGCGGGCGCGCCGCCGGATTCATTCTCTGACAAAGGCCAAAATTGGGGCTTCCCGACTTACAACTGGCCGCGCATGGCCGCCGACGGCTTCGCCTGGTGGAAGCAGCGGTTCGAGCACATGGGCAATTATTTCGACGCGTTTCGAATCGATCATATTTTGGGATTCTTCCGCATCTGGAGCAATCCCGCCCACGCGGTCGAAGGTATTCTCGGACATTTCGTTCCCGCCATTCCCGTGGCAATCGGCGAATTTGCCGCCCGGGGAATTGCCTTTGACCATCAGCGTTTAACAACCCCTTTCATCACCGACGCGGTGCTGGAGGAAGTTTTCGGCAAAGAGTCCGCCGCCGTCCGGCGCAAATTTCTGAGTTCGACCAACAGCGGTCAATATGCGTTGAAACCCAAATTCGCCACGCAGCGACAGGTGGAAGCGCATTTCGCGGCCTTGCCCCAAACTGATCGCAATCAAAAGCTCAAGCTGGGTTTGTTTGATTTGATCAGCAACGTGATCTTGCTGGAGGTGGACGGCAAATTGCATTTCCGGTTCGCGACTGAGAAGACCGCCTCGTTCAAATCACTGCCGCCGGATCAGCAGGATAAATTGCGCGATCTTTATGTGGATTATTTCTTCCGGCGCCAGGACGTATTTTGGAAAACCAAGGCGTTGGAAAAACTGCCGGCGCTCAAGCGGGTGACCAACATGTTGATCGGCGGCGAGGATCTCGGTCTGGTGCCGGCGTGCGTGCCCGACGTGATGCGCGACTTGGGACTCCTATGCCTGGAAATTCAACGCATGCCCAAACAACCGGGAGTAGAATTTTCCCGGCCGGCCGATGCTTCTTACTTGAGCGTAGTTACCCCATCGACACACGACATGAGCACGATTCGCGGCTGGTGGGAGGAAAATCAGGAACTGACACAGAAATTTTTCAATCAGGAATTGGGCGCTCCCGGCGAAGCGCCGCGCGAGGCGACTCCAGCCATTGTGGAGGCAGTCATACGGCAACATTTGGAGTCGCCCGCCATGTGGAGCATTTTTCAAATCCAGGAATTGCTTGGCATGGACCGGCATTTGCGTCGGAATGAGGTTGAAGCTGAACGGATTAATATTCCGGCAATCTCAAATCATTACTGGTGTTATCGCCTGCACTTGGACTTGGAAAAACTGCTGGTCCAAACCGAATTCAACGATCGTCTGTCGCGTTTGGTGCGGCGTAGCGGACGATAGAAGGCGAGCCTCGTTTAGCGCTGAATTTCAATGATTTGCGGGTTGAATCGGGCGGCTTTTCCACCGGTTTCATGGTGGTGAAGCTTGGCGACGAACCAAAGTTCCCGCGATTTAACATTGCCTAAAGTCCGCTGGCGTGGGAGATTGTCGGCCTGATTTATAATTAGAATGATTCTAAATATGACGCCAAAAGCGAACAATGGCACGGAATTGATGGTGAAGACTTTTTCGCAGTTTGAAATGACCGCCGAAGGCCCCAAATGGCTGACGCCGGTGCGCAAGGCTGGGATGGCCAGCTTTGCCGATCAAGGGTTTCCAACGTTAAAAGATGAAGACTGGCGCTTCACCAACGTCGCGCCGCTGGCCAAACTTAACTTCCAACTGGCGGGTCCGGTGGCAGTCAACGGTGCGGAAAGCCGGGCGGTTGCCGATGCCGCTTTTTCCCAGCTCCCCGGCCAGCGATTGGTATTTGTAAACGGGCATTTCTGCGAAAAGCTTTCGAGCATCAAACCCGGCGCCAACGGCGTGCGCATCGAAAATCTGGCGGCCGCCCTGGCCAAGGATTCCGCGTTGATCGAAAAGCATCTGGGCAAATACGCGCAAACCGCCAACAACGCCTTCGCGGCGTTGAATCAAGCGATGTTCTCGGACGGCGTGTTTATTTTCGTGCCGCAAGGTGTGGAAATCGCCGAGCCGGTGCAACTGATTTACATTTCATCCGCGAGTGAAAAAGGTGTCGTCATCCTGCCGCGTAACCTGATTGTGACCGAGGCCGGTAGCAGACTAACCATTGTGGAGAATTATCTGAGCACCAGCGACGTCGCTTATTTCACCAATGCGGTGACGGAAATCGTGGCCGGCGACAATGCTTTCGTCGAACATGTCAAAGTGCAGGACGAAGCGCAAAGCGCTTACCACATTGCCACCATTGCCGGCAAATTTGGCCGCACCAGCAATGTAAACGTTCATTCGTTCGCGCTCGGCGCCAAGCTGTCGCGCAACAACATCCGCACCAAACTGGCGGGCGAAGGACTGGAATGCATCCTGAACGGGCTTTACCTGACCCGGAACGAACAGTTGGCCGATCATCACATGATTGTGGAGCACGCCCAGCCGCATTGCGCGAGCCACGAATATTTCAACGGCATTCTGGACGACAAATCCAAAGGCGTTTTCCACGGACGCATTCTGGTTCGCGAAGTCGCCCAGAAAACCGACGCCAAGCAGACCAACAAAAACCTGCTGCTCTCCGATGAGGCCAGCGCCGACACCAAACCGCAGTTGGAAATTTATGCGGACGACGTGAAATGCACGCACGGCGCGACCATCGGCCAGTTGAATGACGAAAGTATTTTTTACCTGCGTTCCCGCGGCCTCGGCAGCGAAACGGCCAAACGGATGTTGATTCACGCCTTTGCCGGCGAAATCATCGAACGCATCAAGTGCGGGCCGGCGCGCGATGTGGTGGACAAGCTGGTCTGGGACCGTTTGGAAGCCAATCCGCATCTGCTCGGAAAATGACTTTGGAAACCGCGAAACACCCCAAACACGCGAAACAAAAAATTCCTTTTCGTGTATTTCGCATGTTTCGCGGTTAAATTCAGCCCATGTTCGACGACATCAATGAGCTCTATCAGCAGGTGATTCTTGATCATTGCAAGAATCCGCGCAACTTCCGCGAGCTGCCGCAGTGCTCCTGTTCCGCGCAAGGTCACAACCCGCTGTGTGGCGACAATCTCAAACTGTTTCTGACGATGGACGGGGACGTGATCAAGGACGCCGGGTTCGTCGGATCCGGCTGCTGCATTTCCAAAGCGTCCGCCTCGCTCCTCACCGAAAACGTCAAAGGCAAAACCAAGTCGGAGGCCGAGCAGATGTTTGAACGCGTTCGCGACCTGGTCACCACCGGCAAGGCCGAGGGCGACGTGGGCAAACTGGCGGTATTCGCCGGCGTTTACAAATATCCCGCCCGCGTGAAATGCGCGATTTTGTCGTGGCACGCATTGATGGGCGCGTTGAAAGGTGAAGGCCAGCCGGTCAGCACCGAAAACGAACAGACGTGATTTGATTTTGACCGCAACAAACCCGAAGATGTCAAAAGTATGAGCTCTGAATCCAAGATTTTGACCCGCGACGTGGAAGCCTCCGTCGTTCCCATCGGCACGAAAGTGACCCTTCTAAAAGGCGAAACCGCGCATGTCACCCAGTCGCTTGGTGGCAGTTACACCGTCATCGTCAACGGCAACATGTTTCGCATCGTCGAAAAGGATGCTGACGCCTTGGGAATTGAAGTGACATCAGCGCCCGTCGCCGCGTCGTCTTCCGGCCCGATGACTCGGGAGGAACTGGAAAAGAAGGTTTGGGAATCGCTTAAAACTTGTTACGACCCGGAAATCCCGGTGAACATCGTTGACCTCGGCCTGATTTACGATTGTCATCTTACGGCCATTGGTCAGACCAGTTACAAGGCGGATGTCAAAATGACCTTGACCGCGCCCGGCTGCGGCATGGGGCCGGTGCTGGCGCAGGACGTGCAGAACAAACTGGTTTCGCTCGAACCCATTGACGAGGCCAACGTGGAACTGGTTTGGGATCCGCCGTGGAACCAGAGCATGATGACCGAGGCGGCCAAACTGCAACTGGGTTTGATGTAGATTTATCGCCAACGCGCAGTGATGCGGAGTTGGGAAAACCTCTGCGCCTCCGCGTCTCAGCGGTCATAAATTTCGAATGAAATCAGGCAACTCAATTGATTGGCAAAAGCTGCGCGCCGACTTTCCGATTCTTCATCAGCAAGTCCATGGCAAGCCGCTGGTGTATTTCGACAACGCCGCCACCTCGCAGAAACCGCGCAGCGTCATCGACGCGCTCGTGCATTACTACGAACACGACAACGCCAATGTGCATCGCGGTATTCACGAGCTCAGCAACCGCTCGACCAATGCGTTTGAAGCCGCCCGCACCCGCACGGCCAAGTTCATCAACGCCAAATCTCCGGACGAGATCATCTTCACACGCGGCACCACCGAAAGCATCAACCTCGTGGCCGCCACGTGGGGCGCCAAGCACTTAAAATCGGGCGATGTGATTTTGCTCACCGAAGTCGAGCATCACAGCAACCTCGTGCCCTGGCAATTGCTCGCCCAGCGCACGGGCGCCAAAATCGCCTACATTCCCGTCACCGGCGACGAAGGCACGCTCGATTGGTCCAGGCTCGATTCGCTGTTCACTTCGCAGGTGAAGTTGATTTCGATGGTGCACATCTCGAATTCCATGGGCTCGGTCAATCCCGTGGCGGAGGTTTGTGCCCGCGCCAAAAAACTCGGCATCGTTACGCTCGTGGACGGCGCTCAAAGCGCCGGGCATCTGACCGTGGATGTGCAGGCCATTGGCTGTGATTTTTTCGCCTTCAGCGGACACAAAATCTGCGGGCCCACGGGCATTGGCGCACTCTATGGTCGCACGGAAGTGCTCGAAACCATGCCGCCCTACCAAGGCGGTGGTGAGATGATTTTGACCGTGGGCTACGATAAAACAGAATTCAAACATGCGCCGCATCGTTTCGAAGCCGGCACGCCGGACATTTCCGGTCCAATCGGTCTGCACGCCGCGATGGATTATCTCGACGCCATTGGCCGCGAGAACATCTGGCGACATGACCAGGAACTGGCCAACTACGCTTACGAAAAACTTTCCGCTTTAAAGAACATCCGCCTCTTCGGTCCCAAACAGAACCGGGCGGGGCTGGTGAGTTTTCTGCTGAAGGATGTTCACGCGCACGATGTGGTAACGCTGGCCGACCAAGCGGGCGTGGCGTTGCGCGGCGGACATCATTGCACCCAGCCGCTCATGCACAAGCTGGGCGTGGAATCCACGGCTCGCGCCAGCTTCTACTTTTACAATATGCGGGACGAAGTGGATCGCTTCGTGGAAGTCATTCAGCAGATCCAGAAATTTTTCGGGCAATAAAACACCGGAAGCGCGGGTGTCCGCTCGGGAGCGGGCCAGGGCTTTTACCGGGTGCCCATGTATTCGGGTGCCTGTTTGGTCGGGTATTCCGCGTGTTTCGCGGTTTCCCTGGCGGCATCTAGGTTGAATGGTCCCATCCCGCAAAATTTAACCCGAACTCCGAAGTTGGGTATAAATTTGAGGGGATCGCTTCGTGATTTCAGATCATAACGCCACCGCTGGCCAGCCGGTCTTCGGGTGGGACCAACTTCGGCGACGCGACGTCAAGCCAGTC
>JAKALA010000051.1 GCA_021813325.1 bacterium | reverse complement strand
ACTGGATCCACGCCCACCGCTCAAACAACTGGCCGACACGCTGCTTTGGTCGGAGTTCGAAGCGGCGTTTGGCCAGTATGACAGCGCCGAAGGGCGACCGGCCAAGGCCATCGTGAATCGCGGCTATCGCGGGCGGGAGGAAGGGGACGGAACAGAAGTGCTGCCGCCGGGCAAACCCAAGCCCGGGCAAAGCGGCGGGAAAGCGCGCAGATGCGGGCGCGGTTTCGGCGGCGAGCGGCGATTGAACCGGTCATCAGCCACTTGAAACACCAGTATCGGCTGGCGCGTTGCTTCCTCAAAGGGTTTGTGGGCGACCAGGTAAACCGGCTGCTGGCGGCGGCCTGGAACTTGAAGCAGCGGCTGCGCCCGGCGGCCTTTTTTTTGGGGCTTCAACTCATTGGCCTCATGGCAAGCAACCTGGTTCTAGCCGCCGCGGCTTCGCCTCGGTAATAAATTTGAGCTTTTCAGGAGCGACCAGGCAGGCGGTTCAGATTGGGTTCGCCAATTTTTTCTTTCTTGAGTGGCGCGGCAAAAAAGTCTGCGACGGCGGGCGATTCTACTTCTGAAAAACGCTCACACGGGCCGGCGGGAGGTTGAGCCAGACGATTTTGGAGGCGTGGAGCTTGAAGCTGGAGGCGCCGCGCGTGCGCCGCTTGTGAATGCGATAGCTGTATTGCACCCATTTGCCTTTGGGTTCCAGCACCGCACGGATTTTTTCAGAAAGCGCCTCGGCGGCGGCTACCGGAAAATTCAGCAATGGCAGGCTGGAAATGACCGCGCCAACCGATTTGACCGGTTCGGGCAACTCGGCCAGCAACGTGTCAAGCTCCCACGCATCGCCCGTGATGATATGGGCGCGGGGAAAACGTTTCCGCAGCAGCCGGGCCAAATTGGGATTGTGTTCGATGGCGATAAGCCGGTCTTCCCGCAAACCATGCTTGAGAAGCGCATCGGTGACGGCCCCGGTGCCGGGACCGAGTTCAAGGACAAAGCTGTTGGGATTGGCCGGCAGCCAGCGCGCCATGGCCGCACCGAGCTGGGGCGAACTGGGGGCTACAGCCCCGGTGCGCTGCGGATGCACCAGCCACTCGCGTAGAAACACGGTGGAATCGGCTATCGCCGCAATGATTTTTCGTGCCATGGATGATTTGCCGAGTTATGCGTTCAGTTTAGAAGATTTACGGGGCGGGACGCCATAGAATTCTTACCCAGAATTTGGCCATCCCTACTTGTTCCCATAGATTCGTTGAGCGTCCGTCTTGAGCCGGTCCCGCCGGGTGTCCCAATCCTGCCAGTTTGTCTCCCATTTTACGCCCGCAAAGTTGGTTTTGGCCGCCGGCCAGAGGGCATCCATTTTCTGCAAGGTGGCCGCCAGCGCATCCCGTTGACGCCACTTGAGTTGGGCTTCCGCCAGATTAAGCTGGTTGTCGGGGTAATCCGGCGCCACATCCACGGCGCGTTGCAACCATTCGCGGGCCTTGCTTTTGCTGCCCACGCTCAACGGCCAGCCGGGCGCTTGAAAGTAGAGCAGTCCCAGCGTGCGCGCCGGGCCGCCATAGTCAAAGTGAACATCCAGTTCCGCCGCCCGGACAAATTCGCGTTCCACCTCATGCACCAGGCGGTAAGCCGACAATGAAGGCGCGAGCGCCTTGGCCAATTGCCCCAGATTCATGCCCAGATAATAGTGGAGCGGCGCCGATTGAGGTTCGGTTTCCAAGGCGTGCCGGCAGGCGGCAATGCCCAGCCGGGCCATCTCCGCCCGGTGGTCATCATTCGTGGCCAGGTCGGCCAGATCAAAACAAGCCGACGCATACACCCAGGCATTGGTCGTCGAATTGGTGTTGGCCAAATAATTTTGCCGCGCCGACTCAAAGGTTTTTTGCGCGCGGGCCACAAACACTTGGTTGGATGCGGAATCCGCCCAGGCGGTGACCGCCAGCCGTCCGGCAATGAAAGCCAGCAGCACAAGAGGTTGCAGTTTGAACGTCATGACGCGGACAATTATCAGTTGCCATCGTGAACCACCGGCTTATACTCAGCAAGTGAGATTGAACTTGATTTTTCTGCGGTTGGGAATGCTGGCGGCATTGTCGCTGGTTATTTCCGGTTGTAGCGGGGTCAATGCTTCGCAAAGTGTTTCGCCGGCAAGCTTCTTTGTGCCGGGATTGTTGAAAAATGACGCGCCGACCAACGCGCCGTTGTTGATGCCTCCAGTTCGCACTGTAATCGCCTCTGTCCGTTAAATCTATGCGCTTCCCTCTCGCGCTGACGGTTAAAATCGCCAGCCACATCGTCAAACATAAGATTCTCAAAACTCCAAAATTCGCCATGGTTTTGCAGTTGGAGCCGTTGCACACCTGCAACCTGACCTGCACGGGCTGCGGCCGGATTCGCGAATATTCCACCAATCTTAAAGACATGGTGCCGCTGGAAAAATGCCTGGCCGTGGCGCAGGAATGCGATGCCCCAATGGTTTCCATCTGCGGCGGCGAACCCCTGATTTATCCGAAGATCGAAGAACTGGTCGCCGGTTTGCGCGAACAAGGCCGCGTCATTTACATCTGCACCAACGGCGTGTTCATGCGCAAGAAAATGCGCGATTATCTGGCGGCGGTTTATACGCCCACCCTCGAACCCATCCTCAAGCAACTGCTGGAAGGCAAACTGATTTCCGACAAGGAAGCCGACACCATTCGCAATGCCAACGAAAGTGCATGCCGCAAGGTGGTCATTCGTCCCTCCAAGTGGATATATTGGAATGTGCATGTGGACGGTCTTGAGTTCACCCACGACCTGATCGTCGAGCGAGAAGGCGTGTTCAAGGAATGCATCGAAGCCATCAAGATGGCGAAAATCCTCGGCTATCAAGTGGCCACCAACACGACTGTTTACAAAGAAACCGATGTGCAGGAGCTGGAGGAAATGTTTAAATTTCTCAGCTCGCTGGAAGTGGACGGACACACCATTTCGCCCGGTTACGAATATGACGCCGCCAAGAAAGACATGGTGGCCCGCCTGGGCAAACAACCCGAGGATTTCTTCCTGACGCGCAAAATGACGCGCCAGAAATTTGCGCGCATTGAGGAATGGGGCAAGCTGTTCACCATCTTCGGCACGCCAGTATATCAGGAATTTCTCGCCGGCAAACGCGAGCTCACCTGCACTGCCTGGGCCATTCCCACCTACAACATCAAAGGCTGGAAAGCCCCGTGTTACCTGATGACCGACGGCCACTACGATGGCTATCAGGAGATGCTCACCAAAGTGGCTTGGGAAAAATACGGCGTCGTGAACGGGGTCGCCCGCGATCCGCGCTGCGAAAATTGCATGGTTCACTGCGGCTACGATCCGAGCGGCGCGCTGGGCACCAATTACCAGCGTGGCGACAACTGGAAGAATTTTGCCTATAACTTCGGCCGCAAACCGCAGCCGTATCTGGCATCGCCCGCGTTGAGCAAAACGGTTTTCAATGGCGTTTCCGTCGGGAAAGGCCATCTGGCCGAAGCCAAGTCGGTGTTGAATTCACCCCGCGCCGCCATGAACGGAGCGCAAGCCGCCTTCTCCCGCAAGGAAGAAAACCACGAAGCGCACGTGGGCACTCATTGCGGCACCGCCGACACTTCAGAGCGCGACGAGTTGCTGGCCAAAATCAAGGACGCGCAGAAATAAGTTCTCGCAAGTAAAATCACTTCAACGAGCGCCGGTGAGAAATCCAATTCTCACCGGCGTTTGGCTTTCCGCCTGACGTTCCGCCGCAACAAAAAAGCGCCCCGCAGAAATCTGCGGAGCGCTGTGTCGCAAGTCTGAAATTTAAGAACCCACGCTGGCCAGTTCTTCACCGGTTTCCACGTTCACGATCTTGAACTGTTCGGCGTGCATGCCCGTGTCGGCCCGGAATGACAGTTTGCCGAAATAGCGTTTTTCCAGCTCGATGAGATGCTTTTCATCCTCGGTGCGGAGCCGTTCCAGCACGGTCGGATGCACCACAATGCGAAGCTGGAAGTCATTCTCATCTCGCGCGCGTTTCTTGAGAATTTCCTGCAGTTTGCGCTGAATTTCCACGCTCATGGTCACGGTGCTCTTCACCTTGCCGCGACCTTTGCAATACGGACAGTCATCATAGACTGCCGCCCGGACGCTTTCGCTGTGGCGCTGGCGGGTCATTTCCATCAAGCCCAGTTGCGAAATCGGCAAGATGTGGGTTTTGGCCTTATCGCGGCGCAGCCCGTCTTTGACGCGTTGATACACATGCTGCCGGTCGCGGCCGGATTTCATGTCAATGAAGTCGAGCACGATCAGCCCGCCCATGTTGCGCAGGCGCAATTGACGGCAAATTTCATCCGCCGCCTCCAGGTTGACTTTCAAGATGGCCTGCTCCTGATCCTTGCCGCCCTTGTGGCGACCGGTGTTCACGTCGATGGCCACCAACGCCTCGGTTTCATCAATCACAATGTAGCCGCCGCTCTTGAGATACACCTGGCGCGAAAAGGTGTTTTCCAACTGCTTGCTGACGTTGAAACGGTCGAATACCGGTTGCGCCTCCGTGTAGAGTTTGATCTTGTTCGCGGAGCGTTTGGAGATCTTGGAAATCATCTCGCGCATGCGGTCATGCGCCTTGTGATTGTCCACCACGATGCGTTCCACGTCTTCGGTGAGAAAGTCGCGCACCGTGCGTTCGATCAGGTCCGGCTCCTGGAACACACACGTGGCCATGGGCTGCTTCTTGATCTTTTCCTGCACGCTGTTCCATTCCTCGATGAGAAATGCCAGATCGCGCACGAAGTAACGCAACTGCTGGCCCTCGCCGGCGGTGCGCATGATGACGCCCATGCCGTCCGGAATGGAGAGCTGCCGCAGAATTTTCTTCAGGCGCTTGCGCTCCTCCACGTTTTCAATCTTGCGGGAAATACCGCTTTGATCCGAGTTGGGCAGCAGGACCAGGAACCGGCCCGGCAACACCAGGTTTGTGGTGACGCGCGGACCTTTCGTTCCGATCGGCCCCTTGGTGACCTGCACAATAATATCCGAGCCCGGTGAATACAGACGCGGAATGTCCTTCTGCGTGATCTTGGGGCGTTGCGGACGCCGCCCCTCGCGTTCGACAATTTCCACCCCGGAATCGAATTGATTCGGCACGATGTCCCAGTAATGGAGGAAGGCGTTTTTCTCGAAACCAATGTCCACGAAGGCCGCTTTCAATCCGTCTTCCAGGTTGCGCACTTTGCCTTTGAAAATGCTGCCGACCAAACGCTCCTCCGTGGTGCGCTCGATGTTGAATTCCTCCAGCTTGCCATCTTCCGTGACGGCGACGCGCGTTTCGAGCGTCTCGGCATTGATGATGACTTCCTTGTGGATTTTTTTCTCGGGCCGGATGAGTTGCTGGACCTTTTTGACGAGGTTTGCCGCAGCGTTGGTGATGGTCTCGATCAGATTTTTGGGCTGTTCGGGAATCTTCACCGGCTCGAATTTTTCCTCCGGGATCGGTTCCACGGGGGCCACCGGTTCATGGATGTGTTCATGGGAACCGTTCACCGGTTTGGCGGCAGGCTGGTTTTTTCCATCCGGCGGCAAACCGGCGGCAATATTTTCTGCACGCTCAATTTCCGTCTGATGGCGCTTTTCAAAGACGCGTTCGAATCCGCCCTGTTCCGTCACGACGTCCGCGCGAGCTTCGACGGCCTCGCGATCCGTTTTTTGTTGAGCCTGGCCCAAGCCACCTTTCGGCTTGAAGCGCATTCCGCGGCGGCGCCGCGAAAAATTATTGGTGCTCATGTTTTTAGTATCCTCTTCTATGGATGTGTATGTTTTGCATCAAGCCCACGGCGATCAACGAGCACAGCACTGAAGATCCGCCGTAAGATAACAGCGGCAGCGGCACACCCGTCACGGGCATGATGCGAATGTTCATGCCGATATTTATGAACACGTGGCTGAAGATGAGCGTAACCACGCCCACCGCCACGAGTTTGCCCAGGCGGTCGCGCGCCTGGCCGGCGATTCTCAGTCCGGTGAAGAGAACCACCGCATACAGCGCGAGAATGATCACGCTGCCAACGAAGCCTTCCTCCTCGGCAATGACGGAGAAAATGAAATCGTTGTGTGCCACCGCGCGCGGCAAATAACCGAGGGCGTTTTGCGTCCCCTGCCGCCAGCCTTTTCCCATGAGCCCACCGGAGCCCACGGAAATCAACGCCTGACGCACGTTATATGCGTCGTCCAACTGCCGTTGGCGCAGGCGTTGCAAATCCGCCGGGGTGGCGCCCGGCGGGGCGAAATCTGTATAGTTGCGTCCAAAATAATTCAACAGCCGGTTGCGCTGGTATTCCTGCATGGGCAGTTGAAAACGCGCCGGCAAAAAAACAATGTCCACGACAAAGATCGCAGCCAGCAAACCCACGATGCCCACCAGCTTGAACAGATAGGCTCGCGGCGTGCCCGCCACCAGCATCATCACCAATCCCGTCGGCAATAACACCAGCGCCGAACCCAGATCGGGTTCCTTCATGATGAGCATGAAGGGCAGCAACATCAGCCCCATGGCCTTCCAGAAAACATCCGGCCTTCGCAATTCATCCACCGGCCGGCTCAGGAAATTTGCACCCGCCATGATGAAGGCGAGCTTGGCAAATTCGCTCGGCTGGAATTGAAACACCGCCAGGTCAATCCAGCGGCGCGCGCCGTAACGCATGGAACCGATGTGCGGGATCAGCACGGCCACCAGGCAAATGATCATGGCCCAGTAAACGACAAAGGACCATCGGGCCAGCGTGTGATAATCCACCAGACACACCGCCGCCGCGCCGCCCAGGCCAAGCACATACCACACTATTTGGCGCACCCAGGTCTGATCATACCAAGGCAGCACCGCCGCCGATTCATTCACCATTGTGGCGCTGAACACAAACGCAGCGCCGATGATCATCAGCCCCACCAGCGCTGCCAGCTGGAGTTTGTCCAAATTTTGTTTGGGAGCCGGTTCAAACATGTTAGTTCGTGGTTGAGGCCACGGCATTGGCCGCACCGCCAGTCTCCTTCCGTAAAATTTCCTGGTAAATGTCGTGCGCAATCGGCCCGCAAGTGGGGCCGCCGAAAGTGCCGTTTTCCACCATCACCACCACGGCATAACGCGGGTTTTCGTAGGGTGCGAACGAAGCAAACCAGGTGGTTCGGCCGATTTTCCGGTTATGCGTGTCCATGATTTCCGCAGTGCCGGTTTTGCCGCATATATGCAAACCGGGCACCCGCGCCAGGCCACCAGTGCCGCCGGGATCTTCGGTTTCCGCGAGCATCGCGTCCCGCAACACGCGCAAATTGCGCGGGCTGACCCCAAGGCGGTCGCGCACCAGGCCGGTGTTGAGGTTGGTGGCCGTGGCGGATTGCATCGGATCCGGCGATTCGATGCGCAGCACGAACCGCGGCCAGAAAACCGTGCCGCCATTCGCGATGGCGGAATAGGCCACCGCCATCTGCAAGGGCGTCACGGCCACTTCGCCCTGGCCAATGCAAACATTGGCGGTATCGCCATCGGTCCAGCCCTGTTGCACCCGGCTGAACGTCGGCAGGTTGCCGTCGGTTTCCTGCCGGGTGGGAATGCTGCAGCGTTCGCCGAAATGGAATTTTTCCGCGAGCCGCAGGATGTTTTCGATGCCCGCGCGCAGGCCCACGGTGATAAAGTAGGTATTGCTGGAATCCATGATCGCCTTGCGGAAATTATATTTGCCAGGCGACGCAAGGTCGGTGATGTGCCGCCGGCCAACGTAAATGTAGCCGGGGTTGTCCACGTAAGCATTGGGGTTGAGGCCGGTTTCGAGGGCGGCAAGACCGACGATGGGTTTGAAGATCGAACCGGGCGCGTAATTTTCGGCGGTGGCGCGATTTTTTTCGGCGGTCATTTGCTGGATCTGGTTCCATTTGGCCTGGGAAATACCGTCGGCAAAATCGTTGGGGTCATACGCGGGCGAGGAAGCCATGGCCAGCACGCTGCCATTGCGCACGTCCATGACCACCACGGCGGCATTCAAAACGCCGCCGGTTCTTTCCCTGGCGATTCTAACGGACGACTGGCTTTGCAACGAATTTTCCACGACCTGCTGCAAATCCAGATCGAGCGTCAACACCACATTCTGGCCGGGTTCAGGCTGGGTCCAGATATTCTCCGACTGCCGATAGCCGAGATTGTTGACCAAAACGGATTCTGCGCCGGCGCGGCCGCGCAGTTCGTTGTCATACGCGTATTCAATGCCCAGCACGCCGCGGTAATCCGGCAGGCGATAGGAGAAGGAAGAATCCTCGCCTTCGTAGGAGCGGTCATCGCGCCGCAAATAGCCGAGCAAATGGGAGGCCATGGTGCCCAGCGGATAACGCCGGACGGATTGGAGGTCCAGTTCCGCGCCGACGCCGTTGGTGGTGTTTTCCTCAAACCGCGCAAGCTGTTCCGGGGTCATGTCTTTCAGCACGGGAAACGGCAGCGCCAGCCGGGTCATGTAGTGCCGTTTGAAATCGGCGGCATCCACCTTGAGCGGCTGCTCCAACTTCTGACTGACATCCGCCACCACCTGTTGAACCACATCCAGGCGCGACTGCCATTCAACGGCGTCGATCTGACTGGAACTCAGCCGCACGCGGTTGGTTTGCCAGGTTTTCCCCCGGTTCCAGAATTCCCAAAACGGGGCGACCTTTGCCGTAACTTTCACCGGACGGATCCGCTTGTATTCAGCCTTGAACCGGTCGCTCAAATCGTTCAGGTAGATGCTCAAGTTATAGCTGGGACGGTTTTCGGCCAGCACCCGGCCTTCGCGATCCAGGATTTTTCCGCGCACCGCCGGCAGCCGCACGGTTCGATACGACTGGGTCTCCAAATGGGACTGATACACATGCACCGAAACCACCTGCACCCACCACAAGCCGATGAATAAAATGAAAAGCCCGGCCGCCAGCACCACCGCCACTAGGCGGAGCTGAGGTTCGTTCTTTTTCAGTTGGTCAACGACTAGCATTTTAATTTCTGCCACCGAGACGCAGAGGGCACAGAGAGATAGGCTTTTTCTCGGTGTGCTCTGTGACTCTGTGGCAATATTTCATTTTATAATTTCCCCCGGCTACGCTGGATTTCGCGATCCGGGCGAAAGCTGGTCTCCTGCCGGGGCTGGTAGCCCAAGGTGCGATTGCACCAATTCATCACTTCAAAAATAAAGGGAGTTGCCACCGTGCCGGCGGCAATCATCACCAGCCATTGCCAGAGGGTGCCCCAGCCCAACAACGGCTCTTTGCTGCCGCTTAACAACATCAGCAGCGTGACCAGCGGCACCACGGCACTGGCAACGGCACCGAGCACCATCTGCGCAAATGGCACGTCGCGCAAAATCAAATCCCGCCGCAGGTAAATGGGAAATCCGACCAGAAACAGTGGCAGAATCGTTATGCCCAGCGGATTGGCGGAAAAAGAGTCGAACCAAATGCCGCCCAAAATCGCGAGCAGCGAAAGGGTCGGCAATCCGGAATTTAACGCGGCGTAAACCATCAGCGCGGGCAGCAGGTCCACTTGCGCACCCAACACATTGCGCGGAAACGACAAAGATGCCTCGCCGAAAACGACGAGGTAAGCGGCAGCCAAAATCAGGATGGTTTTAAAGGGATTCATTTCTGCTTAACCGCAGAGCCGCCGCGACGCGGAGAAGAAATATTTTTCTCTGCGCTTTGGCGGTGAAATCTTATTTTCAAATTTTTCATGGAAACAAAACATACACTTGCTCCAGTGATCCCAAATTGACGTTTAATTTCACCCGCGCCTCGGTGTAGAGTCCATATTCCACGGGGCGGGCGTCCACGATCTGTCCGATCGGAATGCCCTTGGGAAATACTCCGCCAAGCCCGCTGGTGAAGACATTTTGGCCGGCTTTCAGATTGGCACCGCTGGCGAGATAGGTGAGTTGCACCAGCGAAGTATCCACCGGCCCGCTGGCAATGATCACACCCATGTCCCGGGCGGTGTTTTCGACCACCGCCGAAACCCGGCAATTTCCGTCGCCAATCAAAACGACCTGCGATTTGGTGTAGCTCACGGAGCTGACCCGGCCCACCAAACCTTCGGAAGTAATGACGGGCAGGTCATTGGTGATTCCGTCGCGACTGCCCAAATCAATCTGCACGGTGCGCCACCAGTTGGCCGGGTCGCGCATCACCACGTTGGCCAGCTTTAATTTCCATGGTGTCTGACGCTGCCAGTTGAGCAGGGTGCGAAGCTGGTCATTTTCCCGGGCGATGGCGGCGGATTGGACGGCTTGCGAACGGAATTCCTGGTTTTCCCGGCGAAGTTTATCGATCTCTTGCAGCAGTTCGCGGCGCGGCAAAACGGAGTTGGCCAGATCCGCCGGAAGTTGATGGGCCACGCTGGACAGGCCGAAAAGCGGTAAAAACCAGCTTCCGAAAACCAGTTTCAGGCGCTCGGTAGCGCGGGTGGGCAGGCTCAACAAGAGCACGACCACCAGAACCACCGCGCCGAGCGCGAAATAATTTTTTTGTTTAAGCATCCGCTACGTCACGGCGTGGTCGCCGTGGGCGGTGAACTCCCGGGAAGAATCAGTATTTGGCGTTGGTCGCGACGCGTTTCAGGAATTCGATTTCCTGCAACACACGCCCGGTGCCTTCGGCGACGGCGCTCATCGGGTCGTCAGCGAGATGCACGGGCAGGCCGGTTTCGCCGGCCACGAGTCGGTCGATGCCGCGAATCAGCGATCCGCCGCCTGCCATCACCAGGCCCCGATCCACGAGATCGGCGGCGAGTTCCGGGGGGCAGCGTTCCAGCGTGATTCGGATGGATTCGAGTATGCTCGAAAGCGGTTCTTGCAAAGCCTCGCGGATTTCCTCGGAACGAATGGTCAACGTCTTGGGCAGGCCGGAGCTTAGGTCGCGGCCTTTGACGTCCATGGTTAACTCTTGTTCCAACGGAAAGGCGGAGCCGATGCGGATCTTGATTTCTTCTGCGGTGCGTTCACCTATCATCAGGTTATAGGCGCGCTTCATGTGCGCGACGATCGTGCTGTCCAATTCATCCCCGCCCACCCTCAGGCTGCGGCTGAAGACGATACCGGCGAGGGAGATGATTGCGATTTCGCAAGTCCCGCCGCCGATGTCCACGATCATGTTGCCCGCCGGTTCATGCACCGGCAGACCTACCCCGATGGCGGAAGCCATCGGCTGCTCGATCAAATACACCTCACGCGCGCCGGCATGGGTGGCGGAATCTTTCACGGCCCGTTTTTCGACTTCGGTAATCCCCGAAGGCACGGCCACGACCACGCGTGGCGCTATCAATTTGCGATGATGCACCTTCTGAATGAAGTGGCGAAGCATGGCTTCGGTGATTTCAAAGTCGGCGATCACGCCGTCTTTCATCGGGCGAATAGCCACGATGTTGCCGGGAGTTCTTCCCAGCATGCGTTTGGCTTCATCACCGACCGCCAGAACATTCGTGGTTCCGGCTTGAATGGCCACCACCGAAGGCTCGCGCAGGACGATTCCGCGATCCCGCACATAGACGAGGGAATTGGCTGTGCCCAAATCTATTCCAATGTCATTGGAAAACAGGCTTTTGAATTGCTCAAGCATGAATATACGCCTAACAATGGAAGTAAATCCGCTACTTTTCCAAACGTCAAGCGGCGAATCGACGGCTTTTGCCGTTGGATTTGACGTTACTAACAGCCGTGGATGCGTTTATTTGGATCTTGAAACCCGACGGATTTCATTATCTGGCAGGCCGCCCGGCCTCTCCAGTAAGTTGCAGCGCAAAGCCCATAACGTTGCCGGCCAAAAATTTACCGCCCGAATTTTAAATTATAGGGAATTCAATATCGTTAAACAAATCGGCGCAGGCATCTCACCTGCGCCTTGACCTGGCCAAAACTAACTCGCCGGGTGCAAGCGGGGAAGCTTGCTGAAGACCGGAAAGGCAATGGCAGAGTTCAATTTTCACCAACCCTGGCCAAAATCAAATTTTTTGTTTGCCAATTGACAACCCGCAATCGTGGTCGAGTTTATGCTTACCAGGGGGAAGAGGCTGTTATGAAATACGATTTTTTAGACTCGGCGAACCGGTTTGAAAATTTGTTCAATTCGGCGCCGGTAGGCATTTTTCGTTCCACCATCGATGGCCGGCTGCTCCAAGCGAACCCCAAACTGGCCAGATTATTGGGTTATGCCTCGGAAAAGGCGCTGATCGAGGCGGAAGCTTCGAATCTGGGAAATCAGTTCTATCTCGATCCGGTTGAACGCCAGCAACTGATCCAAGACGTTTTGGCCCTGTCTGAGGAGCGCTATTTGGAACGCGAACTGGAAATGCGCCCGCGTCGAAACCACAGCCTGCATGGCTTGATCCGGGTGCGGGCCGTTCGCGATGAAAACAACCAACCGGTATATCTGGAGGGATTTATTGAAGATATTACCGACCGGAAGCGCGCCGAAGCGGCGTTGCGCGAGCACGAAAGTTTGTTGCGGATTGCCGGACGCACCGCGCGGTTTGGTGGGTGGAGTGTCGATACCGCTGCTCTGAAAGCCACTTGGTCCGATGAAGTGGCCGTCATCCACGAAAGAAAGCCGGGGTATGCTCCCACCATCGAAGCTGCGCTTGGCTATTATACCGAGGAATGGCGGGAAAAAATCATCCGCGCCTTTGACAACTGTCGGCTCCGGGGCATCCCTTTTGACGAGGAAATGGAAATCATCACCGCCCAAAACCATCGCCGCTGGGTGCGCGTGACCGGCGAAGCCATTCGAGACGAGAGTGGGACCGTCGTTCGTGTTCAAGGTTCCTGCCAAGACATCAATGATCGCAAGCAAGCCGAAAGCCGCAAGGCGGATTTGGACACGCAGCATTGGAAGCTTCAGAAAACTGAAAGCTTGGGCCGCATGGCCGGGGCCATTGCCCACAATTTTAACAACCAACTGCAAGTGTTGCTCAGCAATCTGGAACTGGCCAGTTTTGATCAACCTGCCGGGTCTTACACCGCCGAACGGCTGACCGGGGCGATGAAGGCTTGTCGCCAGGCCGCCGACCTCAACACACTGATGTTGACCTATATTGGCCACACCCCGGGCAAAAAACATGAACCCTTTCACTTGACCGATGTTTGCCGACGCAGCCTTTCCCAATTTGAAACAAGCAGGCCGGCGACCATGAAACTGGTGGCCAGCCTGCCCCGGCCGGGGCCAACCATCAATGCCAACCAGGCGCAGATTCAGCAAGTCCTGGCCAGCTTGATCACCAATGCCTGCGAAGCGTTGCCCCATCAAACCGGCACGATCCGGGTCGCCGTAAAAACGGTTGAAAAAGCCGATATAACTGCGGTCAACCGCTTCCCAGTGGATTGGCAGCCCGCGGAGAAAGCCTACGCCTGTCTGGAGGTGACAGACTCGGGCTGCGGAATTTCGGAAGGCAATTTTGAACTGTTGTTTGATCCGTTCTTCACCACCAAATTTACCGGACGCGGACTGGGCTTGCCCGTGGCGCTGGGAATCGTCCGCGCCCACGAGGGCGCGGTGACGGTGGAAAGCAAGTTGAACCAAGGCAGCGCCATCCGGGTCTTTCTACCGCTGGCCATGACTGAAGCGACCGAACCGTTTGGTCAATCGCCGCTCCCGCAAGACCATGAAACCAGCGGCAGTGTCTTGTTGGTGGAGGATGAGGACCTGGTGCGCAGCACCACCAAGGCCATCCTGAAACGCCTGGGTTTTCCCGCGATTGAAGCGCGGGATGGCGTGGAGGCCGTGGATATCTTCAAGCAAAACCAACAGCAGATTTGTTTTGTGTTGTGCGACGTGGCCATGCCCCGCATGGATGGCTGGCAAACCCTGAAGGAAATCAAACGGCTTTCGCCCGGCACGCCCGTGATCATGGCCAGCGGCTTCGACCAATCGAAACTGCTCGCGACCGATCTTGATCACCGCCCGGAAGCGTTCCTGCACAAACCCTATGAAGCGGCCGGATTGCAAAACGCCATTCGCGAGGTCTTGCAGACCAAAAACATTTGAACCCGCCAGGTCGGATTCGCCACGCCCTTGTTTCATTGCCGCCAATCTGGTAATCCCCAAGGCAACCGAAACCGTCACCGCCGGAAGAGCCGTAAAATGCACCAATATATTTTTCAACTCCATATCTCCGCCGAGCAGTATCTGGATTACTACCGGGGCACGGTAAAAACCGTCGTTGCCCGGGCCAGCAACGGCCAGACGGTGCAATTTCCAGCCTCCCTTTTACAGCGGTTTATTTCACCGGAAGGCGTTCATGGACGCTTCACCTTGACGTGTGATGAAAACCACAAGTGCATTGCCCTGGAGCGATCCTGAGCGCGACCCGTTGCAACTCTTAAAACGGGCGGACTGTCTGCAAATTAATTTGAAACTATCATTCAAGTTTGCGCCCGCGGTTTTTGATCAAAGAGTTTGCCAGCAGAACGGGACTTTTCGCATCATGCCCGGCCAATGGATCTGAGCGCATGGCAATGGACCTGGCTGGCGGCTGGCGCCTTCCTGGTTGGCCTCTCCAAAACCGGAATGCCGGGCTTGGGGGTGTTGACCGTGGCTTGCTTTGCCTACGCGATGCCCGCCCGGGCCTCCACTGGCGCCTTGTTGCCGCTGCTGTTGTGCGCGGACGTGTTCAGCGTGGCTTTCTTTCGAAAACACGCCGACTGGTCGCACCTTGGCAAATTGCTGCCCTGGGTTTTCCTGGGAATCCTGGCTGGTTTTCTGGCCATGGGACGGATCAATGATCAGCAGGTAAGAAAGCTGATGGGCTTGATCATTCTGGCTCTGCTGGCGGTGAACCTCTGGATGCGGCTCAACCCCGAAACCCTTTCCAGTCAGTTGCCGCACTCAATTTGGTTTGTGGGATTGATCGGCATGCTGGCGGGCTTTTCCACCATGGTGGCCAACGCCGCCGGGCCGGTTATGGTGCTGTATTTTCTGGCGGTGGGCCTGCCCAAGCTGGCGTTCATTGGCACCAGCGCGTGGTTCTTCATGCTGGTCAACACCAGCAAAGTGCCATTCAGCGCGCTGCTGGGATTGATCACGCCTGGATCCCTGCAATTGGATGCGCTGCTGCTCCTGCCGATGATTCCGGGTGCGCTGCTGGGGCCAATACTTCTACGCCACATCAACCAAAAGACATTTGAAAACATCGCGCTGGTGCTGGCCCTGTTTGCCACCATCAAACTACTGATTTAAGCGGAAAACCCGCCCGGCTTATAAAATCATGGCGCTCACAGTTGCGCCGTTTCAACCAGTGCATTTTGAAAACACTTAACCCAATCCAGAGCCTAGATACTGAGGATTTGACATTTGTTCCCCCCGGATTAATCTGCCTGAAATTTCCGGATTCGCCGGTGCGGATGCCGTGCCGGCCAGGTTCAGCCGAAAATTTTCGCCGCCAGATTTGGAATTTAATGACAGGCAAGCGGCGGGGACAGCAAACCATTCAGCAAGCGATCACTATGGCCAAGTCCAATCAAAAACCAGCCGGGGAGATGCCGCGAAACATTTTTTTAGTGGAAGATCACCCCGTCTTCCGCGATGGCCTGGCCAAGATGCTGAATGCGGAGGCCGATTTGACCGTTTGCGGTCAGGCCGGCGATGCAAAGACCGGATTAAAAGGCATCCGCCAACTCAAACCCGATTTGGCCATAGTGGACTTGGGATTGCCGGGCAAAAGCGGCTTGGAATTGATCAAGGAAATCCGCGCCCTGAAACTTCCCGTGAAACTTCTGGTGGTATCCATGTTTGATGAAGCGCTCTATGCCCAGCGCGTGCTGCGCGCCGGCGGCGATGGCTACATCATGAAACAGGAAGATCCCGAGGAGATTTTATCCGCCATCCGCGATGTGCTCGCCGGCCACATGTATGTCAGCGAGGACGTGTTCACGCGCAGCTCGTTGAAACAATCGGCGGACGAGGAAGGTTCCGGCGCACTCGATTTGCTGACCGACTCGGAGCTTGAAGTGTTGGAATTGCTCGGCCAGGGCCAGGAGACCGATGAAATCGCCCGACAACAGGAACAGTCCGCCGCCGCGATCGACGACCAAATCGGCAGTATCCGCAAGAAACTGAAGTTGAAAAACCACAACGCTCTGATTCGCTACGCGGTTTGCTGGGTTCAAGACAGCAGCAAGTAAGCCTCAGGCGGCCGCCGATGGCACCCCGGTGGTTTCGCGCTTGGAACCGATCCCACGTTTCGCTTCCGCCACGGGCACGCGGACCAGGATGGTGGTGCCATTGTTGGGAACCGATTTGATTTCATAGGTGCCCCCCAGCGACAAGGCGCGTTCCCGCATGTTCGTCAGCCCCAAGCCGTGTCCCTTGCTTTTTCCGGCCTTCGAATTCTTGATGTCAAAACCGCAGCCGTCGTCCTGAATTTTCAAAATCACCGATCCATCCTCAATCTGCATTTGCAGTTTGATCAACTTGGCACGGGCGTGCTTTTCAATGTTGTTCACGGATTCCTGAACGATGCGGAACAGGTGCAGTTCGGTCACCGGCGGCAGGCGGGGATGGAACGGAGTCACCCGGCATTGCACCACAATATTGGTGCGCGCCTGCATCTCGTTGCAAAAACTGGTGCAGGCCGCCGCCAAGCCCAGCGTATCCAAATCCGTTGGCCGCAAATTGTGGGCGATCCGACGGTTTTCCTCCAGCACCTTGACCAGCAGCCGGTCGCATCGGGATAGAATTTCACGGGCGGCGGGCTTTAAATCCGGCAGGCTGCTGTCCACCTTGCTCAACCGCATTTTCACCGAGGCGATCATTTGGTTGATGCCATCGTGCAGTTCCTGGGCAATGCGTGAGCGCTCCGCTTCCTGCGCCTTGATGATCTTCTGCGGCAGGGCGCGCAATTCCGCTTCCGCGCGCTTGTGCTGGGTGATGTCCCGAATATACAGCGTGAACATCGGACGCCCCGCCAGCTTGATGCGGGTGATGGTAAACTCGGCGGTAAATTTGCTGCCATCCGCGCGTAACGCCGGCATCTCCACCCGGCTGCCCAGGGTGGGGCCGTTTTCGCCGGCGAAGCAGTTGGCCAAGCCCGACTCAAACCACGCCCGAAACGAGGCGGGCACCACTTCCAGCACATTTTCGCCCATCAGCTTGGTGCGGTTGTGCGCGAAAATCTTTTCCGCCGCCGCGTTGATTTCGACCATCCGGCCTTCGTGATCGATGGTAATGATGCCGTCCAAAGCCGCCTGCATGATGGCCCGCTTGCGCGCCTCGCTTTCACCCAACGCATCCCACGCCTGTTTGCGTTTGGTAATGTCGTCCGCAATGCCGACCACACGGTAAATCTCGCCGGCCGCGTCGCGCACGGGAAACGCGCGGTCCTGAATCCAGCGGATGGTGCCGTCGGGACGAATGATGCGATAAATCTCGTCGTATTCACCCGAGCATTGTTTGCCCAGGGTTTCCGCCACGCGCTTTCGATCGTCGGGATGGATGGCTTCGATCCAATTTTTCGCCGTCGCGTGGAGGCTCTCACAGGTTTGCCCCCAAATTTCCTCGTAGGCCGGGCTGACATACATGATTTCGCTCCGGTCAAGATTGCTCATCCAAAACACCTCGCGAATGTGCTGCGCGAGCTGCCGGAAACGCTCTTCGCTGGCCTGCAAGGCTTGTTCGGCGCGCTTGCGTTCGGTGATGTCGCGCACGACACTCAACAGGCCCGTGGATTGACCGTGAATGCCCAGCGACACCGTGGCGCTCAACTCCACGCGAAACGGCTCCCCGTTTTTTTTGAGCAGGGTGTATTCGGCGTTGCGGATCAGCCCCTCTTTCAGCGCCACCATGAAATCGTCCTTGATTCGCTGGTGCTCCTCGGGCGGCGTGAACTGATAGATGTTTTTGTGGAGCAAATCCGCGGTGCTGTCATAGCCCAGCATCGCCACGGCCTGCGAATTCACCGCCAGCAGTTCGCCCTTGGGATGAATCAGGCAGACCGCGTCCGGCAAAATATCAATCAACCGGCGATGATGTTCCTCGCTGGCCCGCAGCGCCGCGGTGGTGTTGCGCAGACGCATCAGCGTTTGCACCCGGGCGAGCAGTTCGTTCACGCCAAAGGGCTTGATCAAATACTCGTCGGCCCCGGTGTGCAAACCGTCCACTTTATGTTCCACCGTGGTGGCTTCACCGGAACACAAGACCACGAAAACATCCTTCAGCGCGGGACTCGTCTTGATTTGCCGGCAAACCTCGATGCCGCTGATGTCCGGCAGCCGGACATCCAGCAACACCAAGTCCGGCCGGTGGCTCAACGCAAGTTGCAGACCCTGATTACCGGTGGCGGCCTCCTCCAGATCATAGCCGTCCCGCCGCAGGCAACTGACGAACAACTGCCGCACGGCGTCATCATCATCCACCACCAAAATAGAACCGTTTTTTTTCATCAAGTATGCTGGCTGTTTCCTATACCGCAGAAAACGGATGTCCAAAAGCAAATAAAGCGCCGGTTTCCCGCGTTCTTGCGCGGCTGAAGCTTGACAGTCAGGCCTGCGCCAACAACCTATGGGCGTGCATCAAATGCTTTGGTATGTCGCTCATACACGCCCGCGTTGCGAAAAGAAACTGCTCCAATACTGCGAGCGGGAGGGCGTGGCCGCGCAAGCGCCGTGTTACCGGTCGGCGCATCGCTATCGCGGCAAAACGGTCGTGTTTAACAAGCTGCTCTTTCCCGGCTATGTGTTTCTGCACATGCCCCGGGAAAAACGCGGCCCCGTGATTCAAAGCGATCATCTGGCCAACCTGCTCGAGGTTCACGATCAGGAACTTTTTATCCACCAGTTCAACGACATCCTGCGCGCGCTGGAGACCGACCTGGAAATCCGCCTGGCCCCCACGATCGGCGAAGGGATGCAGGTCAAAATTAAAAACGGTCCGTTGCGCGGCATCGAAGGCTGGGTGGAAAAACGGCACGGCCTGAGCACCGTTCTGATCCGGCTGGATTTCATCGGCCAAGCGGCGGCCGTCAAACTGGAAGCCGGTGATTTGGAGCTAATTTAGTTTTCCAAAAGCAATGTTCACTGGACGTTCTCAGTGCGGTAGAAGCGCTGGCGGGCTGGGATGGAGGTCGGATCGGTGTAGATAAAGGGCGCGGCGTTCGTCGCCAACGCGGTCCAGTGAATCAAGTCCGGCGAAATTTCTATGGCATAACTGGCACCCGATTCCCCCTCGACCTTGAAAGTGAAGGCCCCGTTCAACCTCGGCAAGGCGGTCAAAATCGCGCCGCTCGCGGCCGTGACACTCGCAACCGCGCCGAGGCTGTTCTGCACCCAGAGGGTCCGGTAAAAGCGTTGCCGGAACTGGCCGGAGTTCACATCGGTAAAGACAAAGGGCGACGTGTTCGTCTGCACCGGAGTCCAGTTGGCCAGATCTTGCGAGGCTTGGACGACATACTGATAACCCGCGATCCCCGTGACATTGAAGGCGAACCCGCCATTGTCATTGGTCACCAGCGTGAGGATGGCCGCCGGCGTGGTGGTCAGTGCCGGCGACGCTACGGAAGCGGACCGCAGTCCCACTTTAACCGCAAACGCGCGCGCCGCCTGGTTGTTGAATTGCGTGCCGTTGTTGACGGTCACTGTGATTGTCGCCGTGCCGCTCTTGCCGGCGGTTGGTGTGAAACTCAGGGTGCCCGTCGAATTGGGACTGCTGTAAGCCAGCGTTGGATTTGGCACCAAACTGGGATTGTCCGAAATCGCCGTAACCGCCAGGTTCGTGCCTGATCCGGCGGTGATCCCGCTCAGATTAACCACCTGCAAACCGCTGCTTTTGGCCACCGCCACATCGCTGATGGCATCCAGCGTCGGCGCGACATACACCGGTTGCACAAACGCTAGAAAAGTCTGGGAAACAAGATTGTTTTGCGCCTGGCCATTGTTGACTGTGACCGTGATTATCGCGCTCCCCGTGGCATTCGTGGCCGGCGCCAACCCAAGTGTTCCCGTGGTGTTTGGATTCACGTAATTCACGGTGGGATGGGGAATCAAATTCGGGTTGCTCGACACTGCCGTCACCACCACTCCGGTTCCGGACCCCGCACCAATCCCGCTCAAGTTCACCGTCTGAGAACTGGCATTCATGGCCACGAGCACATTATGAATCGGTGCCAGCGTCGGCAGTTGATTCGTCACGCCAGGCACCACAGTGTAAGTGGCTTCGTTGGAGAAATCGCTTTCGGTGCCGGAAGCATCGTAGGTGGTGGCCGCAAAATAATAGGTGGCATTGTCAGACGGCAGAGAAATGGTCGCGCTCGTCACATTTCCGACATCCACCGAGCTGCTGTAACTGTGGCTCGTGGTGCCATAGTAAATCTTGTAACCCGCAATTCCCGGATCAATGCTCCCATCCCACGCTAAAGTTACGCTCGAAACTGCCGATACCCAACTTGGGGAAAGCGTCAGACAGACAGTCAAAAGCGCCAGCCAGACCCGCAAAAAACTTCGCGCGGCCGGCTTGCTGGCGGCTTGAACTATCCAAGACATCCGCTCGCATGACGCATAAGCGCTGCCAAGTTCCTCACTTTCGGCAGAATCAAATCGTTTGCCCGCCGGCAGCGGCGACGGCGAAGCTTCATATCACCAGTAAACACAATGGATTTACGTTGTTTTTCCCGGCCAGAGCGGATGATCAAAAAATCTTAAAAGCCAGTTCTCCCAACTTGAAAACTTTTTACTCAAGTTGCTTCAAGACAACGCTGTCTAAAAATGATGGAAAGCGCGAACAGCCTCTTGCAAGCGTTGAACGTTTGGACGCGACGGACAAAGTGGCGCCCTCAAGATTTCTCGCCTCAAGGCGATCACAGCGCGTTGCCCGAACCGACCCAATTAAAGCGGAACAAAGCGCAACCTTGTGGCCAAGGCGGGGTTGATTAGACTTGGCCGAGCGATGCCCGATCAAGCCGACCCTGATGCTCAATTGATGCTCCGCGTAAAGCGCGGAGATCGTTTGGCGTTTGCGGAATTGGTCGAAAAGTATAAACAACCGCTTTACAACTTTATTTTTCGCACCTTGCGGGATGAAAGTGAAAGCGAAGACGTGGCCCAAACGGTTTTCCTGCAAGTTTACAAATCACGCGCCCGCTACGAGCGCACGGCCAAATTTTCCACCTGGCTGTTTACCATCGCCCGCAATTTGTGCCTCAATGAAATTCGCCGCCGCTCCCGGCATCCCGCCGAGTCGCTTGAAGAATCCCACTCGGAACACGAGGATCAGCCGCAACGGCAATATGAGGATAAAAAGATTTTTCTCCCGACCGACGAAGCCTTGCAGGGAGAATTGGCGCGCAAAATCGAGGAAGCGCTGAATGACTTGCCGGAAAATCAGCGCACCGCCATTTGGCTTTGCCGACAAGACGAATTGAGCTACGAAGAAATCGCCGCAGTCCTGGGATGCTCGCTTTCGGCCACCAAATCACTCATCCATCGAGGCCGCGAAACCTTGAAGGATAAATTGAAACCGTATCTCCAGACTGGTGACTGGCGAGGTTGATGTTCCGGGTTACGGCGACGCGGGGACCGGATTCGTGCTGTTCAAACGGCTTTTGAGCGCATCCAGATCGCGCTGGATCTGTTGCAACACGGGCTGAATCTGCTGCAGGGCGGCCTGCATTTCCTTCAACTTGGCCGAATCGGTTTTGTCCGGTGCCGCTTGTTTGATTTGCGCGGCCAGTTCACCGCCGAGCGCCTCGGTTAACTTGCGGGTTTCGGCATTGATGTCATCCACGGTTTTCTTTTCCTGCCCGGCCATGGCGCCCGCCATCTGATTGGCAAAGAAATAAACCGTGTCCGTGGTGTTGGTATGGTAGGAGTAGGCCAGCAAATTGGCCGCGTCGCGCGCCGCCGCCGCCTGCTGGAACTGATCCTGAATCCGCTGCTCCACCGCCAGCAGCAAATACAAGCTGTTGGTGTGATAAAACAACGCCTTGTCCTGCACGCTCGCGAAGTAATTGCTCGCCGCCTTGTCCATTTGCGCCGGCATCGCCGCCAGTTGCTTCTGAATGGCGAACAGTTGCTGTTGCTGGCTCTGCTGCAAAATAAACATCTTCTGCGTCAGCACATCAATGTTATGAGTTTTGACCTCGGTGTCCTTGTCGCATCCGCACACCATGGCCAAAACCACGCAGACCAAGAAAAGCCGGAGACGCGGCAAAACTTCAAGCCGAAGGCCGGCAACGATCTCTGAAAAGCGCAAAAGCGCTGAATTGAGTTTGTTTCGGTCGCTTGCCACCGTGCAGATGGAACACCTTGAAGGCCGATTCGTCAACCCCGGGCTGTGGCTTCAGCCCCCGGTTCCGAACAGCGTTACTGAAGACCGTCTTCGTTTGATTGCATTTTGAATTCCGCCTTCATCTGCCAAGCCTCGCGCATCAAGGCGATCCAGGCGGCCAACAAGCTAAAATTGCGGCTTAACAGAATCAGCGTTTCCAAAAGATTCAGCCCGCCGTGATAATAATCCGGCACCGGATAAAACAGCGGCGTCAGCATCGTAGCCAGTGCAATGGCGCAAACCGGCCAGAGGTTTCCTTCCAAGCTGGCCAGCGCCGCCAGCGGCAGCAGCCAGATCATGTATTGCAGGCTGAAAACTTGGTTCATCACCACAAACGCCAGCAAGGGAATCAGCAGCAACCGCGCGATTTGTGCGGTCGCGACATTTTCCAGTTTTGCCGCCGCCCGAACGGCGATGACAGTGGAGCCACCCACGCTGGCAACGAAACTCAAGTGCGCCCATGGCAAAACGGCTGTGGCTGCCGCGCCCCGCACCTCATACCATTTGTTGGTGTAAATCCAGTGAACATCCGCGACTCCAAATAGATGTCCCAGCCACAACATCGAGGCGTAAAGCGATTCCACTTGCAACCCGCGGTCCGCCTGAAATTGCGCAAACCGCCACCACGGCAGATAAAAACTCAATAACCCCAGCGGCAACAACCCCAAAAGCAGACCGGTGAACAGCGGTTTTACTTTGCCCTGTCGCCAGGCCAGCACCAGCAGCGGCGGCACCAACAAAATGGGATAAAGCTTCACGCCAATGCCAATCGCCATCACCAGCCCGCCGGCCAGATAGCGTTTGGAACTAAACAGCCAGACCGCCAAGAGACTGATCAGCGCGGGCCAGAAGTCAATTAGCGTTAACACGCGCTAACCCGGATTGATGGACACCTTGGCGGCGGTGCGCTACAACGAAAGGGAAAAAACGAAGACGGAAACGACCACCGCTGTGAAGCCGGGCGCGGCTGCGCAGACCAAACGCTATGACGAAGCCTTCAAGCAGGCGGCGGTTGCCAACTGGATCAAAGCCGGGCAGTCCGGGACGAAGATTGCGGCGGAACTGGGTATCAGCTATCCGAGCCTCAGGGAATGGAAGCGGCGTTACTATGGCGACGCCACCCCCCGAACGCGACGATCTGGCGGCGCAAGGTGCTCGGCACGGGTGTAAACGCATCGCCCGGCTGATGCCGGCAGAAGGGCTACAGGGGTTGTGTGCCCGGCGGTTCGTGCCGCGCACCACCCAGAGCGACCATGACCGCGCCATCGCCCCGAACCGGTTGGCCGAACGGTCTGCGCCCACGGGACCGAACCAGACGTGGGTCACGGATCTGACCTATGTGCGGACGGCGGAAGGCTGGCTATATGTGGCCGTGTTGCTGGACTTGTGGAGCCGGCGCGTAGTGGCTTGGGCCACCGGCAAAACCCTGCAGGCCCACTTGGCGACGCAAGCGTTGCAGATGGCGGTGCGCCAGCGCCAGCCACCGCGTGGCGTGCTCCACCACAGTGATCGTGGCGTGCAATACGCCAGCGAGGAATATCGCGGCTGGCTGACAACCGCCGGCCTGGAACCGAGCATGAGCCGCGCTGGCAATCCGTATGACCAGGCGGCGATGGAAAGCTTTAACGCCACTTACAAACGGGAATGCGTGGGGCTGGCCGAAGCCCGCAGCGGTTACGCCACCCGCGCAGAAGCCGCTGATGATTTTTTCAACTATGTTGAAAAATACTATAACCGGGTGCGGCGCCACAGCGCACTGGGTTATCAATCCCCTGTGGACCTTGAACGCCAACCAAACTAAAACATCCATGCGCACCGCCTCCAAGGTGTCCATCAATCCGGGTTAGGCCCAGAGGGTGTGACGCCACATGCCTCTTGCTTTCCAGGATTAAGCCGGCATGACCCCGGCCCCCCGGACGGCAAATTTCTCAGTCAAACTTCAGACTGAGCGTGCGCGGTCTGGCTTCGTTTTCAAAATGAAGCCAGAGCAGCTTGTCCGCTTTCGCATATTCAAATTTTTCAATCGGCTGACCGTTCAGCGTGATCGTCCGGGGCGCTTTGGGCGCGTGGAATAACAGCACCGCTGGAGTGCCTGCGACGCCTTCCACGGCAAAGGACCGCGATTTGCCCGCGGCGGCAACCGGCAACGCCTTGCAGGCCGAGGCCAGCAATTGCAGGTCGCCGCCTTTGGCGGTCTTGAGGTCGCGCAGGAAATAACGTGTGCCCGGTGCCAACTCGATGGAATCTTGCACGCGCAATTCCGCATCGAACAAATTCACAAACCGGCCGTGCAAAATTTTGGACGGCCCGGCGAGCGATTCATCCAAACCTGCCGCAATGGTGTAAGGCCCGCGTTGCAGCAGCAGATAATTGGTTTCGCGCCATTTTAGTTTGGCCCGCTCTGCCGCTTGTTTCGTCACCGCCACGACTTCGTCGGCGCCAGCGGGCGAAGCGGCCAGTCGCACCGGATTTTCCCGAAGCCAGATGACATGGCCTTTACCGAATCGCCATCCGGTTTCATTCGGCACGTCGGTGTTTGTTCGCCGCTCAGTTTTGTCAGAATTATATCCTAGCAATTCAAACAACGGTTCCCGCGGCGTGCGATAATTTTTCCCGTTGCTGTTCCACCATTCGCGCACGGAATTGAACGGATCCGAATCATCGTCGCACACGACCAGCACGCCACCGCGCTTCACCCATTCCGCCAGCGGCGCATGCACTGCCGGCGTTTGCGGCTTCATGCCCTGATACGACAGCAGCAAGACTTTGAACCCGGCGAGGTAATTCGACACCGTGACGTTTTCCAACTGCACCGGCGTCACGGGAATGCCGCGCTTGAGCAGCGGCAGCGCCAGGCCGTAAACCTGGCTCAAGTGCGCATCGCTCGGACTGGGTTCGCCGCGCTCGAACATCAGTGAATCGCCGACCAGCAATCCGATATCGGTGGTGCCGCAATCCCATTTTACCCGGGGCTGCTTCAGGTCGTTCAGCGCGTTCATCACGGTTTGCAGTTCCGTGGCATACGCCGGCGGGATGGATTTGCGATCTTCGGGTTTCGCTGAACGCGGGTAGCGCCCGTTGAAAATGCGCTCCGGCCAGGGCGCCACTTCATATTGCCAGACCTCGGGCTGGAACAGCGACGCGGTCAAAGTGGATTCCCAATTGCGTTGGTAATCGTTCCAATCGTGATTGGGATTGTCTTCGATCGGATCGTTCAAATACCAAACGCTCCGGCCCGTGGCGCGCACCAGATTTTGCATCACGCCATATTCCAGAAACGCGGTTTCAAAGGTGCGCTCCCTGGTTTTGCCCGCGTAAACATTCGGCGTGCGGGAGGTGCCGGTCCAGACTTGCGCGATATAGCCGTCGCAACCTTCAAGCTGGGCGAGGCTGGATTCGGGACTGACGATGTTCCAGGAAGCGTAGTTGAGCAAACTGTGCGTCGGCACATAACACCGCACATGCCGGCCGGTGCGATGATTGTAGTCCTGCACATAGGCAAAGACCTGTTGCAACGCGCGGCGATAAAGGAAGTATTTCAATTTAGACGCGCGCCATTGCGCGTCCACCGAACTGTGCGGCGGCTGCCACGGCTCACCATAATAGGACTGCCACTCCCGTTTGAAGCCTTCGGAATAACCGGAGTTCACCCAAAATTCCGGCTCCTCCAGGTGAATCGCCTCGGCGCCGGCATCCAGCGCCCGTTGCACTCCGACACAGAGGAAATTCCCGTAATTCGTGCCGGGGCACATGTAATAGACATCGCCACCGTGGCTGCGCTTTTCGCCGTTCCTGATCGTTTGGGCTTCGTCCTCGTGATTGATGCCGTCAAAACGCCCGTAGAGATAATCCTGATAACTTCCCCACGACACGCCCGTCATCACGTGAATGCGATACCCATGATCGCGCCAGGTCTGGATGCGATCCGGCAATTTGGGATCGATGCCGTAAACAATGGCGACATCCGAGCGCAAATTGGCTTTTTCGCTCCACGGGCCGCCGGTCTGAAAACACGTCCGCTCCAAAACCTGATTTGGATCGGACGCGAATGGCGATGGCGTCTCGGCAGCTTTTAATGAGGCGACCATGCCCAGCGCGGCCGCCACAATCACGTGTAACAATTTCATCGAGCGGAAACGGGGTTATTTCGCGGACTGATCCACCAATGTCATGGCCGAGGTCGGACGCGCCTCGGGCGACGACGCCCAGTTTTTGTTCGGCACGGAGTCCATGTCAAAAATGACTTCGCCGCCGGCGGTAATCTCATCGTGCGTCAGATAAACTTTGTTGAACGGGTGGCCGTTCAGCGTGGCGCCACGGATGTAGGCATGTTGCTGACCGTTGTCGCGGGCGGTGATGGTAAAGGTTTTGCCGTGGGGCAACGTCAGCGTCGCCTTGTCAAACAACGGGCTGCCGATCAAGTAATCCGGCGTGCCCGGGCAAACGGGATAGAACCCCAAGGCGCTGAACACATACCACGCGGAAGTCTGGCCGGTGTCTTCATCGCCGCACAAACCGTCGGGCGCGGCTTGATACAGTTTCATCATGGCCAGCCGGAGCCGGGGTTGGGCTTTCCACGGCTGACCGGCGTAGTCGTAGAGATAAATCATGTGCTGGATCGGCTCGTTGCCATGCGCGTATTGGCCCATGTCCATTGCGGCCATTTCAGTCATCTCGTGGATGGGGCCGCCGTAGGTTCCGGGCCTGAACGTGCCGGGGGTGGTGAACACCGCGTCCAGTTTGTCGGCGAACGCGCCGTCACCGCCCATCAATTTGGCCAGCCCAGGCACATCCTGAAACACGCTCCACGTCCAGTGCCACGAGCAGCCTTCCGTGAACGGGCCGCCCCATTCGTCGGGATAAAACGGTTCGTTCCAGGCGCCGTCCGCCTTGCGGCTGCGCATGAAACCAATTTTGGCATCAAACAAATTGGTATAATTCATGGCCTTGTGGGCAAAGGCTTCGGCGTCCGCCGTGCGCCCGGCGGCTTTGGCCAGCACCGCCCCGCAGAAATCGTCATAGGCGTATTCCAACGTTTTGGCCGTTGCTTCGCTGAAACTCGTTTCGCCTTTCACAAACGAATACGGCACGTAGCCGAGTTTGTTGTAAAACTCCGCGCCGTCGCGGCCAATCGAGCGGCAGAAATCGGGTGCTTGCGTGTTGGCGTCATGCACCACGGCGTCCACGGCCTGGTTCAAATCGAAGGAATGAATGCCTTTGACCCAGCCGTCGGCCAGCAGGGAAAACGCGTGGTTGCCAATCATGCAGCCGCGATGGCCGGGACTGGCCCATTCCGGCAGCCAGCCGCTTTGATCGTAGGCGTTCAGGAGGCCCTGCAAAATCTCGGCGCTGATTTCGGGATAAAGCAGATTGTAAAGCGGATGCGCCGCGCGGAAGGTATCCCAGTAGCCGGTGTCGGTGTAGAGCACGCCTTGATGCAGTTTGCCATCGTAGGGGCTGAAATATTCGGGCTTGCCGTCGGCGCCGAATTCATAAAAGCGATGCGGGTAAACGATGCTGCGATAAAGCGCGCTGTAAAACGTGCGGCGCTGATCTTCCAGGCCGCCTTCCACGCGGGCGCGGCCCAAGGCTTCGTTCCAGGCTTTTTCAGCGCGACTGCGGATCGTGTCAAAATCCGCCTTGCCGATCTCCTGTTCCAGATTGCGCCTGGCCTGTTCCGGGCTGATGAAAGAGGAAGCCACCTTGCACCCGATCACTGTGCCTTTTTTGGCTTTGAACTGCACATAGGCTCCCACGTGTTTGCCAGCGAGCGCTTCCACGCCAGCTTGCGTGCCGTCTGGCGTCCAAACGCCATCGGCCTTGAACGATTGATCAAATACGATGACAAAGTAATTGGAAAAATTGTCCGGCACGCCGCCGTGGTTGTAATGCGTGGTGCCGATGATCATGCGCTCCTTGGGCAGAATTTTGACGGTGGAACCGCCCGGAAAGGCGTCGAGCACCACATAAGCGTCGCCCGGCTCTTCGTAAGTGAAGCGGAAACGCGCGCAACGCTCGGTGGGCGTCACTTCCGCCGTGGCTTTCCACGTGTCCAGATGCACACGATAATAACTCGGCTGGGCCACTTCATCTTCGTGGCGAAAATCGGAGGCGCGATCGTTCTCTGTGACGGCCAGCTTGCCGGAAACCGGCATCAGCGAAAACGCGGCGTAATCCGCAATCCACGGGCTGGGCTGATGCGTCTGGCGGATGCCGCGAATTTTCGTCTGGCGATATTGATAATAAAATGAATCGCGCACCGGCTGCGTGTAAGGCGCCCACGTGTTCATCGGGAACGGCAGGCAGATGGCCGGATACTCGTTGCCGTGCGAGAAACTTGGCTTGGAATCGGTGCCCTGCAAGGGATTCACCAGCGAAACGAGCGACGGTTCCGCCGCCAAGCCCGTCAGCGCGCTGGCGAGGCCGATAGTCAGCAGGGATTTCAGGGCCAGCCGCGAACGGCTAGAAGGGAGGTGTGATTTCATATGGGGGTTAGTTATGGTCAATGGGAAATGAATTCAGGGTTCGGCAATCACGTGCTTTGCCACATGCTGGCGAGAGCCACGGCCATCTGCAAAGCGAATTTCACGAGCGCGCCAAACATTCCGAAAACTTGCCCGGCTATTTTGACGAGGTCGAGGGCCAGTCGTCGGTGCGGAACGGCACGGCCGGCAAGCCGGCCTGGTTGTAAAGATTGCACACCGGGTTGATGTCCCAAGCGTAACGCACGGCCACCGGCTTGGGCACCGCAGGTGAGGAAACAATGACAGTTTTGCCGTCGATCACGGCATCGGCCCAGACGAACTGGCGGTCTTCGCCGGCGATCGCAAAGCCCGTGAGCCGGCCGCCGCGCGCGACCAGGCCATTGCTCACATGATCAAAGCAAATTTGAATTTTGCCGTTTTCCACCTTCATGGAGCGATACCACGGACCGGACCATTCGTTTCTGTATCCGTAAGTCTTGGCCAATGCGGCCAGCGCCAGCCGGCGTCCGACCTCCTGCTTGTTTTTGGGATGAATATCGCCGGCATCACCAATATCAATCGCCAGCGCCAGGCCGCAGTTGGGCACATTCTTGGCGGTCATCGCCTGCGCCTCGCGCAATTCGGCCCAGTGGTTGTCCCGCGGCACGGCGTTGGTGGGCTGAAACGCCGCCAGCGACACGATGTAAAAGGGAAAGTCGCCCAGCCCAAAGTGCTGGCGCCAGTCTTCAATCATCGCCGGCAACAACCGGCGATATTGCCGGGCGCGGTCCGCGTTGGATTCGCCCTGATACCAGATGGCGCCCTTGATGGCGTAAGGCTCCAGCGGCGCGATCATGCCGTTGTAAAGGACGGTGACGACATTGGGCGTATTGGAATCCGGCGCGAGCGGCGGCGTGCCCAGCCGGCTCAAAGGAGTGGATTCATGCATCTGCCAGGTGCCCGCCAGCGAAAGCGGTTTGGCCGATGGATCGCCGGCCGGCGCGAGGTGCATTTCCTCCGGTTTGCCGATGAAACCGCCATTGCCGCCGGTATCCAAAACCCGCACGGTGATGACATTTTTGCCGGGATGCAGCGCGCTGGCCGGCACGGTGTAGCTGCGCACCCGGTCCACCCGGTTCATCTGGCCCACCTTCACGCCGTTCACCCACGTGGTGTCGATGTCATCCACCCAGCCGAATTCAAGGGTCAAATTTTTACCCGCCCAGTCCGCCGGCAAATCGAATTCATGATGAAACCAAACCATGCCATCAAAGCCCGGCAAACCGGCCTGTTCAAACGGCTGCGGCATTTGGACGGACGGCCAGTCCACGTGCTGCGCGGTGGCCCAGCCCTGCTGGGTGCCGGAATCTTTTTTCTGACACCAGGCTTCGTAGAGTTGGAGATAATCGCCCGGATTCTTTTCGTCAGCATAAGCGTGCAGTTGCGCCAGCGCTTCGTCAAAATCGCCGAGCGGCGCCAGGCCATCCGCGCTGGTCCAGGCTTCGGCCACGGTGCCGCCCCACGAACTGTGAATGAGGCCGATGGGCACGTTCAATTCGCGCCGCAATTCGCGGCCAAAGAAATAGGCGGTGGCGGAAAACCCGCCCCAGACGCCTTGTTTAATCGTGTCGGGACTGCACGGCAGCCATTGGCATTCGCAGGTATCGACGGGTTTGGCGGCGACCAGCCGGGGCACGGTGAGCAGCCGGATTTCGGGATCATTGGCGAGCGCCACTTCATTGGTGGCGTTGCAGGCGAGCATGCCCATTTCCATGTTGGACTGGCCGGAACACAGCCAGACATCGCCGATTAAAACGTCGTTGATGGTGGCGGATGCGTGCGTGGTTTCGTTGGTGACCGTCAAAGTTCGCGGTTCGGTGGAAGCGTGCAGCGCTCTGAGGCGAAGAAGCCATTTCCCATCGCTGTCTGCCGTGGTGCTTTGGGTGCGTCCGGCAAAGGTCACCGCGACGGTGGACCCCGGTTCCGCCCAGCCCCAGACGGGAATCGGTTCGCCACGCTGGAAAATAGCGTGATCGGAGAAGATCGGGTGCAGCAACGGACGCGCCGGCGAGGCGCTTGCCACGTTAAATCCACCCGCCAGCACGGCCAGCAGCAGCACGGCTACGAATGTTTTCACCAAGCCTTTGGCCGGCCTCCTGGTTGACATGGGGAGAATGGTTCGGCTCGTGAGGTGGGCTGGCTTCATGTGTTCACGATAGCGGCATCAGATGGTTAGTCTAGCAAAGTGTTAAACAACTTCGTCTGGCATAGGTTTAATTTGAAAAATTTTCAACGTCCGGTCGGCTGACCGACCGGTTTTAACATTTGGAAACCCGATGGCGGCGGTTCAAGCCGCCGTTCAATTGGCGGCATCCGTCACGTTGGCCAAACCAACGTCGATGTTTTGTCCGCCCCCGGTTTGATGGCAATGCACGGCGAGCAGCACCTTGGCTCCGGGCTTGAGCAGCTCCAGAGCGGGTCCATTGATCGGCAGGGCATCGTAACCGGTGTTGAACCCGGTTTCGCTCGCGGCCGGCAGACCGTTCACATAAATTTGCACGTCTTCATCATGATCCACATAGAATTGCAGATTGGGATAATGGCCGTCGGGCATGGTGATTTCCCGGCGCAGCCAGATGTCGCCGGTGTCCCACGTGGTGCGAACCACGGAGCCGGGC
>JAKALA010000050.1 GCA_021813325.1 bacterium | reverse complement strand
TATGGGAGAAAATCCTCAGCCCTTTTCCCAACTGCAATGCAGTCGAAAATCGCCCGGCATTCACCAGCTAAATCAGCATGAAAAATCAATCTCTATTGCAGCGTTCCGGTTTAGAACCCCTCTAAAGAGGGATGTGAATCAGGCCGGCAATATTTAAAGTGGATTCGATGACCCCAACCATATTGCAGCCTAGAAAAACCCTAATCCTATGCTCCATCAAACCATGCACCTACAAAGACCTATGACCCGGTTGTTTAGCGCCGTTGGCCTCTTCGTGGCGGCGGTGTTGCTTTTGTTTGGCAACCGCGGCACGGCGCAGACACTCGAACTGCGTTATTCATTTGAAGATAGCGGAACCACAGCGGCGAGCGATCCGAGCGGCGCGTTGAGCGTGCCGTTGAGTTTGTTAAATTTCGTCGGCGCCCCGACGGATTTGCACGGAGCCAGCGGCTCAGGCGTTCAAAACAGCGGCCATTCCCTTGATCTTTCCGCGGCGTTCAACGCGGCGGGTTCGGTGGTGGATGGGCCGATTGCGCAGGTGACCAACAACGCGGCGTTGGGCAGTTTGGGCGTCGTCAGTAATTTCACCATGACGGTTTGGTTCAAGCAGGACACGACCATCACGAACACCTCGTCGCGCGCGGGGCGGTTGGTGATGCTGGGCACCAATGGCGTGCTGGACACCACCACGCAAACCACAAACTGCATCTACCTGTTTTACCAGAACACGAACTCGATTTATGCCCGGATCAACAATAGCACCGTTTCGGCCCCGTTTTATGTGAATCCGCTGCCGTCCAACGTCTGGATGTTCGCGGCGGTGACGTATGACGGCACGAACAATGCCTGCATTTATTTCGGCACGGAGACCACCCCGGCCCGCTTGATTGCCATTACCAGCGTGGGTTTGCAGCCGGTGGACATGGGCAGCGGGGCGGGCGGAACCGGCAACCTGTTGCTGGGCAATCGCCCGTCGGATCGCACCCGGGCCTTCGATGGCTGGCTGGACGAATTCCGGTTTTACAAAGGCGACGCGGATGCCGCTTTCATTGAGAACATTCGCCAGGCGTCCACGCCGGTGGCGATCACGGGGTTGTATCCCGACGGGTTGCGCTTGATGGAAGGCACCAACACGCTGGCGTTTGTGGCCAGTTCGGCCAATGGCATTGATCCCTCGGGCATCAAGGTGTCTGTCAATGGCAAGGATGTGAGTTCGAGCCTGGTGATGGGCGGCACCGCCAACAGCCGCACCGTCAGTTATACGGGATTGCCGCAGGATTCCACGCTGGTCGTTAATTCGCCGATCAACGCGGTCGCATTGAACATCAGCGTGACCGACAAGGGCGGCATCACCACCAGCAACATCATCACTTACGATTGCTTCAGTCCGGCGAACTTCACCTGGGAGGCCGAAGATTACGATTATGCCGCCGATCCCATTTTTGGCCCCGGCGGTTTGTTCATCGACAATCCGCGATATGCGTTTGAAGCGGCGGGCGATACTTACTGGCAGCGCGAAGGCCAGCCGCCAGTGGATTACTATGACAATGCCACGGGCGCGCAGGCGGATGTTTACCGCGGATCATTTGATTTGGCCGCCACGGAATTTAGCGTGGGCACGGGCGCAAACGGCGGACCCTCCGTCGGGGAAATGTTGCGCGAGAAGGTTTCCGATGCTATCGCCTTGAACCCGGCGGTCCGCGATGTGGACGTGGGTTATTTCGACACCGGCAACTGGATGAATTACACCCGCACCTACCCGTCCGGCGTGTTCAATGTTTATACACGCGCGGCGTTTGGCGGCGGCACGGGCAACGCCACTTTGGAGCAGGTGACCAGCGGGGTGGGCACGCCGGTGCAAACCACCAACACCCTGGGATCTTTCACCCTGCCGAACACCGGCGGCTGGCAGTCTTACGCCTGGATTCCGCTGCGGGACAGCTCGGGTAATCTGGTGCGTCTGACCTTGGGCGGGGTGGAAACCCTGCGCTTGAGCGCCCGCTCCGGTGGCGGTGGCAACAACAACTTCCTGATGCTGGCCCCGGCCAACACCAATCTGCCGGCGATCAGCAATATTTATCCGAATGGCACGAACATGTTCCAGCCGTCGCCCATGTTCTCGTTCGTGGCCAGTTCGCCCAGCGGCGCCACCATCTCCACCAACAGCATCAAAGTGACGCTGACCATCACCACGGTGCTGCGCACCATCACCACCAACATCACCACGGCCAACGGCATGATCGTCACCGGCACGGCTTCCAGCCGGAATGTCAGCGTGCCGCTGATGGACAATGCCAATTACACCGCCGTGATCGCCGTGACGGATGTGAACGGCGCTCCCGCCGGCACCACGGTGAATTTCGACACGTATAATCCGAGCTTCGTCTGGGAGGCGGAAGATTATGACTTCTCCTCCGGCTATGCCATCGATAATCCGACCACCGACGGCTATCTCGGCCAGATGGGAACTCCGGAAATCGACTACCACGACAACGTGACAGTTTCGCAAAACGGAACGCCGGTTTACCGCCCGGCCGATGCCTGCGGTTTGGAAAACTGCGGCGACACCCCGCTCCGCCAGCAGTTCATCGGCACCGGTTTCCAGGATTACGATGTCGGCTGGTATGACACCGGCAATTGGAACAACTACACCCGGACCGTTCCGACCGGCACCTACAACATCTTCCTCCGGGCCGCCAACGGCACCACCGGCAATGGCGGCGTGACCTTGAGCCGCGTGATTGCCGGTCAGGGAACCAGCGCCCAAACGACCACCAACTTGGGATCCTTCACTATCCCGGCCACCGGCGGCTGGCAAACCTACACCTGGATTCCGTTGCGCGATGCCAATGGCAACCTGGTTAAATTTATCGGCACCGGCGCGGCGCAAACCATCCGGGCGACGAGTGGTGGCGGGGTGAATGCCAATTTCTATGCGTTCTTCCCGGCGAATACCAACCTGCCGGTGATCAGCGGCGTGTATCCCGATGGCGCCAGCATGTTCCAATACACGAACAAATTCACCTTCAAGGTCACGTCGTCCGCAGGCGTCACCTCCAACAATATCACGGTCACGATTGACGGGGTGCAAATGAGTAACCTTGTGTTCAGCGGATCATCGACGGCATGGAGCATCAGCTCGCCGGGATTGGCGGTCAACCAACCCCATACCGCCACGGTTTCCGCCACGGATGCCAACGGCAACTCGGGCCAGGCGCAGGTGAGCTTCGACACCTTCAACGCCAGTTATTACACATGGGAAGCTGAGGATTACGACTACGGCGGCGGCCAGTTCTTCGATAACCCGCAGGTGGATGCCTATACCAATCTGGCGGCTACCGCGGATGTCGATTTCCATGATGCCAATACCGGCGGCACGTATCTGTATCGTCCGACCGGGACGGCCACCGAAATCACCGGCGACACGCCGCGCCCGCAATTCGCCGGAGCCTATGACTATGACATCGGTTACTTCGGCGCCGGTGAATGGGGCAACTACACGCGCCATTATCCGGCGGGCAACTACAACGTGTGGGGCCGGTTTGCCTGCGGTGACGCGAATCAATCCTCGGCGTTGCTGTCCATCGTGACCAGCGGTTGGGGCACCACCACGCAGTCCTCCAATTACCTTGGCTCGTTCTCCATCCCCACTACTGGCTGGTCCTCGTTCGGCTGGGTGGCGTTGAAGGATCTCAATGGCAATCTGGTGAGCGTGACCTTCAATGGCTCGACCAACACCGTCAAACTGACCCGCGATCCGACTTCGCCTTATGCGGATTGCAACGTCAACTGCCTGATGCTCGTGCCGGCGGCCGCGGCGCCCTCGTCGCCGACGCTTTCCGCCTCGTTGAATGGCGGCAACATCGTGCTCTCCTTCCCGACCCAGTCGGGCACCACCTATCAAGTGGAATACAAGAACGAACTTACGGACGCCACGTGGACGCCGTTGGGTTCGTCGGTCAGCGGCGACGGCACCACCAAGACGGTGAGTGATTCCGTCACCAACGGCCATCGCTTCTATCACCTGAAAGCCCAGTGACGAAGCGGCTGTTTCGCGGGCTGGCGGTGGTTTCGGCCGTCGCCAGCCGGCCAATGAACTAAGAATGCAACCAATGAAAATTCCGACTCAACTCAAGCCTCATCGACTCCTTGACCGGACCAGGCCCCGGCATCGCGCCTTCACCCTGATCGAATTGCTGGTGGTGATCGCCATCATCGCCATCTTGGCGGCCATGCTGCTGCCCGCGCTGGCCAAGGCCAAGCAAAAGGCCCAAGCTGTCCAATGCATAAACAATCTGCGTCAGATGCAATTGGGTTCGATGATGTATTCCGGCGACAACTCGGATCGTATTGTTCCCACTGGGGGCCAAGCTATTCAGGTCAGTTTTCTGCCCAACGCTGCCACTGATCCTGGGAATCCGCTCAACATGTGGGTTTACGGTGATATGACAGTGCCAATTTCTGCCGCCAACCCGGAATTATTGCGGGTGGGACTGTTGTATCCCTACCTTAAAACCGTCGCAGTTTATAAATGCCCGGCCGATCACCGTTCAGCCCGCGGGGCCGGTCAGACTGGAGAACCGTTGACTGTTCGCAGCATGTCGATGAACGGTTGGATGAATCCGCTTCAGAGTTGGAATACCACCGTGTCGCACGGGGGTAAAAAAGGGATGGATTTTCGCAAACAATCCAATATTCCGCATCCCGATAAAATCTTCACGTTTATCGACGAAAATCCTTGGAGCATTAACGATGGCTGGTTTGTCTGTGATCCGACGACATCACAATGGATTGACATCCCGGCTTCCTACCACAATGGCGCGGGTGGCTTGGCCTTCGCAGATGGTCATGCCGAAATCAAGAAGTGGAAGGATGGTGCCATGATCAACACGCGCACTGCCAATATTGCTCCGGCCCAGCCATACTCCACCACGGCTTCGGAGGATCAGAGTGATCTGCTCTGGCTGCAAAATCGCAGCACCGTGATCGTCCAATAATTTTGGTGACAGGTATGGTTTGCGGCATCGTCGGTTCGCCGGACGATGCCGCATTTTTTACGGGTTGAATCCTGGACGTTCACGCTGACGTTGATGTCTTTGCCTCGAAATCCGCAGGGATGATTATGGTGGTTTAAGTAATCCTGTAGCCATTCAAAGGCGGCGCCGCAGCGCCGCTCTGTGTTGCCAAGGCAGAGCTGCCGCGCTGTCTTAATCGTCTATAGTTTTTGCGGCTGACATTTGTGATTCCTTGTCCTCCAGAAACTTCGGTTTCGCTTTGTAAATACGGCCTTCCAATAAATTTGAGGTCTTTTTCATTAAGACCCGGCCTTGAATTTTTCAGCAAAGCGGTTTCCACTTGCTCGCGCCAAATTCATCCGCTAAAGAAAAAACGTGAATCACCCGCCGCGCGTCGCGCTCATCATCGAAACTTCCTCAACCTATGGGCGCCGGATTCTCAACGGCATTGCGCGTTACCTGCGTTCGCATCACCGCTGGTCGGTGTTTCTGGAACAGCACGAGCTGGGCCGCCGGCCGCCGACCGGCCTGTTCACCGGCAAATGGAACGGCATTCTCAGCCGGCCCACCGACCCGGAACTGGCCGGAGCCTTTCGCAAGCTGGCGGTGCCGGTGGTGGACTTGAATGACATGTTCGATGACCTGCAACTGCCGTGGGTGGGTTCGGACCACGCGGGCATCGGCCGGTTGGGCGCGGAACATCTGCTGGCGCGCGGGTATCGGCATTATGCGTTCGTCGGCTTCAGCGAGGAACGGTGGTCGGATCAACGGCTGGCTGGATTTCAGACCGCCGTGGCGGCTAAAGGATTTTCCGTGCATACCTATCAATCGCCGTGGCGCGGACCCAATGTGCCGCAGTGGGATCAGGACATGGACGACATCGCGCGCTGGCTGCAACAACTGCCGCAACCGCTCGCCGTCATGACGTGCAACGACGTGCGCGGCCTGCATGTGCTGGACGCCTGCGCCCGCGTGGACATTGCGGTTCCAGAACAGGTGGCCGTGCTGGGCGTGGATAATGAAGCTTTGCTATGCGAACTGTGTTCCCCGCCGCTTTCCAGTGTGGAACCGAACCCGGAGGGTATCGGTTACGCCGCCGCCGAATTGCTGGACACCTTGATGGCCGGCCGTCGTCCGCGTGCGAAACGTCAACGCATTGCGCCGGTGGGCGTCATGACCCGCCGCTCCACGGAATCACTGGCCATTCAAGACCCGGTGGTGTCGGCGGCGCTGCGGTTCATCCGCGACCAGGCGGTCTTTGGCTGCAATGTGGACGATGTGCTGCGTCAGGTGCGCGTGTCCCGCAGCGTGTTGGAACGGCGTTTTCGGGAGCATCTCAAGCGGTCGCCCCAGGCGGAAATCCGGACGGTGCAATTCAGCCGCGTGAAACAGTTGCTTACGGAAACCGACTTCACCTTGGAGCACATTGCAGAATTGTCCGGCTTTGCGCACCCGGAATATTTGAGCGTGGCGTTCAAGAAAGCCTTTGGCCTCACGCCGGGTAGCTACCGGCAGCAGCACAAAAACAGGGCGGACAAACAACAGCTTTGAACCTCAGTTCGCCGTCGCGACCCATCCCGCCATCAGTTGCATCACCTGTTCCTGCGTGGCGCCGGCGCCCGGCAAAATGCCCGCCTGACGCCCAAGGCGCAGCAGCATGATCCGATGGCGAGATTCAGCACTTGGGGCAGATCGGAAAATATCATCATCACCGCCCGCCCCGCTGTCGCCACCAACCTGGTTCAGGTGTGGATTTTTGGATTAATTCAATCCGTTTGCCGCCGACGAAGCCGGCGGCGCGATAGCTGGCGGGGATGGTCGTGGACATAAGTTGGTTGGATTTCGAGCAGCTAACCAAGGCTGTGTTGTTCGGGTATGAAAACGAAAGTCCCGACTTTTGAGACTGGTTGTCCCAATCAACCCTTTTCGTAGTTCGCTGCACTGAATGACTTCCATCCCAAACGCAGTTGTGTCAAAGTCCATGAGACCCGCCGTGGTGCCTGTCACCTTGGCCATATGAGTGATGGAAGGATAAATATGCGTAAATCTCGACAATTTTATTTGGGCGGGCTGCTGACGGTTTGGCTGGCTGGCATTTTCGCGTTCGGTGCCAGGGCCGATTTCAAGGTGGTTGCCTATGTTCCCAACTGGATCAATCTCAATTCGTTCTCGACCAACATCGATTATTCCAAGCTGACGCACATCAACATTGCCTTTGAGAATCCGGTCAACGACGACGGCGATCTTTCATTTCATCCGGCGGACGACGTGTTGATCCAGCAGGCCCGGGCGCATCAGGTCAAAATTTTGGTTTCCCTCGGGGGCGGTTCGGCTTCAAACGACAAGGTATTGCTGGCGCGTTATCTGCATTTGATGAATGACACCAACCGGCCCGCGTTTGTGGCCAAGCTGGGCAGTTATGTCACGGCTCATCATTTCGACGGCTTGGATGTGGACCTTGAAGGGCCGGGGATCAACCCGTTTTACGGGGCGTTTGTGGCGGAGCTTGGGCGCGAATTGAAAACCCGCGGCAAGCTGATGACGGCGGCGTTGTCGCAGGGTTATGGCGGAAAATCCGTTCCCGATTCCGCCCTGGCCGACCTGGATTTTGTCAACATCATGGCCTACGACGGCACGGGAACCTGGAACCCCAATGCGCCGGGCCAGCACTCTTCGTATGCTTTTGCCACGAACAATGTCGCCTATTGGCGCAATCGCGGACTGCCCAAATCCAAAGCGGTTTTAGGTGTGCCGTTTTATGGCTATGGTTTTGGCCCCGCCTTTCGCAAACGCGATTATTCCTACGCCAGCATTCTGGCGGAATTTCCGGACGCGCAAAATCTGGACCAGGTGGGAAACACCATCTGGTATAACGGCATTCCCACGATCACGGCCAAAAGCCATTTTGTGAAAACCAACGAGCTGACGGGCGTGATGATCTGGTCGCTGGACTATGATGTGACCGGCGAAGCTTCGTTGCTCTCAGCGATTGACCGGGCGCTCCAGGGCAAGTAATTCGAGCTTGGCTTGGTCATCCAGCCATTCGCCGCTGGAAATCCAGCCGCCGTCGTTGCCGGGCGTGAGATCGTAGTAAGAAATGCCCGCGCCGGGGTGTCGTAGTTCTCGGCTTCAATCCGCCCGGGCCGGGGAATCGGCCGGATCCCCTGCGCGAACAGCGGGTTCGCACCGGCGAAAGCAATGCCAACAAGGCAAATCGGCAAAGTGATGGTTCTCCACAACTTGGCAGGCATGGGACGGCGTTACTATTTCAAAATCAATCCGCAAAAGGAATCCCTCTAACGAGGGATGCTCCGGGCCGGTGGCTGGGCTAGTCTGGTGAACGTGCAAATCAATTCGTTTTACAACTGGATTGTGCCGTCGCGTCGTGATGAGAAACGCGTTGGAAAACCCGCGGGCAGATGGACCTGGATCGCGCTGGCGCTATCGCTGTTTGCGGCCGTGGCGGGTTTTGCGGCGCCCGCGCCGATGAGTTTTTTGCACACGCGGGGCCAGGACATCGTCAATGCGAAGGGCGAGAAAATCAGGTTGCGCGGGCTGGGCCTGGGCAACTGGCTGTTGCCGGAAGGTTACATGTGGAAATTTGGCGATGAAGGCGACCGGCCGCGGCGGATCGAGAAAATTGTCAGCGACCTGATTGGGCCGGAGGCGGCGGGGAAGTTTTGGACCGAGTATCGCCAGAATTACATCACCGAAGCGGACATTCATCGGATGGCCGAACTCGGCTACAACTCGGTTCGTCCGGCGTTGAACTCGCGTTTGTTTTTGTCAGAAACCGAACCGCCGGTCTTGCGGGATGAAGGCTTCGCCTTGTTGGACAACCTCATCAAGTGGTGCAAGGCCAAGGGTGTTTATGTCATCATCGACATGCACGGCGCGCCGGGCGGTCAGACCGGCCAGAACATTGATGATAGCGCCAACGACCAGCCGCTCCTGTTCATGGAGCCTAAATACCAGGACCGCCTGGTGAATCTCTGGCAAACCATCGCGCGCCGCTACAAGGACGAACCGGCGGTGGCCGGCTATGATTTGTTGAACGAGCCGTTGCCGCATCGCACCGGCGCGGCCAAGGCTTACCAGGCGGAATTGGAGCCGCTTTACAAACGAATCACGACGGCGATTCGCCAGGTGGATGCCAAACACATGATCATCGTGGAAGGCGTGGACTGGGCCAATGACTGGTCGGTTTTCACTGCGCCGTTCGATTCAAACATGGTGTATCAATTCCATTATTACTGCTGGGACAACCCGGCGGTTGTCAAAGGCATTGATCAATACCTGAAATATCGCGAACGATTCAACGCCCCGGTCTGGGTGGGTGAAACCGGTGAGAAGGACGCCGCCATTTACTGGGCGACCACCGAGTATTTCGAAGCGAACAATATCGGCTGGTCCTTCTGGCCGTGGAAAAAGATGGACACGATCAACACGCCTTACTCCATCAAGCCGCCGAAAAACTGGGATTTGGTCACCGGTTATTCCCGCGGCGGGGCCAAACCGTCACCGGAAGTTGCCCGGCAGATTTTTGACGAATTGCTGCAAAACATCCGCCTCGAAAACTGCGTTTATTTTCCGGACATCGTGAACGCCATGTTGCGCCGCGCGCCGGTGCGGGTGGAGGCCGAAAACTACGGTCGGGAAGGCGCGCAAAAGTCCTACGGCTTGAAAGCGACCGGGGAACATTCAAAGTTTTATCGCTTGGAGGAGCCGGTTCCGGTGACGGCGGGCAGCGGGGGTGGACGCCATAGTTCAAACCAGTTCATCACATTGGGGGCCGGTGAATGGACCGCTTACCAAGTGACCAGCCTGGATGCGGCGGATTACATTTTGGTGATTCGCGCCAAGGCGGAGCAGCCGCCGGCCCAGGCCGAGGTGATTATCGGCGATCAATCCGTCCCGGTGATGATTGCTTCCGGGGCGTGGACCGAAATCAATCTCGGTAAAATCGCGCTAAAGCGCGGACTGAATCAGATCAAATGGCAGGTGAAAAAGGGCGTCGTTGATTTGGACTGGCTGGATGTTCGGACGACGCTCCCGCCGGACCAATCGGCTGCCGCCGTTTCAAGCCACGCCCGCGCCACAGCGATCGGTGGCTAAAATTTCAGATCACATTCCCCACTCACATACTATGTTGAAGTCAAACCCGAACCCGTGCGGCCGCAGCCGTTCCCGTTTTTCAAACTTCCACTGGCACCGGCTTGGCCACGTCTCCGCGCGGCGGCTGCTTTTGACCGGCTCTTTGGTGATGCTGGCGGGCATGCCCAGGCTTTTCGCCGCCGATAAATCTCCGGACCAGCGGGCGGATGAGCTCCTGGCCCAAATGACGCTCGACGAAAAAATCGGCCAGATGACGCAGGCCGACATGGACGCGCTCAAGGATAAAAATGATGTTAAAAAATATTTTCTCGGTTCCGTTCTGAGCGGCGGCAGTTCCGATCCGTCGCCGGACAACACGGCGCAAAGCTGGTCCCGGGCGGTGGATCAGTTCAAGTCCATTGCGCTGGAGACGCGGTTGAAAATTCCGTTGCTGTATGGCATCGACGCCGTGCATGGACACAACAACGTGGATGGCGCGGTGATCTTTCCCCACAACATCGGCCTGGGCGCCACGCATAATCCGGAATTGATCCAGAAAGCCGCGCGGGTGACCGCCAAGGAAATCGCCGGCACCGGCATCCAATGGGCGTTTGCTCCGTGCATTGCCGTGGCGCAGAATGAACATTGGGGCCGCACTTATGAAAGTTATGGCGATACCCCTGAAGTGGTCACGCCTTTGGGCGCGGCGGCGGTGGTGGGCTTGCAGGGAGAACAGTTGAGCGCCGATCCCGCTTCGGTGCTGGCCTGCGCCAAGCATTTTATTGGCGACGGCGGGACCTTGAACGGAATCGATCAGGGCAACGATGTGGTGGACGAGGCGACCATTCGCAAAATGTTTCTGCCGCCCTACATTGCGGCGGTGAAGGCCGGCGTGGGTTCCATCATGGTGTCCTACAACAGTTGGAATGGCAAAAAATTGCACGGACACAAATATCTGCTGACCGACGTGCTGAAAGGCGAACTGGGCTTCAAAGGTTTCCTGGTGTCGGATTGGGCGGCCATCGACCAGATCTCGCCGAATTTCAAAAACGACATCGAGGCTTCCATCAACGCCGGATTGGACATGATCATGATTCCCAATGGTCCGGGACAATCAAACAATTATGTTCAATTCATCAATGACCTGAAGGCATTGGTGAAGGAAGGCAGGGTGCCGCAAAGCCGGATTGACGACGCGGTGCGCCGGATTTTGATCGTGAAATACCGCATGGGCCTGTTTGACGATCGAAAGGAGGATGCGGCGCTGATGGGCAGAATCGGTTCGCCGGAGCATCGGCAGGTGGCCCGTGAATGTGTGCGGCAATCCTTGGTGTTGCTGAAGAATGACAAGAACACGCTGCCGCTTTCCAAAACCATCAAGCGGCTGGCGGTGGCGGGCGCGGCGGCGGCTGACCTCGGCATTCAATGCGGCGGCTGGACCATCAGTTGGCAGGGATCGACCGGAGCCGTGACCCATGGCGGGACGACCATTTTACAAGGCATTCGCCAGGCGGTAGGCGCGGATACGGAAGTCACCTTTTCCGCCGATGGCTCCGCGGTGAAAGACGCGGATGCGGTGGTTGTGGTTGTGGGTGAGAAACCCTATGCCGAGATGAAAGGCGACAACAAAAATCCCGCGATCAGCGCCGCGGATTTGGCGCTAATCGACAAATGCAAACAGACCGGAGCGCCGGTGGCGACGGTGATTTTGTCGGGTCGCCCGCTGATTTTGGGGAGCGCGTTGGAAGCCAGCGATGCCTTGGTGGCCGCCTGGCTGCCGGGAACGGAAGGCCAGGGCGTGGCCGATGTGCTGTTTGGTGATTACAAGCCAGGCGGCAAGTTGCCGCGCATCTGGCCCCGTAGCGCCGCCAGGCTGGACAGCCTGATGGCGAAGGAATCTGATTGGCAATTCCCGCGCGGATATGGCCTGACCTATCCTTGAAATTTTCTCTTGGTTCGGGGTCAAATGACCGGCGCTCTCCCAGCGCCGGCCATATTTTTATAGTTGAATGATGCCGCGTTGCACCGCAACGGTGACGGCTTCGGTGCGATCGGCCACGCGCAATTTGCCCAGAATGTTTTTTAAGTGATCTTTGACGGTGTGTTCGGTGATCTTCAGGACATCGCCAATTTCCTTGTTGGCCAGTCCCTTGGCCATTTGTGCAAGCACTTGCAGTTCGCGGGGTGTCAACTCTTCAAACAACTTTCGTGAGGCAAGCCGCGAGGCGATTTCCTGGGGAATCCATTTTTCGCCGGCGGCAACGGCGCGCAGGGCGGGAATCAATTTGTCGCCGGTGGAGTTTTTCAGGACGTAGCCCTGAGCTCCGGCCTGCATGGCGCGATGAATATCCGTATCGCCATCGTAAGTCGTCAGCATCAGGACGCGGGCTTGGGGATGTTTGGCGCGGATTTCAACGGTGGCGCTGATGCCGTCTTTGACCGGCATGCGTAAATCCATCAGCACCAAATCCGGTTTTTTGCTTTCAAACAAGGTCACTGCTTGCGCGCCATCCACCGCTTCGCCGACCACTTCCATGTCCGGCTCGGTGTTGACCAAGGCGGTTACGCCCATGCGCACGACAAAATGATCATCAGCCACCAGAATGCGGATTTTGGATTCGCTTTTGGTCATGTTTCCGCTTCCAGATTTACGGGTTCGGGCGTCTCCATTTCCTGTCCGATGGCGACCTGGACGCGGATGATGGTGCCATTGCCGGGGCTGCTTTCAACCTGCATTTCGCCGCCCAGCCGCTTGACGCGTTCGGAGATGCCGAGCATTCCGAAATGCCCTTCGGCGGGTCCGGCGCATTTGCCGGCCTCGAAGCCGCGGCCATTGTCGGAAATGGTCAGGACAATGGTCTGCGGGCCGTAGTCCAGTTCAATTTTGGCGGCGGTGGCCTGCGAATGTTTGATGACGTTGGTCAACGCCTCCTGAGCGATGCGAAGCAGGTTTTCCTCGATGGTCTCGGGCAGCGGGCGGACGCGGCCAATGGCATTGACTTCGAGCTGGATTGGCGCGCCGTCGCTGAGTTGTTTGCCGCTGGTGATCAAGGCGCCGCGCAGATCAAATTGCTCCAGCACGCGCGAACGCAAATCCCAGACGGAGCGGCGCACATCCACCTGGCTTTGCGCGACGAGCTCGCGGGCCAGTGAAAGATGATGATTGGCCGCGTTTGGCTTGGCTGCAAACAACTTGGAAGTTGTGTCCAGTTGCAGGGCGATACCGGTGAGGGTTTGTTCGAGCGTGTCGTGCAGTTCCTGGGCCAGACGGGTGCGCTCGGTCAGCACGGCCTTGTATTGAACCTCGGATTCTTTGCGGGCGGTGATTTGAAATTTCAGTTGGGCGGTGCGCTCGCGAACGCGCTCTTCCAGCAAATCGTGCGCCTGCTGCAATTCGCTTTTGGCTTTTTCCTTTTCGCACACCAGATTTTGCAGGACCAGGTTGCGTTTGGCCACCAGCACGGTCCAGACCACCGCCACGGCCAATACAAACAGCACCACGCCGAGGCCGATCAGCAGGTGTTGCGCGGTGAGCCAGCTTGGTTTTTCGATCAGCTTGACGCTGTCGGCATCCGGGAGCAGGACCTGCAAGGACTTCAGTTTGCTGTCTTCCCCCATTTCGGTGAAACACACACCGGTGATTTCCACCACGCTTCCAATCGGGATGGCGGACAGGTCGTTGACGCCTTCCGGGAGTTCGGCTTCGGCGGTGAAAGTCATGTTGTCGCGCTGGAGCATCAACACGGTCGTGAACCACGCCGGCCCGTTGGCATTCTCATCGCGTTTGAACGGGGCCAGTCCGTTGAAACCGCGCGTGCGGTTGCGATAGACATTGCGGTCGATCAATCTGGCCTGCAGCGAAATCAAATCCGCGTGGTGCAAACCGGCCTGGATGCCGGCGATGGAAACGGCCTTGGGCTGCAAGGGAACGCTGCGTTCCTTGGTCCGGCGAAAAACCGCGTCGTTGAGCACGGGCAGGTAATGCTCAAAGTCGGGAAAGCCGACGGCTTCCACCACTTCGCCGACGGCAAAATTGTCCGAAACCGCCGTGCGCACATGCAGGCCGCCAGTCGAATCCTCGAGGAATAGATCCTTGCCGGAGCGTTGTAGGGCCACGATACCTTTCACATGCACGCGTTTTCCCGGCACGCTGTCCCGGCGATATTGGGCGATGGCGTTGAGCGGCAGGATGGCCAGGTCAAACGGGTTCACTTCTTCCGTCTGCTCCACCACGAAGTCGTTGGTGCGGGGAACAAACATGGCGACGGTGATCAAATGCCGCAGCGTGGCGTTGAAGGTGGCGGCCGCCGTGCCCGTGACCCGCACCCGCGAGCCAACCAGGTTTTGCGGGTCCATGCCGGCGGGACGCAGCGGAAACACGTGCAGGCGAAATCCGCCGGAAGCAATGTCCAGATCAAGATTGGGCGACTTGCCGACGACCACCGAGCGAACGACGCCTTCCACTGCCACGCGCTGGCCGTCCTGTTCGCCCGACATGATTTGTTCAATGGGAACATGCAATGGCTTCGGCAGCGGCGCGACGCCCACTTTTTTCCATTGGGGCGTGGTGATAATGGGCGCAAAAGCGCCGGGATGGCTCACCCCTTCCACTTCCACCAAATCGCCGGGGAGCGGATGTGGGTTCGTGCGGTAATCCACGAAAACACCGCTCGTTTTATCCTGGATGAAGAAGCGCCCGCCCCAGCTCGGCTCGGCCGCCGTGACCACGCCGGTCACTTTCACCGGCAAACTCAACGCGGCTCGTTGCGCCGACAAGGACAGCACCTGAACAGCATTGGTGAGCAATTCCGCGCGGGTCGCGGTCAGACCCAGAAATAGGGCCAGCACCGTCAGCCACCTCAGAAACCGGCCGGAGCGGAGCTGGCGGGGCAAACAGGCAGGAACTGGAGCGGCGGAGTTCAAAATCTTAACGGCTTTCGGGCGAATACTCTTGGGCAAACAACTAGCTTTGGCATCAGCCAACAATCATTGGACATGTGGATTCAGTGGCATTTTTACGCAATTCATGGTTCGCGCAAGCTTTTGCTGTTGGCCAAGCGGCTGGTCCACGACCGGTTTGGTTGAGACTTTGCCTTAACATAGCAGCATCCCCGGAATTTACACCCCCTCGAAAGAGGGATACATCGGAGCGCTTCCCGGTTATCATCAGACAGATCATGAGCTTCGCCCGCCATCTCAAGCGCTGCCGTTGGAAGTTGCAACTTGGCCCAACTCGGACAATGCTCTCGCCGGTCGCCCAACTCTGGCACGGATGAAAAAGAAAAAGCCATCGAAACGAATCAAGCCGGGCAAATCAAATCCGCCGGCACCGCCGGTTTCCCGGCGCAAATTGTGGCTTTTCCGGCTGACATCGCTGATCTTCATTCCGCTGTTGCTGGTCGGCGGTCTGGAAATGGGGCTCCGGCTTGCGCATTATGGCTACCCGCCCCAATTTTTTCTAAAGACGCGAATTTCCGGCCAGGATTTCTATGTGCCCAATGACCGGTTTGGCTACCGCTTTTTTCCGCCGCAAATCGCGCGCACGCCGTTTGCACTGCGAATGCCGGTGAAAAAGCCGGCCAAGTGCTATCGGATTTTCCTATTTGGCGAATCCGCCGCGCAAGGCGATCCCGATCCCACCTTTGGCTGCGGGCGTTATTTGGAGGCGTTATTGCGCGAACGTTATCCCGGAACTGATTTTGAAGTGATCTGCACCGCGATGACCGCGATCAATTCCCACGTCATCCTGCCCATCGCCCGCGAATGCGCGCAGCGCGACGGCGATTTATGGATCATTTACATGGGCAACAATGAAATGGTCGGCCCCTTTGGCGCTTCAACCGTATTCGGCCCGAAAGCTCCGGGCGTGGCGATCGTGCGGGCGGGCCTGGCGTTGAAGGCCACCGCCACCGGGCAACTGCTCTCCGCGCTCGTTGGCCGCTGGAGCCGGCCGGCCGGCCGGCAAAAGACGTGGGGCGGATTAGGCATGTTCGAGCAAAATCAACTGCGCCACGATGATCCGATCCGGCAACGCGCCTATCGGAATTTTGCCCGGAATTTGGAGGACATTTTGGCCGCCGCGCGGAGTGCGGGCGTGCCGGTCCTTTTGAGCACCGTGGCCAGCAATCTCAAAGATTGCGCGCCCTTTGCCTCGTTGCACCGGCTGAACTTAGCCGAAGCGCAAAGCGCCGAATGGCAGCATCAATTTTCCCTCGGCCTAGACGCGCAAAAAGCCGGTCAGCCTGCCGCCGCTTTGCTCGCATTTTCGAATGCTCTGGCCATTGATCCGGATTTTGCCGAGCTCACCTATCGCATGGGCATGTGCGAACTGGCGCAAACCAATCTGCGCGCGGCGCGACGTGATTTTACCGAAGCGCGTGATTGCGACGCGTTGGGTTTTCGCGCCGATTCCGAAATTAATGGCATCATTCGTTCCGCCGCGCACCGGCATGCGCCGGATGGCGTGACGCTGGTGCCGGCGGATGACTTGTTGTGCCAGGCGTCACCGCAGGGCATCACCGGCGAAGAATTATTTTACGAACATGTGCATCTGGATTTTGCGGGCAATTACCTGCTGGCCCGGGCCTTCGCCGATCAAGTGGCAAAGCAACTGCCAGCGAACCTCACCAGACATGCCCGTTCCGAGTGGGCTTCCGAGTCCGTCTGCGATGATCGCCTGGCAGTGAGCGAATGGGATCGTTTCCGAGTCTGGCAGGCGAATTACGGGCGCGTGTCCGAAGCGCCATTCACGAGCCAGCTCAACGATGCGGCACGGGCGCGATGGTATGCGGCCAAACTCGCGAAGTTGCAGACGGAAATGACGTCTGCCGCTCAAAACGAGGCGGTGAAACGCTATCGGGCGGCGATTGCGGCTTCGCCCGATGATCCGTCATTGCACAGCAATTTCGCCCAGTTTTTGAGCCAGACGGGTGATTTTGGGGAAGCCGTGCGCGAAGAGGAAACGGTTTGTGAATTGCTGCCCGGTTCGGCGCCGGCCTGGCATCGCAAAGGATTGTTGCTGGTGCGCGAAAACAAGCTGGGGGAGGCGATCAAATGTTTTGAGGGGGTGCTGGCGTTGCGCGATGATTACGTTCCGGCCATTTCGGAATTGGGGATTGCCCTGGCCAATCGGCAGCAGCCGGACGCCGCGCGAAAGTATTTTGCCCGGGCGGTGCAATTGAATCCCGGCAATGTGGAAGCGCAACTGGGCTGGGGATTTATGGAGCAGAATCTTGGCCGCATGGACGCGGCGCTGAAGCATTATCAAATTGCGGCGGAGCTCCAGCCCGACGGGCCGGCGACGCACTTTTACAACGCGGTGCGGCTGGCTTTGGATCATCATCGGGAAGAGGCCATGCAACGCTTCAAGGCGGCGGTCTGGATGAATCCGGAATTCTGGCAGGCGCATTATCTGCTCGGAGTGGAGCTGGCCATGAATGGCGATGTCGTTGCGGCGGAAGCGCAATTTGCGGAGGCGGTTCAGGAGCGGCCTGATTTCCTGAAGGCCCGGCTCAATCTGGGCGTTGCCGAGGCGAAACTGCGCAAACTGGACGCGGCGTTAAAGCAGTTTCAGCTGGTTTTGAAAGTGGACCCGGCCAATGAGGTGGCGTTGAAAAACCTCCGCTTGATCGAGGCCATGCCCGCGAAGCTCGAACCCGTAATAAATCCAATAAATACAAGGCTGAAACTCAAGCAGCCTCCCCAATAGCCTCCTCGCCTTGGTGCGGACAGCTTGCGGAAACGGAGCCGGTCAGCCAAGTATAAAATGACTTGAAGGGACTAAGCAGGGTTTTCCAAGCGTTTTTGCAGAACGCGGTGAAATCATTGCGGTCAACCAGCCATGCTAAAACGCCCACAATCGCGGCGATGATGCCAGCAACCCAAGACCATTTTTCCAGCCGCTTCATTTTCCAGCCCCTTCGACAATTTTGATTTCGTCGTCTGTCAGGCCGTAAAGCTGATACACCAGCGCGTCAATTTGGCGGTCAAGCGACTCGCATTTGTTGCCGTAAAAATCTTTGTCTTTGTCTGACTTCGCCGATGCGAGTTGCTTTTTTGCGGCCAGCATTTGGTCCACCAGCAAAACCATTTTGTCGTGCCGGGCTTTATCATCCGCGTTTTTCAAGTCCAGATTTGGCAGAGGCAACTCGCGAATTTGAGAAACTTTGATTTGCGGAAACGCGGTCGTGCATTCGTCAAAATATGAACGGATAAAATAGGCAATCAATCGGCTGCCAAGAACCCCCGCTAAAAAATTGGCGTCAAATATATCGCTCTTGGAAATATAAACCTGTTGGTCGGCAACTGTATTTTCGGTTTCCACCGTAACAACCAAACGTTCCGCAAGAATTTTTCGAGAATAAACCCGTTTGCCCTCAAAAAAATCAGGCGTTCGAGGCTCGGCAAGCCAATCGCCGTATTTCACAAATTCGCTTGCAACAGGCGGTGCAAGACGAGACAAATCTTTTCCATAAATGAATTCTCGCCAGCCAGGTTTGTGATTTTTTGAATGATACGGGCGCTCCTCAACATCGCGCTTGGTTTGGAATCCAGAACCGAAAGCTGATTTTCCAAAACCGTCAGGCCGATAGGGGTGAACACCGCGGGTGATTTTCGCCACGCTTCCCAAGTTTTTCCCAACGGCCAAAAGTTTTTTTATTATTGGTGAAAGCAAATTGCCTGCGCCCAACGGAACTGGACGGCCGCCGTCAAGAAAATCGGCCACTGGGTATTTTGCTCCGAAAGTCAATTTTTGTGGATTGATGACTGCTGTCTGAAACTCCAAGCTTGGTTTCGCCGCTTTTTGCAGGCAAAGCACAACCGTATCCACAACAATCGCTCCGAACACATCCGACGGTGGCTTTGTTAAAGCTAAATCGTCTGACTGCTTAAAAATAAAATTCCTCGTCACGGAAGAATAGGTGTTCGTTAGCCAAACATCGGGAACTATCAGGCCAACGGCACCTTTCAGTCTGACTAGTGAAACGACGCGCTCCATGAAAAGCGAAAACATATCAAGCTGATAAGGCGATGCTGTGTAATGTTGGCGGAAATATTTTTTACAAAGATCGGGAATCGCCAACGCCTTCCAATCACGGCCAAAAACATACGGTGGATTGCCGACAATCGCGTCAAAGCCGCCTTCAAATTCAGGTTCCGGCAACATCGGCGGCGGTGTGGTTTTTGGTTGTTTAGATTTTTTGTAGCTGAAGCTGCCGTGCAGTGGCATCCCGCCAATCACTTCATGGCTCAAATCACCGGGGGCGGCATCGCGCAATTTGCCATCGGAAGTCTTGCGGCGAAAAACCTGCGGAAAACGCTGCGCGTAATCCATCGGGTTCAGTTTGCGGATTTCATCGCAGGCAAACAGTTCGCCGTCTTCAATGTCTGGGCCGACAAGCGAGTTTCCGCAGACGATGTTTTTATTCAGCGCCGGCAACAGCGTTTCGTGAAATTCCAACTGATAGCCGCGCGCGGTGGCCGGGGTTTCCTCTTGCAACAATTTCAGGTAAAGCGAAAGTTGCGCGACTTCCACGGCCTGACTGTCTATGTCCACGCCGAAAAGGTTGTTCAGCAAAATTTCCCGCCGCTGTTTCAATGAAAGATGCCACGCGCCATCTTCGCGCAAAACGCAGCCCGCTTTTTTGGCCGCGTCAGGATTCGCGTTGAACCATTTCAGGTGATAGCGCAAAAGCAAATCATACACGCCCAGCAAAAACGAACCGCTGCCGCAAGCGATGTCGGCAAATTTCAAATCGGCAATATGGCGCGGCGTCCTGCCGTCAATCAATTTGCCAACGGTGTTTTCCACGATGTAACGGACGATGTATTCAGGCGTGTAATAAACGCCGCCCGCCTTGCGGACTTCGGGCTTTTCTTCCAGCCGTGCGCGTTTGTCGGTCGTGACAATGACCTTGCCCAGAAACCGCTCATAAATGCTGCCGAGAATGTGAATCGGGATGCTGTTGAAATCGTAGGGCGAATTGATGTGCGCCAGCTTCTCACAGATGGCCGCAAAATCGTCGTCATCAATCTTGAAACTGGGCGCGTCAAGAATCGCGTGCTGTTTGAAAACAATGCCGTTGTAAATTCCGTCCAGACGGCGCGAAGTGGCCACGAAATCCTGCCAAGCCGTCCCCTTGCTCCCAAATCCCGAAATCAGGTTGTCGGGATGAATCAACTTGTCCTCCAAAAACCGCATGAAAACCAAACGGTCAATCGTGCGTTGCGTGATTTCCGTCAGCGTTTCGCCGTCCAGTTTTGGATTATTGTTTTTGAACGCCCGCGCCAGCGTGTCGCGGTAGCCGTCCAATTCTTCCAAGAATGCATCGTCAATGCCCTGATATGCGCCTTTGAATAAACCGCGTTGCACGGCTTTGCCGCGCTGCTTGGGCAATTCCGCGGCGAATTTTTCCAGCGAGCCGTTGGCAACCGCATCGCGGGAAAACAGGTGGTAGATGAAAGCGAATTTTTCCTTGTCCGCGTATTCGGAATAATGAAATTTGCGGATGCACCGATTCAACGCCGCATCAATGTCCGGCTTGTAGCGGCAGTCGAGAATTTGAAATTGTTCAAAATCCGTCAGCAACGCAATCGGCGTTTGCGCGTTCCATCCGTAGCGCGTGGTTTGAAAATAATTGTCAGCCGTGGCAATGTCGCCGTGCGGTTTTTTGGCTTCGCAGAAGAAACGCACGTCCCGAAAATTTGGCGCGATGAAAAACGCATAATCGGCGCGATGTTGCGAGCCTTGCATACTCACGCCGCGTTCAACTTTCACTTCTTGCTCAAACGGGCTTTTTTGCCAGTCGTGATTCACGTCCCAGCCGAGCGCGATCAGAAATTTATCAATGAAATCTTTGCGGGCTTCGGATTCCTGGTAGGACGGGGAAAGAAAATGCTTCTCGTTCGCTTTGAAATCCTTCGCAAGCGATTGAACCACGGCGAACGCATCCTCAAAAGTGGCCGGCATCTGGCGCACGGTAGCAAAGGCGATGCACCTGCGGCAAGCATCCGATAATGGGGTGTCCGGGGCGATTTTTGAAAGTTCAAATTTCCGGATGGAAGACGGCAGCGGCGCTCAGGGAATCTTTTTTCATCTTGGTGCATACCAACTTGCACAGGGAAAAAACCATCGGGTCGGCAATTTCGTAGCGGATGGAAGTGCCATCGCGCTCGCGTTCCACCAGATGATGCTGGTGTAGAATGCTGAGCTGCTTGGAGACGTTGGCTTGTTTCATGTCACAGGCCTGGACGAGTTGATTGACTGTCAACGGGCCGCCGTGCAGGGCTTGTAATAGGGATAAACGGCTGGATTCGGCCAAAACGGCGAATAACCGCGCAACTGCGGTCATCTGCGCTTCCGTCAGCAAAACGTTGGATTTGGTCGGCATACGCGCCTGATGGTGGCGGCAAAAGGAATAAGGCTTTTAAAACGGGTCGCAAGCCTGAACTTGAAACCGGCCGGCAAAAATCTGATGTGCTAATATGAAAACATATTCATATATGATTGATGCGCTATTTAGGTTGATATGCTAGTTTTAACGGCAGAAGCTGAAAACAGAGGTGCTTTTATGACGAGAATTTTTACAAGGCCGAACTGGTCGCTGGTGCTGGCGATGTTTTTGCCCATGGCGGCGGCCGCCGCGAACAACCAACTGCTCGGCTGGAACAACCTGGGGATGCACTGCATGGACAGTGATTATTCGGTGTTCAGTATTTTGCCGCCCTACAACACCATCGAAGCGCAACTCATTGTCGGCGGCAAGCTGATGACCAATGGCGCGGGCTACACCGTGACCTATCAGGCGTTGGCGGATGCCACCGGGTCGTTTAATTCCACCGCGGTTGGCAAAGGAAATTATTACACGTATGCGGAGGCTATTTATGGCGCCAAACTGGTTCCGGACGAGGGGTTGCTGGGCTGGAACATGCCGGGGACAAACAATATTCCGCAAAGTATGTTGTTTGAGCAGACGAATCAGCCGGCGGCCGGTGTGCTCACGCCGGTAAACTGGTGGCGCGCGGAAGGCATCCCCTTGTCGCCTTATGACGATGCGATAAATAAAAATCCCTATCCGTTGATGCGGCTGATTGCCAAAAGCGGCGCCACGCCCATTGCAACGAATGACATTGTGCTGCCGGTTTCAGATGAAATGGATTGCCGGGCGTGTCATGCTTCCGGTTCTTCTGCGCAGGCGCAACCTGCCGCCGGCTGGGTCTGGAGTGGCATTCCCGAACGCGATTTCAGGCTGAATATCCTGCGCCTGCATGATGAGCACCAATTTGCGCGGCACGGCCAGCTTTATCAGGACGCCCTGGCGGCGCGGGGATTCAATCCGCGCGGACTCTATCGCGGTGTCATCGAGGACAATCACCCGGTTTTGTGCGCCGCCTGCCATGCGTCGGAGGCATTGGGCGCACCGAGTTACGGCTCCATCCCGCCGCTGACAACCTCGATTCACAGTTTTCATGCGCATGTAACTGATCCGGTGGTGGGCGGGACATTGGATAGTGCCAACAATCGATCCGCTTGTTATCGCTGTCATCCGGGTTCGGCAACCAAGTGTCTGCGGGGCGCGATGGGAAGCGCCATTGCGCTGGATGGCTCCATGGCGATGCAATGTCAGAATTGCCATGGCAGCATGAGCACCGTGGGATCAACCAATCGGGTGGGCTGGTTTATGGAACCGAATTGCGCGAGTTGCCACACGGGAACGGCGTCCAGCAATAATGGCCAGATTCGCTATGATTCCGTTTTTTCGGACAACAATGGGACCGTTCGGACACCGGTAAATTCAACTTTTTCCACCCCACCTAACACGCCGGCCGCCGGGCTTTCCTTATTCCGCTTTTCGGCCGGGCACGGAGGATTGCAGTGCGAAGCGTGTCATGGTTCCACGCACGCGATCTTTCCCAGCACCCATGCCAATGACAACGTGCGAAACATCGCAATTCAAGGTCATGCCGGCGTGACGGTGGAATGCACGACCTGCCATACCGCCACTCCGAACACGGTGAATGGCGGCCCGCACGGGATGCATCCGGTGGGGCAGACCTGGGTCAGCGCGCATCACAATGTCCTCGAAAGCGGCCAGGCGACGCGAACTCAATGCCAGGCGTGTCACGGCACCGATTATCGCGGCACGGTTCTTTCGCGGATGCAGGCCGACCGCGCGTTGAGTGCTTTCGGAACCCAGAATTTATTCCGGGGAGCGATTGTGGGTTGTTACACCTGCCATAATGGTCCGAGCAATGACAACGGCAACACCACGGCAGCGCCCACGGTAAACGTTGTTTTCGGGAACACTCCGAACAACACGCCGCTGGCCTTGACTGTGCAAGTAACCCCGGCGTCAGCCACTTTACGCATCATCTCGCAGCCGGCGAACGGTTCTCTTGGCGTGAGCAATAATGTCTTAACTTACTTTGCGGATGCCGGGTTCGTGGGCACGGACAAATTCACCTACGCGGCCTGGGATGGATCCAAAAACTCCACCTTGGCAACGGGCACGGTCAGCGTGGTTCAGGGGCCGTATGCATTGTCGATTGCCGCTCATGCGCCAACGAATTATCCGGTGAATTGGCCGGTTCCCTTCAGCGCCTTTGCCGCGCCGGTTAATATTTCCGGAACGGTGAATTATGCCTGGGATTTTGGCGATGGTTCTGCTCCCGGCAGCGGAGCATTTCCATTCCATAGTTATGCCAGTGGGGGCAACTATAACTGGACGGTGGTGGCAACAATCGGAACGGCGCGGGCCACGAATTCAGGAAGCATCCTGATCAGCGCTCCGATGGCTTTAACCATGGCGACGGACCTTCAGAGTTCGAATTTGTCATTATCCTGGCCCAATTCCGCGGCCGATGTGGTGGTGGAAGCGACGGACCAGCTTGGGGCAAACGCGACGTGGACGCCGGTTGAGGTAACCCCCATCGCCGGTCCCAATGGATCCACCGTGGCGTTGCCCATTGGCCAGGGAGTTCGTTTTTTCCGGGTTCGCCAGCCTTGGTGAAATTGTCGGCGCAATGGCTTTGGCCAATCGAGCATGTTGAAGCGAGCGAATCGCTTATCAACTTGTTCTGGCGCGAACGATTTGCCAGTTTGCGGTCATGAATTTCTCCGCGTGGCGCAACCCCTTTGGGTGCTTGGGCTGTGTTCTCTTGTTGGCGCTGGCTTCCAGCACGCTTGCCGCCCAAGAAAGCAACCCCAACGCAACTGTTTCTGAAGTTACCATTGATGTGCATTCCACTTTGGTGAAGTCATTTTTCGGATTCGGCATTCAATGGGATCCGTATGCCTATCCACCCGGCCCGGAAGCCTGGCGGCTTACGTTGCATCGGCTGGATTATGCGCAGCCCGCTTTTTTCCGCGTGATGACGGATGGCAACTCCTACTGCGATGGTTTTGATGCGGCAGGAAAACCGCGATACGTCTGGGATCAAGGTGAAAAGGCCATTCGCCAGCGGCTCGGCTCGCTGCTTGATATTTTGGATTACGCCCAGAAAAAAGATATTAACGTCGTGCTGGGCGAATGGTCCCCACCACGCCACTTGCAGGGCGCCGGCAGTGATGACCGTTTGCAGCCTGATGACCCGCGCTGGGCCAAACTGGCGACGGATTTTGTGACCTGGCTGCGGAAAGATCGGGGCTATTCCGTGATTCACTATTTCAATCTGATGAACGAACCCAACGGTTCGTGGATGTGGCCGGGTGGCAAGGTGGATTATGACGCCTGGGCCGCTGGCATTCGCGGTTTGAGACAACAGTTTGATGGCCACGGCTTGCGGGAAATATCGATTGTCGGACCGGACAATGCGGGAAGTTGGGATTGGATTGATCGGGTTTCGCATGAAATGCCGGCGATGATCGGAGATTGGGAAATGCATTGGTATGCGCGGGATCAGGAGGTTTTGGACGGTTCCATTGAAAAACTGCTTCGGCTAAAGCGGGAAGTCGTTCTGGCGAACGATCCCGGTGCGGGCGGGAAGTCGTTCTTTTTGGCGGAATCGGGTTTGTTGGACGGCAAGTGTAATGGCGATCAACAACCGCGCGTGCGCACCTTCCCGTATGGCGTGATGATGGCCGATTACGCGGCGCAGGTAGTGCAAGCCGGCTGGATGGGACTGTGCGCGTGGGATTTGGATGATGCCATGCATACCGCTTCGGGACACCCCAAGGTTCCGGTGGACACGACGCTGAAGCTGTGGGGATTTTGGAATACGCAAGGCCCGGCCATGGGCCATCCCGAAGACGAACAAATTCGGCCATGGTTTTATCCATGGTCGTTGATGTCGCGTTTATTTCCCAAGGGCTGTCGCATAGTGGAGACAAGCTCTACTGGGCTGGCGAACTTACGAATAATGGCCGGTCAAACGGACGATGGCAGGGAACTGAACGTGATGATTGTCAATAATTCCGACCAAACGCGCACAGTTCATTTGACGATTCCTGAAGCTGGCTCCGGCACGGTCCGTGTGTATCACTACTTCGAAAAGGAGCGTCCGACGGATGAGGATGGTTTTCCGGTTCCCCAATCCAAATTGCCGGCGGTTGATTTTTCTGTCGGAACGCCATTGGTTCTGGCGGGTCGTGGTTGTGTTTTTCTGAGCATGGAACTCGTGCGTTGAATGGGCTGATTGTTTAAATAATTGCAATCGCAAGCAGCCCAAAACTTCAGGGCGTAGTTATCAAAATCGGTGAAACCAATGAATCGGTGACTTCGTAACGCCTTTACATGCAAAGAAAAGCAAAACTGAGAAGAACTTGTAACAAGTTTGAAATTTAATTTGTAATAATACTTGTCACAAAAAAGTCACATCTGTAGAGTAATCGCGTTACCACTTTTAACTCAGCTCGGTCAAACGTATTTACCTATGAAACTGCTTGTAAGAAGCCTTGTGACATGCGCCGCGTTTGGCGCAGCCATTCAACTGCACGCTCAGAGCACCGTCGCCCTTGATCCCGGTCAAACGTGGTTGGGATATATGAATTGGTTCGAAATACCCGCTAATGGAGGTGGTTATGTTAGTGGTGGGACTTGGGCGCCTGCCGATTTAACAGCGGCTTTTAGCGGCATCAACTTAACTTTGGGTCCCAACTCGATCAATGATCCTGCTTCTTATTGGTATACGCCATCCGGGCAAGCCGGAGCCACGGGCAATAAAATCATGGATGCCAGCTTTTATGTGGAGACCACCGGCCTTTACAGCGGTCAAAATTTGACCTTCACTGCGGATGTATTGGCAAACACGTTGGTTGGCCAAACGGATGCCAACGGCAATGGCTGGAGCGCTGTGGCCTTCATCAAGGATTTTGCGCCGGATTATTCTTCCTCGGTTTCTGCCACCGCGCCTTTGGTGGATGGAGTTTTCAATGTCAGCTTGAACACCATCGCTGATCCAACCCGTCATGTTCAATACGGATTTGAAGTCAAAGGTCCTGATGTTTGGATCACGGATGTCGGTAATTATGGCACCATCCAAGTTGCGCCGGTTCCGGAACCCACCAGCATGGCATTGATGGGCGCTGGCGCTTTGACGTTGCTTGCCGTCCGTCGTTTTAACGGTCGCAAAGCCTGATTTTCGCTCATAATTGATCCAATCCCGCTCAGGTGCAACGCACGTGGGCGGTTTTTTTTCGAAATGGCATTTCGTTAAAAGCAAAAAGCCCCAAGTTGAGGTCAACTTGGGGCTTGTATTAAATCAATTTAGAATCAATCAAAAGCGTGGCCGGCGCAGCAGAGCACGTTCTTGACCTTGTGACGGACGAGGTCTTTGACCATCTGCCGGGCCGGGCCCATGTATTTGCGCGGATCGAATTCTTTCGGGTTGGTCGCAAACACTTTGCGGATACCGGCGGTCATGGCCATGCGCAAGTCGGTGTCGATGTTGACCTTGGTGCAACCCACGCGGCGGGCCACTTCGATGTCGCCTTCCGGCACGCCCTTGGAATCAGGCATGTTGCCACCGTATTTGTTGATTTCGTCGGCGAGATACTGCGGCACGCTGGAGGCACCGTGCAACACGAGCGGATAATCGCCGAGGTTGGCGTCGAGCAGCGCCTTCTTGATGAGCTTGAGGCGTTCGAGGTCCAAGTGTTGTTCGCCCTTGAACTTAAACGCGCCGTGGCTGTTGCCGATGGCGACGGCGAGTGAGTCGCAGCCGGTTTCTTTGACGAATTTAACCGCTTCCGCCGGATCGGTATAATGACCGCTGGAAGAGTGGGCACCGCCTTCTTCGCCTTCGTCGAACTGGGCGCCAACCAAATGGCCGAGTTCGGATTCCACGGAGCAGTTATGCTTGTGGGCGTATTCGACGACTTTGCGGGTGATTTCCGCGTTCTTTTCAAAAGGTTCGTGCGAGGCGTCGATCATCACGCTGGTGAAACCTTCGTCAATGCACTGCTTGCAAAGCTCGAACGTATCGCCGTGGTCGAGGTGAACGGCAATCGGGATATTGGAAAGGCTGACGGCCGCTTCGATGAGCTTCTTCAGGTAAACCGGGTTGGCGTATTGGCGGGCGCCTTTGGAAATCTGGAGGATCAGCGGGGCTTTTTCCTCTTCGCAGGCTTCAACGATGGCCTGGATGAGTTCCATGTTGTTGACGTTGAAAGCGCCGAGGGCGTATTTGCCCTTAAGTGCTTTAGCAAACAGGTCTTTGGTATGTGTCAGTGGCATAAAATATCTCAAGTGCCGGACGAAATTGCCCGGAGTGTCCTTTCAGGCGCGAATTATAAGAAAACACTGCTGAAAGAAAATCAAAAAATTCAGCCAGCTTTTGCAATTTCTTAGCAAAAATTGCTTGGCAAAATTGATCTCAGACGCGGAAAAAATCTTTCACTACGGTGGCCACACGCTGGATTTGCGCGTCCGTCAGTTCAGGGAACATGGGCAGGCTCAACACTTCCCGACTGGCCTGCTCGGATACCGGGAAATCACCGGCTTTGTATCCAAGATGGGCGTAAGCTTTTTGAAGATGCAAAGGCATCGGATAATGCACCGCGTTGCCAATTCCATTCGCATCCAGATGCTTCTTCAATTCATCGCGGCGCGGCGAACGCACCGTGTAGAGATGCCAGGCACTTTCGTTGCCGGCGGTCACAGTGGGTAGTTTCAAGGGCGTATGCGCCAGCAATTCCGCGTAGCGCGCCGCCACGCGCTGACGTCCCCGCGTCCAAGCTTCAAGATGCTTGAGCTTTACGCCGAGCACCGCGCCTTGAATGCCTTCGAGACGATAATTATAGCCGACTTCATCATGGTGATAGCGCACGGTTGAACCGTGTTCGCGGAGCGATTTGGCGCGGGCGGCCAGCGACACATCATTCGTCACGAGCGCGCCGCCTTCACCGCAGGCGCCGAGGTTTTTTGCTGGATAAAAACTGAAACAGGACACTGCGCCAAACGTGCCGATGGTCCTGCCTTGGTATTTTGCGCCATGCGCCTGGGCGGCGTCTTCGACGAATGGTAGTTTGTGCTTCCGGCAAATGGCAGAAATCGCATCCACGTCGAACGGCTGTCCGTAAAGGTGAACCGGCAAAACGGCTTTGGTGCGCGGGGTAATGGCTTTTTCCAACAGCTTTGGATCGAGATTAAAAGTGGCGTCGTCAATGTCCACATACACCGGCGTGGCGCCGCAGTAGGAAATGGCCCAACTCGTGGCGATGAACGTGTAGGGCGTGGTGATGACCTCGTCGCCGGGCCCGACGTTCAGCAGTCGCATGGCGACATGCAAGGCGGACGTGCCGCTGTTGAAGCCCAGGGCGAATTTGGCATCGCAAAATTGGGCGAAATCTTTTTCAAATTGGGCGACATCCGGGCCGAGGCAGAACGAGCAGTGATCCAGCGTGCGGGCAATCGCGGCGTCAAGTTCGGCGCGCAATGGTTTCATTTGGGCGCGCAGGTCAAGGTAGGGAACCGGTTCAGACATCCGGGAAACTTATCGACACCGGGGTGTTTTGTGAACTCAGAAAATATTGATGAAATAATTGGCGATGCCGCGCCTGAATTCTGGAATTGTTTCAGGCCCAATTCCGAAACAAAATGGTTTATCCATCCGCTGGTCCGCCGGTTTTCATAAACCGATGTTGGTGGCGGGAGTAAAACTCGGAGCGTGATTTCGTGCCGCTCTGCAAAACCGCCTGTTTGCCAGGCGAATACACTTGTGAAGTTTAAAGCTCGACTGGTCCAAATTTTGTTCGCGTGGCTGGGTTTCCTGGTGTTGCCAGGGTATTCGGCTCCGGTGGCGTTTCCGCCCGTGAAGTGCGTGGAAACAGAAACCAATTTTACCTTGGATAACGGCATTTTGCGGGCGGTCATTCTAAAACATAACGGGACGATGGCTTCGCTTGTTTTTCAAGGACGCGAATTGCTGTCGCAAAATGGCGGGTATTGGTCTTCGGTCGGTCGTAATCGTGGTGGTAAATCGGGTTTCGAAACGAGCATTCGGCAAGACACCACGAATTGTGTCGAGGTCTCCTGTCGAATTGGGAATTTTGATGGAGCGACCAATTGTCCGCTGGATTCGGATTTTCGTTATACGCTCAAACGCGGCGAGCCGGTGATTTACGTGGCGGCGATTTTTCATCATTCGCCCGGAACTTATGGCTACGGCACGGGCGAATCGCGCTACTGCATGAAGTTAAATCCGCAGGTTTTTAATTTTTTGTCCATAGATGCGAAGCGTCAGCGCCTGATGCCCACAGGCTACGATTGGGATCACGGCACCACCCTGAATCTCAAGGAAGCCCGCCGTCTAAATACGGGGATTCATCGCGGCGAAGTGGAGCACAAATACGATTATTCCGCTATTTTAGCTGAGACGCCGGCTTATGGCTGGTTCGGAACGAAAAGCCGTATTGGGCTTTGGCTCATCAACCCGAGCCAGGAATACATCGGCGGCGGGCCAACCAAGGTGGAATTGACCGGTCACTTGGATGTCAATCCCGGCGGCAAGCCGACGTTGCTCAACATGTGGCAGGGAAGTCATTACGGCGGCACGTCGCTGGCGGTTGCGCCCGATGAAACGTGGACGAAAGTTGTCGGCCCATTCGCCATTTACTGCAATCGCTCGCTCACGGCGTTTGATGCCTGGAAAAATGCTCTCGCCCGGGCCGGGGCCGAGGAAAAACAATGGCCTTATGAGTGGTTCGATGACACCAATTACCCCAACGTGGCCGGTCGGGGGACCGTTGCCGGTCAAATTATTTTGCGTGATTCGTATGCGCCGGACGCCCGGATGAGCAACCTTTGGGTGGGCGTGGCCGCGCCGGATTATATCCCGCCATCACCGCGTTTTTCCGATAGTTTCCATCGAAATCTGGCAACCCGTTTCAGCCAGTCATTGGCCACCAACGGACCCAATTTTCATGGATTTCCACCGTTCGTGGACTGGCAGCGTGACGCGAAGTTTTACCAGTTTTGGACGCGCGCCGGTGCGGATGGGCGATTTGAAATTCACCACGTCCGGCCTGGCGCCTACACGTTGCACGCCTTTGCCGACGGAGTTTTGGGCGAGATCGCGCTGACCAATGTGCTGGTTCACGCTGATAATACGAATTCACTGGGCGAACTGATTTGGCGACCGGAGCGGTTTGGCCGCACTTTGTGGGAAATCGGCGTTCCCGATCGCTCGGCGCATGAATTCTTGCACGGGGATGATTACTGGCGTTGGGGCCTTTATAATCAGTATGCCATGGATTTCCCCAATGATGTGAACTACGTCGTGGGCCAAAGCGATTGGCACCGTGATTGGAATTATGTCCAACCGCCCCATTTTTCGCCGGAGCAGCACCCCATTGTGAGTGAGAATCCCGAGCCGGACAACCTTGACAACGAAGACTCAGAGCCAAGTTATCGCAGTCCGGGCTTGGATGGATCCACTTGGTCCATCCAATTTTCATTGACCAATGTGTCATTTACTCATGCCACCTTGCGGCTGTCGTTTGCCGGTGCGCGCGACGGCTGTCATGTCGCCGTCAGTTTAAATGGGAAGGCGATTGGAGACACCGGGCCATTGCCTTCGACCGGGGTGATGCATCGCGATGGCATTCGCGGCTATTGGTTTGAGCGCGACCTTCCTTTCGATGCCCGGCTCTTGAAAATGGGCACCAACAGCTTCAAACTCACTTCATTTGCCAATAATTGGACGCAGGGAGTTTTGTATGATTGCGTTCGGCTGGAAGTTGAATAGTTCCGGAGTTTTTTAAGGCGTTTATTTTCAATTTATTGCGATTTATTCGTTGTGGGCACCTGCCTGGCAAGCTCCCCTAAAATTGAGCCAGGAGTTATGAGCGTTGCTGGCGGCGCTTCGCGCCGTCAGGAACACTGATAACCAATGAAACGAACGAGACACAGTCCGGAACAAATTGTCACGAAACTG
>JAKALA010000107.1 GCA_021813325.1 bacterium | reverse complement strand
TCCGCAATGGGGTTGACACTTCATCTACCATAAACAGCGAAACAACACCGTGAGTCACTGACCTTCACCTCTGGTGTCTTTTTCCCGTGATGCAACGGGGTAGCCATCGTTGGCATTCGCTTGCAGATGCATCGCTCCCGGTTGACGCTTGCGGCGGGATTTCTGCAACTGATGATGGCGATTTGGCTGATTACTTCGGGCCACGAAGGAATTATCAGCGCAAGAACACGCTGGCTTGGATTTCGCTGCCGTTCAAATTCACGAAGCCGGCTGGCAATTCTGGCAAGGTGGCAAAGCCTTGACGGCTGATCCGGAAAATCCCCCACTGTCTCTGGATGACCAAGGCATAGGACGGATTGATCAAGTGGCGAGTGAATTATGGCGGATGTTGCCGGAAGCGATGGAAGCCGCACGGAGGCACGGCTAAAGTATCGGTTCCATTGTCTGCGCGATAATTTTGGAGACCGGCCTTTGACGGCGGCTGACTTGCAGGACGCGGCGGGCGAAGCCATCAATGAAGTTGTATTGACTCCATGTGATTCCGGGGCGCGACACACTTGCCGCCGGCGTGGCGTAAGCGCCATCATCGGCAGTGTGACGACGAGCATCGCCATCTCGGTCGGTGGTGTCGCGTTAATGGTGCTGCCGTCGCTGATTACCGGGAACGATTTGAATCCTGTCGCCCCGACCTTTTTTAGACTCCGCCCGCCACGAAGCGACCAAAGACGCGGATTGTTTGAGCCAATATTTTCAGGGCAAATGAATTCACCATCCATTCCATTTGCGAAGTTCACTTGAATATCATTCAGCCCCAACCCAACTGATTTTCGTCAAAGGCCGGTGGAGATCGATTCACGGGCGGACTCGCCGCAACCATTCCATTGTCTGGCTGCCCGGCAAGCATGCTTTGGGACGCCTTGATTTGCCGGAGATGCAAAACAAACCATTGAGCGCGCTCAGTGAGCCGGATCGGTCCGGAATGGAACCGCCGGGAAGCCGGCCCCGTTGAAAAGTGTGGCTCTCGGATTGGCCTGCCAAGCGTAACGCGCATATTTCGGATGCGGCACGGAGGACGACCAAACAATCACGGAATCCCCTTCAATTTTTGCCTCCGCCCAAAACCAAATGCCATCCGCGCCCGCCACAGAAAATTCGCCGAGTTTGCCGCCTTTGACCATCAAACCGCCGTCGGTGTGATCGAAATCGAGTTTGAGCGCGCCGGCGATTTCTTCCGTCCGCTTAAAAGTCGGCCCGGAATACGGCACGTTTCGGCCATAATTCTTTGCCAGCGCCCACGCGGCGAGGCGGTCACCGACTGTTTTTTTGTCAATTGGATGGATGTCGTTGGCGTTGCCGACATCGATCGTGATTGCCAGACCTGAATTGGTCACGGTGCCGGCGGTCATGGCCTGCGCCTCGCGCAGTTCCGCCCACGAATCGTTACCGGGCGAAAGTTTGTGGGGCATGAATGCGGCGAGACTGACGAGGTAAAACGGAAAATCGCCCTGGGCAAACACACGCCGCCAGTCCGCGATCATGGCGGGCAGCAACTTTTGATATTGCGTCGCCCGCCCGGCGTTCGCCTCGCCCTGATACCAAATCACGCCGCGGATGGCGAACGGCGCCACCGGGGCGATCATGCCGTTGTAAAGCACGGCGGGCATGGTCGGCCAGTTTTCAAATCCGAGCGGCAAAGGTTGCGGCGGGCGGGCATCCACGCTCAATTTGCCTTTCCATTCGCCGGCCAAAGGGATTTCGGTCTGGTCGCCGAGCTCCAGTTTCAAATCGTCCGGTTTGGATTCAAATCCGCCTTCCGGTTTCGTTTTGAAAACGCGGATCACGACGACGTTGGTGCCCGGTTTGAGAATGCCCTCACCAATCGGATAAACGCGCGGATTTTCGACCCAAGCACTCGCGCCGACCCAATGGCCGTTGATCTGAACGGTGTCCATGCGCTCCACGATGCCAAGGCAGATTTTGGCCGGCCCCGCCGGAAGCACAGTCGGCAAAACCACGGACTTGCGGAAATAGCAAACTGCGGGCGTGTCCGGCACGCCAAGTTCACGAAACCCGCCGGGAATGGTCACCGTCTGCCAATCGCTGTCGTCAAGGCCGGCGGCAAACCAGCCGTTTTTCTGGCCGCCGTCAAATTCGTCATACCAGTGCGAAATGAAGTTGCCGTATTCCGGTCCGCCCCGGGCATGCAACCGGGCGATTTCCGCCAACTGGGCGTCAAATTCCTGGAAAGGTTTCAACGCCTCGACGCTGGCCCAGGATTCCGCCGGGGTGCCGCCCCAGCAATCCTTGATCAAAGCGATGGGCACATTGGTTTCGCGCTGAATTTTGCGCGCGAAGAAATAACCGACGGCAGAAACACCCCCGTCTTCCGTCACGGTTTGCGGCGTGCAAAGTTTCCACCCGCCTTGGGCGATCGTCGCGGGAACGTATGCGGCGTGGGGTTTGATCGTCAGCAGGCGAAGGTTCGAGCGATTGGCGGCCTTGACTTCCGCATCGCCATTCCGTGCGCGGCTCAAGGGAAATTCCATGTTGGACTGGCCGCCGCACAACCACACATCCCCAACGAGAATGTTGGTGAAAACCACGGTTTGCGGACCGCGAATTTCCATGGTTAACGAATTCCGGGAATTGGGCGGCAAAAGCCGCGCCTGCCACGCGCCGTCAGGCTTGGTTACCGCCGACGCCGTCTGGCCGCCCAGCGCGACTTGAATGCTTTCCCCCGGCTTGGCCCACCCCCAAATAACATTGGTTTTATCGCGTTGAAGCACCATGTTGTCACCAAACATGGGGCTGACCAACGGCAGGGAATCGGCCCGGACGCTCCCCGCCAACAGAAGCGTCAAGATGGCCAGCACAGAACGATTCTTCATAATTACTTGAGGCGCGCCGGATGCCCGGACGGGTCGGCGGGCTTGGAACGCAAATATCTGGCCGCCGCCTCGGTGCGACATCGCACGTGCAGCTTTTCGTAGATGTGCATCAAATGCGTGCGCACGGTGGCGTTGCTGATGGAGAGGCGCGCGGCGATTTCCTTGTTGGGACAGCCTTCGGCCAGCAACGCGAGAATTTCCATTTCGCGGGCGGACAATTGGTCTGTGCCTTGCGAGTCGGGAGCCTGGGCGGGTTCCATGAAGGAGCGCACCAGCATCCGCGCGATTTCACTCGTCATGGGCGCCCCGCCGGCGCGGACTTCGGCAATCGCATCCAAAATTTCCTGGTCATCCGACCGTTTCAACACGTAGCCGCAGGCTCCGGCTTTGAGCGCCTGGAAAATCATTTTGATGTCCTTGTAAACGGTCAGCATGATTACCTGGGCGTTCGGCAGCTTGTCGCGCAGCCGGGCGGTGCAGGCGATGCCGGATTCGCCGGGCAGGTGAATATCCATCAGCACCACGTTGGGATTGTGGGCGGGAATTTCCACCACCGCCTCTTCCGCGGAACCGCAAGCGCAGACGCAGCGATGGCCCGGCGTGTGGCCGATCAATTCCCCAAGATATTTACGCAGGGTGGGATTGTCTTCCACAATGGCAACTTTGGTCATGGGATCTAGGCCGCTACTATGTGCGAATTGCGCCAGCATGTCATCAAAGTTTGATGAACATTGTATCCGGCAGACGCCGGCATGGAATCAGCCAAACGTCGTATCAATCCGCAGACAGCATGGGTTCAGCCGGCAACGCCAGGGGAAGCTGAAAGCTCACGGTCGTGCCGCCGCCGACTTGCGAATTGATTGCGCACGCGCCGCCCAGCTTGATCAGGCGCGCCGGGAGATTTTTCAATCCGTGCCCGTCGCGTCCGCCGTCAAAGCCCTTGCCATTGTCGGCCACCTCGATGACGAGCCGGGAATCTTCCACCGCCATGCGAAACTCCACCTCTGTGGCCTCCGCATGCCGCACTATGTTGTTGAACGCTTCCTTCACGGCCATGAGCAAATCATGGCGCACCCGGCCTTCCAGCGTCACGGCGGGGAAAGCAACCGGCACTTTGAACCGGCAGGAAATGTTTGTGTGCGAAAAGAAATCCTCCGTGTGGCCCGTCACATAATCGGCGAAAGATTGCAGGGAATTGTCTTCGGGATCAACCGCCCAAACGATGACATCCAGCGCGGCGATCAATTTGCGCGCCTTGCCGGCGATGGCTTGGAACAGGCCGGCTTGCATGGTTTCGTCCGCTTTGGGCCGTTGCCCGGTGCTGGCGAGCACGCTGATTTCGGTGAGGCTGGCGCCCAGATCATCGTGCAAATCCCGCGCAATGCGCGAACGTTCGGCTTCCAGCGCATGTTCGCGTTCAATGCGTTCCCGCTCCTGGATTTCGCTGCGCAGCTGGCTGGTGCGTTGCTCCACCAGGCGCCGCAATTGGGAAATCCAAATGCCGGCAAAAGCCAGAATCACCATCAGCCCGATCAGCAAAATCAACAGGCGCGGCAACGTCCACCACGGCGGCTGGCTGAGCACGGCAATATCCGCCGGCGAATTCAGCAACAGCTCGAAGGATTCATTCTCCGCATTTTGGCGCTGGCCGCTTCCGCGCCCGACGTAAACGCCGTCCAATTGCAGGCGGCTGCCCGGACGGAAAGAAATCTGGCTGGCGAAGACCGGTTTCAACCGGGCGAGATACAGGTATTGGCCGGATTGCATTTCGAGAACCGGCGAGCCGCGTTCCATGTGCCAGCCCAGCAACTGGCCCGCCACCCGCACCCGGGTGGCGTCGAGGTCATTTTGCGTCCAGTCCGACTCCACCAACGGTTTGGGCCTGGGCAATGGCAATTTCCCCGTGGTTCGCAGCCGGGCGTCGCGCAGCAACAAAGCCGTCCGCCGGATGTCCGGATAACCGACGACTTCAACCAGATCGCCGGCCTGCGCTTGAATTTTACCGGACGGCAAGACGCGCAGCCCCGTCCCGTCCGCCTCCAAGAACAACTGGCTTTCATCGGCATAAACCACTTGGCCGCGCACCTTGACGCGCCGAAAGGCCGTGGCCTGCGAATCGAACAAAAGCAATTCCCGGGGCGTTTTGACCACGGCATCAAACGGATCGGCGGGGGCGGATTCCGCAACGCTGACGGCCGCATTTCGCATCATGATGCTGCCCACGCGCACTTCGCGGGTCGCGGCATTCCACATGGCATATAGCACGCCCCGGATGCGCACCACGGATTTAACGTAAGGCTCCAGATTCGGCTGGTCATAGCCATCCATGACCACGTCCATTTGACCTTCAGGCATGAGCAGGGACAGGGTGTTGCTGCGCACGGCGGTGACCACGCCCTGCAGTTCCGCCCATTGCACATCCAGACTGCCGTTGAGGAGTTCGTTCCAGGTGGGCCGCACCGGCTCGGGCAGTCGCCCCAGGCCAAACGAAGTGATGGAATCGGCCGTGATCACCGGCGCGAAATCGCCCGCCCCGCTGTGGCCGCGGATTTCCACCGCTTCGCCAAAAGCCGGCAGCGGATTGGTAATGGCATTCCCACCGACGAATATTCCCCGCGTGTCGTCCTGCACGGATATGAACCGTTCATAAATGGCACTCTTTGAATCGGTGACCACGCCCCGCACGCAAACCGGCAGGGAACGTCGCGCTTCATCGAGCGGGAGGCTTTGCACCGCCGCGATGGAACTCACCGGCAAGGCCGGAGCCAGGCCCGGCTGATTTTCCAAAAATTGAATTTCCGCGGCATTCGCCGCATACACCGCGCCCAAAACAATCCGTTGCGAGGCCGTCAATGCGCCGCGGCCCACGCCGGTCACGCGCACGCGGGCGTTCTGCAACCGCGCCAACTCCAGACCGGCGGCGTCCGCCACGCAAACCCGAATCACATCATGATCGGCGCACAGTTGAAAATTAATCCCTTTGCCTTGCCGCGTAATAAAATCCGCCCGCCCCTCAATGGTCATCCATTGGCGATCGGTCAGTTGATGCAGGCCGGCGCCAAATGGAATGTTTTTTGCCGGGAGCACATCCGCATGGCCAGCGCGGACGACCGGCAACTCGGGTTTGCCCAAAAACAGCAAACTGCCGTCGTCGGAGCGGAGGCGGAACAAATAATCGCCCGCCTGTGGCGCGTCAAAGAAACCGGTGAAACGGATGCCCACCCTTTCGTCGCGCGAACGAAAGCCAAGATCAAGATTGGTGACAACGCCGGTTTTCACCGGCTGAAGCAAATCAAAATCCGGCAACTTATCCCAGTAACCCTCGTAGCACGCGGCGTTCAAGCCCGGCAGAAAATTCGTCTGGCCGGACTGGTCAGCCACGGCACGGGAAAAATTGGTGGCGGCGATGGATTGCAGCGGCGAGTTTGAAATCGAGTAGTTTAATTCCAGATTAAACTCGCGCAGGTTGTTAAACCATTCGAGCTGGAACGGATGGCGCCCGGCCGTCAACGGCACCCAGCCGCCCCACGTTCGCCGGATATGAACTCCGTCGTTGTTCACCACCGGACTGGCTGAAAGCTGAACGCCCATTTCCCGCCGACGCGCCAAGGCAAGCGAGCCTTGAATTCGCACGCGTTCACCCGGAAGCAGTTCGCGATCGAAATTCCCGAGTTCCAACAATTCGGCGCCCGAATCATCACTGGCAATGACCACGCCAACCTCGGGCCGGCTGGCGGCACAGATGGTTACTGCCAAGTCAACATCACGATACACTCTTTCCTCAGCGGCGACGGCTTCCGTCAGCTCGTGCAAATGGGTGACGGTTTGCGCCCGAATGGATGCGCCCCAGATCAGCACTAGAAAAACCAGCCCAAAAACGAAGCTGATTTTGTGGTCAAGCCGGTGGCAATGATTGGGCATCCATCCCATCTTACCCGATTGGAATTCCTGCCGACAATCAAGAATCAGCGAAACCGACGCGATCGGGCGCCACTTGGCACCCGCACCGGAGCGCCGGCCTCTGGCCGGCTTCCGCCATCTTTGGCGCGCTCAATCCATGCTTCTCATAAAGTTCTTCCGCAAGATAAGCCGATTGGCCGAATTCATTGTTGATCCCCAACGTGGTCAGCGTGTGGGCAATGCCCGCGTTGCTCAAAGCATGCGAAACCTGCGCGCCCATGCCGCAAACAAGTTGATGATCTTCAATCG
>JAKALA010000049.1 GCA_021813325.1 bacterium | reverse complement strand
TGGCCAGCGTTTGCAAAGGTTTATCGGATGGATCGCAGGCAAACGCTTAACCTATCGCCACGTCTCCCAACCTTTATGCGTTCGTTAAGTATACAAGCCCGATGAAGTGGTGTAATAAAGATTTTGGATTGTGTTCCCAACGATGATTTGATCTTGAGTGAGATTTCTTGCATCAAAAATACCGATTAAGCCATTCGCATTCGCTGAGTTGAACATGGATTTGCTGGTGTCCAGCATGTAATATGTCGAGCCTTCCTGCCAAATATTTAAGCTGCGAGTTTGTCCAAGCAAATCCACGCCGGAACCCGCCACATTTGCATCGGCCACTTGATTGAATGCCGTGAGCGTTGATCCGTCCAAGGCATCCACAACTACAATCCAATCATTTTGTAAGCCAGCAACCACTTCGGATTTCCACCCCAACCGAGGCGGCTTGTCCAGTGGGCCGTAAATAATCAAAGTTGGCTTGCTGTCCTTTGCCAGTTCTCCATCCGGCACTAATGCCTTTGCACGCGTCTCAGATTCGGATTGCGAAATTTGCGGAACTGTCGCGATGCCCTCGGGGGTTGCAATATAGGCTCCATCCAGCATGGTCACGTTTCCCTGTGCGTCCAAATGAACGCTTAATTGAGCGGGCCAGACATCCAGACCAGCGTAGGTTTGAGCGTAGCGGATATTGACTGTTCCCAAGTTGTCCGTCTCGTTCGCCAACACGCGCAACTCTTGGCTTGGATCATTCAATAACAAGAGCGAAGCATTTTCCTGCATGAAGGCTTTGGCTGTCTTTACATTTTGCTCGGCAAGTGTCCCGCCGCCACCAACCGCTTTCATTAAAGGATAGCCCTTGATTTGGACTGGAGTTGAATTGTCGGGCCGCAATACCAATTCGGCAGAACCGGCTGTCATTTTCTCCAGCCGGTTGAAGGCATCTCGTTGCTGACTGTCTTTGAATTCCACATATGAAATTTTGGCTGAGGTGGGTTGCAGGCTGATAGAATTGGTCGAAGTGCTGGCATTGGCTATGAATTTGGAAACTGCCGGAGGAATATTACTTGACCACACAGCTCCGACTTTTGTGGACGGTGCATTTGACAGTGAAAAAACTTTGATTTGCTGAACCGGCATTGTGGTTAGGTGAGTCACGTTATGCGGCTGATAGCGGAGAATATACAGCCCAAATAGAAGAACAGTGAAAAGAAGGAGCGCCCTAAATGGTGTCATAGATTTATGCTTGGATTAAACCGGTTTTGAAACTTAACGGCAAGCCGTCGTTTCAGTCATCCAAAACAAGCATCTGTTTGAAACTTCGGTAGTTTTACGGATGCGCTAAACCTCAATCACCGTAATTTCGGGACGGCAATTGAAGCGGAGATCATAATCGCCAATGTAGCCGATGCCGGGATTGACGTAAAGCGGGCCGGCTTGGGTTTGATACAAGCCCATGTCGTAGTCCGCCACCCCATACGGCACGACAATGGGGCCATAGAACGGAATCCGCACCTGGCCGCCGTGCGAGTGACCCGCCAGCATCAAATCAAATTTCTGTCCCCCCAGGTTGTTGGCCCACGCCGGATAGTGCATGAGCAGGATATTTTTCTTTTCCGGATCGATGGGCAGACGGCTCCACGTCTGTTTCGGTTGATAAATCCAACCACTGGCGATGCCCACCAGATTAATTTTCCCACCGGCGACCACTTGATGCCGGTTGGTCAACCATGCGCCGCCCGTGCGTTGGAAGCATTGATAAACGGGCGCAAAGGGAATACCGCTCCAGTAATCATGATTGCCCGGAACCCCGAACAGCGGGGCTTTGATGCCGCTGAAAATTTTCAACGCTTCGTCGAGAAATTTGCCTTCTTCCATAATATCGCCGGTGAAACAGACAAAATCCGGTGACAGCGAATTAATCGTATCGATAACGGTCTTTAGATACTTGGTGTCGCCCTTGTGGTGGACATCGCTGAAGTGAACCAGCCGGTGGGTTGGCGTTCCAGTCCCGATGGTCAACCGCCGCACCTTCAACCAATCCGGCTCCACGAAATGCGCGTCCGCCAGCGCCGCCAGCGGCGTGGCCAGCACGGCGGTCGTGATAAATTTGCGGCGGCTGATGCGCGGCGGTTTCACTGATAATGCGGCGGCTTTTGGTTGTTGGCTTTGATCCGCTCCAATTCCAGCGTCTGCATGGCGGTGGACTGGCGCTGAACCTCCTTCTTCAGGCGTTCGAGCATTTTGACCTGCTCGATCACCACGGCGTTCAATTGTTCCACCTGATGCTCCAGGTGCGCAAGATGGGATTCCAGTTTTTCCAAGCGGGATGAATTTTCATCGGCCATGATCCCATTTTGACCATGATTTGCGACGAAGTCGAGGCGGTGAATTACTTCTGATTGCTCGCGAACTGAAACTGCGGGACACTGGCGGCCGATTCAAATGCGGAAAAAATCTTCAGCCACCAAAAGCCTGCAACCGGCAGCGATGATCCTCGGCGTCGGCTCCTTTGCCCACAGCATCGGCACCGCGCTCACCGATGCCGGCGCGGAGGTCTCGACGTATCTCACCCGCAACTACGGCCATTATCCGCCCACGTTATGCGGCAAAACTTTTTCGCGGGAAGCGTTTCCAAGCCCCGTGCCGCTGCTGGTGAAAAACGACATCGACGTCGTCATTCCGCAGTCCATTGATTGGGCCTTGCAGCCGTGGGCGGCGGATCTGATCAAATCCGGCGTTGGCATTTTCAGCCCGACCGGCGAGGCGATGCGGATCGAGCGGGAGCGCGACTTCGCCCGCGAGCTTTGCGCCAGATTCAAAATTCCATTTCCAAAATCCTTCGTGGCCTCAAACCGGATCGAGGCGGAGAAAATTTTGGAGGACAATCCGCTGCCGTTCGTCATTAAAAATCCGCTGTGCTCGCCCACCAGCCCGATTCACACGGTGATGTGTGAAACCGTGGCGGATACCCAGGCGTGGCTGCGGCAGGTGAATTATGCCGAAGGCGTTTTTCTCCAGGAATACTTGGGCCGGGCGGAAGCGGGACACATTGCCCTGGTCAGTGATGGCGAAATTTATTCGCTCGTGACCAACCAGGAATACAAATACGCGTTCAACGGCAACCTGGGCATCGTGGCCGGCGCGCCGCTTGGCGGCTTGGTGGAACGCGACGAGAAAGATAAATACGGCCTCGCCCGGCAACTGATTCATCCGCTGAAACCGTGGCTGCGGGCCGCGCGATTCAACGGGCCGCTGCAAGTCACCGCCATCAAGCGCGGCGGCAAATGGCACGTGATTGAATACAACATCCGCATCGGCGTGACGTCTGGACCGATGATTTTGCGGATGTTGAAGAACCCGGCGGAAGCGCTCTTGAAGACGGCCCGGAATGAAAAGTTGTCATTGGAATTTAATGACCCATTCAAATTCGGCTGTTCGTTGACCTTGGCCGGCTATGGTTATCCGTTCACGCAAGTGCGCGGACCGCAATTGCCGCTGACTGTGGACGGCAAATTTGACTGTGATGTGTGGTGGAACGAAGTTGCCGCCGCCAATGGAAAGTTGCATGTAACCGGACAACGGATCGCCGACGTCATTGCTCTGGCGCCGAGTTTAAAGACGGCCATTGCCCGGGCCTACGCCAACATCCGGAAAATCCGCGTGGTCGGCAGCTATTTCCGCACGGATGTTGGCCAAAGCCTGTGGCCGCCGGGCGCCGTTTAATGGTCAACGGGAGCAAGCCCGGATGAACACTGCTTGCTTGCAATGGAATTGGGCGGATGAAATCAACTTTGACCCACCGGCGATGAACCGGGGGCGGCGGCGGGGCGGGCGTCCGCGCGCGCCGCTCGGTTTTGTGATGTCCGGCGCGCCCGACCAAACTCCCCATCTGTCCATGCCATGATGGAAACGCCATTTGATGGCGGCGGGAAAACTGTGTTCATCGGTGTTCATCCGTGGTTAAACTGCGCGGGTGAATATTTCAAATCTGAATCCGGACACGGACATCGGGGCGAGCGCCTGGCTGGTGGAACTGGATGGGCACAAAATTCTGCTCGATGCCGGAATGCATCCCAAACGCGAAGGCCACGCCGCCATGCCGCTCTTTGGCAAGGCCGGCGCGCCCGACGTGGATGCCGTGGCGATTTCCCACTGCCATCACGATCACGTGGGCGGTCTGCCGGTGGCCTGCCGGCATTATCCCAAAGCCCATGTGCTGATGACCGAGTTGAGCTATTTGCTGGTGGAACGGGTGCTGCATAATTCCGTGAACGTGATGAAACGCCAGCGGGATGAACTGGGCATCAAGGATTATCCGCTGTATAGCCACGACGAGCTGGACGAGCTTTCGCCGCGTTTCCAAGGTTTCAAATACAATCGCGAGATTGAATGGGCGGCCTTTCACAAGGTGCGTTCGGGGCAATCGTCGCCGACGCTGGAATTTTTCGATGCCGGTCACACGCTCGGCTCGGCGGGAATTTTACTGCGCGGCAGGAAGGAAACATTGTTTTACACGGGCGACGTGTGTTTTCACGACCAGACGATCATGCGCAGCGCCCGTTTTGAAGACGTGCGGGCGGATGTGCTGATCATGGAAACCACCCGCGGCAACCGCGACGTCCCGGCCGGCTGCAGCCGGGAAAAGGAAATTGACCGGCTGGTGGCGGCCATTCATGAAGCGCTGAAGAAAAAGGCGGGCGTGATGATTCCGTCGTTCGCCCTGGGCCGCACCCAGGAAATTCTGGCGCTGCTGGCGCTGCTGATGCGCGCGGGCCGATTAAAAAAACAGGCGGTTTACATTGGCGGGCTGGGCCGGGTGTTCACGGAGATTTACGACATCGAGGCGCATCGGATGCACCGCCAGCACACAAACTTGAGTTTGAACGAGGCGCTCCAGTTAACGGTGCTGGAAAAGGGCGTGGCCGATGCGATGAAGCTGACGGGCGGCAAAATTTTTGTCATCACATCCGGCATGATGAGTGAAAACACGGCGGCGCACGATCTGGCCAAGCGCATGATTGGCGACGAGCGGCAGAGCATTTTCTTCGTGGGCTATGCCGACCCCGATTCGCCGGCGGGCCGGCTGAAGGCGGCCCGGCCGGGCGAAACGTTTGTGTTCAGTCCGAGCGCGGGACCTGTGACTCGGAATTGCGATGTGCGGGATTTTGATTTGACCGCGCATGCCAATCGGGAGGATTTGCTGGATTTTGTCGGCCAGGTGGCGCCGCGAGTGATTTTACTGGGCCACGGCGATGACGCGGCGCGACATTGGTTCGCCACCAAAATCAAGGAGCGCTGGCCGAAAATCAAAGTGCATCAGCCGGGTCCGCTGAAAAGCGTGGCCGCTTGAACCCGAGTTTCGCAGTTGGCCTGGGAAGCACCCGCGGCTCGCGGGTGGTTTTCGGCGGCCGGCCGAAAACCTCGTTGAACCAATATTTCTCCGTTTCGTTCGGTGAAGATCATGGTGGGACGCCGGGTTTGGCGGGCCGCCAAACACCGCCGGCCAGCGGCCGGCGCTCCCCACCCGCGGAGTTCGGGCTGAAAGCAAAATCTCCACTGTTGTCATGAGAAAACCGCCGGGCGAACGGTTCACCCGGCGGTTGCTTGGCGGTAAACGGTTATTTGTTTCCGCTGACGATGTTCGACAGGTTGAAAATGGGCAGGAACATGCAAATCACCATGCCGCCGATGACCACGCCCAGAAAGACAATCAACAGGGGTTCGATGAGCGACATCAGGCCGGACAGGATGGTTTCAATTTCTTCATCCAGGAAATTGGAGACGCGTTCGAGCATGGAGTCAATATTACCGGTTTGTTCGCCGGCGCTTAACATGCGGATGATCATGGAGGGAAAGACCGGATGTTTGCTCAAGGCCGCGGAAATGCCTTCGCCGCGTTCAATGTCCGACCCGGCGGTTTTGATGGCTTTTTCCATGACGGTGTTGCCGACGGTTTGGGAAACGATCTGCAAGACTTCCAAAATGGGCACCCCGCTGCGAATCAGCGAAGCCAGGGTGCGGGTAAAACGCGCCAGGCAAATTTTGTGCGCGATCGGCCCGAAAACCGGCAGTTTAATCCGTTGCTTGTCCCAAAAATCGCGACCCGGTTTGGTCTTGATGTAGTAAAGCCAGCCCCAAATTGCCAGCCCGGCCGCGATGATCAGATAGAGAATGTAGGCCTGAACAAATTCGCTGATGCGGATCATGACTTCGGTGGGCGCGGGCAGCTTGGCGCCAAACCCGGAATAAACTTCCTTGAAGGTCGGAATGACTTTGACCAGCAGAAAGGTGGTGATACAGATGGCGACCACTGTCACCACGGTGGGATACATCAGCGCCGTTTTCACTTTTTTGCGGAGCCGTTCGCTGTTTTCCAAATAAGTGGCCAGCCGGCCCAGAATTTCCGCCAGCAAACCGCCTTTTTCACCGGCGGCCACCATGGAAACATAGAGGCGATTGAACGCTTTGGGGTGTTTGCTCAAGGCTTCGGAAAAACTTTCACCGCTTTCGACGCGGGTGCAGACGTCGCGGATCACATCCCGCATGATTTTGTTGCTCGCCTGTTCCGCAAGCGCCTGGAGCGATTGGACAATGGCGATACCCGCATCGATCATGGTTGCCAACTGCCGGGTAAAGACGACCAAATCGTTCAGCGACACCCGGCCGCCCTGGGTCTGGCCGCGCTTGATGGTTTTTTCCTTAATCTCGACCACCAGCAAGTTGCGATTCAGCAGCGTGGCGATGGCGGCTTGTTCGGAACCGGCTTCAACGGTGTTGCGCATCTCACGACCGGTGGCCGTGTCTCTGGCGGTATAGGCAAATAGAGGCATAATATGGCTGGTGCATTTCGTGCGCGTCCCAATTCCGAACGCATTTCTAACCCACTTCCGTTGGTTTAGCACGATTTATTCCAAGCAAGAAACATCCACCCCCCCAAACCGCGCCGGCCCGTAATGTTTGCGGAGTCGCAAAACTCGACGTTTTTGCGGGAAAACCGGAAGTGGAAACGCGGGCGGCGGCCGTCGAAACCGGCATCAAAAAGTTTCAAGTCGCTGTAAAACAAGCGTTTGAGCCGTTGGCGGGCGCTTGGGTTGATTTTAAAAAAATATTGTCAATTTCCCCGCATTTCCCTAGTTTTCTTCAAATGGCACCGTTTTTAGGTGCTGGGGGCAAACAGTTTTTGCCCCATTTTCGCAGTCAACAACAAACAACAAACAACAAACAACATCGGAGGAACAGATGAAGTTTAATAAATGGACATTGGGTCTGGCCGCAGTCGGGGCAGTGAGCCTCGCTTCCGCCGCCCGCGCAGACGAAGCCAAAATGAGCCAGGTGCAAACCGCGCTCTCCGACACCGTGATCAGCGGCTATGTCGGCACCTCAATGAATTGGCAGATGGGGCCCAAGGGCGATGCGATCGCCAAATCGCCCGCTGGCAATATTCCGCTCCAGAGCGGCAAAGCCAACGGTTTTAACTTGGATGTGGTGAAACTCTCCATCTCCAAAGCGCAGGATGACACGCCTTATGCGGCGGGTTATCAGGCCGACCTGCTCTTCGGCCCGGACGCGGTGGGCTGGAATCCATCTTTAAACGGAAACTACAACAGTGAATTTGCCATTCAGCAGGCCTATGTCGCGCTCCGCACCCCGGTGGGCAATGGCATCGACTGGAAAGTCGGTGTGTTCAACACCGTGGTGGGCTATGAAGCGTTTGATGCGGGGGCCAACCCCAATTACACCCGTTCATGGGGCTGGGCCATTGAACCCTCTGAGCACACCGGCGTGCTCGGCAGCTACAAGATCAATGACGAGTTCTCCGTGTCTGCCGGTGTTGCCAACACGCTCAACGCGGGCATTAACACTCGCAACAACTTCGACCACCAGAGCGGCAGCGCCTGGCACAAGACGGTGCTGGCTTCCGCCACGTTCTCGGCGCCGAGCAGTTGGGGTTGGGCCGCTGGCTCCACTTTCTATGCGGGCATGGTTTATGGATTTGCCAATAACGTAACTACCCCTGCTGCTAATCCTTCCACGGGCACTGGCGACCAAGGCGGCAACCAGATCAACTACTATCTTGGTGCTACTTTGAACAGCCCGTGGTCTGGCGTCACCTTTGGCGCTGCCTTTGACTACGCGCAGAATTATGGTGGGGCCACTCGCACTATCGGTGGAACAACCGTCCACTCCGATCCTTTCGTGCTCGCCTTGTATAACACCATCAAGGCCACGGATAAACTCAGCTTCAATTCCCGCGCGGAATACTGGGAAGCCCAAGATTTTAGCGGCAGTTCTTATAAAGATGGCGACAATGGTATTTCGCTCACCGAAACCGTGCAGTATGACCTCTGGGCCAACGTGATCAGCCGCTTGGAGCTGCGCTACGACAAGGTTACCAGCAGCGCCGACACCGGCAACAACCGGTATATTCTGCCCACCGGCGTTTCGGTTGACAAAGCGACCTCCTACGGTCTCTATGCCAACTTGATCTACAAGTTCTAATTTTAGTTTAGAACCCTCAAACCCTGCCAGTTCGCTGGCAGGGTTTTTTTATTCGGCACCCCTTGCACCTCCGTTCGACAGCTCCATTTCTGCCACTCTGAACGGCGCGGTATAAACCTAGATTCCGCAATGGAAACCGCGAAATACGCAAAATATGCGAAAAAGCGCGGACTCTAAAAAATCCGGCTTTCACCCCATCGGCGAAAGCCGGTCTTTGGGGAAGTCATTGCCTGTTCGCGTGTTTGGGGTGTTTCGCGGTTCCAACTGCGGCTTTTGGGTTCAACGGCCTGGCTGGTGAAAACCGTTTGGTCCCGAGGCTGGCGGCGAAGCGTCACATTAGTTTGCCAAAAAATGTAAAGTTGTCCGCCTTTCAGCCGATAGCCGTGTTAGCAGGCAACGCCTGCATGGGACATCGGGGCGGATGAAAAACCACATTCATCCGCCCGGATGCCTGAATGCATCTATGAAACTATCATCCATCCAGCGAACCGTGTTGATCAGCGTGATCAGCACCACGGGCATCATGGTGTTGTGCAGTGCTTGCGAGTATTACCTTCAGTCGCGTGACTTGCATCAGGATCTCCAAAAAAAGTCGATTCAAGTGATGGAACGGGTGACCCAAAGCGCCGGAGCCGCCTTGTGGGGCATGGACAACACCCAACTGCAAGCCGTGTTGGCGGCGGAAATGAACGATGCCGATCTGGCCAGCGTCACGATCCAGCAAGGCCAGGACAAACAACATCTCGACATCGCGCTCACGGTGGACCGCGACGCGGCCGGCAAAATCGTATTTGGCACCAATTCGGTGGCGGCCAGCGACCTGTTCCAGACACGCGAGATTGATCATGAAGGCAAGCCCATCGGCATGGCCACCATCAACCTCACCGAAAAAGGCCTGCGTAAACAGTTGCGCGCCACCCTGCTCAACAAGGTGATTGAGTGTTTGGCCGTGAATTTCTGCCTCGTCGCGGCCTTGTGGTTGACGATGAACCGCAATTTGGTGCGGCCCTTGAAACAGGTGATTACCGATTTGCTTGATGGTTCCCAAAAGCTGACCAATTCGACGCTGGTCATCACCAGCAACAATCAGAACCTGGCGGACGGCGCGAGCAAGCAGGCCGCTTCGGAGGAAGAGACCAGCGCATCCCTGGAGGAAATTGCCAGCACCACCAAATCCAATGCCGAGAACGCCCAGCGCGCCAAGGAACTGACCGGGTCCGCCCGGAGCGTGGCCGACAGCGGCACCACCGATATGGCGGCCATGGCCAAGGCGATGGATGACATCAAATCTTCCAGCGCCAACATTGCCAAGATTATCAAGACCATTGATGAAATCGCGTTTCAAACCAACATCCTCGCCCTGAATGCGGCGGTGGAAGCCGCGCGGGCCGGCGAGGCGGGCATGGGCTTTGCCGTGGTGGCCGACGAGGTGCGCAACCTGGCCCAACGCTGTTCCAATGCCGCGCGGGAAACGGCGGAAAAAATCGAGGACAGCATCCAAAAAAGCGAACTGGGCGTGACCCTGAACACCAAAGTGGCCGCCAGCTTGCAGGAACTGGCCCAGCGCACCCATCAAGTCGATGAATTGGTCGTTCAAATTGCCTCCGCCAGCCGCGAACAAAGCCTGGGCATCAATCAAATCACCACGGCGGTTTCCCAAATGACCCAGGTCACCCAGTCCAATGCCGCCCGGGCCGAGGAAAGCGCCAGCGCCTCGACGGAATTACAAGCCGAAACCAACGCCCTCAAGGAAGTGGTGGATCTGCTGGTCGGCATGTTGGGCCAAAGCAACGCGGATTCCCATTTCAACCACGGCCACCAACCGGCCAGTTATCCGGCCGCGCCATCTCACGACCGCGAGGCCATGGCCGCGCCCCGGCATTTCAATGGAAAACCGGTCGCGTCAGCGGCTCAACCCGCGGCCTTCATGGGCAGCCGCGCCAACTAATCACCGGAACTATCCGGCGCAGAAACACAACCACCGTCAGAACTGAATCACCACCTAATCCCCAATCCGTCATTGTTATGAAAACCACCCTCATTAGTCAGAAACTGAAAACCCTGGCTTGCTCGCTGGCGCTCCTCTCCGGCGCCACCCTGTCGCACGCCCAAACCCTCACCATGCTGGCCGACAATTGGGCGCCCTTCACCGATCAGGAAGGGGCGACCCCGGGTTACATGACCGAAATCGCCAAGGCGGTCATCGCCAAAGCCGGCTACTCCGTCAAATACGAGTTGATTCCGTGGACCCGCGCCGTCGCGGATGTCAAAGCAGGCAAAGCGGATTTGCTCCTCGCCGTGCTGGACAGCCAGGTGAAAGAGGAAGGCTTGATCGAATGCGCCGAACCGTTCGCCTACACCACCATGGATTTCTTCACGGTCAAATCCTCCAGTTGGGAATTCAAGGGCGTATCCTCGTTGGACGGCCAGTCCCTGGGCGTCATCCAAGACTATGTCTATGGCGACGAAATGGACAATTACATCAAAAAATACAGCAAGGACGAATCCAAAGTTTCCTTTTCCACCGGTGAAATTCCCATTGAAACCAGCATCAAGAAACTGGTGGCCGGACGCATCACGCTGTTGTTGGATGACCGCTCGGTGGTAATGTTGCACGCCAAGACCCTGGGCATGGCCGACAAAATCCGCTTTGCCGGCTCTTCCGGGAAACCCCTGCCGGTGTATCTGGCGGTAAGTCCCAAGCTGGCCAATGCCGCCGAGGTGGCGGCCAAGATCAGCGACACCCTCAAAGAATTCAAAAAAACGCCGGAATACGCCCAGATTCTGGCCAAATATAACATTACGCCGGTTCAATAACCCGCGGGTTGGGGCCTGGTTTCGAGACGAAAATCCGCCCGGAACAATCCCCGCCATTTAAAACTTCCCGCCTCTTTCAGTGGCCTGCTGAAAGGGGCTTTTTGTTTTCACACCGGCGAACTTTTTGCATAATCCGTTTTCGATGCAATTCATCCGCGACATTTACGCCGGCAAGCCGCCATCCGGGCGGCCGATCATTTCCCTGGAATTCTTTCCGCCCAAAACCGGGGAAGGCGAGCGCAGCCTGTTGGAAAAGCAAATCCCGGCCCTGCTGGCCGCGCGTCCCGACTTCTGCTCCGTCACTTACGGCGCCGGCGGCAGCACCCGCGATAAAACATTGATGCTGGTGGACCAAATCCAGCGCAACCACGGCCTCACAGCGCTGGCCCATCTGACCTGCGTCAACCACACCCGCGAAGAAGTCGGCGCCCTGTTGGAAAAAATCCATGCCCTGAACTGTAAAAATATTCTCGCGCTGCGGGGCGACCCGCCCGGCGGCGGCGAATTCAAACCGACGGCGGGCGGATTTGAATACTCTTCGCAACTGGTGCGGTTTATCCGCGAAAAGGGCGATTTTTCCATCGGCGTGGCGGGTTTTCCGGAGGGTCACATTGCCTGCGCCGCCGGCAAACAAGCGGATTGGGAGCATCTCCAAGCCAAAGTGGCTGCAGGGGCGGATTATGTGCTGACCCAGCTGTTTTTTGATAACGCCGATTTTTTTGAATTTCGGGATTACGTGACGGGCAAGCTGGGCGTGCGAGTGCCCATTGTGCCGGGCGTCATTGCCATCGTCAGCGCCACGCAGATCACGAAATTCACCCAGCTCTGTGGCGCTAAAATTCCGCCCGCCCTGCGGCAAAAACTGGATGCCATCGGCGCCAACGACGAAGCGGCGCTCCAGTTCGGCATTGAATACGCCACCGAGCAATGCGACGCGCTGTTGCGAGCCGGCGTTCCCGGGCTGCATTTCTACACGCTAAACAAGGCGTATTCCACCTTGGAAGTCTTGACCAACTTAGGGTTAGCCGCGCCCGAAGAACGGGGATCGCATTGAAGATATTGAGCGGGCGCGGCGTTGGCGGAAGGATCCGAAGAAACGAAAGCTGGCGCACCGGGACCTATGACAGATGAACCCAAATTCCGCGGTTGGGATAAACCGCGAACCCCGCGAAAACCAAGGTCAAAGCGAGTTTGTGAGATCGCCAAATCCCTTCATCCAGCCGGGGAATGGGGGAATGGTTCCGAAACCCTGGCCGGTTCGCGTATTCCGCGTTATTTCGCGGTTTCCATTGCGGAATCTGGTTCCCGGCTGTTTTCGGTGGAGTTAGAGTTGGGGCAGGCGAAGCTTGCCTGCGGTGAAGTAAAGCATGGTGATGAGATGGGTGGTGGAACGGTAGCCGCGCGCTTTGCGTTTGGTGGCGCTGAAGACGCTGTTTAAGCCTTCCATAAACGCATTGGTCAGGCCCCGTTTCCAGTGCGCCAGGATGCCGGCCAGATGGCGTTCGATCATTTGCGCCAGCTTCACCATCGAGCCAAAGAGGCTGCCTTGTAAAAGCGAGCCACCCAGCGCACCCACCGGCACCATCCACTCAAGCCTATCCAAGCACTTCCCAGATTCCACCGAAAATAGCGGGGAACCAAAAGCTCAATGTCTTTTCCGTCCCCAACGCGTAGTTGAACTTGCCCTGATTATCGGCTACTTTGCGGGCCTTATGACGTTGACAGAAAAACTCCTCGCCCGCGCGGCCGGCAAGGCCAGCGTGCAGGCCGGCGACAATATCTGGGTGAACGCGGACGTGCTCATGACGCACGATGTCTGCGGTCCGGGCACAATAGGTGTGTTCAAACGCGAGTTCGGCAAGGACGCCAAGGTCTGGGACAAAAATAAAATCGTCATCATTCCCGACCACTATATTTTCACCGCCGATTCCAAGTCCAACCGCAACGTGGACATTCTCCGCGAGTTCGCCGGCGAACAGGGATTGCCGTATTTCTACGACGTCATTGACGATCCGAAAGGTCATTGGACGTTTGACGTGGCGAAAGGCAACATGAAGCGCCAATACGGCTCCCGTTACGCGGGTGTCTGTCACGCGGCGTTGCCGGCCAAAGGCCATACGCGTCCCGGCGAAGTGTTGTTCGGCACGGATTCGCACACCTGCATGGCGGGCGCGTTCAACCAGTTCGCCACCGGCATTGGCAACACCGACGCCGGCTTTGTGATGGGCACGGGCAAATTGCTCATCAAGGTGCCGGAGACGATGCACTTCCGCTTGGAAGGCAAATTGCAGCGCGGCGTCATGGCGAAGGACATCATCCTCCATTGCATCGGCGAAATCGGCTTTGACGGCGCGACGTATCGCGCGATGCAATTCGACGGTCCCGGCGCCAACAGCCTGAGCATGGACGATCGTATGACGATTGCCAACATGGCCATTGAGGCCGGCGGCAAGAACGGCATTTTTGAATTCGATTCCCGCACGGCGGAATACGTGGATGCGCGGGTGAAATTGAACGGAACGAAAGCGGCCTATCAGCCGGTCGAACCGGACAAGGACCAGAAGTTCGTTTACGAACTCGTGGTGGACTTGAGCAAGCTGGAACCAACCGTGGCGTGCCATCCCGATCCGGGCCAGCGCAAGAAGGCCAAGGAAATGGGCAACATGAAATTGGATCGCGCGTATGTCGGTTCCTGCACCGGCGGCAAGACCAGCGACTTCGTGGAATTCGCCCGCGTGTTGCGCGGCAAAAAAGTGGTCATCGACACCTTTGGCGTGCCGGCCACGCCCGAGATCGTCCGTGATTTGCAGACGACTTATTGGGGCAACGAAACGATCTGGGATATCATGGTGAATGCCGGCGTGCAGATGACGGAAAACGCCGGTTGCGCCGCATGTTTGGGCGGCCCGGTGGATACGTTTGGCCGCATCAACAAATCCGGCATCAATTGCATCAGCGCCACGAACCGAAATTTCCCCGGTCGCATGGGCGATAAGGAATCAAAAGTGTTCCTCGCCTCTCCCGCGACGGTGGCGGCCAGCGCCTTGACCGGCAAGGTGACCGACCCGCGCGAGTTTGTGGGAAACTAAGCACAGTCGTCATTTTTGAACCGTCCAGCCCCGGCAATTTTTTGCCGGGGTTTTCTTTTCGCGGGGTTTTTACTTGCAACTGCCCTTGACCGGCGCAGGCTCTGCTTGTGCGCCATCGATTGCTAATATTGTGGCTGCTGCTGCCGGTGCTCACCGGCGGATGCGTGACCCGCCGATTGTGGTCGGAATCCACGTTCGATGAATGGAATGAGCCGGCGGGCGACCCTCACCTCCGCTTGTTCCACGCTGACCGGGAAAACGATTTTTTGGTGGCTTACGACGAATTTTGCGAGCGCAGCGACCAGACCAAGCCCCGCGCTTATTTCTTGCATCAAAACCATCGCGCCCTGGCTAATCATGCGCGGCCGCACTTTGTGAACACCAATTCCGTGGCGTGCCTGAACCACGTGCCCGTCCTGCCCCAATCCGGCACGAATTTTCCCCCTGGTTTCTATGCGGTCACCACGACCAATATCGGCTGTTTCAACCTTTACCAAGATTCGCATTCGCTGGGTTCGTTCGCGCTGCCCGTTTACAATGACGGGGTCGGACGGTGGGAGCGGATCGCGTGGACACCGCTGACGGTGACGGCGGATCTGACCATCGTGGGCGGGGTGCTGGTTCTCATTGGCTGGAATGCCTTGGGGGAATCCCAAACGGTAATCCGGCTTTAGCGTGCTGAACCAGATTCCCTGACGAGCGATGTGCCGGGCAGATAAATGGTGAACGTGGTGCCCTCATTGCGCTGGGTATGCACATGCAGAGCGCCGTGGCCTTCCTTGATCAAGCGCTGAACGATATTAAGCCCAAGCCCGGTGCCCTGGCTCGGACCTTTGGTGGTGAAGTAGGATTGAAAAATTTTCGGCAACACTTCCGGCGGTATTCCGGGCCCGGTATCGCTCACCCAAAGTTTCACCAGCGGGGCGACGTTGTGCATATTTTCGACGTTCAGAAAACGGTCGTTCGGGCCGTCCTTGAAAGCCGTGAGGTCCAGGGTGGCGGTTTCCACTTCGCCTCCAATTTCCACCCGGTGCGGCAACGGCGTGCATTGAAACGCGTTGACCGAAAGGTTCAGCAAAATTTGAATCAGGTCCGTGCCGTTGACCTTGACGCCAATATCGCCGGCGAGCGGGGTCAGGCAGAATTCATTTTCCTGCAGGCTGGGATGCACGCGCACAAGCTGCTCCAAATCGTGCAAAAGCTGGTTCACGCCGGCGTGCGTCTGGTCATTGCCTTGACGGCGCAGAAATCCGAGGTAGCGCCGCTGAATTTCAATGCAGTTGACCACCTGCCGCTCGATGATGCGCAGGCGTTCCTTGATGAATTCCAGATCTTCCGTCTCCAACCGCGACTCATTGCCCAGCTTTTTGTTCAATAACTGCACAAAGCCGGATACCACCGTCAGCGGGCCGTTGATGTCGTGCAGAATGCTGGCGTAAATGTCTTTGTGCGTTTTGGCAATTTGCTCCTCGATGCTGCGGTTCTGCAATTCAGTAAGCAGCTCGCGCACTTTGTCGGCGCTGCTATGCACCTGGCTTTCCAGCACGCGGCGTTGCATGGCCTGGCTGACCGCGTTGCGAATGGTGGCGATATCAAACGGCTTGTTGATGTAATCACAGGCGCGCAGGCGAAGCGCCTGGCGGATCGTGTCGGTCGTCTCAAACGCCGTGATCATGATCGCTTCCATATCCGGCCGCACCTGTCGCAGCCGTTCCAGCACTTCAATGCCGGACATGCCCGCCATGCGGATGTCCAGAATGGCCACATCAATATCATGCTGCTGGGCCAGTTCAATGGCTCTGACGCCGTCTTCCGCCATCAGCAGTTCATAGGTGTCCTTGAAAATCACTTTCAATGACATCCGCGGCCCTTCCTCATCGTCCACGACCAGCAAAATCCCGCGCGGCTTGGCGGCCGGCCTGGGCGGGACAGGCACGGGGCTGACGGACACCGGGCTATCAACTAACGCAGACATAACATGCTGACACTAGCGTAAAATCAGGCTGCCTCAAGCAGAAACCATCCGACGCAACCACTCTAAGGCCTGGGTGGCCGTGACCTGTTTAAACGTGTGGCGATCCCAGATATTCAGAAAACGTCTGGCCTCCACAACTTGCGCTGAAGCCAGCGCGATATAAACCGTGCCCACCGGCTTTTCCGGCGTGCCTCCGCCCGGCCCGGCAATACCCGTGACCGCCACGGCAAAATCCGCCCCCAGCCGGGTCCGCGCCCCAACAGCCATCGCCTGGGCCACCGCTTCGCTGACGGCGCCATGTTGTTGCCATAAATCCGCGCTGACGCCCAGCAGTTGTTCCTTGGCCGAGTTGGCGTAACTGACCACGCCTCCCAGAAATATCTCCGAAGCGCCAGGCACGTTCGTGATCCGGCTGGCAATTTCACCGCCCGTGCAAGATTCGGCCAGCGCGAGCGTCTTCCCTTTCCGCCGGAAGAGCTCAACCACCACCGCTTCAAGCTCGTCGTCATCCTTGCCAAAAATGCTGGCGCCAAGAATTCGGGCGACCACGGCTTCGCCTTCCGCCACCAGCTTGGCGGCCTCGCTGCCGCCGGCCGTCAGTCGCACATCCACCGCGCCGGGACGGGCGCAATAGCCGATTTCCAATCCGCGTTGCACCAGCGGATGCAAATCCGTTTGCACAAACTCCTGAACCCGTGATTCGCCGATGCCCGTGGAGCGCAGCGTGCGGCAAACAAAAATCCCGCTTTTAATCTCCCGCTTCAGCCAAGGCCCGATCTGGTCATCGAACATCGGGCGCAGCTCACGCGGCGGGCCCGGCAGCATGATCAGCCATTTCGCCCCGGCGGCAGTCGGACCTGCATTATTTTCAATTTTCATGGCCAATCCCGGAGCCGTGCCATGAGCATTCAGAAAAAACAGCGCCCCTTCCGGCACCAGCGTTTCCACATCGGTTGCCGGCGGCCGCGTCCATCCGCGTTTGGCAAATCGTTCCTCGATATGAGCGCGGATGCGGTCATTTTTCACGAGCTGCCGCCCCAGCAATTCGGCCATCAACTCGCGGGTGAGGTCGTCGGAAGTCGGCCCCAAGCCGCCGGTGGTGATGACCAGATCCGCGCGGGCCAGGGCTTCGCGCGCGGCATTTTGAATGTCCCGGGCATTGTCGGCGATGGCCACCTGCCGCGTCACGACATGGCCCAGATCCGCGAGCCGGCGACAGAGCCATTGCTGATGGGTGTTTAAAACCCGGCCCAGCATGAGTTCGCTGCCGGTGTTGATGATTTCCACATTCACCCGCGCAGTTTCCGGCAGATGCGGCTCACTGGCAAGCCCGGTCGAGACGCAGGATGATCGCGAGGGCATCGGCGCGCGCGCCGCTCAAACCTTTCGGTGGCGTCCGCCGGGGCTTTCTGCTAAAAGCGCGGGGTGTATTTGCAGTTTTATGGCCTACAGCAAGCGCCGTTCGACATCACGCCGAACCCGCGTTTTCTTTTTCATAGCGCAAAGCATCGCGAGGCGTTCAACCATCTGCTCTATGGCATCCGCGAACGCAAAGGGTTCGTGCAGTTGACGGGCGAGGTGGGCGCGGGCAAAACCACGCTCTGCCGCGCGCTGCTGGAACAGTTGGAGGGCCATTATTCCACCGCGCTCATTTTGAATCCGGTGCTGCGCGGCGATGAATTGATGAAGGCCATTGCCACGGAATACGGCCTGGATGTGAAGGGCAAGGATCGCATGGAAACCATGACGGCCCTGAGTGATTTTCTGCTGAAACAAACCCTGGCCGGACGCGAAACCGTGTTGATCGTGGATGAGGCACAGAACCTCACCGAGGAATTGCTCGAACAGGTGCGCTTGATTTCCAACATTGAAACGGACGACCGGAAGCTGCTGCAAATCGTGCTGATGGGCCAGCCGGAATTGCGCGACCGTCTGAACAGCCACAAGCTGCGGCAACTGCGCCAGCGCATCACGGTGCGGTTTCACTTGAATGCCTTGACCCGCACGGAGGTCGGCCAATACGTGCATCACCGCCTGGCGCTCGCCGGATCGCCCGGCACGCCGACTTTCACCACGCCCGCCATCTGGCGGGTTTACCGCTACAGCCAGGGCATTCCCCGGCTGATCAATGCCGTGTGTGACAAGGCGCTGCTGGCTGGATTTGTGGAGCGCAGCTTTCGCATTAATTATCAGATGGTGGGCCGGGCCATTCGCGAACTGGAAGGACACATCCATACATGAGTCTGATCAATGACGCCTTGAAAGAAGCTCGAAAGGCCCCGCCTCAAAGCCCGTTGAATCCCCCCGCGCCGCTGCGACCCGTGCCCGCTCCAGCTCCCTCCGCCACCATTTGGCTGCTGCCAGCATTGGTGATTTTCCTGATCATCGCTGCCACATTATTCATCGGCTGGTCGCTGGCCCATCGCTCCGCGCGGCCAACGATCATGACCCCTGCGGTCGAATCCAAACCGGTCTTCGCTGCGCAACCGGTGGTTCAAGTCAAAGCGCCGGTTCCTCCCATGGTTAACACCTCGGCTCCCGCAACTCGGCTGGAAGCGGTGCCGGTTCCGGCAGTCTTGCCTTTGCCCAAATTACAAGGCATCTTTTACTCGCCCACTGCCCCCAGTGCCATTATTGATGGCCAGACGGTGCGCACGGGTGACCCATTTTTAAAATATCGGGTGAAGGCCATCTCCAAATCGGCGGTGACTTTGGTGGATCGCAACGGCCAAGCCACCGTGTTGAACATGGGCAATTGAAATCATCATGTCCTTTTACCAAAGACTGTCCAATTCGCCGACGACGGTCCGGGTGGCGCCGTTTTTTATCTTCGTTTTATTGACGGCTGCCCAAAGCCACTTTGGCGCCGCTTCGCCGTATTGGTTTTATTTCGGCAAAACGGTCGTCGGGCTGGGCATGATTGTTGCCTTGCGTCCTCTTCTCAAAGAAATGCGGTGGGCATTCAGTTGGGAAGCGGTGGCCATGGGCGTGGCGATGTTCGCGGTCTGGATTGGCATCCACGGCGAGTGGACGACGCAAACTTCGCTCTGGGTCAAACTGGGCCTTTCGCATCCGCCCAAAACTCCGCCGGCCATGTGGAACCCCAACGTTGAATACGGGGTCGGCTCCGGACTGGCCTGGTTCTTCATCGCCGTGCGCATTCTCGGATCAAGCCTGATTGTGCCGCCGTTGGAAGAAGTGTTCTATCGTTCCTTTTTGTATCGCTACATCGCGAAGCCTGACTTTTTGGCGGTGCCGCTGAACCAATTTGCGCTAACCCCGTTTCTGGCGACCATTGGAATTTTCGGCCTGGCCCACAACGAATGGCTGGCGGCCATTTTATGCGGTGCCGCTTATCAATGGCTGGTGCTGCGGAAAAACCGTCTGGGTGACGCAATGACGGCTCATGCCATCACCAATTTTCTGCTCGGGATCTGGGTCGTCTGGCGCGGAGCGTGGCATTTTTGGTGATTCGGCGGGTCCAAGGACAAGGACGCTGCGGAGTTTTGCGTGGATTCAACCTAAAAAACGCAGTTGAGATAAACCGCGAACCACGCGAAATAGGCGAACATACCGGGGTTCACTTCCATTTGCCCCGCCACAATGCCATTATCCAACACATGAATGTCCCGCTTTACACAACCGCTTTTCTATTCGCGTATTTGGCGTCTTTCGCGGTTTCAATTGCGGTATCCGGGTTGAAATCAGCTTTTCAATTTTCGCTCTAAAATTTCGCCGACCAGCGCGGGGTTGGCCTTGCCTTTGGAGAGTTTCATCACCTGGCCTTTGAGCGCGTTGAGCACCGCCACCTTGCCCGCCTTGTAATCCGCCACAAACTTCGGGTTGGCCGCGAGGGCTTCATCGCAGAACTGTTCAATCGCACCCGTGTCGCTCACTTGCGCCAACCCTTTTTCCTGCACGATGGCAGCGGGAGCCTTGCCGGTGGCGAACATCTCGGCAAACACCTGCTGCGCGGCGGAACTGCTGATCGTCTTGGCTTCCACCAGATTCACCAGCTCCAAAATCGCCTCGGGCTTGAATTTCAAATCCGCCAGCGACGACAGCTTCATGTCGGCCGGTTCCAAGCCCATGGATCCTTGTTCGGATTTTTCGGCTTCGTTTAATTCCGCCAGTTTCGCCTGCAAATTGTTGATCACCCAGTTGGCCACCGCCTTGGGGTTCTTTGCCTGCTTGGCGATGCCTTCAAAATAATTGCCAAGCGTTGGGTTGATTTTGAACACTTCCGCGTCGCCGGCTGGCAAACCAAAGTCGCTCATGAACCGCTGCTTGCGCGCCAGCGGCAGTTCGATGACTTGCGCCTTTACTCCGGCCAGCCATTCGTCCGTGGGCGCGAGCGGCATGAGGTCGGGATCGGGAAAATAGCGATAATCGTGCGCGTCTTCCTTCGTGCGCATCTGCTCGGTGATGCCAGCAACATCATCCCAGCGGCGCGTGGATTGAATGAGCTTTTCCCCGCGCTTTACCGCTTCGATCTGGCGCGGGATTTCGTATTCCAGCGCCCGGCGCACGCCGGAAAAGCTGTTCATGTTCTTGATTTCAATCTTCGCGCCGAGTTCCTGGGAACCCACCGGGCGCACCGACACATTCACGTCGCAGCGCACCATGCCTTTTTCCATGTCGCAATCGCTGATGCCGCCCTGATGCAAAATTTCCGTGAGCGCGTTGAGATAGGCATACGCCATGTCGGCGCTGGTAAGGTCCGGCTCGGAAACGATTTCCAGCAGCGGCACGCCGGCGCGGTTGAAATCCACGCCGCTGTGGCGCTCGAAATGCGTGCTCTTGCCCACGTCTTCCTCGAGGTGCGCGCGGGTGATGCGCACGCGGGAGATCCCGCCCTGAAATTCAAATTCCACGTAGCCGTTGGCCGTGCTGGGCTGGTCGTATTGGGTGAGCTGGTAATTCTTCGGCATGTCCGGGTAGAAATAGCTCTTGCGGTCGAACTTGGCGAAGCGGGGGATTTCGCAGTTGAGCAGATAACCGGTCAAGACGGTTTTGCGGAGCGCCTCCGCGTTGGGCACGGGCAGCACGCCAGGCAGGCCGAGGCACACGGGGCAGACGTTGGTGTTCGGCTCGGAACCGTATTGGTTCGCGCAACCGCACCACATCTTGGATTGGGTCTTGAGCTGGACGTGCGTTTCCAGCCCGATGACAGCTTCGTATTCCATAATCGCGGCCCGAATTTAACCACAGTTAAACGCGGTTGAACACTGATAAAACTTGGTTGCAATGCGCGACTTTCACTTCAAGAGCAACCCCGCGAATTTAATATCCACTTGCAAAGAATTACTTCGCCGGATAGCGCCAGACCCAGTCGCCTTTCTCCAAGTCAGGCCGGGCGGAATTTTCCGCGCGAAAGGCGAACACGCCGCCATCATCGGTTTTATTCCATCCCACCGAATAAAGCGTAAACAATCCATCCGCCTCACGACGGTATTTCAGCGGCTGGCCACCGATCACGTCCTGCGGCAGTTCCTGGATGTCATCGGGCGCAAGCTTGGCCAAGGCGGCGGGATAATCTCCGTGCGCCAGCCGGTAATGTTCCAACGCCAAGGCGATCCGGGCCATATTTACCGAAGCTTGGGCAAAGGCAAATCGCAACGAAGCGCGCGTAAGCGCCGGTAACATTCTGCCCTCAATGAAATTAAAAGGGCTGGGCGACTTGGTTTCTTGCATCAACACGACCGATCCCTGTTCGCCCAAATCAGGTGAAAAGGTGCCTTGTTCTTCGTTCGCCACGGGAATGAAATAGTTCACCATCAGCCGGGCCGACCGATACTCGTTTTGATAAGACCAGCCCGTAGGAACTACGCGCCCGAGCAGACCAAGAATTGCGTTATCGATCCAACCGTCATTAGAAAATCGCGCATTTAACAAGTCTGGCAATCGCCCAGGATTACGTCGCAAATAATTAATTTCGCCGTGCTGCATGGCCAATTCGCCTTTCATGGCCCGCACATAAGCCTCGGCAAAATCAATTTTTGCCAGTTCGCCATCCAAAGCCACGAGCTGGGAATCCGTCCACTGGTGCCGCGCCAGGCCTTCCCAGAGCGGCTGGAAGGCCATTTGCAACATGGCAATGCGCACCAAATGCGAAATCAAAAATGGTTCCGTCTTCACCTTGCCGGTCAATTGCAACATTAACTTCAGGTCATCCGTCGCCTTCTGGTTTTGACCATTGGCCAGTTCCGCCAGGCACCGCAACTGTAATACCTCGCTGCACTGCTTCAGCGCGGCCAAATGCGGCAGCAAAATTTCTCCGGGGTCATCGTAATCATACTCCAGTGGAAAGCGCGACTCCGGCAACACGCTGGCGGCCCGCAATTCCTCGATCGTGGCGTCGTATTTGCCGAGCGCCAGCAAAATGTCGGCACCGGGCGATTGCGGCGTCGCCGGCACGGCAAACTCGTTCGTCTTGGCAGCCGCATCCCGATAATATTTCTGCATCACCTGCAGGTCGCTGAACTGGCCGAGCTGCCAGTTGCCCAGCCAGTGTTCTGGTTCTCTAAAATGTTCTACAGTAATCGGCATACGCAACCGTTGAACGAAATTTGTATCGCGCTGGGCGTTGGGAATCCGTTTGCCATCGCGGGTCAAAATGAATCCATAACCGGAATACGCGATGGGAGTGAGGGCAAAGTTTTTATCCCCGGCCACCGGGGCCGGGGCCACGCCCGCGATGTCAAAGTTTATCCCTTTGGCTTCCCAATCCCGTTTAAAATGGGACCAGGTGAGCCAGCCGCGCAAATCTTCCTCCGCGTAAACCAATCCTATGAACGTCGCCAGACAAACCAGGGCAAAGAAAAACCGCCGGAAATTGCGGAGGAATTCCCGGGCCACGAAAACCGCCAGCGTCACCTCTGCGGCGATCAGAACGATCCAGATTATCGCCGTGATGCCGCCGTAGTTTTCCGATTTCCACGGCGCTGTCAGCAAAAACAGAGCGCACCCGCAAATCAGCAAAGCGCAACTGATCACCACGCCAAACCAGCCGAAATATTTCGCCGGACTTTTTACGGATTCCTGCCAGGGTTTTTGAGGTTTATCGTTCATAATTCGAATGAGTTTTTGCGAAAGTGATTTAGCCATTGAACCCAATGGCGGCATTCACACCTTTGTCAAAGCAACGCGCTGATTACGCGGTTTGAAAGCCCTCGCATTGGCTGCGCGGTCGCGCCGGTGATTTTCTTTGCCGGTCAGCCGTCCTGGGTTCGTAGGAACCGACCAGTTCCGCCAGCAGGCGCTGTTGATTCTTCAGCTCCAAAACAACGTCGGGCGACGACGGCGCGACCTTAGCGAGGGGTTTTACCGGTGCGTCACTCAAGGCGACATGGACGGCCACAATAAAAATCCAAGCGGCGGCCAGGCCGGCCCACGCCTTGGGCTGCGGCCAAAACAAAGCCGAAATTTGATCATGCAGCTTGTTTAGCCGCGAGCGCGGTGACGTTTGAATCTTAGCTTGGGCTGCCTGTGCTTCATGCGCGGCGGAGAGGATTTCCGCGCGCCATTCGGGTGGTATGGGGCGCGGCGACTGACGGTTTAAGCGTTGTTCCAACTCGTTCATTTAATTTCCTCGTAAAGGGGACGCAATAGCTCGCGTAATTTGTCTAACGCATAGCGATAACGGCTCGCGGCGGTGTTGGGCGAAATTTCCAGGGCCGTGGCGATCTCCTCAAACGTCAAGCCTTCCCAAAGTTTCAGATGCGCCACCATGCACTGGTCTGGCGGCAACAAGGTGAGCGCAGCGGTCAATTGCTCGCGAAAATTGGCTTCATCCGGATCGGAAGCGGGGGCGAAAAGCGATGGGCATTCCGCGGCATAATGTTCCTTGCTCCGCTCGCGCGACCCGCGCCGGCGCATCAAGTCAATGGCGGCATTGCGCGCCAGACGGATGAGAAACGCGCGCTCCTCCCGGACGCCGGTCAGCAGCTTGGGTTCGCGCGCGATTTTGACAAAAATTTTCTGGATCAAATCGCGCGTATCGGCCTCGTCCCGGGTCAGATGGAGCAGGAAGGCAAACAGCGACTGGGCGTGTTCGTCATAAAGCCGTTCCATGTCCATTCCGGCGGGCATTTTTGATAATGACGCGCCGCCCCGCCAAATTTGTCTAGCCCAAATAAAATAAATCCGGGCGTTACCAGATGAAGGTAACGCCCGGAGTGAGTTGCAAAAACCAACGGAATTTAATTCAAGGTAACGGACTTGAGAATCTTGGTTGGTCCAAATTGGTCATTAAAGCCAAAAACAGTAATGCAAACCTTGCCACTCTTGAACACCGTAACTGTTGCCCAGGCATAATCGCGGTCGGTGGATGAGTTGATCGTGTTATCCGTGGGCAAGGCTTCGAAAGGTGATCCGCCAGAACCCACCAAAACCTGCCATGATTTACCCCCAGCTGAAGCCCAGGGCTGATCCATGTGATAAATATGCTCATGGCCGCAAAAATAGGTGGCGCCGTATTGTTCGATCACACTCCAAAATTCGTCACGGCTGGCCGGGTCATTATCCAGGCCAGCGGGTTTGTCGGGCAGGTTATCTCCAAAATAATAGGTGAAAGCCGGCTTGTGGCCGAAAACGAAGAAATGTTTCACACCCCGAGTTTGAGCCGAGGCAAAATCGTCCTGCAGCCAGTTCACCGGGGCATGGGCATCGTAGCCGTAGGGATCGGTATTAATGATGGCGAAATGGCAACCGCGAAAATCAAAGCTATAGGATAGCTGGCTTTGATCCGAGGCCAGGCCGTCCAAACCACCGTTGTTGGTAACATTAATAAAAGAGGGCTGTTCGCCGAACAGGGTTTGAAAGCGGTTGGTGTCCAAAATCAAATCGCCCATGTTTGCGCGCCACGCATTTTCATTCGCCACCTGGGCCTGCTTGGCTGTGCCACCGCCGGGCAGGGGAGCTTTTTTCCATTGCAACTCATGATTGCCAGGCACCGGCACCACATAAGTGCCGCCTTCCATGAGGCCGGCCATCATGCCGCGCCAGAATCCATATTGCCGGTAAAACGCCATCAGGTCTGAACTGACCACGGTGGAAACGCCGGTGTTCTTGGGACTGACGGCATTTCCGTAACCCATGATCATGTCACCGTTGAAAAAGAGAAAGCTGGAGTTTTGCAACTCCACCGAGCGTTTGATGCGTTCCAATGCCTTGGTGTTTTGCAACCAGATGGCGTCCTGAGTCGAAACCGGCAGTTGACTGGGATCCGGGTTAACCGGGTCTTGCCGGGAATCCCCGACCGTGGAAAAAGAAAGCACCACGCTGTCGCGCTCGCCGTTGTGTTTGCTGCTGTTGAAGGACTGCCCGCCTTCCTCTGCTAGAGCTGAGCGAGGCGTTAGGGTCAATACAGTCAGACCAAACGTCACCGTCAGAAGACCGGGTAGTAATTTCCTTGGATATTTCATAAATTAATTAGGTTGGTTAGTAATGCTTTTGTAAGCAGGCGCATCTTCCCAAGGAATTTTGTCAAAACAACAACAGCTCGGCGACGATTCGGTGACAAACGCCAAGGGGTTTCGTTGGCATTCCCGGCCTGGCCACCAATAAAGGTAAAATGCTCGAAATTAACTAAATTCGGAGGCGAACCCGTCCCGATTAAAGATCAAGATTCGAAGATTTGTATTTGTCATCCAGTTCCCCTGCCCACTTTCGACAAAACCAAAGCGGGACAAATCCAAACACGCCAAACGAACAATCAACCAACCGCCACCACATCGGAATTCCTCGTAATCCGCCAAAGAGAAAGGCGTAAGGCACCACCAGCACGCAGGCGATCATTCCAAATTCAAACAACCAGTGGTTGCGCACCGGATCCCGCAGGGCGCCGATAAAAGCAATCGCAATCACGAAATGCCCGAACGCCAGCCAGTCCGTTCCATAAAACAAAACGGGAGCTTTCTCCTGCATCAAATTCAGCGCGTCGCGAATTTGCACGAGCCAAGTTAGCCATCCAGTCGAGCCGTGATCCGCGCCGAGAATGCGTGTCAAAATCCGGACTTCCGCGGGCAACGGCAAGGCGGTGGCGCCACTAATTGCCAAACCGATGATAAACAGCCAGGTCATCCAAAGGCACCGTTGACGAAGTGATTGCTCGCGGTTCATGGAAGATTGAAAATTACTTCTCGCTCAAATGATCTCCCCAATGCACCAGGAAGAATTTCTTTTCCGTCGGGAAAAAAGTATCGGACTTACCGATGATGGGGCGCAGGGCCGTGGTCATTTGCAATGCCACCAGCAGAAAGATGATGATCCAGACGTGCAAGCCCGCGCGCGACCGGGCGTTGGAGTGGGCGAAGCCGGCCAGCATGAAGCGCACGCCAAACAACGTGGCCACAAACCAGAAAACCAGATGCAGCGCGCCCATCCAGGCCAGCGATGCGGTTGATTGGGAGAAGATCCAGACTACGGGCGCGAAGCCGACAAGCAAAATTGTCATGAGCATGAGCAGTCCCGCCAGGAGGCCGCCGACTTCGCCCAGCCGCGCCTGCGATCCGCTCAGGCAGGTAAAGATATACAGGCTCGGCAAACAGATGGCCGCCGAGACAAGCAGTCCATCCGCAATTTTTGCCGGCGCCGCCCAAAGTTGTGTGCCGCCGGAAAAGGTTCCCGCCACCGCGCCATATACCAGACAGCAAAGAACGGTAACGAACAGCATGGAACCGATCAATTTTCCCGCCCCCGGCTGGCGCAGTTGATACGTCAAACGGCGCGGCTGACGCAGCAGCGCTTCAATCGCCGCGAACACGTGCGGAATCGGTTGCTGCTCCCCCGGATCATCACCCAGCTGGCGATGCACGGACGGAATGACAGGCGGGATGGCATTGGGTTCATTCATAACTTGACGGGTTTATGGATTATTTTTGATCAGGGAAAAATTTGTTGAATGGAGTTCCATACGGCTTCGTAAAAATTGCCGTGCAATGCCGCGTGGCGGACAAATTCAACCGGCAAGGCGGGTGACCCGATGAACGGACGCAAAATCCAGGAAAGCTGGCTACCCAGAAATAAATTCCCCGCCAGCCAGGCAAACATAACGCGCCGCGCCGCAGCCCGCTGGCCAAACTGAACCAGCAGTTGAAACATTCGAGCATTCCCCACGGTGCCGGCCAGGGCGATGACACTGACATGCGCCAGCATCAACATTGCATAGGGTTTTGGGCTGTCCGGACCGGCTGCCATCGCGGGTGAATTCCAGACCATGAACGCAATCAGCGGACTGAAAGCGCCCAAGATGGCCGCTGTGATCGCAAAGCTCATGACCACGGCCAAAAACGATTGGCGGAATGGAATGTTCAAACCCAGCAGTGGCGCCAGCAGCCCGTTGATCAAGGCGTTGCCGAATGTGGTGAGCAGGATGATGAGCGGAAATTTAATGGCTACGTAAAGCGCCTGTTCCGGTGCCCGCCACCAGCCCATCGCCGCGCCGTAAATTCCGGCACCGACGATGATCACGGCCAGTTGCATCGCGAGCCGCCGTGCGTTCCATTCCGTGCTCCAGGCAAAAAGCGCCTTCACTTCTCCGCGCAGAAGCGCTGGGAATTCAAACGTCACCGAACTTAAATTTTTAGTTTGTGGGAACATTAGGCTGTGGGCCGGTTTCAGCCACATTCATTTCATCGGCTTCCCCTTTTCGAAAAGACAAAATCATTTGCACGGTTGGCGCGGCCATTAAACCCAGTGCGATGACAAACAACAACCAGTTGAATTTGGCCGGTAATACGGTTCGGATGGCGTCCAATCCGGTGTTCGCGGCGGCAATCGCATCTGCCATGAAGACATACAAGGCCAGCGCCACGCCAATGAAGTTCAACAACCATGCGCGCCAGGCGGGTGATTGAACCGAGCGGGGCGTTTCAAATTGGCTGGCCACCGTGCCCGATACAATCAACAGCAGCGAAATCAAAACCGGCCCCAAAACCGGGCCCCACCATGGCAATGGCAACAGGAATAAAATATCCCAATCCAGCAATGAATGTGGCCAGCCACACATGACCTTGAGGAAGACGTAGTAAAAAATATCCCAAACGCCAAACGCAATGGCGAAGTAGCCGAAACGCGCCCGCCAGTTTTGCCCGGCGAGATAGCCGACGGCGAACAGCATGACCAGCGTGGCGAATTCGCGCGGCAGTTCCACCGAGGCAAACCCACCAATGATGGGCAGGGGATTAGGTTGATAGGGCTCGATGCGGTCGATCATGCTGCGCAGATAAAAAACCACGGCTGACTCCACCCAAGCCATGGCCATGGAGTAAACAACAACCGACAACCAGCGACTGACGGAGATTTGGTTCGTTTTCATAAGGCTGTTTTAATTCTGGTCGCGGTCATACCAGTCGATGTTTCGGGTGACGTAGAACACGCTTGCCAACACCAAAAACAGGCCAGCTGTGCCAAACAAGAGTGAGTAATCCTGCAATTGCAGGGCGACATAGAGAAAACTGTAAATTGCTGCCAACATCCCGACGACGATCAGTGTCCGCACGCCACTTTTGAGCACGGTGGCACAGTAGAACCAAATCAAACTTGTGGTCGCTGCCGACGCCGCCAAATACGCCAGACCAAACGAAATGAACTCAGACAACGACAGCAGGCCCAAATAAAACAGGGTAAGCGCCACCCCGACGAGCGTATATTGAAATGGATGGATTTTGAGGGCGGAAAGAATCTCGAATAGGAAAAAGGCCACGAAGACCAGGACGAAAAATAGCATCCCGTATTTGATCGCTCTTTCCACATTGCGATAGGCGTCGATACCCGAAAGAAAGTTCACACCAAACAGTGAACTTGCCACCGAGCCGGAACTTAATCCGGCCGCACTATCCCGATCTGTCCACTGCTGTGCGTAATCGCGTCCGTATTGGGAAACTTGCCAGATCGCACTGAAACCACCGGCACCGACGTTTCGTTCAACCGGCAAAAAAGCGCCCTGAAAACTCGGGTCAGGCCAAGAGGAAGATAATTTGACCGCATTTTGATCACCAACTGGCGCGAACCGGATTCCAACGCTGCCATTAAGCGTGAGGTTCAACTTCAGTGGGATGCCCTCATGGGTTTCGCGCAACCCGCCAACCCGCGCGTAAACTCCTGAGGAAAAGCCGGTCAGTTTGCATCCTGGCAATAACGGAATGCGGCTTTCAGCCCATTGCAATTGCAGTGTTTCCTTAACCCCCCGCAAATCTGGAATAGCGAATGTAACAACTGCGTCGTCCCACAACACATTCTTTTCCTCAATGCGCAAGTTTTCAAAATCAGGCCGGGCAAACTGGCCTGTGAGTTCCATTTGTCCCGAATAAACTACGGCCTGATAAATTCCTCGCCGCAATTTTGTAGGCTGAATGTTTCCGTTGATCGTGAGTGAGGCAGGTAGAAAGTAAGCTTTCGCCACGGCAGTTTCCTCGACTTCAACCTTTTCAATCTTCCCATCTTTCGCCGGCTGCTCTTTCCATGACTTGAATGAATAGCGATAGGGCACGATCAACACCGGTCCGATGACGTTTTGTTCGCGCCCCCAAACAGAGGTAATTTCCGCCACCGCCTGGTTACGTCGGTCGAGCCGTTCGCGCAGCACTGAACGAATCATGGTGAGCGGAATCAACAAGAAAAGAATCAGGATGGTCACGCCTGCCATCTTGAAATAAATGGCGCGTCGTCGCAGAAAATTGGAAATAGACGAAACAATGGATGTGCTCGGTGTATTCATAATTTAGCCGTGGTTGATGGAGGATTGAAGGATGCCGGCGGCAATGGGGTCTTCTCGTCGATGACCGGAAGCCAATGCGTTCTGCCACGCAGAAAAATCATTAAGCCGCCGCTCAACCGCACCGATAATGGCCTCCGGCGTGGAGGTGCCGGCCGTGATTCCGACAACATCGTCCGCAGAAAACCAGTCCGGCTTTAGATCGTCCGCCGTCTGCACGTGATGAACCTGCGGGCAATATTTTGCGCAGGTTTTAACCAATTCGTGCGTGTTGTTGCTGTGCGCGCCGCCAATCACGACCACGGCGTCGGCTTGCTTCGCGAGCTCAACCGCAGCGTGTTGGCGCTGCTTCGTCGGCTGACAGACGGTGTCAATGAAGCGCACTTCGGAATTCGGAAAGCGCTCCCGCAATTCCTGCACAAGTTGTCGCACGTATTCGATCGGCTGCGTCGTCTGGGCCATCACGCCGAACTGCGGGCGTTCCTGTAGTTGCCCGATGTCGTCTTCATTTAACACGACATCAAAAACGGCCAAGTCTTCGGTCATGCCACGCACTTCCACATGATCACGTTTGCCGATGATGACGGGATGAAATCCTTGCTCCACCAAATTACTTAGAGCCCGATGCGCCACAAGCACCAAAGGGCAGGTCGCCTCCAATACCCGCAAACCGCGTTCACGCACTGATTGCCGGCGAAGCTCAGACGCTCCGTGCGCCGTGATCATCACCGTCGGCGTGGCCACCGCCTGCGCCTCATTTTGAAAAGCGATTTGACGCGCGCGCAACTCCGCCAGCACGGTTTCGTTATGCACCAAATCGCCCAAAACGGTCAGCGGTTCGTGCCGGGCGGTCTCAAGCGCCAGGGCGATGGCATCTTTGACGCCGAAGCACATGCCCAAATGTTCTGCGCGGATGATTTTCATAGGCTCCTTTCCAGGGTTGCGGTTGTTTTTTTGCTGGTTGAGAGGCGGGGTTGGAATTGCCGAATTCCCAACCGTTTTGGTTAAAGGTGAAATTGGGACCCGGGTTTTATTTACGCTTTGTATGGCAAAGTGTATGACCATGACCGGGAAACTTTGTTCAATCAGAGGGTTCATGGCTTGTTTTGTTTGACGATCTGTTCGAGCAGATCAATGTATTCGCCGAAGGCTTTCCGACCGGCGGTGGTGAGCGAGCAAGTCGTCAAGGGCCGATTGTTTTGGTAAGACTTGGCCACGGCCAGAAAACCTTCCTGTTGAAGCGCGCGAATGTGCGTGGTCAGGTTGCCGTCGGTCATCGCCAGCGCATCGCGCAGCTCGGTGAACGACAGCTCCGGCGAGGCGGCCAGCATGGACATGATGGCGAGCCGACCCTTCTCGTGGATCACCCGATCCAGTTTGAGAAAAAGTTCCGGTTTCACGCGGCAGTGGCTTTCTTCTCGGTAAAGTAAAGGTAGATGCCATAGGCGAAATGGAGTCCGCCAAAAATGGAGGCCATCAACAAGTGCGGGGACTTGATGAAATGCAGGAAATCTTTTTCCGGATTCATTCCCGCCAATAACAGCAAGCCGCCGGCAATGATGAAAACCCAGCCGAACCAGCGGATGCCACGCGGCATGAAAAATCCGGCGGCATGAATGCCGCAGCCAAAAGCCCAGCACCACACCAGCACAAAAATGGATTGCGGATTGATGTCATTTCCCCAATACACCATGACGCCCGAAGCCATCGCGCCCACTAGGAACGCCGGCAACATGGCCTGGGTCACCCGGCGCGTCGGCGGCGACCAGAACGGTTCCGAATCTTTCAAAGCCTGTCGCCGAATCAATAAATAGGCGCCGGCAAGTGCCACTGCCGCCACGCCCGTCCAGAAGAAGACAAAACCACGCGAAGTATCAATCGCCAGGCGCCAACCCACCACGCCGCCCGCGATGCCGACCGCACCCACGTAAATCATGATGGGCGCCAAGGCGCGACGGTAGAGCGCGGAACGTTCCATCAGCGTGCGGATGGTTTGGAGATTGTCTGCCGCCCAGTTCGGATTCATGCGTCAACTTTTCAATACAAAGCGAAACGAGGCAAGGAAAATTTTTACGCTGTGCGGTTTTGGGAAGGATTTTCGGCAGACACATTTCAAGTCACCGCGCGGGTGAGGCGAACGGGGCCTTCACCGCAGCAAAATAATCAGTATCCATCTGCATCCGTCTGCGGTTAAGCTTGGAAAGATGCCGACGAAGAAATCATCATCCGCCGCCCGCGCCCGCGCCCAAGTGCTGGCGCAATGGCGGGGTGTGGATTACACGCCGCTGGAAATAGCGCGCGCCACGCCCGCCCGGCTGCCGAGTGACATTTTGCCGGGATTGATGAAGGATCTGCGACTGGACGCCCGCCAGGCGGAAGCGGAACTGGTCAAGGTTTGGAACTCATTGATCGATCCCGTGGTGACGGCGCACGCCCAACCCGCCAACCTTCACAAAGGCACACTTTTCGTAAAGGTGGACAGCAGCGTCTGGCTGGATGAAATTGTCCGTTACCGCCGCAAGGAGATCTTGGAGCGATTGCAACACAGCTTCGGCAAATCCGTGGTGCAAAAAATTTCATTTCGCATTGGTTGATCGGACGATGGCTGGTTTTAAACCATGGCTAGCAGATGTTTGGGCGTTAGCAGCCAGGCCAGTGTGGCGCATCGGCCCGCCGCCAGCCGTTCCAGTTTTAATTTTGCCAATCCACCCTTTTTTAAGGCAAGGCCGGCGTGAATGTGACCGGTTACGAGCAGCGAAATCAACCGGCTCAAGTCAGGTTCATGCCCGACGAGCAGCACACTTTTCGGGCATGGTTTCATTGTATTCAACGCCTGAATCAACGCTTTTGGATTATTTCCAGGTTTGAGTTCATTGGTTGCCTTGACAGGGCCTTTGAACCTCATCGCGGCGGCCACGATTTTTGCCGTTTGCCGGGCGCGGGTCAGCGGACTGCACAGAATGAGATCAAATCGCAAATCCAACGCAGCGAACGCGGCGGTTGACCGGCGTAATTGTCGCCGTCCAGCGGGGGTGAGCGGGCGCAGCTCGTCGTTTTCAAATTCCGGTGTTCCCCGATCGACGGCCAGTCCGTGTCTCAGCAAATAAAGTTTCATAAAAAATTAATGCGGCGGAGCCGGGCGGTTGGCAAGCTCCCCTAAAATTGAGCCAGGAGTTATGAGCGTTGCTGGCGGCGCTTCGCGCCGTCAGGAACACTGATAACCAATGAAACGAACGAGACACAGTCCGGAACAAA
>JAKALA010000048.1 GCA_021813325.1 bacterium | reverse complement strand
CCAGTTCAACTCCCGCTGGACCTTGAGCGGCAAACCGCAAGGTCAGTTTCGCCGACATACAACACAAATTCGCAAAATGCCCAATGAAATCAAAGTGTCATGCTTTGGCTTTCGTAACACCCTCTAACAGCGAAATCATGTCGGTTTTACCAAGTCAAATTCGCTGTCACCGAAAACTTAACCGGACAGTAGTGATCTCGAAGCGATTAGCAGGAAATGCAACGGTGCGTTCGTCAAGGGGCAAAATGCTGTCGTAATAAAACCGATCACCGAAGCTTGGAACGTAAATTTCCACGTTTGTATCACCTTCTGTGTAGTGGTAGTTCAAATCAGGCTTCATCGCGTTATTTCTTTCCTATGAAAAGGTGCCGCTCCTCAATGCAAAATCGTATGTGTTGAAATAATCAAAAAGCCGCTGTGAAGCCACGGCACTAGAAACACCCACCAGATAGGGTGCGCCGGTGGCAGTATCAGGATAATGCGCCAGAACATTCGGCGTCGTGGGGAATGGTTGGGCGTGTCATCCGGTCTAGCCCTCCGACCGCCTTGACGCTGGCAGTCATGGAAATGCCTCGCGGTCATTCCCACACCGTGTCGGTGGAGATACATTGTCTCGGCAGCTTCCGACCCGACCGTTGCCAGTCACGCCGGTGCCGATAGATTCTGCGGACGGAACCGCAGGTTTGTTTATGAACTATCCATAACAAACAGTTGTTCAAGCAACCTCATGTCGCATTCAGTCAAACTGTCAGTAAAAGCTCGCAGGGATAGCCGAAAATTAACCCGATTTACCCCGAATAGTCTTTAGTTTCTCCAACCATTTGCTAGTTTCCTTTTATCTGCATTTTATGCTACAGACTGTGTCCATCTGTGGTTAAGCAATTATGGCTGACAAACCCATCATCATTTGCACCCGCGGCAGCGCGCTGGCGCTGGCGCAGGCCAATTTCATCGCGGGCCAATGTCGCGCCGCTTTTCCGGAATTCAATTTTGAATTACAGATCATCAAAACCACCGGCGATAAATTGCAGAAGGCGTCCATGGCCAAAACCGACCCGAGCCTGCCCAAAGGGTTGTTCACCAAGGAACTTGAAGTCGCGCTGCTCAATGGCGAGGCAGACCTGGCCGTTCACAGCTTGAAGGATTTGCCGACGGAACTTCCCACGGGCTTGATTCTGGCCGCCACACCCAAGCGCGAGGATGTTCGCGATGTGATGATCTACCGCGCAACGGGTTCAGCCGGACGCGGATTTCCACCTCATTTAACGGTGAATGATTTGCCGCAAGGCGCAACCATCGCAACCAGCAGCACCCGCCGGAAGCAATCGTTGCTGGCGTTGCGCCCAGACCTGAACATCGAGGAAATTCGTGGCAACGTCGCCACGCGCATGCAAAAGGTTGCTGATAAACCCGAGATTGATGGCACAATCCTGGCGCTGGCTGGCATGACGCGGCTCAACTTCAAAATCAATTCCGACGGCACGATTCAGGGGGAATCCGTCCCCGCCGGCATGCTGGCGACCGTATTGAGTCTCAATGAAATGCTCCCGTGCGTTGGACAGGGAGCCATCGGCATTGAGACCCGTGCAAACGATGAACGCATCGCAAAAATCTGCGCCAAATTGAATCATCCCGACACTTTCCAGGCAGTCACAGCCGAACGCGCATTTCTACGGGGCATGGGGGGCGGATGCCAGAGTCCCGTGGGCGCACACGCCGTCATTGCCGGTGACCGCATTTCGCTCAAGGCCATTTCATTCCGCGATGAAAAAGTGAAACGCGGCGAAGCCATCCGTTCGGCAGCGGAAGCCGCGCAGCTTGGCCAGCACATCGCCGACGAATTGAAATAAGCCGGCCGTGGCGGCTGGCTGCAGCTGGCTCAATCGACTTCGTCCGGAGCCGCAGCTGTTTCCTCGGGCTGCGGACGATACAGCACGGCGACATTGCCGACGCGCATGATCAGCCGGCTGCCGGTTTTTTCGGCCAATTGCGGAGCAAGTTCCTTCTTCTGATCCTTCAGATCGGAGAATTTCACCTTGATCAGTTCGTGATGCTTGAGGGCTTCATCCAGCGCGGCAATGAACTGGGGCGACAGCCCCTCGTGGCCCACCTTCAAAGCGGGCTTGAGATGTTGGGCGCGGGCTTTAAATTCACGAATTTGAGCGTTGGTCAACGAAAACATGGCTGCATCATGGCAAAAACCGCCGTTCAATGCAGGCAAATTATCGTTCCCACTGGTCCCCCAAACGATGACATCAAATTGGCATTTCCATTTGCCGGCCTGCCAGGTTTGCGTTAGTTTGCGCGCACTATGGAAATGGACTCCTATCCGCCGGCGGCAACGCCACCACCGCCGTTGCCACCACCACCCTTTATCGCGCCGCCGCCGGCGCCCAAGCCGCGCAAGAGCCGGGGCTGGATGATTTTTGCGATCATTCTGCTCGTGCTGTTGATGTTCAGCCTGTTTGGCAACCTGACGCAATTCATCGGCAGCGCGCTGTCCTTCGGGAGCGGCCTGCATCCGGAGGCCTTTGGGTCCGGTCGCGAAGTGGGACCGCGACTGGAGGAATTTGTGCTGGAAAACAACAAATCCCAGAACAAGATCGCCGTCATTTCCATCGAGGGAATTATTTCAGGCCACGATTTTGATGGCGCTGGAAACAATCTGGTGGATGTGGTTCAAGCCCAGCTTGACCGAGCCGCTGAGGATCATCGGGTCAAAGCAGTGATTCTTAAAATGGATTCACCTGGCGGCGAAGTGCTGGCCTCCGACGAAATTTACAAGGCGATTCGCGCATTTGAAGCGGACGCGCCCGGCGAATCCGGCAAACCCGGTCACAAAGGCAAACCGGTCATTTGCTCCATGGGCAGCCTCGCGGCTTCGGGCGGCTATTACATTGCTTCGGGCAGCCGCTGGATCGTGGCCAACGAACTGACCTTGACCGGCAGCATCGGCGTCATCATGCACGGCTGGAACTACCGCGGCTTGATGGACAAAGTCGGGATCGCCCCGATGACCTTCAAGAGCGGCAGATTCAAAGACATGTTGAGCGGCGAACGGGAGCCTTCGGAAATTCCGCCGGAAGAACACGCCATGGTGCAAAATCTGATCAATGAAACCTATCAGCAATTTAAATCCGTGGTCGCCGATGGACGTGGTGCCGCGCATGAATTGAACAAGCACGAAGGCAAGGCGCTGGCCGATGATTGGCAAAATTACGCCGACGGACGCGTGCTGTCCGGCAAACAGGCGCTGGAAATCGGCCTGGTGGATGAGTTGGGCGACTTCGATGACTCGGTTGATCGGGCCATGGACATTGCCAACATCAAGAGCGCCAACTTGGTCGAATACCGCGAACGGTATGATCTCTCGAATTTCCTATCGATGTTTGGCCAGAGCAGCCAGGCGCACGACATCAAGCTGGATCTGGGTGCGGATATTCCCAAACTGCGCGCCGGCCTGCCCTACTTCCTGTATCAGCCTTGAGCGTGATTAAGAAGGTCACTGTCATCACGCATCCGCTGGTGCAGCACAACCTGACGCGGTTGCGTGACGAGCGGACGCAGCCCCAGGAATTCCGCCGGCTGCTGGGAGAAATCGCCGCGCTGATGACCTATGAAGCCACGCGCTCGTTTGCGGTAAAAAAGATCGCGGTGCGCACGCCGATGGAAAAAACCACCGGCTCGCAGTTGGAACGCGAAGTGGTTTTGGTGCCCGTGTTGCGCGCGGGCCTGGGCATGCACGATGGGATTCTGGAACTCATTCCGCACGCCCGCGTCGGCTTTCTGGGTTTGAAACGTGAGGAATCCACCTTGCGCGCCCATTTCTACCACAAAAGCCTGCCCAAAAAACTGGAACGGTGCGAAGTTATTTTGATTGATCCCATGCTGGCCACCGGCGGCAGCGCCGTGGCCGCGCTGGATTTCCTCAGCGAACAAGGCGCCAAAAATATTCGCCTGGTGAGCCTGGTCGCCGCGCCTGAAGGTATTCGCCGGGTGTGCAAGAGTTATCCCAGGCTGCCCATTTTCACGGCGGCCATTGACCGGCAGTTGAATTCGGTTGGCTACATTCTTCCCGGTCTCGGAGATGCCGGCGACCGGTTATTTGGAACTTAAAACCGATTTTTCCATAGTTTCCGGTTCAACCGGCTGAACTGGGTTTCCGTGAATGGCAGTAGAATTCGCTTCAACCATATCGCCATGGCAATGGATAAGACGGTCGAGGCCAGCACATCCGACAAGTGATGACATTGCAGCGCCACGCGCGACCAGATTACCGCCAGCGCATAGACCGCGAAAACCGCACCCCAGCCCCGATGCAGCAACCACGCGGCTGCGGCCACCCCCGCCACGGTTGCCGCGTGACCGGAAGGAAACGAACTGAATTTATACTGTCCGATAATCCAATGGCCGTCATGCCAGACGCCATAAAATCCCTGCGGAAATTCCAGGTTATTGGGCCGTGTCCGCCCAAACAAGACCCGCAAAATGGTCGCCGCCAGACCGGTGAATTCGCAAGTGAGCGCCACAAAGAAAATCCGCGCCGCAGTCTTGGGATGATTCCCAACCAGATATGCCAGCGCGAACAAAACGCCCACCACCGCCGGCACCCAGCCTTCCCCCAGCTTGGAACACCAGTCGGCAAATGATTTCAATGCCGCGGCTTTCGTCACGTCGAGAGCGCCATCCACCGCATTATCCAAAGCAAATGCGGCGGCCACGGCCAGGATGCCGGCGATCAGCCAAAAAATATATTTCCGCTGCGGGTTGACGGGCTTTGTCACGGGGCCACCTTACCGCGTAGCGCTTGCAAATAGAATCTCAAATCGCTAGTGTCCGCTCAAATTTCTGCAACCAGCGAATGGAAGCCTTTTTCAACAAACTCGCCGCCCGGCCGCAACGCTCGATCATCATCATCAGCTTGCTGTTGCTGCTGGCCGGCAACTGGATCCTGCCGCTCACCGATCGTGACGAGGCGCGTTTCGGCGAAGCCTCGCGCGAGATGTTGCAACGCGGCGACTTCATTGTGCCGTGGTTCAATGGCGACTGGCGGTTCGACAAGCCCGTGTTGATTTACTGGTGCCAGATTGCGAGTTATTGCGTGCTGGGAACAAATGGTTTTGCCGCCCGCCTGCCATCGGTGCTGTTCACCACGGCCACCGCGTTGCTGCTCGTGCGGTGGGGACGTAAAATTGCCGATGCCAAAACAGGCTTTCTGGCGGGCATCATGTATGTTGCCGGACTGCACGTGGCCATCATCGGGCGCGTGGCCACCGCCGACATGGCCATGGTCTTTTTTGTCACACTCGCCGCGTGGAGCGGCTGGGAACTCACCCGCCCCGATCAGGTTCGCCGGAAACTTTATTGGTGGATTTTTTACATTGCGATGGCTTTTGGCTTTCTGGCCAAAGGCCCGGTCGCCTGGCTGCCACTTGGCGGCATGATAGCGGGACGCATGGTTCAAAAGGACAAGTTCCGATTGCCTGTCAATGAAACCTTCGTGGGATTGTGCGTCACGGTGGCGCTGGTCGCTTTATGGGGCGGACCGGCCTTGCAACAAACGAATGGCCAATTCTGGTCGGTAGGCATGGGCGAACATGTGTTCAACCGCTCCATCGGCGTCATCGACAGCCATGGACTCAAAGGTCTGGCCGGCTTCATCGCGTTGATGCCGCTGTATTTTGTGACTTTTATAGTTAGCTTTTTGCCCTGGACGATTGGTAATCCGGAAGTTTTTGAGTCCTGGTTTCAAAAGCAAAGACTTAAAAGCGTTGGGTGGAATTTGACTATTAAAATATTGCGTGGGTTTTCATTCTTTTTATTTATCCCGACTAACATCATGCGCTGGTGGCCAAAGCGCAAAAGTGACGATCTCGGCTGGTATCTGTTCATTCAAGCATTGTTGGTATTTTTCATTTTCTCATTCGTGCGAACCAAATTGCCGCATTACACGATGCCGGCATTCCCATGCTTGTCGCTCTGGCTGGCGCTTCAAATCGCCCGGTCGCCGAACATCGCGGCGTGGGCCGGCAAACGATTGGCGGCGATGACGGGATTTGTTCTCGTGGTGACCTTGGGATTTTTCCCGTTTGCAGAAACACATCTGCTCACCGAAAACCTCTGGCGCGCCACCCAATCGCACCTCACTCCGGACACCAAAATCGGTTGTTTTGGCTATACGGAACCCAGTCAGGTGTGGCGTTTTCGCAGTATCACCACCAATAAAGTCATGCTCGCAGACGTGAAGCAGGCCCGGAATTTTTTAACCAACACCCCTCCGCTCATGCTGGTGGTGCCGACCAGCGAACTGGCGAAACTGCCCGACACGAATGGAACGCTTATTTCGGTGGAAGGCTTGGACATGGTGAAGTTTAGGAACTGGAAACTCACCGCGCTCATTCGACCGTAGCGACGCCCGCTGTTTTGGCCGCAAAGAAAACTGGATAATCCGAAGAATCAACGCGGAGATTTCCGGCTCACAAGTTTCCGCGTTGCTTTGACACCCCGCCGCAGTAAAATTACTCCGATATGGCTGATCCCACTCGCGCCGACGGTCGCACAGTAAATCAACTTCGTCCCATCCGGTTTCAAAACGGCATCGCGCCCCACGCGGCCGGTTCCACCTTGATCGAATGGGGCCATACCCGCGTCATTTGCGCGGTGACGATTGAGGAGAATGTGCCGCGCTGGATGAAGGAACAAGGCGTTTCCGGCGGCTGGCTGACCGCTGAATATTCAATGCTCCCCTACTCGACCTTAACCCGCAAACCCCGCGACATTGCCAAGGGAAAATTGGATGGAAGATCCTCGGAAATCCAGCGGCTCATCGGCAGGTCCATCCGGGCGGCGATCGATCTTGAAAAAGTGGGATCCCGGACCCTTTGCGTGGATTGCGACGTTCTGCAAGCCGATGGCGGCACCCGCACGGCGGCCATCACCGGTTCCTTTGTCGCGCTCTCGCTCGCCGTGAAACGTTTGTTGACCGAAAAAAAACTGGCCGAAAACCCCATTCTTTCCGGCGTCGCGGCGGTCAGCATCGGCGTCGTCAATAGCACGGCGCTCCTTGATCTTTGTTACACGGAAGATGTGGCCGCATCCGTGGACATGAACCTTGTGATGAATGGAGCGGGTGAATTCATTGAGTTGCAAGGCTCCGGGGAAGAAGCCACCTTCAGCGATGCCCAACTCGCCGATTTGCTGTCCCTGGGCAAAGCGGGCATCCGCGAATTGCTGGCGGCCCAACAGCAAGCCATTTCCCAAGACTGACCGCATGGCAAAACCATCCCGGCGTAAATTGGCTTCCGCTCCGCCAGCCACGCGGTTGTTGCTAATCCGGCACGGCGAAGTTGAAGTCCCATTTCAAGGTGTTTTCGGCGGTCGCATCGACATGAACCTTTCGCCAAGAGGCCGGCGTCAGGCCAAAATTCTGGCTGAATATCTCCAGGCCAAAACGATTGACGCCATTTACGCCAGCCCCATGAAGCGCGTCCAGCAAACGCTCGGCCCGACGCTGAAAACCGGCCGTCACGAACAGACCATTTATCACGACCTGCGCGAGATTGATTTCGGCGATTGGACGGGATTGGATTGGATCACGGTGCGCGACAAGTTCAAATTCCCGGTGCATGAATGGCTGGAGCAAATTGAGAAACCCGGCGCTCCGAACGGCGAAAGCGGCAAATCGTTTCGCGCCCGTCTGAAGCCCTGCCTGCGGGAAATCATTCATAAACATCCCGGTCAAAATGTCGCGGTATTTTGTCACGGCGGGGTTATCCGGGCATTGCTGGCGATTCTTTTGGAATTGCCCCTGCCCAAGACAAACGCGTTTGAAGTGGAATACGCAAGCATCACCCAGGTTGCCTTGCACGCGCACATGGCTGAAATCGAGTTGCTGAATTTTACGCCATGGCGCGATCTGGTGGGTTGAAAAATTTGCCACCGGCGCCGCCACCGCCGCTTTTGATAATCATCTGTCCATGAAATCGACCAAACCACTGTGGAGAATATCTGTAACCACCACGCTTGAAGCAGAGGATGCCGTGGCTGAAATGCTGGGCGAAATGCTCGGCACTGTAGCGGCCACCTATTTCAACCTGGAAACGGGCGTCAGCACTGTCAGCGTTTTTTGCGAGCAAAAGTTCGATGCCCAAGCCACGCGTGCCGCCGTCACCGCCGGGCTTGAGCGCATCAAAAAGTGCGACATCAAAACCGATCCGGGCACGGTAGAAATCGGTAAAGTCAGGCGCGAAGATTGGGCCGAATCGTGGAAAAAACATTTTCACCCGATGGAAATCGGCAAAGCGCTACTGATCAAGCCAAGCTGGAGCCAAAAGAAACCGCGCAAAAAACAGTCCGTGGTCATCCTTGATCCGGGTCTGAGCTTCGGCACGGGGCAGCATCCCACGACCTCATTTTGCCTCGGCGAAATTGTGCGTTGTCACAAAGGCGGAAAGAAAATGTCATTTCTAGACATCGGCACCGGTTCCGGGATTCTGGCCATTGCCGCGGCCAAGCTTGGCTATAAACCCGTTGAAGCATTTGATTTTGACCCAGAGGCGGTGCGCGTTGCCCGGGAAAATGTCCGGAAGAACCGCGTGGGAGCTAAAATCAAACTTAAACGTGGCGATGTAACCCGCTTGCCAATGAAAGCGTCGAAACGCTTTGATCTGGTGTGTGCTAACTTGATTTCCAATTTGTTGATTGCCGAGAAGCAACGGATTGTGAACCGCTTACAACCGGATGGCACCCTGGTGCTGGCAGGCATTCTGGCCGGCGAATTTGCTCAAGTTTCAAAGGCGTTTGCCGATTTAGGCTTAACCGTCATATCACAACAAGTTGAAGGGGAGTGGTGTTCTGGCGCTTTTTGTTTTAGTTGAAAAAATTTGAACAGCGTGCAAGGGTGCAGGGTCGATAAAGTGCAGGTTAGCGTGAAGATTAGTAACAGTTTTCAGGCTGATGGCCGGTGGCATTGTTTACGCTATCAATCTGATGAAAGGAAAAAGTGATGATGAAAACACTCGAAGCGATGAGCGAAGCAATTCGCAATCAGAAACATCCGTTCCGCAAAACTGAACATCATAACAAAAAAGCCCAAAAGAACCGACACGAAAGACGTAAAATCAGGGAGTATTTACAACTCGGTGACTGGGTGGCCGAGGAATCCATCTAAAAAATGGCGGCAGGTAATGGCCGCCATTTTTACTTTTGACAGTCAGGGCAGATTCCAAAAAATTCAAGCCGGTGGGTCACGGCTTGGTAGCCGTTTTTGGACGCGATTTGCCGTTCGATCTCGGCAGGAAAGCATTCTTCAATTCTGACCACCTGCGCACATCGGGTGCAGATCAGATGATGGTGGTGGCCATTATCCCCTTCATTCATCAATTCAAACCGGGCCGCCCCGTCGCCAAAGTCGAAGCGCTTCACCATTCCCAGCTTTTCCATCATTTGCATGGCGCGATAAACCGTTGCCAAATCACATCCGCTTTTGGGCAACTCCTCGAACACTTCCTTGATGGTCAACGGATGGGGGTGGTGACGGAGGATCTCCAAAATTGCCGCCCTGGGGCCGGTGACTTTGCGAGCTTCCCGGCGCAGGCGTCCGGTTAGCGACGACAATTCCTGCCCTTCGTGCCTGGGATGTTGACAGGACTTTCTCATGCCTCAAAAATCACGCTGGCCACCCCCAAAAACAACCCCACCAACACCGCAAACATTTTGCCCAGGGGAAATCGGTGGTGGTCTTCGCTCTCAAATAAAATCGTGGTCGAAATATGCATGAAAATGCCAATCACTATGGCCATGAGATAACGCGAATAATCCGCCAAACCGGTAAAGCTGCTGACAAACATCCCAATAGGCGCCATGATCGCAAACAATCCGAGACACATCAGCGCGGAGGATCTTCGCATTCCACTTTGAAGCAGCATTCCCAGCAACGCGATTGAAATGGGGTAATTATGCACGACGACGCTGACGAGCAGGAAATGATGCGCGGCATGATCATGCGCGGTCTGATGATCCGGCGATTGCCCCAGCGCGAGCGCCTCGACAAAGGCATGAATGCACAAACCCGCAAGAATGCCGAATGCCATCCGGCCATGAATTTCGTGCGCGTGGCCGTGTTCAATGCCCATGGAGATGGAATCCATGGCAATTTGAAGAAAGAATCCAAACAAAATAAACCCGCCGATGATGAGCGGTTTGACCGTCACGCCAGGCTCCACCTCATACAAGTCCGGGAGCAAATGCAGCATCACCAGCGCGATCAAATAAGCCCCCGTGAACGCGTTTAAAACCTTCACCCGGCGCGCATCGGTCAAATGCAATCCGAAGACGGTGGCCGCGCCCAGCACGATGCTGGAGATTAAAATCAGATATTCCATGGCTCGGTGAGAAAGTCTAACTGCAAATGGTTTGCAATATTAAATCATAAAAAAACCGCCCTGCCGGCGTAAATCGCACAGCGGGCGGCGAAAATTACTTCATCAACAACATCTGCCGGGCGCGCTTGACCGCCGCCGTCATGCGGCGTTGGTATGGCGCGGGCAGGCCGGTGTATTTGCGCGGCAGAATCCGGCCTTGATCCGTCACAAAGGTGCGGAGCAGGTTGGTATTCTTGTAATCCAGCGCGTCAATCGTGAAATCGATCTTCGGCTTGGGGCGAGGCGCGCGGGCTTCGCGGGTGCGGTTTCCACGCTTGTCGGACTTTTCGGTATTCGTCTTGCGAGGCATAAATTATTTGATTTCCTTGTGCAACGTGTGGCGGCGGAGAGCGGGATTGTATTTTTTGACCTCCAGCTTTTCCGGCTGCAATTTTTTGTTGCGGGTGGCGGTATAGCGCGAGGGCGACTTGCCTTCCTTGCGCGCTTCAGTGCATTCGATGGTGATGACTTCTCGGGGCATAGACTACTCTTTCTCTTTGTTTGCTTTTGAAGGTTCGTCGGCGTGTTCTTCTTCTTCGCCTTCGACCTCGGTGTTGGTGCCGACTGAATCAATCGTGCCGAGCGTGCCCAAGCGGCGCGATTTCAGGGCACCTTCCCGTTCCAACTGCGCCTGGGCTTCCACCGTAAAACGTGTCCATGGAATCGCTTCCAAACGCGCTTTCGGGATCGGCTTGCCGGTCAGCTCACAGATACCATAGGTTTTCCGTTCGATACGTTTGAGCGCTTCCTCAATTTCGTAAACGGCATCCTGATCGGATGACAACAAACTCAAGGCAAAATCACGGTCAAAATTATCCGTGCCCGAGTCGGCCATGTGCAGGCTGTAACCGGCCAGTTCCTGCGCTGATTCCGCCGCCAGGCCGCTCATTTGCTTGACGAGTTGAGCGCGCAATTCCAACAGGTTCAAATAGAAACCCTGCCATTCCGGCTTCACTTTTTTCAGGTCAGGCCCGGCACTGGGTTTGGCCACCGGACGCCCCAAGATCGCGGCCGATGTGGCCACAGTTTTTAATCCGCTCCGCACTGGAGCCTTCTTGATTTCTTTTTTTTTGGCAATCACAACTCAAATCATTTTCGGCCAAAACCTGAATGGCCAATGCTTCAAAGGGGCGGGAATTTAGCAAAGTGCGCCAAATAATCCACTAAAATTTTCAAGGTATTTTATGACTGCGGGGCAGGATTTTTCAAAACGGGCGGTTTTGCCTGTTTTATGGGAATTTCCCGGCGTTTCTCGATGCAGGCGTAGGCGTTGTGGTTGTGAATGCTTTCAAAGTTTTCCGCTTCCACCTTATACCAAGTGACAAGCGGATGCGCGTTCAACCTTAACGCTACATTTCGCACCAAATCCTCGACAAACACGGGATTTTCATAAGCTCGCTCGGTAACGTTTTTTTCATCCTGTCGTTTGAGCAAGGCATACAACTCCGAGCTGGCGGAAGCCTCCACCATTTCGATGACTTCCTCGATCCAGACAATCTTTTTAAACCGCAGCGACACCGTGACCTGGCCGCGCTGATTATGCGCGCCATATTTGGCGATCGCCTTGGAACACGGACAAAGCGTGGTGACATTGACCTTCACCGTCAGCACAAAATCCGTTTCGTCGCCACAGGCGGCGGCATCAAATCGCGCCACATAATCCATCAAGCTCTCCTTTCGCGACACCGGCGACTTCTTGCTCATGAAGTAAGGAAACTCAATCTCAATGTGCGACGTGGCGGAATGCAATTTCTGCCGGAGCGATTGCAGTATTTCCGTGATGTTTTCCACGTGAATCACGTCTCCATGGGCATTGAGCACCTCCACGAAACGGCTCATGTGCGTGCCTTTGAATTCCTCGGGGAGATCCACAAACATGCCCAAAGTTGCGACGGTGTTCTGCACCCGCCGCGTGCGATCCCGCACTTGAATCGGAAACCGCAAACCACGCACACCGACCTTGTCAATTCGCAGTTCCCGCGTGTCGCGCTCGCTTTGTTTGTCATCCAAGGGAGTGGTCGCCAAAATAGTTTTGCTGCGTCGAGACATGCTGGGAAGGTAACAGTTTTGGACACTGATGCAAAAGCTTCATTTGCAAGTGGTATCCCTGGCCCAGAACAGCCCATTAAAATTGTTCACTTGAAAAGCCGGCGGCATTTGTCACTTTTTTCACCTCATGACGAAGGCAAAATTCTTTTCCACGCTGGCATTTACGTTGTTGCTCGGCTCCAATCTAGGCGCGGTCAATTTCCGCGTTGCCACTTACAACGTGGAAAACTATCTCGATCAGCCCACCGAATCCCGGCATTTCGTCAAATCCGAGGCGGCCAAGGCCAAGATACGTGAAACCATTTGCGCCATGAATCCCGACGTGCTGGCCCTGGAGGAAATGGGGACCACCAACGCCCTGCTCGAATTGCGCGCCGCCCTCAAAACCGCCGGCCAGAATTTCCCCTACTGGGAACAGGTGCAGGCGTTTGACACCAACATCCATGTGGCCATCTTGAGCAAGCTGCCGATTGTTTCACGCCATCCTCACACCAACGACGACTTTTTGCTGGATGGGCGCCGCTTCAACGTGAGCCGGGGATTCGCGGAAGTCGAAATTCGCGCGGCCACCAACTTCATTTTCGATGTGTTCGTGGCCCATCTGAAATCCCGCCGTCCGTCTCCCGTGGCTGATGAAGCGGAACTTCGCCTTCAGGAAGCCAGGATTTTGCGCGGTTTCGTCGATCAACGGCTCACCCGAAATCCCGACACCGGCCTCATCGTGTTGGGCGATTTTAATGATGTGAAAACTTCGCCGTCCACCAAGGAAGTGATCGGACACGGCCGACTCAAACTCACGGACACCCGCCCTGCGGAACGCAACGGCGATACTGACGCCAACCTCAACCCGGGCTATGAACCCAGGAGTATTACCTGGACCCACTACTACGGAGCGGAAGATTCCTACTCGCGAATCGATTATTTGCTTCTCAGCCCGGAAATGGCCAAGCATTGGCTGAAACCGGAAACGTATATTCCGACGATCCCCAACTGGGGCACTGGCTCCGATCATCGCCCCCTCCTGGCGACCTTTTCAACGGACGTTGAGCAAACCTCAAAACCACCCTCCGAAGACATCAATTAAAATTGTCAAGTTAAATATAAATAATTAAAAACAAGCAGGTTACACAACAGGCGTCGTTTTGTTCTTTGCGGGCAAGATTCGGAAACATTAAATTTTCCCGCATGACTTTTAAGTCGGTTTGTTTATATCCGCCGCTTTGTGCGGCTTTTTTTCTGACGAGTTGTTCCACCATGACCAGCGCCTGGGACAACCGTATCGGCCAATTGACCTACTCCGAGGCGGTGGAAGAATTGGGCCAGCCGGTCGCCGTGGAAACCCTGCCCGATGGCCAGATGCTGGCAAAATGGATCTCGCACTACTCCATGAACGGAAACACCGTGGATTTAGACAATGGCTACTACACTCGCTCCCCCAGCTTTAATGTGTCGCGATTGGACGCCCAGGAAAGCCGGCTGTGCCTGAAGTTCGACACCAACAACGTTCTGGTGGATTGGGATAAGGACTAGGTTCAGTTCAGCGGCACGCCACGTCGCAAAAACGTGGGCACATCCAAATCCTCGCCGTTGTGCTTGGTCGGCTCGCTCTTGTCAAAACGTCCCTTGGAAACAATGCTTAATGGAAGTTGCGACTGGATCATTTTGTTGCTGGAACGGCGCGGACGCGATGCCGGCCGCGGCATGACCACCTCACGTTGAGCCGGAACAGAGTGGACGGGGCGGACTTCGGTGCGCGGGATGACGCTCGCCGGAGTCTGGGATTGTTTGGCCGCAATAACCGTGACCCAAAGTTTTTCCTTCGCGGCCTCATTCACGGTTGCTCCCATGATGATCTGCGCATGACCGCAATGCCGTTTGATCTGATCCATCACGCGGTTGACCTCGGCCATGGATAGATCCTTGCCGCCCATGAGACTGACCAGCACCGCGTCGGATTCGGCCAACGCCCGGCCTTCGTCAAAGAGCGGATGCGCAATGATTTTTTCCGCCGCGTCGCGCGCCCGGCCTGGTCCGCAAGCTTCCACAAAAGCAAAGGCATTTTCCGCGTGCCGGTCGCGAAGGAGCGCGCAAAGATCGACAAAATGCACTTGAATCAACCCCGGCTGGGTCAGCAATTGCCACACGCCGCGCAATCCTTCCAGCAAAAATCCACCGGTAAAACGGAAGGTTTCAACCAGGCTCGTGTTCTCGTCGATCAATTTAAAAATCTTTTGGCAAGGCAGGCAAATGACGCCATCAGCCGACTGTTTGAGCTGCTCCAGGCTATTTTGCGCCTGCGATTCCCGGCGGTTGCCCTCACAATCAAACGGCATGGACACAAACGCCAGGACCAAGGCGCCGGCTTCCCTGGCCGCCCGGGCCAGCACCGGACTGATGCCGCTGCCCGCACCACCGCCCAACCCGGCCACGATAAAAACCACTTTGGCGCCTTCGCACGCCGCCTTGAGCACGGAAAACTGTTCCTCCGCCAGAGCGCGGCCTCGATCCGGGTCGCCTCCGGTGCCCAGTCCGCGGAGCAGCTTGTTTTCCAAATTAATTTTCACGGTTGCCGAGGAATTTTGCAGCGCAACCGGGTCGGTATTGATCACGGCAAAGTGAGCGGCGGCAAATTCGGCTTGCGACAGCGCTTCCAGCAATGCGGCTCCGGCATTGCCCACGCCAAAGATGCGCACCGACATGGCGTCGCTGCTTTCCAAGAGAACCGGCGGCTGGGGAATTTCTGGATTTTCCATGGTCGGCCTTTCAAGATTTGGGAAGTAACCGGCTGAACAGTCCTTTTAAAAACGGTCGTTCCGCCCGGCGGCGATTTTTTAGCGAGCCAAATTTGACCAGGCCGATGGCCGTGGCAAATTCCGGCTGATCCAATGCCGTCGTCAACCCGCTGATGGCGCTGGTCTGGCCCAAGGAGACATTCATCTGGAAGACTTTTTCCGCCAGATTGACCAGGCCGGGCACGCGGGAGCCGCCGCCACAGAGAAAAACTCCGGCGCGCAAATAATCGGTCAAACCCACCGACTCCAGATCCTGCGCGATCAATTGGAAAATTTCTTCCAAGCGCAATGACATGATCCGTTGCAAATGTTCAACATTCACCCGTTTGAGCTCAAGACCCAGATAGTTGGTGATGCTGATGGACTGCCCTTTGGCTTCATCGGCCAACAACGCGTTGCCATGCTCCAGCTTTAATTTTTCCGCCCGGCTCAACGGCACCTTCAAACCGTAGGCCAGATCGTTGGAAACATGATCTCCGCCCACCGCCAGCACGCCGCTGTGACGAATGACCCCGTCGGAATACACCACGTATTCCGTGATGCCGCCGCCAATATCGATCACCAGCGCGCCCAGCTCCTTTTGTTCGCTGCTCAACAGCGCAATCGCGGTGGCGATCCCATTGAACACAATTTCATCCACCTCCAGCGAGGTGGCGCGCACCAGCCGGATGACATTTTGCAGGCGGTTGGCATTGCCATGAATGACATGCATATCCACTTCCAGGCGCGCGCCCAACATGCCGACCGGGTTGGTCACGCCATCCTGACCATCCACAAAAAAATGCTGCCGCACCGCATGAATCACGGTGTTTTCCGCCGGTAGATTGATGGCCTTGGCGTTCTTGACCACGTCATCCACATCGTCGCCGGTAATTTCGCGATCCGCCGAAACCACCGGATGCACCCCGCGGTTGTTGAACCCGCGAACATGGCCGCCGCTGACGCCGAGATAAACGCTGCGGATTTCCACATTGGCCATTTGCTCGGCCTCAAACATCGCCGCCCGCAAATCCTCTTCGACCTGCTCGGGGTTGATGATCTCGGCCTTGCGCACGCCGCGCGAACGCGACTGGCCCACGCCAATGATGTTCAAAACACCTTCGGCGTTTTGTTCGCCGACCACGACACATATTTTTGAAGTGCCGATTTCCAGACCGGCAATGATGTTGGCATCGTCAAACATTTTTCCTCCGCGTTTTTTTAGGTTTGGCTGCCTTGGGGGCAACCGTTGGGGGCACGGCACTGGCCATCATCCAGCGCACGGGCACATTATTTTCCACCGCCAAATCCGCCGTGGCAATGGACCTCTGCTGGCTCAATCCCAAGTCGTAAATCTGCCGCCACCGCCGCAACTGCTGATCAATGTCGTCGGGACCAAAAGTAATGACACTGCCTTGCCCGGTCGTCACCACCACCACGCCGGGAGCGGATATGTCCACCCGCTGCAAATCCACCAGTCCGGCCATGGGCGATTTGGCGAATTCCGCGATTAATTCCAGGGCCGTTTGCACCAGCGGCGCCTCCACCCGCCGGCCGGGCTGCAATTCAAACGCGTTCATTCCGACAATCACCGGCAGTTGCGAATTCATCTGCGCCAATGGCACCGTGCAGCGCCGCGGGTCCAGCGGCTGCATCACCACGCCATCCGCATCGAGTTCATAGACAGATACCACGACTTCATTCGGACCGTCGGTTCTCGGGACATTCACTTGCGCAATCGGATCTCGTTCCGCCACGCGAATCCGCAAGGTCTTGGGCAGGACTCGCTCCACAGACACGGATTCAATGGTTGAAACCATTTCCAATCGCCGTTTGACCTCGGCCAGATCAAGGGCAAACAGATTCGCGCCCGGTTTCACTCCCGCCCAACGGCGCAACTCATCCGGCGCGATCACCCCGTCGGTCTGGACCTCGACGTGCTGGATCGCGAAATCCGCATTTTCATAGACAAAAACATTTAACAGCACCGCGCCAACGCGCCACAGCAGATACAAACCAAAGAACGGTCCCAACACCGCCAGCACCAAATACGTGCCCATGCGCGCACGGGCCGCCCGCACTTGATCCGAGCGCAGCTTCACGTCCAGCACATGGGAACTGTGCAACCGGCGATTTTTGCTATGTTTGCGTCTAAACCACATTCCTCAAAAAATTCACAGACAACGGCCTGATCCCCATTTTTACGCGACAGCCGGCTTTCTTGCGATGGCGCCGTCTGCACCTTTTCTCACCAACGCCAGTTCAACCATGCGCTGGCAAAGCGCGGCAAAATCCATCCCGACAGCCGCCGCGGCCTTGGGAAACAAACTGGTTTCCGTCATGCCCGGCAGGGTATTCACTTCCAAAACCACCGGGGCACCGTCCGGACGAACCATCACATCCACGCGGGCATAATCGCGGCCGCCCACCGCCCGAAAAGCTCCGAGTGCCGCTTCCTGAATGCGCCGGGTCGTGGCCGCAGCAAAATCCGCCGGGCAAAAATATTCCGTCATGCCGACAGTATATTTGTTCTGATAGTCGTAGCTTCCCTGTTTCGGACGCACTTCCACCACGGGCAACGGCTGGTCATCCACGATGCCCACCGTCGTTTCCCGGCCGATTATTTTTTCCTCGACCAGCACCTCGGAATCATACTTGAGCGCTTCCGCGAGCGCGGATGGCCATTCTTCCATCCGCTCGATAAAGCGCAGCCCGACGCTGGAACCTTGCCGCGAAGGTTTCACCACCAAGGGAACGGACAAATTCTCCGGAAATGGCGCCGCCAAGGAATCCACCGTCCGAAACTGCGCCGTCGGCACCGCCGCGGCAATGCAGCATTGCTTGGTCAGCACTTTGTCAAAAGCGATGCGGCTGGCCTCGGCATCACAACCGGTATAAGGCACACCCAAATGTTCCAACTGCCGTTGCACCGTGCCGTCCTCGCCATAGGTGCCATGCAACGCCAGAAAAACAACATCCGTCTGCTCCGGCAATTGCCATTCCGGCGTTTTGGGGTCCAGCTCATTTACGATGTGGCCCCGTGACCGCAACGCCCGGGCCACCGCCGCGCCCGAACGCAAGGAGACTTCGCGCTCGGCACTGGGTCCGCCCAGCATCACAGTAATGTTCAACTTTTGACTCATTGTTGTTTTCCAAATTTTTCCAGCGACACAGCAATTTGGGAAAAGGCCTTTAAAATCTGCCGATCCGCTGTCACCAACGGCACTTTTAAATCCTGCGCCAAGGCGACGTATTCACAGTCATAAACGCTGCAATCCGACAGTTGCGCCAGTTTCAAAACCCGGTCGGTGGGCACGGAATATTCATTCGCGCCCAAATCCTTCTGCACATTCAAAAATGCCGCGTTCGCCTCGGCTTCCGTCAACAGCTTCCGTTTTAAATACGCCGACAACACGCTGCGAAATTCTGACCGCCACACGATCGGCGCCGCCCAGACTTCATCCCGGGCTTTGACCAGCTCCGCCCGGCTGGCGAACTCGCCGGGCAGCCAGAACGAAACCAGCACGCTGTTGTCCACCACGATCACGCGCGACCCCGTTCCTTGAATCGTTTCAGGTCGGCGGCGGTGACTTTAAACTTCAGGGAATTGCGAAATTGTCGGGCGCGCTGAATGACCCCTTCCACTTCCACCGGCTGGCTGCGCACGCTGGATTCCAGCACCGCGATGGCCTCCGTGTTCAGGCTGCGGCCATGCGTTTCCGCCCGCTTTTTCAGCGCCTGATGGGCCTCTTTGGACAGCCCCTTGATGGTGATCGTGATCATGACGCAACCATAATGGAACCATTTTGGAAGTCAACCATCCACGCCAACTATCTCGACTTCCGGATGCAATTCAATCCCGCGCTCAGCCTTTGCCCTGGCCTGCGCCAGTTCCATCAAGGCCAAAACTTCCTTCGCCGATGCGCCGCCGTCGTTCACCAAAAAATTTCCATGCTCCAACGAAATCCGGGCGCCGCCCACGCTGGCGCCTTTCAAACCCAGTTCATCGATCAATTTGCCGGCGGGAATGGCCGTCGGATTTTTAAACATGCACCCCGCGCTGGGTGCCGCCGGCTGGGAACTCCAGCGTTTCTCGCTGCCCGCTTTCATTTTTGCTTCGATGGCCTTGCGTTCGGCCGGCACGCCCTGAAAAACCGCGGCCAGCGCGATCCTAGACTTCAAGGTCTGACAGTTTCGATACGTCACCGTCATTTCCGCCGGAACCAGCTCTTGAATTTCGCCGGACTCAGTCATCATCCGCACCGACACCACAATTCTAAAGGTCTCGCCGCCCATCGCCCCGGCGTTCATGCGCAAGGCGCCGCCGACCGTGCCGGGAATTCCCGCCAAAAACTCCAAACCACTCAAACCCCATCGCCGCGCTTCCACGGCCAACTGCTTGAGCCGGACGCCGGCTCCGGCGCGCAGGCAATGGCCAGCTTGCGTAATCTGGGCAAAAACCGGTGAACTTAATGCCACGACGATTCCGCGAATGCCGCCATCCCGCACCACCAAATTGGAACCGCGTCCGATCACCAGCCAGTTCAATCGCTGCTCGGAACAAAACCGCAAAACCGCCGCCAAATCCGCTTCGCCGGCGGGTTCAACGTAAATATCCGCCGGTCCGCCCACCCGCAAGGTGGTGTGACGCGCCATTGGTTCGTCGCGCCGGATGATTGTCTCCGACGAAACGCAGCCGCTCAACTGCACGGATAAATCGGCGATGCGGTTCATGCCACCAGGCGACGCTCTGCGACCGGTTTATCAACCAGATTATCCGGTTCGGGTTTTGAACTCTCGACACCCGAGTAATCGAGAATATTTCGGGCAATTTGCGCGGCGGAATCTGGCGAATGCCACTGGGCTAGGGCGGATTGAATTTTCTGCCGGCTCATTTCATTGCCCATCAAGTCCGTCAAAATCCTAGCAAATTCGGCTGGCGACGTTTCCCGTTGCGTCACCAAACACGCTGCGCCTGTTTTCGCGAACGCCGCAGCATTATGAAATTGGTGGTTATCCGCCGCAGTCGGCAACGGCACCAATGCGGAAGGAATTCGCGTGGCGGCCATTTCAGCCAATGACGATGCGCCGGCCCGGCTGATGCAGGCGGTCGCCGCCCCAAGAGCCAGATCCATTTCTGCGAGAAACGATTTCACAACCGATTTTACTCCCAGTTTCGCATACGCCGATTGCACTTTTTCAAAATCCGCCGGGCCGGTAAGATGTAACCACTGCCAGGGTTGAGCCGCGAGCAACGGCAAGGTGGACAGGACCAAATCGTTCAAACCGCGCGCTCCCTGGCTGCCGCCCACCACAAGCATCGTTGGCCATGCCGGGTCCAGTCCCAGTTGGACGCGACACGCAGATGGATTACCCATGTCAGCCGCAAAAAACTTCGGGCGAACCGGGGTGCCGACCACCAGGGTCTTTTGACTGCGCAACCGGCCGGCGGATTCCGGAAATCCCACAAACGCCGCATCCACAAACCGCGACAGAAACCGGTTCGCTTTGCCGGGGACAGTGTTGGATTCGTGCAAAAAAGTTTTTGCCCCAAACTTGCGGGCGGCCAGCACGGGCGGGGCGCTGGTAAAGCCGCCCATGGCCAGCACGGCCGCCGGCGGACGCGATTTAAAAATTTGACGGGCGGCACGGAACGATTTGAAGAAACTGCGCCCGAACGAAAAATAATTTCGGTTCTGCAATCCGACGGCTGGCAAAGTGAAAATCTCGACTCCGGAAACCGCCTTCACCGCTTGCTGATCCACCTCTTTGGGTGAAATGAGCAAAGCCACGTCGCAGTGCCGTTGCTTCAATTGATCCGCCACGGCAATTCCGGGAAAGAGGTGTCCGCCCGTGCCGCCACACGCGATGGCAATCAAGGGCCGGTGCGGTTGGGGAGCGTTCATGTTGCCTTGGCGGCAAACGGATTATCGTTGGACTTGGAGACGAAATCTGACACTGCCACGTCGGCGGATCGCGCCTGCCGGGCGACGCTCAACAAAATGCCCACCCCCGTCAGCATGGCCACCAGACTGGAACCTCCGGCGCTGATAAACGGAAGGGCAATGCCTTTGTTCGGCAGGAGACTGGTGACGACGCCAATGTTGATGAGCGATTGAAAACTGATCAGTGCAGTGACGCCCACCGCGAGCAGGCAGCCGAACTGGTCGCGTGAACGCAGGGCGATGTAAAGTCCGCACACGGCAATCAAAAAGAAGGCGAGCACCACGAGAATAGCCGCGATGAAACCGAGTTCTTCACCAATGTTGGCGAAGATGAAATCGCTGTGAATTTCCGGCAAAAAACCCAGTTTTTGCCGGCCATCACCCAGGCCAAGCCCGGTCAAGCCGCCGGAGCCAATGGCGATTTTGGCCTGTTCGGCCTGCAAGGCGGCGCCACTGGCATGAGCGTCCGGATGCAGCCACGCCATGATGCGGCGGCTGCGCATGGCATCGTGGGTCAGGGAATAGGCGAGTCCCGCCAGCAACAGCAGCACGGGAGGAACGACATGCATCCAGCGGATGCCCGCAATCATCAGCATGGTGCCGCAAACGGCCGCCATCAAAATCGTGGTGCCGCGATCCGGTTCGATGAAGATCAACCCCAGCGCGCCGCCAATGATGATGCCCGGAACGAGAATCCCCATTTTGAACGTGTGCATTTTGCGCTGGCAGCGGTCGCCATACCATGCCACCAGCACAATCAGACTTATCTTGACGAACTCAGAAGGCTGGCAGGTGACGCCGAATTTTCCAATCCAGCGGTGGGCGCCGTTCAGGTTGATGCCGATGTGCGGAACGAAGACCAGGCCGGCCAGAAACAGCGTGGCGAAGAACAATGACCAGGCGAATTTTTTCAAGACTTCGTAGTCCAAGGCCGCGACCACAAAGCACAAGATGGCGCCCAAAACACACCAGGCCATTTGCATTTGCAGCATGTGCGCCCCGATTTCAGAATGGGTGCGCCGGTCCACCATCACCATGCTGGAACTGTAAAGCATCACCAGCCCCAAAACCAAAAGGCTGGCGACGCAAACAGTCAACGTTGTGACAGCGACTTTCACTTCAAGTTGTTCAAAATGCAGCCGCAGTTACGACCGGATTATTGGCCGGGGGCCGGGGCCGGAGCCGGAGTCGTAGGCGGAGGCAGCACCGGGGCCGGCATGGGTTCGGGAGCAACGACCGGAGCGGGCGCCGGAACGGCAGGCGCGACTTCAGCCTTGCCCGGGATTTTCAGCTTTTGACCCACTTTGATCTTGGTGGTGAGCAGGCCATTCGCGGCTTGGATGGCTTTGACGGTGGTGCCATGACTGCGGGCAATACGAGTGAGGGTATCGCCTGATTTCACCGTATAAACGGTAGTCGAGCCTTCCACACCGAGAGCCGAGGGGGCCGCAAGTTTGGAGCTGGAGGGGCTGCCACCGGCGGGAATGACCAATTTCTGGCCGATCTTCAATTTTGTGGGCACCACGCCGGGATTGGCTTCCTGCAACGCTTTCAGGCTCACGCCGTTTTTCTTGGCAATGACGGCCAGCGTGTCGCCTTTTTGGATGGTGTATTCAGACCCGGGCTGCGGCGCGGCGGTCGGCGCGAGGGGCGCCGGTTCCGGCAGGGGAAGCGGTGCGGGAACTGGCGCGACGGACGGCGGATTCGAAGCCGACGGCGGCAACATTACCGGCGCATTCGAGAACGGCAGCATGGGCGGATTGGTTTCCATCACCGCCGGAGGATTCGTGTCAAACGAACCCAAGGACGGCGGATTCATATCCGTGTCGGTGCTCGGCTTCTCCCGCTTGCACCCTTGAATGAGCATGGCCACGAGGCCGGTGACACTGACGGCGAGCACGCAGAAAACGGCCAGCTTGAGGCCGGAACGACGCTGGCTTTGTTTTTCCAGCAGCGAGCCCCGGGGAACGAACGGATTCGGATTATTCATAGGTTTGGCGCAATGGCGTCCTTGGTTCGAGGTGATTTATGGTTTTGAGTTGTGCGCGCGAAGCTTTCCCTCGAAAAACTCCACAGCGCTTAAATGGTTCAATGTTGATCGGGCGAAACGTGGTTTCACTGAAAGAAAAACAACCGGCAGAAAGATGAACTTTTGACACACTCTCGCTGGCCGGCACACGCCTTGCCGCTCTGACGGAAAGTGATAACAACCGTCCGTCTGCCGTGCAAGCAGCAAAGCGCCTTCCAAATGTCATTTTTTTGTTGTTTTTCACCGAATTTCTCTGTTCAACGCAGCTTCAACGTGGCCAGCGCCAACACCGCGCACAACACACACAAGATGTAAAACCGCATCACGACCTGCGACTCATACCAGCCCTTTTTCTCAAAGTGATGGTGCAACGGCGCCATCAGAAAAATCCGCTGTCCCGTTCCCGTGCGCAACCGGGTGAATTTGAACCACCCCTTTTGCAGGATCACCGAGACGGCCTCCGCCACAAACACGCCACCCGCGATGACCAGCACAAAAGGCTGATGGATCAACACCGCCACAATGCCGAACGCGCCGCCGAGCGCCAGTGACCCCGTATCCCCCATAAACACCTGGGCCGGATGACAATTAAACCATAGAAAGCCGAGGCCCGCGCCAATGAGCGCGGAACAAAACACCGTCAATTCCCCGGCGCCCGGCACATAGGGGATCTGCAGATATTTGGCCGCCGTGACGTTCCCGGCCAGATACGTGAAAATCAAAAACACAAAACCCGTGATCAGCGTGCAACCAATGGCCAACCCGTCCAGTCCGTCCGTCAAATTAACCGCATTGGAGCTGCCCATGATGGCCAGAATCACAATCAAAACGCCCAACACGGCGCCGATATGAATGGGATATTTGTAAAACGGCAGCATCAACACGGAAACCAAATTGCTGTGCCAGACCTGCTTGGTCGTCACCAAAAACAATTCGCTCCGCGCCGGCAAATTCCACAAATAAATCCCGACGAACGTGGCCAGGGCCAACTGCGTGACCAGTTTCACCCGCGGCGGAGTGCCGCCGCCGCTTTGTTTCAGGATTTTGGCGTAGTCGTCGTAAAAACCCAGGCCGGCCAGCACCAAGACCGACAACATCGTCAACTCGACCTGCGCGTTCCATTGCGCCCAAAGCATCGTCGAAACGACCAGCGAAACCACGATCAAAAGTCCGCCCATAGTGGGCGTCCCCTTTTTATCCAAACGCGTTTGCGAGACACCGGCCGCCTCCGCTTTATCGGCGTATTCCTGGCCGAATTTTTGCGCCTTGAGCCAGCGGATGATGTTGGGGCCAAACCACCAGCTTAAAAACAACGACGTCATCGCCGCGCCGGCACTTCGGACCGTGATGTATTTGAACAGCCGCAAAAACGACAGGCGAGGTTCCCAATCGCTGCCGTGCGCGGCATCCAAAAGTTGCTGGCTCAAATAATAAATCATTTCAGTTCTTCACCGCTTTTAACCGGTCGGCGATGCGTTCCAGCCGCGCGGCGCGGGATGCTTTCAACAGCACCACATCGCCCGGGCGCAAAAAATTCTTCACGGCGCGTTCAGCGCCTTCCACTTCGGCGAATTCAAACACGCGCACCAGGCCGGCGGCGCGCGCCGCCCGCGCCGTGACCGCCGCCATTTTGCCCACCACAAACAACTGGTTGATGCCCAGTTCCGCCGCCCGTTTCGCCACTTCGGCGTGGGCCGCCTCACTGTGTGCGCCCAGTTCCGCCATGTCGCCCAGCACCACCACGCGCCGGCCTTGCAAAGGCAACGCGCACAATGTTTCCAAGGCGGCCAGTGTGGAATCGGCGTTGGCGTTATAGCAATCGTCCAACACGCGCACGCCGTTGGCCTCCCAGAAATTGAGGCGCATTTTGGCCGGCTGACATTCCGCGAGGCCGCGCTGAATTTCCACCTGCGTCAGACCGTGCACGGCGCCCACGGCGATCGCCAGCAACGCGTTGACCACCTGGTGTCGCCCAAGCAAATTCACCCGGTATTCGCCGGAAAATTCACTGTTCGGCGCCAGCACTTGAAAAGTGACGCCGCTTTTGTCCAGCCGGGCGGATTTGGCGCGCCAGTCATTCTTTTCACCAAAACCGACCCGCAACACGCCGGCCTTGGTCCGGGCGGCGATGACCTCAGCCCATTCGCTGTCGCCATTGAGAATCAAGGTTCCGTCTGCCGGCATCAATTCCGCCAGCCAGCCTTCTTCCTGGGCCACCCCGGCAATGTCGCCAAAAAATTCCAAATGTTCCCGCGCAATGTTGGTGATGACCCCAAATTTCGGCTGCACCAGCCGCACCAGCGGCGCGAGTTCGCCGGGATGATTCGTGCCGACTTCCAACACCGCCGCCTGATGCGTGGCCGCCAGCCGCAACAACGTCGCCGGCACGCCGATGTCGTTGTTGAAACTGGCTTCGCTCCAGAGCGTCGAAAACTTTTGTCGCAAAACGGACGCGATTAATTCTTTCACCGTGGTCTTGCCGTTTGAACCCGCCACCGCGACCACCGGCAAACTAAAATCCTGCCGATACCTCGCGGCAATTTGCCCATACGCCACGCGGACATCATCCACCGCCAGGATTGCACACGGCGGCTTGGAACTGGTCAGCGACCCTTTTTCCACCAACGCAGCGGACGCGCCTTTGTCCGCGACTTCATTTAGAAATTGGTGGCCGTCAAAGCGCTCGCCCCGCAAAGCCACAAACAGATCGCCGGCTTTCACCTGACGCGAGTCGGTGGCAATGTTGGTGATCGCCAGATTCGGGTCGCCGCTATTGATTTCAGCCCCACAAGCATCAGCCAAATATTTCAGAGAACGCGTTTCCACTGCTTTATTTCAATAAAAATGTCGCGGTGACGACGGCGGTGATGGTCTTTTCCTGCGACGAAGTGTCATTTTCACCTTGCCAGCTCGTCTGGGTTTCATGGCGGGGCGTGATTTGAAATATGCCCTGATCGGCATCGTGCAACTGGGCGATGCCGCGTCCGCCTTGCGTCGCAATTTGTTCGGCCCGCGCCCGGGCGTCTTTTGCCGCCGATGCCAGCAATTCCAGTTTGGCCTCCGCAACGCTCGTGTAAATGAACTCCGGCGAAAAGGTCGTGAACAGCACGCCTTTTTCAAGCAAGGGCGTCGTATCCAACTTAGCGATCCGGTTAACATCGGCAGATTCCACCCGCACAGTTTGAGTCAACCGATAGCCGCTGGTCCGCTGAAGTGTCCAGCCATCCGGGTCTTTCTTCATGGTTTTCAATTCCTCGATGGTCACCGGCGCAAACGTGCTGTTGGTGATGCCGGCATCGGTCAAAAATTGCGCCACGACCGACCGGTTCAATTGCGCTTTCCGCTGGGCATCCAGCAAATCTTCCGCCTCCACGGAAAAACTTCCGCGCCACACCGCGAGATCCGACTCGATATTTTTGCGGGCCGAACCTTTGACTGTGATGAATTGTGAATTCTTGATCTTGCCCCACGCCGTGGTGCCCAGCATGGAGGAAAACACCAAACCGGTCGCCAGAAACAAACCGGCCAGCATCCCGAACAGTTGTGGACGTGACTCGCTCATGACTCAAAATTTATGCTGCCGGCTTTCCACCGCCAGCGCCGGCGAATTGGTGGCCAAATTGGCATCCGGCGGAATATTCAAGTAGCTGGCGCACCGTTCCGCGATGTCGCGAAACACCGGCCCGCAAACCTGGCCGCCGTAATAGCCTTCCTTCGGCTCGTCCATCACCACTGAAATGCACAACTGCGGATTGTCCGCCGGGAAAAAGCCGATGAACGACGCTACATATTTGCCATGCACATAGGCACCGTGCTCAACCTTTTCCGCCGTGCCGGTTTTGCCGGCGACCACATAATTTTTCAGGGCCGCATCCGGCGCCGTGCCTTGCTTGGTGGGCACGGTCTTCAACGCCTCGATGATTTCCGCGTCCGCTTTCGGGCTGATGACCTGGCGGATACGTTCCGGCGCGTAACGTTGCACCACGCTGCCGTCATGTTCCTGGAGGCGGTTCACGATCATCGGCCGCATCAGCCAGCCACCATTGGCAATGGCCCCCATCGCATAAAGCATCTGCAGCCGCGTCACCGCCACGCCATGTCCCATTGGAATCTGGGCAATGGAAACTTTGCTCCAGTCCTTCACCGGATATAAAAAACCGCGCGCCTCGCCCGGCAGCGGAATCCCCGTGCGCTGGCCAAAGCCGTAATTCCAGGCATAGTCGTAAAGGTTTTGCGCCCCGAGTTGGATACCGATTTTCGCCGCGCCAATGTTGGAGGATTTGGTGATGATCTCTTCAACGTTCAAAATGCCGTGCGGCTCCGCGTCGTGCAAAACCCGGCCGGCAAAGGCAAAATGACCGTGTTCGCAGTCAAACTGGTCCGTCAACTTCACCACGCCATTATTCAACGCGCCCGAAACCACCACGATTTTGAACGTCGAACCCGGCTCCATCACGTCGGTAATGACCCGGTCGCGCGTTTCCGGCGTGATGGTGTTGGGCTGGTTCGGGTCGTAGTTCGGCAGCGAGGCCAGCGCCAGAATTTCGCCGGTGCTCGGTCGCATGACGATGCCGGTGATGCTTTTGGGCGTGTGTTTTTGGAGCGCTTCCGCCAGGGCGGTTTCCACGATGTGCTGCACGGCGGCGTCAATGGTCAACACCACATCGAGGCCATTGCGCGCATGAACATCTTCATCGCGTTGGGCGACGAGTTCGCGTTGGCGGCGGTCCACTTCGGTCAGCTTCCAGCCAGCCACGCCGCTGAGTTGCTTCTGCAGGGACAGTTCAATGCCGTCGCGCCCCACGATTTGCGCAAGGACATGGTCGCCCACCGGCGTTTCTTCCTTGCCGGGGAAGCCAATGACTTGTGAAGCCAGAGCGCCATTCGGATACACCCGCATTTGATCCGGCTCCGAAAATACGGCGTGCTCGCGGAGATTGCGTAAAAATGCGCGGTTGTCCCGGGACAGTTTTTTTTCATCGATCCCGAAGGTCAAATCGCTCATCGTGGCGGCGATCTTCAGCCAGGTGTCTTCGGGAATATTTTTGGCCAGCCGCACGTAATGCAATCCGTTGGTGACCGTCTCGCCCTTGTCATTGCGGCCGATCCGCGGCGTCAGCCGGATGGTCAGATCCGACTCGTTCATTTGCAGCAGCGGCGCGAGGGCATGGGCAACCACGGGCTGAAGGTTCCCGATCAGCGACGGATCGGCGCAGATGGTTTTCACCGGGACGCTGGTGGCCAGGATATTGCCGGTCACATCCAGAATATCCCCCCGCCGGGGCGTCCGCCAAATTTCCCGCTGGGTATTTTGCTCGGCGCGCTCGCGCAGTTCGTCATGACACAAAATTTGCAAATCCACCAGGCGATAGCCCAGGCCGGCAAACGCGGCCCCCAGGCAGGCAAGGAGAAGCGCAGCGCGACGGATTTGCTTTTTATTGGTCATTTGAAAGTGTGGCCAACCGCCCGTGGCGATCGGTTCCTCAACCAACGGCGTCACGAGCGGCGGCCTGAAATCGATGAGTTCTCAGGGCGTCCGGCGGCTGCCAGTCCGTTGGACCAACTGGCGCGGCGGATTGGAGGTCGGCGGCGGCGCGATTGGTTCAACCAGGCGCACGACCTGCAACGGTGTCATGGGGGCAAGACCGAGCTGCAACTCTTTTACCCGGCGATCCAGCATCACCGGCGAACGCAGGAACGCGATTTGATCGTCGAGCTGTTTGTTGTCCGCCTGAAGCCGGTTCAGCCGGACTTCGCGTTGGTGAATCTGCTGTCCCAACTGGTAATTCTGGCCTTTTTCCCAGACAAAACCGATGCCCGAGCCGCCAATAAGCAGGCATAAAAACGAAGCCTTCAGCGCCGGTCCAAACCGGATCGCCGCCGCCTGATTTTTGCGATTCTTTGCCATGTGAACTCTTTAAATTTTTTCCAACACCCGCAACTGCGCGCTGCGACTGCGCGGGTTTTCTGCCAACTCGGTTTCGCCGGGCAAAATCGCCTTGCGCGAAACCCACTTCAATTCCGGGATGCGCGGTTGGCGCAACTCCGGCACATCCACAGCGCCGGGAAACGTGTAGTCCCGGCTTTTCTCGCGGCCAAACTCTTTCACCACGCGATCCTCAAGCGAGTGAAAGGTAATTACCGCCAGCCGTCCGCCCGGCTTTAAAATGGCGACCGCCGCATCCAATCCGCGCCTCAGCGAACCGATTTCATCGTTCACCGCGATGCGCAGCGCCTGAAACACTTTCGTGGCCGGATGCGCCTTCCTGCCCTGGCGCGGCGCCAGGCGCTCGATCAATTCGGCCAACTGCCGCGTGGTGGCAAATTTTTGCAACGCCCGATCATGCACAATGGCCTTGGCAAACCGGCGCGAATCACGCTCATCGCCCAACTCCCAAAAAATCTTGGCCAGCGATTCAGCGCTCTCTTGATTGACCAGATCCGCCGCCGTCAACGGCTGGCGGTCGTCCATCCGCATGTCCAGCGGACCGTCCTGTTGAAAGCTGAACCCCCGTTCCGCCTCGTCCAACTGTGGCGAACTAACCCCCAAATCCAACAACACACCGTCGCAACTCTCCGCCGGAATCCATTCGGCCAGCTCCGAAAAATTTCCGCGCCGAATCTCAAATCGCCCCGCAAACGGCGCGTTTAACCGGGCCTGGGCGTTCTCAACCGCGACGCCATCGCGATCGCACCCATACAACCATCCAGTCGGCGAACTCGCGGCTAGAATGCGCCCCGCGTGACCAGCTCCACCGAGCGTCCCGTCGGCGTAACGACCGGTCGGACGCGGCTTCAGGGCGTCCAACACCTCCGCCGCCATCACTGATTTGTGAATGAATTTGGGCACTGCGCATGTCAACGAGCGCTCGCCAACCGTTCGCCCATAAATTCCCAGGAACGCCGCGCCGGCGGCAAAACCGGAACTTCGGCGCCCGCGCCGGTGTTTGATTTCACGGGAACCACTTCAATATCCGCATCAGACAGGTCGTTATGGATGACTTTTACCGCATCCAAAGAAAGCTCCGTTTGAACCGCATTCACCATCAAGGGTGCGACCGGCTCGGAAGGACGAAACGGATTCAACCGATCCGTCCAAGCCAAAGCGCGCGTCGGACGAGCCGACGTTTGTGCCGGGGCTGGACCGGACGAAGCGGAGACCAGCCTCGAAACCTTTGCGGTTGCCGCCGGCTTGGCGGTCTCTTCAGAACTTTCCTTTTTGCCGGCGAAGGGATTCTTATCCGAGTTGAACTTCGGCAAATAGACGTTCTTGTTTTCCCGGTAGGCCACGTTGCCGCGACCGCCAAAAAAACTTTTGCCTGCGCCAAGTAGTTTTCCAAGATTCATAGTTATTCCATCAGTTCGAAAGCTTTGGCCGCGAGCACTTCGTCCGCCGCCTTCACCTTCTCGTAAAGATCTGGATTCCAAATTTCAAAACGATCCAGCAAACCCACCAGCAGCACCTCGTCTTTGATGTCCGCCTGCCGCGCCATGTCGTCCGGAATACAAATCCGGCCCGATTTATCGAGCGTGACCTGCGTGGACCCGCTGCCGATCCGCCGCTTGAGCACCACCTTGCTGGGATCGCTGTTGGGCATGGCATCAATGTCCGCCATGAGTTTCTCCATCTTTTTCGGCGGCAACACCCGCAAACAGGTTCCAATCGGGTGCTTGGGCCACAAAACCACGGTCAATTCGGTCCCCGACTCTTCGGGACGCCACTTTGCCGGGATCTGCACACGCCGCTTCTCATCAATCCCGTGCTGATAGCAGGAATTGTAGTAAGTCCGCGAGACTGTTTTGACATCGCTCATTTTATTCACCACGATTGCCAAAACGGCAAAAGTGACCCACAACGCTCCATTATTACCCACTTTGCCCCACTTTTGTCAATGGATTTCGGGTTCCGAAACCGTTAATTATTCAAAAGTTATTCACAATTTGCCGGGGTTGTGAATTGTCAGCCCAAGGCCGCTTTCGTTACGCTATGGCCAATGCGAACTGCCGACTTTCGTTTTGATCTGCCGCCGGAGTTGATTGCCCAACAACCTGCTCCCCGCCGGGACGGTTCGCGCCTCCTCGTCGTTAATCGGAGAACTCAAAAATGGGAGCATCGCCAGTTTCCGGACTTTTTGGAGTTTCTGGTTCCGGGCGATACTTTGGTGCTTAACAACTCCCGGGTGATCCCCGCCCGGTTGCACGGCAAAAATGTCAAAACCGATGGTCAATTTGAGATTTTACTGCTCGAAGAATGCGGCCCGAACGACTGGTGGGCAATGATGCGCCCCGGGAAAAGAGCCAAAATCGGAACCCAGATTCAATTGCAAGACAAAAGTGGTCGAGGCGCCAAGATTCTGGCAACCGTCATCGCCACGAACGACGAAGGCCATCGGCGTTTGCGCTTTTCCAGCCCGGAAAATTTATTCAACGAGCTTGACAAGTTGGGTGAATTGCCCTTGCCGCCTTACATTGAACGGCCTGTGGAAAAAACCGAAGATCGGGAGCGTTATCAGACCGTTTTTTCGGAACCCGCCGGGTCGGTGGCCGCCCCCACAGCGGGGTTGCATTTCACGCCGGAAATGCTCCAAAAAATTCGCGGGCGCGGCGTTAAAATTGCCTTCCTCACCTTGCACGTTGGCGCGGGAACTTTCCTGCCGGTAAAAGTGGAAAACGTCGTCGATCACAAGATGCATTCCGAGCGTTTTGAAATCAGCTCCGCAACCGTCGAGGCGATAAACGAGTCAAAAAAATCCGGCCACCGGGTCATCGCCGTGGGCACCACCGCAACGCGCGCGCTGGAAACCGTGGCGCGGCTGAACGCCGGAAAACTCAAGGTTTATGCGGGTAAAACCGACATCTTCATTTGTCCGCCGGCGGAATTTAAAATCGTGGACGCGCTGCTCACCAATTTTCATCTGCCGGAATCCACCTTGCTCATGCTCGTCAGCGCCTTCGCCGCGCCGGGCGAAAAACACGGCGGACGCGAGTTGATTTTGTCGGCGTATCAAGCAGCCATTCGCGAGCGTTACCGGTTCTTCAGTTATGGCGACGCCATGCTAATTTTGTGACCTGACCATGAAAAACAACCGCGGAAAACTACCCTTCGTTTTCGTCAACATGGCGATGACGGCTGACGGGAAAATCGCCACCGCCAACCGGTCGGTTCATGCCTTCGGCAGCAAGCGGGATTTGGCCCATCTTTACGAACTTCGAGCCACGGCGGATGCGGTGATGTGCGGTGCGCGGACGGTGGAAATCTCGGAGAGCATTTTGGATAACGGCGGCGAGAAATTCCGTCGTTGCCGGCTCAAGCATCATCTCGCCGAGCATCCGGCTCGCATCGTGGTGAGCGGCAGCGGGTCGATTGATCCGGCGGCAAAAATATTTCAAACCCGGTTCTCGCCCATCATCATCCTGACCACCGCACGGGCTTCAGCGAGCCGGCTGAGACAGCTTCAGAAACTGGCCGACGAAGTCAAAATCTGCGGGCGGAAGGAAATCAATTTCCGCCTCGCCTTGGAATGGCTCCGGGCCAAATGGAACATCCTACGGCTCCTGGGCGAAGGGGGGGGAGATCTGAATGAAGCCCTGTTCCGGGCCGACTTGGTGGATGAAATAAACCTCACCATCTGCCCCCAAATTTTTGGCGGCAAAGCGGCGCCAACCCTTGCCGAAGGAGTCGGATGCAAGCGGCTGGCGCAATCAAAAGCGTTCAAAATTGATTGGATGAAGCCAATTGATGGCGAGTTATTCACAAGGTTTTCCCGGCGGAAATAAGTGTTTTTCGGCGCGACACGAATGCTCAACGACACAAATTGAGTTTGATTCGCCTTGATTCCGTTTGATGGGTGATTTTCACACAGGCAGGAACCGGCGGCGCCGAGGGGGCAAGCATCGCATCCCGCAACAGTGATTCAGCATGGTGGCACGCCATCAATTGTGAGCTAAAATCCGGGCTGGCAAACGAATCGGCCATGAATAAGTGATTGAATTGACGGCCCATGGGTTCATATTCTTTCGCAAACTGCCTCCGGATCTGGTCATCCCGCTGCGTTTTCACCCGCTCCCGTTCCCGGCCTTCCCTATCGAGAGCGAGTTTGCCAGCCAGATAATTCTGCCGCCGCACACGCGCCAACGTCTGCAGAAATTCCTGCTCCTGAACGCGCCGTTCCGCCGGATCGGCCATGGTTGCGAGCGCTTGGCTCGCGGAATCGGCAAACTTGCGCCACCAACACCGCCGACGGGTAATTGGCCATTCGACTTCGCCGGCATCTGCGGCGAGTTCCGGCGCGTTGGCCCTCGAACGCTGCAATAGAGATTGATTTTTCATGCTGATTTAGCTGGTGAATGCCGGGCGATTTTCGACTGCATTGCAGTTGGGAAAAGGGCTGAGGATTTTCTCCCATAGGCGG
>JAKALA010000106.1 GCA_021813325.1 bacterium | reverse complement strand
TCTGAAGGTCGCGATTTTTTGGCCCATGCCCGTCATATACATGTGGTGCGCCCAAACAATGAACGAGAGGAAACCCACAAATAACGCTGAATAAACTAGGGATTTGTATCCCCAAATGGGCTTGCGCGTGTTGTTGGCAATGACTTCCGCCACAATGCCCATCGCCGGTAAAATCAGCACGTAAACTTCCGGGTGACCGAGAAACCAAAACAAGTGCTGCCACAACAGCGGGCTGCCGCCGCCGCTGACATCAGCCAGCCGGCCACCCACTGCCAGACCGGTTGGGAGGAAGAAACTGGTATGCGCCACATTGTCCATCAATTGCATGATGCCGGCTGCTTCCAACGGCGGGAACGCCAGCAACAGAATGAAGGCAGTGACAAACTGTGCCCAAACAAAAAACGGCATTCGCATCCAAGTCATGCCCGGAGCCCGGAGCTGGATGATGGTGGCAATGAAATTAACCGCGCCCAACAATGACGAGGTTATCAACAAAACCATGCCCACCAGCCAGAAGGCCTGGCCATGCGTGGGAATGGTGGTGGCCAATGGAGAATAAGAGGTCCAACCCGCTTGGGCGGCACCTCCAGGAATAAAAAAACTGACCAGCATGACCACGCCGCCGAGAAAGAACGAGTGAAAGCTGGCCATGTTCAAGCGCGGAAACGCCATGTCTGGCGCGCCGATCATCAGCGGCGTCACGTAATTGCCAAACGCGGCAAAAGCCAGCGGCACCACTCCCAAGAAGATCATGATGGTCCCGTGCATGGCACCAAAAGAGTTGTAGAGATCGGGAGAGATGGCCCCATTTGCCGCCGGTTGCCCGAGGATCTTCTCCAACAGTGGCCCAAACACGGGCACCGGCACGCCCGGATGCGCAATTTGCCAGCGCATGAGGAGCATAAGGAAGAACCCGAACAGCATGAAGCTGAGCGACATGATGCCGTATTGAATGCCAATGACCTTGTGGTCCGTGGAGAAAACGTATTTTTGCCAGAAGCCCGGTTCGGGATGCGCGTGATGGGCATGCTGGTCTAGGCCATGACCAGCGGGATCATGAGCGGTTGCTTCACGGGATGGCGGAAATTGTTGAATGTTTGCCTGCATAATCAATTATTTCAATTTGTTGCCAACCAGGGCCACGATGAGCAGCGGCAGATAAATGATGGAAGCCAAAAAGAGTTGCCGGGCGCGCTGAATCGTTAGTTGCCGGGCAAATCGCACGGCAAACCAGAAATAGCCCGCGCCAAGCACCATGGCCATGGCCAGATAAAATCGCCCGTTTAATCCGAAGGCAAACGGACACAGGCTGGCCAGCAGCAATGCCAGGGTATTGCTGACGGATTGGTGCGCCGTGCGGCTGCCATTGGGGTCGATATTGGGTAGCATGACGAAGCCGGCTTTGGCGTATTCTTCACGATACAACCAGGCAATGGCCATGAAATGCGGGATTTGCCAGAACGCCAAAATGGCGAACAAAGCCCAGCCCTGGCCGCTCAATTCGTTCCGGGCCGCCGTCCAGCCCATCAACGGTGGCAAGGCGCCGGGAATGGCGCCGACCAGCGTGTTCAACCAGGTCATCCGTTTCAGCGGGGTGTAAATGAACAAATAGCTGATCGAAGTGACGGCTCCGACCACGCTCGTGAGCAGGTTGACCGCGACCGCCAAATAAACCAGCCCCAGCACCGAAGTGACGCCTCCAAAGATGGCCACCGTCGCCGGTTGCAGCCGGCCGGAGGGCAGGGGACGTCCGGCCGTGCGGCGCATCCGGGCATCAAAGTCGCGCTCCAACAACTGGTTCAACGCGGCGGCACCCGATGCCACCAGCCCAGTGCCGAAAAGCACGTGAAACATGAGCAGGAAATTTACCGGGCCTTGTTCGCCAAGGAAGAATCCAACAAATGTGGTGAGCAAGACCAGCGCGGTTAAACGGGCCTTAACCAGATCAGCCAGGACCGAGGTCCGGCTTTTTTCCGCAATGGCCGAGGAGTTGCATGCTTCTGCCGACAATTTCATTCTTTTAAGCTGGGTGGCGGTTAGTATAACGCCTAATTCATCCTATTTTGTCATGCAAAGACAAAATATGTCAACCGCGTTTGCGATGAAATCATCTCGGGAGTTCCCTTAATTTTATTAGGTAAAACTACTTATGTTCCGCCATTTGATGGCGCCGGGTCGCCACCAGCCACCACAGCGCGCCGGTGAGCAGCGATAAGGCTCCGCCCATGACGTGGAGTGTGGTGATGTCGGCCGCTTTGTTGGACCAGATCGTCCAGGCGCCCAGGCCGATTTGCACGCTGATCAAGGCCAGCCAAAACCAGGCGAATTTTGTCAGCCCATCCGCTCCGCCCAGCCGCTTGCGGGCCATGAACGGCACCGCCAATACGCCGAGAAAGAGCGCGTAAGCAACCAGGCGGTGGATCATTTGCAGGTTGACTTCAAATGCCGCGATCGGATTGCCCAAGATTCCGGGGGGCCGGTGCGCGTTATATTCGGCAATGGCTGCCGGGCTTGTATCCGGCCAGATTTTTCCGTGCGCCAGGGGAAAGTCCCAAATCGCGAGACCGGCGTGTTGATGCCGCATGGTGGCGGCGATGATGAGTTGGATGAAAATCAAGATCGTGACGAACAGCACGTGGCTGCGCAGCCCGCGGGGGACGGTTTGCTGCGGTTCCGTTTCCGTGCCGTGCCACCAGCGGCTGGTGAACAGCGCGATGGCACAGGTCAACACCAGGAATACTTGCGCGATGGCGCCATGCGGGATGCCCAGATCATCCATTTGCAGACGGACGCGTAATCCGCCCAGAATGCCCTGGACGATGACCAGCAGAAAGGCCGTGATTCCGAGCCAATGCATCCATTTGCGGTGGTCTTTGAGCCAGAGCCAGACCGCTAGGATCGTAGTTAAAAAGCCAACCACCGAGGCCAGCAGGCGGTGGGTGTGTTCGAAAAAGGCCAGCCCCTGCCAGAATTTGAAGGGCAATGCGAACATGTTGTAGCCATAGCTGGTCGGCCAGTCCGGCACGGACATGCCGGCTTCATGGCTGGTAACCAGCCCTCCCAGTCCGATGAGCAGGAACGTGGCAAAGGCGTTGATGACGGCAAACCAAAAGAGCGAAGAATGGTATTTGGGGTTGTTCATGTTTAAAAAACAACCGCTGCGCAAACGTGTCACGCAGCGGTCGCCGGGAATCACTGTCTTACTTGACTTCAAATGTGAAATTCTGTTCGGCTCCGCTGTCTTTAACTTCAATTTCAGCGGTTTGCGTGCCCAGTTTGCGGTGGGTGGCTTCCAGCGTGTATTTGCCGGGCGGCACATTCTTGATCACGAATTTGCCATCTTTGCCGCTGATGGCAAAATACGGATGATCGAACACGCTGACCCACGCAAACATCCAGGGATGAACGTCGCACTGGAATTTCAAAAACATTTCCGGTTTGTCAAAGGTATAGGTCAGGTCGGGACTGCCCGGCATTTGCACCTGGTTGGATTCAGGGTTTTCAGTCGGCTTCGTATGCACATTATGCACGAACGGATCGGAATTTTTTACCAGTAATTTTTGACCGGTCTGGATCGCGAGGATTTGCGGGCTGTAGAGCGCGCCTTTTTGATCCAGCACAACCGGCGGGGCGCTGGCGCCGGTGGATTTTCCGGAGATTCCCTTCAGGTAAACCACCACGTCAGCCAGCCCGCCGTTTGGCCCCACCACATAAAACGTCGTTTTGGGCAGGGCGCCCGGATACAGCGCGGCGCAATTCGGGTCGTCCTTGATGGGGGTGATTTCTCTCGCGGCGGGCGGGGTGCCTTTCAAATTGATGAAACCGGCGATATCCGCCGCCTTCACCATCTGCGTGGTGGCAAGTATTCCCAACGCGAGCAACAGGGCTGTTTTTTTCATAATTGTCATAAGTCTGCTGAATCTAGCATTCGTCCCGCCGGCCGGCAAGGTGATTGTGAAACGCTTCACAAGCCAGCCATGACCCGTGCCATTTCCAGCGCGGTTTGGGCGGCTTCCGTGCCGCGATTATGTTTTTTGTTCAGACACCGTTCCTGCGCCTGCGGTTCATTTTCCAGCAAAAGAACTTCGTGGATCACCGGCATCTCGTGCTGAACCTGGATTTGCGCCAGCGCGTTGCTCACCGCCTCGCCGATGTGCTGGGCGTGCGTGGTGGCACCGCGTAAAATGACGCCCAGGCAGAGTATGGCGGAACACTTGCCCGTGCGGGCCAGGCGCGCAGCCACCACGGGAATTTCATAGGCGCCGGGCACGCGGATGACGCGGACTTTTCCGCCGGCGCGGAGAATTTCCGCCTTCGCCGCGCGGAGCATGGCGTCCACATAGCGGGCGTTGTATTTTGAAGCGACGATGGCAAAACTGGCGCCATCCGATTTGAGGGATTTGGTTTGAACTTTTTGGAGCATGAAAAAGTCACTTCCCGCCGGTTTCCGGTTTCCATTTGCCGTCGTAAGTCGCCACGACCACGAATTCGCTGTTTGGATCCGTCGCGGGCTTGTCCGGCGGTGGCGGAGCGGAAGCCTTGCTGGCGGCCGCCTTGGTGAGCATGCCGGTTTCCTCGTCGGTGGCGCGGGCGGCGTCCATCAGCAAAAATTCCCAGCGGCTTTCAATCGTGCGCTGCGGCGGCGCCTTGAACGCCTTCACCTGAAAATGCCCGCCGCGCAATGACAGCAACCGGTAAAAAGCCGGTTCGCCCGCCAGATCGCCCACCGAGGCGTGCGTGATCACACCCGCGTCGATGTAAATTTTCCCGCTCACCTCCGGGTTGCGGATTTCCAAAATGGAAGAATGACGGCCATTGCATTCCATCTGGATGATTTCCTGCAAGCCAACGTGCCGCAACGCGCCGGTAAACCCGTCGCGCGTCCACGAAACCAGTTCATTCAGCACGTTGAAGGCCGAGCGCATGCCTTCCGGCGCAACCGGTTTTTCCAGGAAAATTTCCGCGCCTTTGGCCAGCGCGTCGGCGCGTTTGTCTTCCGTGGCGTTGCCGGTCATGACGGCCACTTTGGTTCCGGGATAGCGGCGGTTGATGATGTTCAACAATTGGAGTCCATCCAGCATGGGCATGCCGACATCGAGAATGATCAAGTCCGTGGTCTTGTCTCGCAGCACGGCCAGCGCCCGATCGGCGGATGAAGCCGTGTCGATCTGCCAGGTCTGGTTTGAATATTCCGCGCAGAGGCTGGCGAACAATTCCAAAAATGCCAGGCTGTCGTCCACCAGCAAAATGTTGAATTTTTTGCCCGCGCCATCGCCGGACTCCGGGCTGGAAGCCGCTTTCGCCGGGGCATTGACGGGTGGGCCGCTCGCGGCTGGGGCCGGATTTGCCACGCTGCCGGCGGCAAGGGCGATTTCAAAACGCAGTTCCACATCGCCCAGCCGCAGACTTTGGCCCGGTTTCAGAACGCCTTCTGAAATTTTTTTGCCGTCAATAAACGTTCCGTTTGTGGAAAGCAAATCGCGGATGGCCAGTTCATGGCCTTTCAGGCGCACCTCGCAATGGCGTCCTGATATGGAACCTTCCAAAATCTGGAACATATTGCCATCCGCGCGACCGACGGTCGTCCAGATCTCGCCGAGTTCATGAACTGAACCCGCAACAGATCGGTTGATGACGACAAGTCTGGCCATGCTTGTTTTTGATTTGGCGGCTCATTATCAAATAAAACGCAAAACGGGCAAATGAAAATCATGCTCAACACTTGTCTTTGCTGCGGCGATTTTTGGTGTCCGCTTGGAGGGCTTTGGGCAGGGAGTATTTTGCCGGACTTGATGTTGCTGAATTTCGGCTTAATTCATTAAGCCCTATGCAACTTGACAAGCTGACTCAGAAATCACAGGCGCTCGCTGCGGGGCCGTCCGTAGCCGAATTTCAAGCGCTGAAGAAACACGTCCGCAACGAGAAAATCCCGCGCGGATGTTCAGGTTTGACCGGCGGCAAAATGGGATCGCTGGACGCCCATGTAAACCAGGTTTCTTTTGATCGCTTCACTGAGAGCGCCGAGCATTTCGTAGCGGCGGCGATACAGGGTGCGTTTGTTGGGCCGAATGGTTTGCAAATCGCGCGGTGCAAACTCGCGCGGCATAATAAAAACACCATCGGCGTTCAGTTGGCCGCCCGACTCAATCCAAAACTGGTCATAGTCGGCATTAATGGCGACATACTTTTTAGACTGAATCCGAGTTTTATTACTCACCGCGTAAAGGTGCTGGACCTTCCATTGGGCGGCGAGTTCTTGGAGCGCAAAGAAAAGTAGCGCCTTGGGCCGCAGGCCAAACATCCCGCGGGTGACAGCCACTACGGATTCGCGCTTGTTGGCAACCTGGAATCCTTGGAGTCCACCGATGAAAATTTCCCGCTGCCCCGGTTGGCCGGAGGTCACGCAAAACGTCAAGACAAAGGCCCGCTCCCGGACTTGTTCATCGTAAAAGATCAACGATAGATCGCCTTCTTTTTCATAAAGATCGTTATAAAATAACCGCACACTAAAACGTCCGACGTCCGCCACCGGCATTTCCGCGAGCAAGGCGCCCGGCGCGGCGAAAATTTCCCTCAACGCCGCGGCGGAAAAATGTTCCAAGGCAAAACCATAATGCTGCTGCAAAATTTTCCACCGAGCGCGGGCATTGATCCCTTTTCGCAAATACCGCCGTTGCAATTTCAACAGCACGCGCGGATGGCTTTGAACCAGCGGTGCCAGCTTCGGCGCCTGCCACAACGCGAACCAATCCTGCGTCAATCGCGGCGTCGTCAGACATCGGGACATGAATTTGAGCCGGTGCTCGATATTTCTAAGGCCCCGCTTGTTGCCGCAGACAATGGCCGCGTTCGCCAGCAGATCACCCGGCAGCCGAAGCAGGTTGAACCACTGTCTGGCACCGGCGGCAAAGGAGTTATTCGTGGACGGAGAGAAATTAAGTTCCCTAGGAGCTGGCTGCGACGTGTTGTTCATGCGTTGTCGGGTTGATTCTGATGAGACCCATGATTTCAAAACGCTGATTTGCCTGCAAGATACTATTGTCGTTCAGCTTTGACTTTCCCCGGACTTGACGCCGCTGAATTTCGGATTAATTCATTAAGCCATATGCGACTCGACAAGCTGACTCAAAAGTTGTCGGAGGCGTTGCAAGCGGCCCAACGCCTTATCTTGGAACACTCGCAACAGGAAATCGACGCTCACCGTTTGCCGCTTGCGCTGGTCGGACGGCATGACAAACTCCTGCTGAATCACCCTTATTGAACGATGGGCAGCGCTGAAGCATATTGCCGGATATATTTGGGCGGGTGTAAAAAGCTGAAAAGTGAATAAAGCATGAGAACCCTATTTCTAGCCATATTAGGTTTTGGATTTATGCCAAGATTATTGCTGGCACAGATTCCTATAATCATCAGCCAGCCGGTTAGCTGGACACAGTGGGTGGGTGGTTACAGATCGGAA
>JAKALA010000047.1 GCA_021813325.1 bacterium | reverse complement strand
GCCAATTTTACAGGCTCTTTCTCAGCTCTCACTCCCGCCGCCACCGTCCAACCCGCAAAATCACCAATGTTTACTGGGCTTCTAAACCGGACAGTAGTGATTTGGAATATCTTTTTAATAAACGCTATCACGCCCGTCCGGCTATAAGTCCAACAGCAATAGTTGGTTGGCATTATTGGCTGACGGCAGTTTGAACTCGACTTCTGTAAACAGCTCATGCAAAGGCACTTTTTCAAAAGGATGAACACTCAAAAGCTGCAAAGTTCGGTGCAGTGTTCCGGGCAGGTTCAACTGCTTGTGCAGGATGGCGACCATCAGGTAAACGGTGATTCATCGCCGGCTTTTGTGGTGGGTAACGGCCTTGTTGAAGGAGCGATGCGCCACGCGGTCGCTTTTACGGCGACTTTGCCAGCCGGCGCGTTTTCCGGCTTCGCGAAGGTAGGCAAGTTCGCGTTGCAGCTTCACAAAACTTTCATAGCGGTCGCGCGGAATTTTGCCCGCGTTTAATTCAGTGAGCACGGCGCAATCCTTCTCTTGGGTGTGGGTGCAATCGCGAAAATGGCAGTTCAACGCAAGCGCCTCGATTTCAGGAAACGTTTCACGCGTGCCGGGACCGGCCAGATCCCACAGGTGAAATTCCCGCATGCCGGGCGTGTCGATCACCACGCCGCCTTTCGGCAGAAAGATCATCTCGCGCCAGGTGGTGGTGTGACGGCCTTTGGCATCCTGTTCGCGGACTTCAATGGTGGGCATGAGTTCATCGCCATACAGCCGGTTGATGAGGCTGGATTTACCAACGCCGGAGATGCCGATGAACGCGACGGTGTCGCCGGGTTTGATTTCGGCGGCGAGTTTTTTAACACCGCGGCCAGTAATGGCACAAACGGGAAACACCGGGGCATCCGCCGCGAGGCGTTGGGCCTCGGCCAGCAAGGCGTCGAGATCATCGCACACATCGATTTTGTTCAACACCACCACGGGGCGCGCGCCGCTGTCGTGCGCCATGACGAGCATGCGTTCCAGGCGGGCGGCATTGAAGCTGATGTCGGCGGCGTGGATGAGAAAAATGGTTTCCAGATTTGTCGCCAGCACCTGGGCGGTGGTGTCGCGACCGCTGTTCTTACGGGTGATCTGCGTCATCCGCGGCAGCACGGCGTGAATCGTGGCTTTCTCCTCGTTCGCCGGAATTTTGACGGCCACCCAATCGCCAACTTTTGGCAGCTTGGAATGATTGCCACGCGCTTCGTGTATGATTTTGCCGGTGACTTGCGCGATGAGTTCGGCATCCGCCGTCCAGACGCGGTAGTAATGCTTGTCCTCCACGGCCACGCGAGCGGGCACGAGACCTTTGGCGCGGTGCGGTGCGAACTGATCTTCGCGAGCGGCATTCCAACCAAGCTGGGTCAGGTCCATAAATAACAAGTAACGGCAAACAGCATGGGTAAATTAAACGTTGGATGACGGCTAGATTTCCAGCCGAAACTGTCTTCAGCGGATGTGCTTGGTGCGGGTGTCATTGACCTCGAATTGATACAAACCCGGCGGTTGCGAAGCATCGAGGATGTTGATCCTGATTTTTTGCGCGGTCTGAGGCTGCTTGAACCGGATGCTCAGACACGGGCCAATGGTTGAGCCGCTGTAAATGCGGCGCCAGGTTTGGCCGTCCGACGCTTCCAGGTTGAATTGCTTCACCCGGAAAGCGCGGTGAAGTGAAAAACCATCGCCGAGTTCTTTCATGTCCGCATATTCCATCAAGGCAACCCGATCAAATTGAACTGGATGGGCAAAATCAATTTCCATGCTGGCGGTATTTTCGGTGGCCAACCAGGCAGTTTCCAAACTGGTGTCCACAGCCTCCTCCGCTGCATGGCCGGGAGCGCTGCTGGACGCCATCACCTTTTGTTGCAGCGCCAGATTGACCGGCCCGGCGGGCAGCGGCTTTCGACCGCCGCGAATGCCCAGACGATCGGCAAGTTCCAGGATGCGTTGACGTTCGTTTTCCCGCAGACGTCCCGTTTGATCCGGCGGAACATTGATCAACAGCACATTGTCGTGCGCGGTGCACCAATAAAACAATTCTTGCAGTTCATCCACCGATCGGGCGGGCGTGACATTCTTTTTCTGGAACCAATTCCAGCGGTCGGACAAACAAAGCGTGTGTTCGAATGGCAGGTAGTAAAGTTCTCCGTCATGCGCATAGAACTTGGGATCGTCCCAGCACACGAGGCTGGGATCTTGTGTGCGAAAATCGACGGGGAAATAGCGGATGCGATCTCCTTCCTGAAAATTCAGCGGCAGAACCACGCCGTCTTTATCCTGCGGGCAGATGGTATTATTGATCGTCACCGCACAGTTGGGTTGCAGTGCTTTGACGAACGCGTAGAGACCGGGGACATCCCAATCCTCCGGCGGTTTATCCCAGCCGCCGTCAAACCAAAGTTCGCAAACGGGACCGTAATTCGTCAGCAGCTCGCGCAACTGATTTTTCATGTAGCCAAGGTAGTTGGTGAATTGGGCGCTTTTATACGAAGGCTCATGTCGGTCCCAGAGCGAATAATACAAGCCCAGTTGCACATGGTATTTTTTGCAGGCATCGGCAACCGCGCGAACCACATCCGTTTTCACCGGCGCGGATTTCACCGAATAATCCGTGTAAGCTGAAGGCCACAGACAAAACCCGTCATGATGCTTGGTGACCAGCACCACATGGCGAAAACCGGCTTCCTTGGCCGTGGCAATCCACTGGTCGCAGTCCAAATGCGTCGGGTGGTAAGATGAAACGGGCAAAGTGCCGTCCGACCATTCCGTCTGGTTGAACGTATTGATGCCAAAATGCAGAAACATGCCGTATCCACGCTGAATCAACAGTTGTTGCGCTTTTGAGGGTTTCGATCCGGCAGTCGATGGCGTGACACTGCTTTTCGGCGACGTGCAGGAGGCGGGGAAAATGGCCAACCCCAAAACGAAGATCACCAGGAATATTCTGACGGCAGGCGGTGGTGGAATTTTTTGCAAAAACATGGCTGCGCCGGTTAAATTTTTCGGAAAGGATAATTGATCTCGTCAAATTGCACACGTGACAAAGAAAATCTTTTGCCGACCCAGTGCCAATCGGATGCCAACCATTTTTTCCTCACGCCTGGCAGCGCGGAGATCATGGTTTGAGTTGAATTTTGGAAGCCTATTTCGACCATGCCTGCCATGAAAAACTTCGACAGTCTCACCGAACGTGAAGCGCTCGCGCTGGCCATTTCGCGGGAAGAGGAGGACGCGCGGATTTACGAGGATTTTGCCGATGGATTGCAGGAAAATTATCCGCAGCCGGCGGATAAATTCCGGGCCATGCGACAGGACGAAGATAGCCATCGGCACCGGCTGCTCGAACTCTTCAAAGCCCGCTTTGGCGACCATGGGCCGCTGATCCAGCGGCAAGATGTGCGCGGCTTCGTCACCCGGCGATCGGTCTGGCTGGTGCGGCCACTCGGCTTGAAGGCCGTGCAGCGCGCCGCCGAAAGCATGGAGCTGGAAACGCGCCGGTTCCACGAAACGGCGGCCCGCCGCTCGCAGGACGCGGGCAAGGCCAAAGGCGGCCAGGCGCTGGCCCGCACCGGCGTGTTTGGTTCCGGCAAGAATAGGCGCAACGTCACGGACGGCCCTTTCGCCGAGTCCAAGGAAGTCGTAGGCGGTTATTTTCTCCGCCGCGTTGCGGACTTGGATAAAGCCATCGCCATTGCGCAGCAATGTCCGGGCCTGCCGTATGGGGCCAAGATCGAAGTGCGGTCTGTGGCTGGCGAATGCCCAACGGCCACCGAGACGCGGGTTGACCGTCAGTCTGCACTCGCATCCGCCAGCCAGATCACACAGACTGACACCACCCTTGAAAGATCGCCACCAAGAGACTGAACCATTATAACGAATCCGCTGGCGTGGGCGGCCGATTAAGCACAATCCCGGATTACCGTCACGCGACTGTGGACAAGGAGTTGAATGAAATCGAAACGCGCCATTCGACATTGCCGGAAACAATCCGGAATCAGCCTGCGTCAAAGCCGCGTCCCGTTGTCCGCTGCCGCGGCGGCAATGAACGTCCCGCCCGGGCCGACGACGGCGGATGGTGCGGTTCCCGGCACGGAACCGTTGCTGATCGGGGCCGGGGCGGGCGGTAAATGATTTCGGGATTTTTATATGAAAAAACGCCTCGCGATTGCCGCCAGCATCATTCTTGGCTTAATGTTTGTTTTCGCCAGCGGGATGTATTTCCTCAAACTGGGACCGAAACCCAACTTCCCCGTCGGCTCGCCGATAGCGCATTTCATGGCCGCGTTTGGCCCGACGGGCTACTTGGATTTCGTAAAGACGTTTGAACTCACCGGCGGCATTCTGGTAATGTTTCCCCGCACACGCAATTTTGGGCTTTTGCTGCTCGGTCCGGTGATTATAAACATCATTGCTTTTCACACTTTCATTACGCGCGGACACGGATTGCTTAATCCGATGCTGGACATCATCATGGTCTGCGCGCTGTATCTGTTTTGGGATGCGCGAAAACAATTTGCGGCATTGTTAAAATGACTTTAATCAGAAGACCACCATGTTCCCCATATTCTTTGCCTTTCTTTTAATCCTATTGCTGTTGTGCGTGCTGATCGCGGGCAGGCCGGATGAATTTTGCGTTGCGCAAGCGACCACCATTGATTCGCCTGCGGAAAACGTCTTCCCACACATCAATCATTTGGGCCGCTGGGAAAACTGGTCGCCGTGGGCAAAATTGGCCCCCAACGCTAGGTTTACTTTTGAAGGACCAGCCGAAGGCGCGGGGGCCATCATGCGATGGTCGGGAAACAAAAAGATTGGAGAAGGGAGCATGACTCTCACCGAGAGCAACCCAAATCAATGGGTCAAATTCAAATTGGAATTCTTAAAGCCATTCAAAGCCACCAACACCGCTGAATTTATGTTGAAGTCAGAAGCCTCAAAAACGGTGGTAACGTGGAGCATGTTTGGGCGCAATGATTTCATGAGCAAGGCGTTCAGCCTGTTCGTAAATTGCGAAGACAGGGTGGGACGCGACTTTGAAAAGGGACTGGCCCAACTGAATGCGGCGGTTCAGAGCAGCGCCAAAATGCAACAGCGCATTGCTTGATTCGCCCATGACGATGCCATGAAAATTATTCCAACATTTTGTCTGTTCAGTCTGGCGATTTCATCGCTGGCGACTTCGCCCGGTGGGGCGAAGGATTTGGCGATCAGCCAATTCAACGTCCCCGGCTATGGTGACTGGAAAACCACCGGCACCGCCTTTGATTCCGGTCCTGCCCGGGGTGAGATGTTGCCGAAATTGGAAATTGAAAATGCGCCGGACGACGCGGTGGCCAGCAGTGAGATGGAGGGCGACAAACCCACCGGAACGCTTACTTCGCCGCCATTCAAGATCGCGAGGAAATACATCGCATTCCGGATTGGCGGTGGCGATTACGAGCACGATACCTGCCTCGATTTGCTGGTGGATGGCCGCGTGGTAAAAAGCGCGACCGGCTGGCGAAGCGACCGTCTGGTGCCGACCAGTTGGGAGGTCAGCCGGTGGCAAGGCCAAAAGGCGCAAATCCAGATCAGGGATGCCGCCATGGGCGATTGGGGCCACGTTAATGTCGATGACATTGTGCAGACGGATTCGCCTGAGCGTTTGCCGGTGGCAACCGGGCCGCTTTACCATGAGGCGTTGCGTCCGCAATTTCATTTCACCGCGCGCCAGTGGACCATGGATCGTCTGAATCCCGGCATGCAGCAGGAAGGTTGGGTCAATGATCTGAACGGCCTGATTTATTACGACGGCGAGTATCATCTCTTTGCGCAGCGCTGGGCCAAATGCTGGATTCATGCGGTGAGCCGCGATCTCGTCCACTGGACCGAATTACCGCCCGCGTTTTGGGAGGAGCAGGCGGGCAGTGGCGATCAGTCCGGCACTTGCGTGATCGATTATGACAACACCTCCGGTTTGGCGTCCGACAAAAAGAATCCGGCGATGATTGCGTTTTATCCGCGTTGGGACAATCGGAGCCAGTGCATCGCCTACAGTCTGGATCACGGACGGAGTTGGACACACTATGCGAAGAATCCGGTTTTAGTGCATACGGAACGCGATCCCAAAGTGTTCTGGTATGCGCCGGGAAAACATTGGGTGATGATGCTGTATGGCGACGGTCAATATCACATTCTTACCTCCACAAATTTATTAAGCTGGCAGGATGAGCATCATCCGATTAAAGACAGTTTTGAATGTCCGGATTTTTTTCAGCTTCCGATTGACGGCGATCACCGCCGGATGCAGTGGGTATTGATTCAAGGGAATGGCAATTATTCCATCGGCACCTTCAACGGCACCGAGTTCAAGGAAGAAACCGGCCGCCGGCCCTGTGATATCGGACCTAATTTTTACGCCACCCAATCGTGGCACAATACGGACACCGGTGACGGTCGCCGCATCCAAACCGCCTGGATGCGCGGCTCGGATTTTCCCGACATGCCCTTCAACCAGCAGATCAGTTTTCCCTGCGAATTGACCTTGCACAGCACTTCGGATGGCTTGCGCATATTTCGCAAGCCGATTGCGGAAATCGGCTTGTTACATCAGCCACCGGATACTTGGACAAATCGAACCTTGAAAGCCGATCAGACTCTGCCGTTGGAACCTGCCGGACGGTTGTTCCATTTGAAAGCGGATGTGGATCTGGCCGAGGGGGCCAAGCTGGTTTTCATGATCCGGGGAATTCCGGTTGTCTTCACGCCCAGTTCGGTCGAGTGCGGCGGACATTCGGCCAAAACGATCGAGACGGTGCAATCCGTGGAAATGCTGGTCGATGTGGCTTCGCTGGAAGTTTTCGTGAACGACGGGGAAATTTCGCTCACGCGCTTTATTTTGCCCAAGGAAAACGGCCTTGCCCTGAAAGCGGAAAATGGCGCGGCAAATATTAAATCGCTCGCGATTTACCCGCTGAACGCCGCGTGGCCGGCAACTGAATAACGCGCCACGTCATCACCGACGCCACCAACTGGTCAGCCGCTTGGGCTGTTCCTGTTGTTCGGGCACCTGCGATTGCTGGCGCAACAACAGGCTGCGGGCGGCTTCCAAAGCCATGATGAATTCATCGTAGCTCAAAAAACGGTCGCCCGGATTTTTGGCCAGCGCCTGCGACAACGCGTCGCTGGTGGCTTGGGAAATTTCCGGCACGACTTCATTGGGCGGACGCAACGGCGTTTGGACCTGGGCCAGCACCACTTCCTCCACGGTCGGCGCATCAAACGGCACGAAACCGGTGATGGCATGGTAGAGCGTGGCGCCCAAACTATACATGTCGGATAGAAATGTTTCCGGCTCGCGCTTGATCTTTTCCGGGGCCACGTAATAGGGCGTCCCGCGGGTAAACTCCGCGCCTTCCTGTTCGGCATCAGTTTTACGGGCAAGGCCAAAATCGACTAGCTTAGGTTCGTGATCGGCATTAAACAAAATGTTCCCCGGCTTAATATCGCAATGAAGCAGGTCATGCTTCAGCGCCATGTCGAGCGCCGAGGCGATTTTGATGCCAACATCCAGCACTTGGAGTTCGGGCAACAGGTGCAGCTTGTCAATCCGGGCGTCCAAGCTGCCGTTGTCGGCGATTTCCATCACGAGATAACGCTCGCCATCCCATTCATCAAACGTGTAGATGTGAATGATATTCGTGTGGTTCAACTTGGCGCAGGCGCGGGCTTCGAGGTAAAAACTTTCGAGCATCTTCGGCTCGTTCAATAGTTCCTTTTTCATGAGCTTTACGGCCACCAGCCGTTCCAGCGTGATGTCCCAGGCACGATAGACCGTGCCCATGCCGCCGGACGCGATTTTGCTGCGCAGCTCGAACTGGCGCAACTGCATGGGCATCATGATGGCATGACCGCACTTTTTGCAGGGTTCGGTGGCCAGCGGGGGCAGGTCGCCTGGGATAAACGTTTTGGCATCGCACCCGGGACACGTCACCATTTTCAGAGGTTTGCTACCTTCGCTCATGTGAGTGCCTAGAATTTAGCACGATATGACAATCCGACAAGTCGGGAAAAGAAATTGACAATCAGGCTGAAAAGTATATTTTATGCACGATATTTGAGGAACTCCATGTTCACCAAACACACAACTACCCTGCTGACGCCGGTCAATGGCAAGATGGCCATTGGGCAGCGCTGCATTTCCCTTTGGGACATCGTGGGACTGAAAAGTTAAACATTAAAACCCAGCTTTTTCAAAACCCGCGATTGCCCAGGCAGTCGCGGGTTTTGTGCTTTAAAAACAACCAAGAAAGAAAAAATAAATGAATGCAAATCAAAACCGGATGGCGGCAAAATTCGCCCCCGAAATCCGCTTTGAGGTGCGCCCGCTCGGCCATCTGCCGTTCCGGGCCAACCTTGAAAGTGAGTTTGAGAAACTCAAGAGCCGGTTATTGGCCGAAGAATTGGACCAAGTCGAAATGCCGGAGATGAATGCCCCCTTGCGGAGGGCAGCCAACGAAGCGGCCGCCCTGGCCTGGGTGACCTGTTACCCGTTGCTGGTTTTCCCGACCTTGTTTGAGGAAAAATGCGATCTGGCCAAACGGCAGGCTGAACGCCAGGCACGAATCTATGAGGATTCCCGTGAACTCGTGTGCGTATGAAATCCTGCGCTGACATGGCCGGAATGAGACAGCAGGCAACTCCTTCAAACGCGCTGACGTTGCCAGGCGCGTTGAAGGCGGGCGGCCGTTGGCACCAGCAATAAAAACCTTATTGTTGATGCCAACGGCTTCCCGTTGCGCCAAGGAATCATGGGGAAAAGGCTTGGCCTGCGGCGGTGGGCGGTTTTATAAAATCCGCTTACCGTTCGCAGCGCCAGCCCGTTACTGCGTGAAAACTTAGTTCGCCAAAACCACGGACAAATCCACCAGTTCACCGGGCCGGACTTTCAATCCAGGCGGCAGTGAGATTTCAACCGGCAGACCGAAATCGGTCAAGCCACCCGGGCGAACCATGGCCAAGGCATTCGTAATGGCTTCAAACTGCAGCCCCACGTTGTTGATTTGCGCCAGGCTGGCCACGCGCTGCTGATTACGGGTGCGCACCACGACCTGATCTCCGACTTTGGGTTCAAAGGAAATCGGCTGGCGCAGATAAGCGACGATGCGTTCCGGTTGGGAGCCGACAATGGTCAAAAGCGGCTCGCGGTCAGTGACATTTTCACCAGCCTGGTGACACACCATGCTCACCATGCCATCCATCGGCGCGACCAAGGTGACGGGTTCCATGCTGGCAACGGCGGCCTGAAGTTTATCCTCTTCCTGCTGCACCGCCTTGGCCAGTGAATCCGGCAATGGCGAAGTCGTGGGATGCCGTTCCATCGCCTGGAGACTTTTCAACCCCTGCTCGGTGTCCCTGATTAAATTGGAGCGTTCAGTAATTTCGGCTTCCAAGGCATGAGCCAGCGTCAGTGCCGCCTCGTAAATATCGTCAGAAACCAGTTTTTGGTTGTGCAATGCTTCCTGTCGGCGCAATTCAGCCTTGGCGCCTTGCAGATTGGCCGTGGCCGTGGCGAGATCAACCTTTTGCTGCATCCAGTCCAGACGCAATCGTTCATAGTCGGTGGCGAGGCGCTGTTCCGTTTGGTCGGAGCCAAATCTCGTGCGCAGAATGTCCAGTTCTGATTGAATGACGCTTAAAGTCACGCGCGGGTCATTGGCGGTGATGATGGCCACCGGCGTCCCTTGTTTAACCATTTGAAAACGATCCACCATCAACCGCACGATTTTACCGGCATAGGGGCTGGCGATTTGGGCGCTACGGCCTTCCACCGCACCGACGAGTATGGGCGCGCTGACATTGAATTTCCAAATGTAAGTCACGCCACTCAACGCCGCCACAAACACCAGGATCGGCAGGAAACGCACCCGAAATTCGCGCCAGCGCAACGCGGGCGGAGTGGGGATGGAAGGCAAGGCGTCGTCGTTCATTTCAAACTTCAGATTCGTCTTCCGCCTTCATGCTCGTCAGGCGCGAGACGCCTTCAAGCTGGCTCAGTTCGTTCAACAGATCGCCGACCCGCTCCGGGTCGCGCAACAGCAGCCGATAGGAAAGATCGGTGCCTTCGCGCAAAGGATCAAAGCGCCGGCTGGAACACTGGGCGCGCAGGCTATGGCGGTTGATTAACCGGACCAGGCCGTTCATTTCGGTGGTGGCTTTGGCCCAGTGCAAATTGAGAACCAGATCAAAACGATGCCGGCTGCCGAACGAAATGTAGGAAAGCATCAGCAACACAAACACAATCACCCCGCAGCCGACGATCGCGGTGGCAAACTTGCCGGTGCCGCAGGCCATGCCGACCACGATGACCGAAAGGACATAAGCCGTGTCCAAGGTGTCGCGCAGCACGTTGCGAAAACGCACAATGGCAAAAACCGCCATCAATCCAAACGCCGTGACCAGGTTGTTGTTCAACACCTGCATCACCAACGAAACCAGGATTGGCAACACCACCAGCGAGTTGGTGAAGGAACGGGAATAGGACAGGCCGGAATGCGTTCCCATGTAAACCCAGGCCACCACCTGGCCGCAAACAAATGCCAGCAGCAGCCCCAGCAGCAGGATGGGAAGATTCAGCGGGCTGGCGGCGAAATCACCATGAAACAACCAGTCGGTCATGCAAAAACGGTCCGGCTCCTTTCTTGAAACTGCAACTGGCCGGCTTTCCGCGACGCCAGCTTTTTGACGGCCTGGCTGGTTTCCGGCACGGCCATCGGCACCGGCCGCCGGCCGGTTTCACGCATCAACGTCATCCCGTCGGCGTATTTGGCCGCCGAACATTTCCACAAACCAAAATGCCGGACCAATTCGCCAAACCACACCGGAAAACGTCCGGTAAATTTTAATTCCAAAATCACATCATTTCCAAACACGGCGACCGGCTCATCTATTTGGGAATTTAGTTCAGCGGTGGACTGGAGGCCCAATTTCACCTCGCGATCCAGCGTGACTCTCACAGAATTGTTGTGCGGGCTGATCCAAGCTTCGCGCCGGTAGCTGACCAGCGCCTTGGGCGCCAACAAATACTGGGCCTGAATCCGGCAAAAGTTTGCCAAAGCCGTCGTGTGCTTCGGGTCTTTGGACAGGACTTCTTCGGGTAACGGCATGCGTCCTGCCAACACTTCGGTGACGGCGGACCGCCTGACACCACCGCGTTGTTTGAAAATGGCATCGTTCATCCGCCGTTTGATTTCAAAAAAAACGGGCGTGTCCGGGCTGTCATCGTAAAACCGCACCCGAAGCTTTAGCCGGTTTTTATTGCCGTTGATCGTATGCCAGTAAAACGTCAATAAATCGGAATCCAGATAGAGACTGTGAATCGGGTAGGAATAATCCGGCTGCCCCTTGGCATACTCATCCAAGGCCAAAACAGGCCTGACAAAATCCCGCACCGCCAAAGCAGTCTCCTCGGGAATGATATACTTCAACTCAAGGCGTTGATGTTGCAGGTTATCAGTTGCCATAGTGCCCCCTGAAGCGTTTTAAGGCCAAGGGCGCTCACACTGCCTCACGAGGGTTAAACTAAATGTCACATAATCGTAACCGGTAATCAAGCGGGACATTCGGGCGCCAGTGGTAAATCCGCCTACTCTTGGACACGCCGGATATGGGCGCCGAGCAATCTAAGTTTACGATCCATTTTCTCGTAGCCGCGATCCAAATGGTAGATGCGGTTGACCTGCGTCGTGCCTTTTGCCGCCAAGCCGGCGATCACCAGCGCGGCCGACGCCCGCAAATCACTGGCCATGACCGGGGCGCCGCTCAAAGGTTTGCCGCCTTTGACAATCGCGCTCGGCCCTTCGATTTCAATGTCCGCTCCCAATCGCGCCAATTCACTCACATGCATGAAACGCGACTCAAAAATTCGCTCGGTAATGATGCTGATGCCGGGCGCCAGAACCAGCAAAGCCATCATTTGTGCCTGAACATCCGTTGGAAAACCGGAATGCGGCAGCGTCGTCACATCCACCGACTTCAACCGGCCACCACGCTTCACGATCAGGCTGGCTCCGGAGCGTTTAACGGAAACATTTGCCTCGCTCAATTTATCGATGACCGCCCGCAGATGATCCGGCTGGGCGTTTTGGATGGTCACTTCACCGTTCGTCGCCGCGGCGGCAATCATAAAAGTGGCCGCCTCGATGCGGTCGGGAATAACTTCATGATCGGCGCCACGCAATCGCTCCACGCCGGTGACGGTCACCGTCGGACTGCCCGCACCGGAAATCTTGGCGCCCATCGCGTTCAGGAAATTGGCCAAATCCACCACCTCCGGTTCGCAAGCGGCACTTTCGATCACCGTCACGCCTTTGGCCAAAGCCGCGGCCATCATCACATTTACCGTGCCCAAAACAGTCGAACCGGACCGTCCGCCAAGAAACATGGTTGCACCGATCAGCCCGGTTGCCTTGGCATCCACATAACCGCCTTGAATCTGGATTTTGGCTCCCAGCGCATCAAAGCCCTTTAAATGCAGATTAATGGGCCGGGCACCAATAATGCATCCGCCCGGCAACGAGACACGGGCGCGCTGCAACCGGGCCAGCAGCGGACCCATGATGCAGATGGAACCGCGCATTTTGCGGACCAGCTCATAATCAGCGTGGGGTTTGAGTTTCTCGGCGCGGATCGTAACCGCGCCCTGCGCAAATTTCACTTCAGCGCCGAGCGACTGGAGGATTTGCACCATAAACCGTGTATCGCTCAAATCCGGCACGCGGCGAATCACACAGGTTTCGCGGGTAAGCAGAGCGGCGGCCATGATGGGCAGCGAAGCATTCTTGCTGCCGCTGATTTCCACTGTTCCGCGCAAGGGTGAACCACCTTTGATCAAGAAACTTTCCATGAGAAAAATTGGTCTGGTTGACTGCGAATGACCGGATTAATCACCGGCTCGCAATTAAAATTCGGGCGCGTTGAGAGTAATCTTCCTGGATTGATTCCACAATCCACTTTCCGTTTTCGAAGATGGTTTTGATGGCATCCGCCTGGCCGTCACCAAATTCCACCATGATTTTCCCGCCCGGCCGCAAAAATTCCGGAGCCTCGGCCGCCAGCCGACGATAGAATCCCAATCCGTCCGGGCCGCCATCCAAGGCGGCTCGCGGATCAAAATCTTTTACCTCCGGTTCCAAGGTTTCAATCTCAGCCGAGGCAATGTAGGGCGGGTTGCTGATGATCAGGTCAAATTGCCGGGGCGAAACATTGATGGCGGCGGCTGACTTTAGTGCGCAAAATCCGTCGCCCAGGCAAAACTGGATTCGCTCCGCCACCAAATTCTTCAGCGCGTTTTGCCGGGCGAGCGCCAGCGCATCGGGTGACAGATCCAGGGCGGTGATGCTTGCGCCGGGACATTTTGCGGCAAGCGTGATGGCAATACAACCTGTGCCCGTGCCGAAATCCAGCGCCGTGGGCGTCGGCGCCTGCGTCGCCCGCAGAAATTCGCAGCCAAGTTCCGCCAGCAACTCGGTTTCAGGCCGTGGCACCAGGGCGTGCCGGCTGACGCCAATTTCATGGCCCTGAAAGGAAGTCGAGCCGGTGATATGCTGGAGCGGTTCGCGGTTGCCACGGCGCTTCACGAGTTCCCGCAGACCATCCGTTTCGTCCGCCGTGAGCACGCGATCGAAGTTGAGATACAATTTCATTCGCGGCTGGCCGAGCTGATGCGCCAGCAGCAATTCCGCCTGGAGTCGGGCCGATTCCACGCCTTTTTTGGCCAGGAAATCCGCGCTCTTCTGAATGGCTTCAAGCACCGTCACAATGAAAACACGCCGGAGTTGGCTCCGCCGAATGAGCGCTCAAGATTGATCATTTTCTCAAGTCGCAGACGTTTTGGACAAATTCCCAGTTTTGGTGAATGCGATTCCATTGTTCGGCCAAATCCTGGGTCGTGAGTTGGATCGCCTGCATAGCCTGTTGGGTATTGGAATCCGAATCATCCAAACGAAAGGCCGGTTGATGCAGTGTGCGGGACAAGGTGTTGCCCAGGCAAATGCAGGCGGCCAATGGCGCATCTCCGCCGGCCGCCGCGGGTTGATGATGATATTTCACGGCGGCGGCCAGACTGGCCGGCAGTTTCCAACGTTCCAGCAAGGCCGCGCCCACTTCCGCATGATCGCAGCCATACGTGGCCTTTTCCCACTCCACCAGCGTCTGGGCGCCACGCTTGACCGGATCCAAATACGCGGCGTAATTCCGGCCATGGGCGCGCACAAAAACCACCTTGCCCAAGTCGTGCAGCAAACCGGCCGTAAAGGCCAGATGATTGTTTAATCCCGCGGCTTTGGCCAAATTTTGCGCGCCAAACGCAGTGAGCACGCTGTGCTTCCAAAGCAGGACCGCGTCCAATCCGGTTCCGGGCGCGGTGCGCAGACAACCCTCGCCGTTGATGGCGGCAGCCAGCAAGTAAATCGTGTCGTAGCCAATCTGGCTGATCGCATCGCCCACGTTGGTGATCGGCTGCGGCGGGCTGAAATAGGCGCTGTTGGAGATTTGCAGCAATTTGGCGGTGAGCGCCGAATCAAACAGGATCACATCCACGATTTCGTGGATGTTGGCTTCGCTGATATTGTCGAGCACCTTGGCCAGCTTGGGCAACAGCGCCGGCGACGCGGGCAAAATCTCGACTCGGTTTAACAATTCAGAAATGGCGTCCATACGCGAAATTCACTTGACGTTTAAAGACCGGCGATGCCTTTCAGGTAGGCAAAAATTAATTCCGGCAGATCCTTGCTGTAGCCGCCTTCCAACAGGCTGAAGAACGGCACATTCATGGCCCGCAAGGACTGGCCCAGCCAGTAAAAATCTTCAGGCAGCAAGGTTCCGTCCGCCAGCGGATCCCGCACATAAGCGTCAAACCCCGCGGAGACCGCAATCAAATCCGGATGAAAACTGCGCAAATCATCCAGCGCCATCGCCAGTTTGGCGCGGTAAGTCAACCGCGGCGTGCCCGGCACGATGGGATAATTGAAGCAGTTGCGTCCCGCGTTGGACGCGCCGGTGTGCGGATAGTCCGGATGCTGGTGGATGGAGAAAAATTCCACGCCCGCCTGATTCACCAAAATATCCTCGGTGCCGTTGCCGTGGTGCGTATCAAAATCGAGCACGGCCACGCGTTTGACGCCATTGGCCAGGGCGTCCAACGTGGCGATGGCCACGTTGTTCAGATAACAAAAGCCCATGGACTTGTTCCGGGTGGCGTGATGGCCTGGCGGGCGCATCAGGCTGAAAACCGTTTCGCCATTGAGCGCGGCCTTGCACGCGTCCAGCGAGGCGGTCACCGAAGCGCGCGCAAAAGCGGCGATGTTTTCGTAAAATGGAGTGTCATTGTCAAAATCCCTCGCCTCCTGCAACCGCGCGAGCACTTCCGGGGCATGGGCCCGCAAAATAATTTCGTCCGTCACCGGTTCACCTGGCATCGCCCAATGAATAGCCAGCTCGGACTGGCTCTTCAACCTCGCGGTCGTGGCTGCCACCCGGCGCGGCTGATCCGGATGGCCGGAGCGGGCATAGCCGGCGCAGCGTTCGTCAGTAATAATTTTCACCGCGGCATTTAAACAGGATTAGGCGCGAATGAACACGGATTTTTGCAAGGTTTAAATTGTGTTTTGCGACAAACTCTCTTCGGATATTCTGGTCCGCAATGAATTTTCAACCGGCCAAATTATTTGTCGGCGCGTCGTGCCTTGCCTGGGTGGCCGGCTTTCAGGCTGACGCTTGGGCTTACGAAAGCCACCGGACCGTCAATTCCATGGCCCTGGCGTCCTTGCCCACCAACTTCCCGGCGCTCGCGCTCACGCCGGAAGCGCGCGAACGGTCCGGCTTTCTCGCCGGTGAAACGGATCGCTGGCACCATGCCACCAGCACCGAGGACGGCCCGGTCCCGGCCTTGGGCCATGCGAGCGGCCCCGATCATTTCACCACGTCACCCGGTTTTCATGCCTGGATCGACGGCGGCTTTTTCCACACGGCGGTTGACTTCATCGCGCGACAAAACCAATTGGTCAAACCGCTCTGCGAACTGGCTCGCGAGGGGAAATTGTCCAACAAGGAAAATCGCGGCGCCGCCGGCCGGGCGTTTCTGGAGGCCCAACTGGTCAAGAGCGGACAATTGCTCGGCGACCTCTGGCTGACCGCGCCGGAAGACACCTTCCTCGAACGTCAACTCCCGGAACGCAGCCCAGCCGCCGCCGAAAAGAAATGAGACCGGCGCTTGCCACCCGGATTGCCGCCGTGACGGGCATGCTTGCCGTCATCTTGGGCGCATTTGGCGCGCACGGGCTAAAAGAGGTGCTCGCGCAAAACCAAACCGCAACCATCTGGGAGAAGGCGGTGTTCTATCATTTCATTCACGCGGTAATGCTGTTCGTTCTGGCCGAAAGGAAAACACTTCACCGCGTCGCGTGGTGGAGTTTCCTGCTCGGAATCCTCATTTTTTCCGGTTCGTTATATGCCCTGGCGGTTACCGACCTTCGCTGGCTGGGCGCCATTACGCCGATCGGCGGCGTGAGTTTTATCGTGGGCTGGGTATCCCTGGCAGTCTGTGCCGGCACGAGTCGAGAGACTTGAAAAACGGGATCTCTTCCCAGGCTAAATTGACCTGATACCGCCGGCTTTGACAAAGGTGGTCGCCCGCAAATAGATCGGCGCCAAAGTTGCGCCATCACTGAAATCAGTCCGGCTGGCCGCTAATTGGGCCAATGTGGCGGCTTGCGGAAAGAAACGCGGTTCCTGTTCCGGGCCGATGAAAACTTCACCGCAGGCGCGGCGCGCCTCCATTTCAGCAGCGGTCACGATTTTAAGCGGTTCAAGCAAGCTTCGCGTCCCGCGAGAAATCTGCCACGTAGCCAGATAAAATTCCCGGCGCTGCGCGTCGATCACGACATTAATCCGCCCAAACCGTTTTTGGGTTTGGGCTTGGACCGCCAGCGCATCGGCGCTGCTGATGCCCAGCAGTTTGACCTGCGTCGCCAGTTGCCAGCCCTGCGCCAGCGCAATGGCGGCGCGAATGCCCGTGTAACTTCCCGGCCCCAGGCCAATGGCCATGGCGGTAATTTCCGAACGCGAAAGTTTGGCTTCGGCCAGCACCGATTCGATAAGTTTGAAAGCATGGGTTTCCCGGCTTTCCGATTGTTCCACGGCTTCGGCCAGCACCACGCCGCCGCGAGCAAGCGCCACACTGCGTCGCGCGGAGGAAAATTCAAGCGCCAAAATCGTCATAGAAAATATTCCGGCCGGTTTCGCTGGTAATTTCAATTCGCACTTTCAAAACCTTTTTCGCCATTCCGAGCTCGGAGTTTAAATCATTAAGCCGCTCCGCCCATTCCACCACGGTGACGCCATCGGGCGCCAGATAATCTTCAATCCCGGCGCTGAGAATTTGCCCGGGGGTTTCCAGCCGATACAAATCCAGATGAAACAGCTTGAGCCGGCCGCCGCCATATTCATTGACCAGGGTGAACGTGGGCGAATGGACCCGGCCGAAAATGCCCAGTCCACGCGCCACGCCACGCACAAATTGCGTTTTGCCGGCGCCAAGATCGCCGCTGAGCGTGATGAGCCAGCCGCGTTCAGCACGCCGGCCAAGCTGTTCGCCAAGCGACTCGGTTTCCTGGGGATTGTGCGATGTGAATGGCAACGGCAAAGCGTGGTTAAATGTGTTTCGTTTTCAAACGGATGTCCGCTCGCGGAAGCTCAGCCGGCTTTTGTGGAACCGGCAAAATGAGCGTAGCCGCCGGCATTCAGTTTATGCACTCCGGACTTGTCGCGCAGTGAAATTCCCGTGCCGGCCACAATTTTGCCGATGCAGCTCAACTTGAGGGGCGAAAACTGCTTTTTCCACGCGTCCAGCAGCGCGACGGCGTGCTTGCTGGCCACGGTGAACAGCAATTCAAAATCTTCGCCATCCGTGAGTGCAGCCAGCGCCGCCGGTTTGGCTGCGGAGTTGCTTTCCGCCCGAAGTTTGGCGTCGCGGGCAATGGGCAGGGCCGATTTCAGGAGTTCCGCGCCAACCTGGCTGCGGTTGAGGATGTGCGGCAAATCGCCCGCCAGTCCATCGCTCAAATCCATCATCGAATGGATCGGAAAATGGCTGGCCAGCCACTGCGCTTCCGCCAGACGAGGTTCAAAATCCAGATGTTTTCCGGCCAGCGAACCACCCAGTTCACCCGTCACAAAAATGGCATCCCCGATCTTGGCGCCGCTGCGCAGGATTTGCCGGCCGCGCGCCACTGTGCCCAGCAGCGAAACCGAAATCAGCATTCGTTCCGGATTTGTCGTGGTTTCACCACCAACAATGGCCACCCCATGCCTTTGGGCAAGCGAGTTGATGCCTTCGTAAACTTTTTCCACAAATGTCGCTTCAAAATCTTTTGGCAGGGCAATCGTGATCAGCGCGGCGCCGGGGGTGCCGGCCATGGCGGCAACGTCGCTCAAGCAGCGGGCAAGCGCCTTGTGGCCGATTTTTTGCGGCGGCGTTTCACTGGTGAAATGAATGCCCTCCACCACGGCGTCGGTCTTGAACAGGATGAGTTCTTCCGGAATGCCCAGATCCAGCACGGCGCAGTCATCGCCGGCCCCGGTCACCACACTGGCGTTTGTGGGCAACGATTTCGTCAGCCGGGCGATGAGCTCAAATTCATTCATGGGTGCAAGAAGCAAAGCAGGACGAGGTTGGCGGCGTTGAACAAACTGTGCGCCAGGATGGAGGTGAGCAGACAATTGGTTTTGTGATACAGCCACGTGAAGATCAACGCCAGCACGAAGAGCGGGAGAATGGTCGGGAGATTGACGTGAATTAACGCAAACAAGAAGCTCACGCCAAACCACGCCAGTTTGGGCCAGCCCAGTTGCTTGACAAACGGAAAGAGCACGCCGCGAAACACGAATTCTTCCCCAAACGGCGCGAGCACGACCGCGAAAAAGCCAAGGTAAATGCGCATCCACGGCGATTTGGCTTTCAGGAATAAATCCACGGCATTCTGCGTTTCGGGCAGCCAGCCCAATTTTTCGAGAGTTAAGATGGAAACTTGCTGCAACCCCCAGACCAGTGGCAACGAAATCACCAGCACGCCAGCCGCCATCAGTAATGCCCGCCCCATCTTTGGCCGGGGCAAGCCCAGGACTTCATGCCAGTGAATGTCATGCAACTTGACAAAGACGCAGCCGAAAATTAAAGCCGCGCCCTGAAAACTGAGGGTGTCCACCACCACACTGCCGAAACTGTCCGGCGTCGCAAATCCGGCCACTGCCAATTTGCGCAGCACACCCACCGTCAAACCGCTCAAAAAAATGCTGCCGATGATGCCCGCAATGAGCATCATCACGGCCTCGGCCCGCCACGGTTTTGACGACAACATGCCCCAGCCTAGCGAATGATTCCGGTTGAGACGATTTCATTTTGGCGGTTTTAATTCCGGCAAATTCTGTTAATTATGACTTGTGATGCACAAATTCACCAACGCGCTGGCCGTGGAAAAATCCCCCTATTTGCTTCAACACGCCCATAACCCGGTGGAATGGTTTGCGTGGGGCGACGCTGCGTTCAGCCGGGCCCGCGCCGAGGGCAAACCGATTTTTCTAAGCATCGGCTATTCGACGTGTCATTGGTGTCACGTCATGGAGCGGGAAAGTTTTGAGGATGAACGCATCGGGAATTTTTTGAATCGCGAATTTGTCAGCATCAAGGTTGATCGCGAGGAGCGGCCCGATGTGGACAAGATTTACATGACCTTCGTCCAGGCCACCACCGGCGGCGGCGGCTGGCCGCTGAACGTCTTCTTGACGCCGGACTTGAAGCCTTTTTTCGGTGGCACGTATTTCCCGCCGGAACCGCGCCATGGCCGCCCGAGTTTTCTTCAATTGCTCGAGCAAATTGCCCAACTCTGGCGCGACCGCAAATCGGAAATCGCCGCCAGCGCCGATGAGCTGCATGCGCGTCTGGAACTCGTCACCGCCCGCGAAGGCCGGGAAAACTCGCCATTAACACCCAATATTCTCCGGAGCGCGCTGAAAACGTTCAAGGAAGCTTTCGATGCGCAGAATGGTGGTTTTGGCGGCGCGCCCAAATTTCCGCAGCCCTCCATTCCATCCTTTGTTTTTCGTGCAGCCAGGCGATTTGGCGACGCCGACGCCCAAAGAATGGTTTTGCGAACCTGCGATGCGATGGCCCGCGGCGGCATCCATGACCAACTCGGCGGCGGTTTTGCCCGCTATGCGGTGGATGCGCAATGGCTGGTGCCGCATTTTGAGAAGATGCTCTACGATAATGCCCAACTGGTGCAGTTGTATCTGGATGCGCATCTGATCAGCGGGGAAGAGCGGCAGGCCGAAGTGGTTAGCGACGTTCTTGATTATGTTTTGCGTGACATGACCCATACTAACGGAGGATTTTATTCCGCAGAGGACGCGGACAGCGAAGGTCACGAAGGCAAATATTATTGCTGGACGCACGACGAACTTTCCAAGCTGCTTTCGCCGGAGGAATTTATTGTCGCCAAAAATTTCTTTGGCCTTACCAAGGAAGGAAATTTTGTGGATCACAGCCATCCGCATCCGCTGCCAGGACAAAATGTATTGAGCATTGTGGACTCCAGCGTGCCGGCGACCGATCTTGCATTGCTGGAAGCCGCGAAGTCAAAAATGCTGGTCGAACGCACCAAACGCATTCGCCCGCATCTCGACGATAAAATTCTCGCGTCGTGGAACGGATTAATGCTGGGCGCGTTTGCGCGGGCGGGAATCATTCTCAACAAGCAAAAATATCTGGCGGCGGCGGCGAAAAACCTTCGGTTCATCCAGCAAAACCTGTGGCAGCCGGGAAATGACGGAGCCGTGGGCACACTTTTTCACCGCTGGCGTGACGGCGAACGCGATGCGGTTCAACTGCTCGAAGCCTACGCGTTTCTGCTCGATGGCGTGCTCCATCTTTACGAAGCCACGTTGCAGCCTGAGCCTTTGGATTTCGCCTGCGACCTGGCCCGGGCGATGATTGAAAAATTTTATGACCCAGCGAACGGGGGATTCTGGCAAAGTCCAGCCGGCACCAATGACTTGATTCTGCGGGTGAAAGATGACTACGACGGCGCGGAACCCAGCGGCAATGCCGTGGCTACGCTTGCCTTGCTGAAATTGGCGAAGATCACCGGCCAGAACGATTTTCGTCAGCCAGCGGAGATGACATTGCAAATGGCTGCCGATCGGTTGCAACAACAACCGGCAGCGCATGCTTTCATGTTGCACGCGCTGGATTTCTGGCTGGATGAACCGCGACGCGCGGTCGTGGCCGGCGAAAGAGATTCAAAGCCATTTGCCGAACTCGTTCGAGCCGCCCATGGGGTCTATCAACCCAACAAAGTCGTGATGGGAAATACTGGAGCAGTGGAGCCGTTCGCGAAAACGCTGGAGGCGGCGGAGGCGGCGACGATTTTTGTATGTTCAGGCAACAGCTGTGAACTGCCAACAGGTGACGCAGAGAGGGCAAGGCAGCTCTTATTGACATCTGCATAATACAGTGACATCAAGGCCCCAATTCAGCCTGGGCGTGGCAGGCGGCGATGGCGGAGTTCCGGCGGCCCATCCGGCGCAGGGCGTCCGTTGCCTCCAAGTCGAGTTTCCTCGTCAACGGAGGCTGGCCGTATGAAGGCATTAACATTGGTGGCAGTTGCTGTCGTTGGTGGTAGTGATGACGCCCGGACATTATTGGTTGCTTGAATGGGTGCCGGCTGCCGATTGTCTGGCTGCGACATTTTAGGCCGATGCAAGACGAGCCAAACCGCCAGAGCCAAAACAAGCACAAGGAAAACCGCGAGAATTTTTTCATGGGTTCGGCAGGTTGTTTGTTAACGAAAAGGTGGAAAGCACTTGCCACCAATAAGTGCGGCGGTTCATGTTGATGGAGTTGAATTCGGCGCTGCGTTCAGCCTCATTTACCTTCAATCTTCTGCAAATGGAAAATGTAACCTTTCTGCGGGTTCCAAGCGTTGGTCATTTGAATGTCACTTGAAGGATTTCGCCGGCCACCAGGTTCAAAACTAATCCCGCCATAATAGTCTTTCCCTGAATATCCTTCCTTGGTCAGTGATTCAACTCTCAAAAAATTGCCGGTTACATTGGACAATCTAATCCAACCATCGGAATCGGAAACCAGTTCAAGCGGGACATTCAAAACTTCATCTCCCATTTGCCGAGAAAAGAAATTGGTTGTCTCAAACATTTTTTCATCTGTGCGTGACAAGATGACGTGCAATTTTGCCCCTTCGAGCGGCTGTCCGTTTTGATCCACGACGTGTGCATAAAACTCAACCGGCTGGTTTTGTTCTAATGCCAATTGACGCACAAGCATCAACTGATTCCAGTGATCTTCATCAATATAATCAGGCCGAACAAAGGCATTGGTAGTTGGCGCAGCCTGAAGTGGCACGTTTGAAATTGGTGGTGGAGGAACAGTATTTGTCACCGGAAATGATGTTCGCGGCGCAACAATCTGTTTTGGTGCTTGCCGATGTGAAAATAGCAAGATGCAAAATGCTAGTGCAGCTAAGATTGCGATGAAAAAAAGTATTCGCTTCATGGTCGAGGAAGGTTGTTGGTTAGTGAGAATGTGCCGAGCACCTGCCACCAATAAGTTCTGCGGTTCATGTTGATAGAGTTGAACTCTGCACTGTGTTCGTAAGTATTATTTCCATAGTTAAACGGTGGATCATTCAAATTAACCGCTCCGCCAACCTCACCTCGAACATGATGCGTTGGGTCTTCCGCGCAACCCAGCGCCTTGCTCCAAGCCATCGCGATGTAGGAGAAGATGGTGTGGGCCTGATCTATGTGTTCCAAATGCAGTTGGACTCTATTGGTGTCCCAATAGGTATAGCTGCCGTTGGTGTTGACGCTATTGGTGGGCACAAGCTGGTAGCGCCAGCCCCAATCCGGCTTGGTGAACTGGTTTACTGGCCAAGCCAGCGTCGAGTTCAAGGCAAAATCAATTCGATTATTAAAGTTGACAATGTTGGTGCCCTGCACCGCTTTTTTCATCCCAGTAAAATACGGCTGGTTCGTGCTATTACGCGGGAAGTGCGCGTAGATTTCCGGCTTGGAGGATGTCCTGACCACCTCCGGATTCACCGCATCGTAGGCATTGGCCACGCTGGCCGCCTGGCTGGCGATGTAACTTTGAACCAATGGCGTATTGAACTCCTTGCCCGCCAGCCGCAGTCCTTCGCTGGCCACGATGTTGCCCATGCTGTGCGCGAGGACGCGAAGTTTCAACGGCGGATCAATCTCGTTCAAGTCCGCCAGCAGTTCATACAAACCCGTCCCCGCCCGCCACGCCCGCTGTTCGCTGCGGTCATAGTTCTGGCGATTAGCCTGCGCGATCAAAGGATGAAGCGGGTCAAACATGCTCCAAAAGCTCGTGCCGGTATAATCCGTGGGCCACGAGTAAAGCGCAAATCTTCCTTTGTAGCCCAAGTGCCACATGCGCTTGTAAGCCGTGCTGGCAAAGGCCCGCCGCCCCACAGCTGCATCCGCCAGCCATGCACGAGGAGGATGTAATTCTGTTCATCCGCCGTTCGTGGCTTGCCAAACACCGCGCTGTCCAGTGTGTTTGTTGCCACGGGTTGAATCTGGTTCCATTCCGTCGTCGTGTTGTCGCCCACGGTCCAATGCTCGTAGAGGCTGGTCACTTTCTGCAAGTTCAAATAGAACGGACGGCTTAAAGCCACCGGCGGCTGGTTGTTCGTGCTGAACCCGAACGTGATGACGCATTGCCTCGTGCTGATGCCCTCAAAGATCAGCGGCAGGAAAAAGTTGTTCGCGCCCGCACTCGTCCAGTTCGTGCTGGGAATGGTCAACGGCACACAGTTCGTCAAATAGCCCGGCCCGCCGTTGTTCACTCCGGTTTAGGCTCCAAGTTGCGGCTCCCGTCGGGATTCCAGCAAACGGACAGATTCACATAAGCTTCCTCTTCGGTGTAATCGGCCCTGATATTGATTGAGCCTCTTCCGAACTGTCCCTGTTGGTTTACGAAATAAAAAGTGCATTCATCACGCAATCGAAAATCTGCGTCTGCCTTATTAAAACTGAAAGCAATCTTTTCGGCATAACCATCGACCGGTGCAAGATAGCAAAAAATGTCTTTGGTCGTCTGAAACTTGCACCCAGGCCAAATCAGCTCATACCGCCATGAGTTGGGCCGGGATGATTGCGGATCAAATAAAAAAGGCTCTCGCCATACGCGAACAGTCGGCCCAGGAAATTGAGTTGCATTGGCTACGGTTTTCCAACCTTTGCTGCCAACATACTTCTCGTGTTGAAGGTCTAGACTGACGGGTGTGCCATCGGCTCTAATCCGATGCTCAAAATATCGCCCCACCAGTTCCGCCGCCCCTTGCCGTTTCCACATAACCGACTCCGTGCGGCATATACCCAAATGAACCTATGCTCGGCAATGTGCATGAATAACCTTCTTTTTCTAAAGATTCAATATTCAACGTCCGGCCAGTCACGCCAGTTAATTGAATCCAGCCATTTGTATTAGAATACAGGGTCAAATATGTGTCTTGGATTGCTTTTGCCGGATCCCATGCGTCAAAATTTGTGGTGGCAAACGACATCCCTTCCATACGGCTCAATTTTAACTTCAATTTTGCTCCTTCTACCGGCTGTTCATTTTGATCTACTACGCGAACATAAAATTCAACCGGTGGGTTCTGTTCCAATATAAACTGACGATAAGCCAGCCACCGGTTCCAGGTATCGTCATCTATCGAAGGCGGGCGAACCGGAACATTTGTGCTGGGAACCGGAAATAACGGGGTTGGCGATAGGTTGGTGACAATTTGTGTTGGGACGCTTGCGTTGGTTAATGAAAACGTAGAAAGAACCTGCCACCAGTAGGTGCGGCGGTTCATATTTATTGAGTTCACTTCACTGTGTTCGTAGTCTTTATTTCCAAAATTAAACGGTGGGTTATTCAAATTAACTGTCCCACCGACCTCACCTCGAATATGATGCGTTGGGTCTTCCGCGCATCATTACCACCAATAGGGGCAGCGGTCTATTTCCCCTGTGACGCATCCTTTGTATTCAACAAATGCAGAATATAACCCCTTTGAGAATCTAAAGCGTTTGTCAACAAAATGTCACCTCCATAGGTATCCCTTAAACCGTTCGGTTCATAATGCACGCCACCAAAATTTCCATTCGGATAACTTGACGAGTAGCCTTCCTTGCTTAGACCAGTCATATCCAAAAAGTAACCATTGGTTCCGGTAAGTTGAATCCAGCCATTGGAATCAGAGAGCAATTCAAATGGGATAATCAAAACTTCATCGCCCATCTTCCGGGAAAAAAAGTTCGTTGTTGCAAACATTGTTTCATCGGTTCTGGTCAGCTTCAAAGTCAGCTTGGCTCCTTCCACGGGCTGATTATTTTGATCCAGCACCCGCGCATAAAATTCAACGGGCTGGTTTTGCGACAGTGCAAGCTGACGCACCAACATCAATTGATTCCAGTGATCTTCGTCAATATAATTTGGACGCACAAAGACGTTGGTCGTTGGTTGCGGCGGTTTTGGCGATGGGTTTGAAGTTGTTGGCGTGGCGGCATTCGTTGGTTGAGGCAATTCTGGTGGTGCGGTATTTTGGCTGGAAACTGGCGCCGGCTGACGCAATGCCAGCCAAGCGCAAATTGTTAATGCGGCCAAAACCAGAATAATCCAAAATAGTTTCTTCATAGCTTGGGAAGCCTGTTGGTTAGTGAAAACGTCGAAAGGACCTGCCACCAATAGGAACGCCGGTTCATGTTGATGGAGTTGAATTCGGCGCTGCGTTCAGCCTCATTTTCCTTCAATCTTCTGCAAATGGAGAACGTAACCATTTTGCGGGTTTGATAAATTAGTCACCTGAACGTCATTGCCAATAAATGTTATAGATCCATCAGGCTCATACATTTCTCCGCCGTAAGGCGTTTCTGCCTGATAACCCTCTTTAGATAATTTACGAATTTCAATAATGTAGCCTTTAACATTTGTGATTTGTAACCAGCCGTTGGCATCTGATATAAATTCCATTGGCTTATTGATGACCTCGTCACCCATTTTTTTATGAAAAAAATTGGTGGTTCTAAACATTTCTTCATCAAGGTAAGTCAACATAACATTCAACGTGGCTCCTGATATGGGTTGTCCATCTTGGTCTAAAACTCGCGCATAAAAACTAATCGGCTTGTTGCGCTTAAAAGCCAATTCTCGGATTGTTTGAATATATTTCCACCCTTCATCATCAATTCCTTCCGGACGTGGAAAATCATCTGTCTTGGCCGCTACAGACTGAACTTTATTACTTGCATTAGCTGTTGATTGTCCTGGCCCTTGCAGTTTAGCGGGCTGTTCTACTTGGCGAGCGGGTTCATTACCCGCTGGCTTGGTTGGATGGAATATCAGTCTAGCAAAAAATACAATAAATATAATAAGAATGGAATAAATGATTGTTTTTTTCATAGGCTTGGAAGGCCGTTAGTTAAGGAGAAGGTTGACAGAACTTGCCACCAGTAGGAGCGCCGGTTCATGTTGATGGAGTTAAACTCTGCGCTGTGTTCGTAAGTGTTGTTTTTGAAGTTGAACGGCGGCCTGTTCAAATTAACTGATCCACCAATTTCCCCTCGGATGTGATGCGTCGGGTCTTCCGCGCAACCCAACGCCTTGCTTTCCGCCTGCGCGATATAGGAGAAAATCTCATGGGTCTGGTCCCGATAAGCTTCCCGACCGTTCAAGATAAGCTGGGTGTTATTGGTGTCCCAGTAGGTGTAGCCGGTGTTGGTGTTGACGCTATTAGTCGCCACGAGCTGGCATTGCCAGTTATTATCCGGCTTGGTGTCTTGATTGCCCGGCCACGCGAACACTGAACTCAAAGCATAGTCATCTAAGTTATTAAAGTTGACTATGTTGGTGCCTTGCACTGCTTTCTTCATCCCGGCGAAATACGGCTGGATGTTCGTGCTATTCCGCTGGAAGTGGGCGTAGATTTCCGGGGTGGTATAGAAAAAGGGTGGCACGGTTCGCGTCCGTATCTCCGGGTTCACCGCATCGTAGGCATTCGCCACGCTGGCTGCTTGGCTGGCGATGTAGCTTTGAACCAATGGCGTATTGAACTCCTTGCCCGCCAGCCGCAGTCCTTCGCTGGCCACGACGTTGCCCATGCTGTGCGCGATGACCCGAAGTTTTAATGGCGGTTGGATTTCATTCAAATCTTTAAGCAAGGCGAACATACCCATGCCGGATTTCCATGCCCGCTGTTCGCTCCGGTCGTAGTTCTGCCGGTTGGCCAGAGATGTCATGTCCCAAAATTTCAACGCCGAATAATCCGTGGGCCACGAGTAAAGCGCAAATCTTCCTTTGTAGCCCAAGTGCCACATGCGTTTGTAAGCCTCGCCGGCAAAGGCCCGCCGCTCCCACGGCTGCATCCGCCAGCCATGCACGAACAAAATGTAATCCAAGTCATCCATCGTTCGCGGCTTGCCAAAGATGGCGCTATCCGCCGTGCGCGTTGGGTAGGCAGAGATGTCATGCCAGTCCATATTCGTAGAGTCGCCCATGGTCCAATGCTCGTATAAATCCGTCACCCGTTTCAAGTTCAAGTAGAACGGCCTCGACATGGCCACGGGCGGGCCGTTGTTCGTGCTGAATCCGAACGTGAGGACGCATTGCCCCGTGCTGATGCCCTCAAAGATCAGCGGCAGAAAAAAATTATTTGCGCCCGCCGCCTGCCAGTTGGTGCGGGCCACGGTCAACGGCACACAGTTCGTCAAATAGCCCGGCCCGCCGTTGTTCACTCCGGTTTAGGCTCCAAGTTGCGGCTCCCGTCGGGATTCCAGGTTAATCCAAGCTCACAATAAATCTCATCTTGATTTTGCCAGTTGGAGATAAACATTTCTCCGTGTCCAAATTTTCCCGTCTTGGTTCTGAAATAGAACACGATCCGTTGCTCCCAAATCCAATTGGCGTCTCCGGCTTCATGCCGAATGGACAGAACCGAAGAATAACCGGACTCTGGTGACTCATACAAAAACGGATCATCTGTTTTTTGAACTCCGCCGCCCAGCATGTTGACTTCAACCCCCCATTGATAATGAGATTTGTCATCAAATGTCACAACGCGTCGTTTACGATTCACCGTCAGCTTGAGTATGGAATCAGGCAATTCTGTGCGCGACCATTTTTCAGAATTTTCCGCGATCCAAATGCTCTGCCCATCTGATGGGATCATGCCCCGATTGTAAAACCCTTTTAATTCCGCCGCGCCTTGTCGCTTCCACATGCGATAAACCACCGGGTTGGTTGGGTTGGGTTCATGGTGGGCAGCGACGCCCGGGCCGTAATCAAAACCCAGCGGGCTTTGCGGGGCCAGTTCATACCCTTCCTTGAAAAGATGAAAGCTCAATGATTCGCCGCGCAGGCCACTGATCACAAATCTTCCGCTGGCATCACTGAAGAACGTGTTGGTATTTCCTTTCATCTCATGGGTGACAAACGAGTTCACGCCCAGACCAGCCACATGGGTTTCCACCCGAACCCCGGGGACAGGCTGACCAAATTGATCCAGAATCTGGCCGTAAAACACAATCGCAGGATTGGCCACCGAAAGAAGCTGTTTCATCTTGCTGACCCGCTCAATCAACCACGCCCGCTGCTCCACCGGCACCTGATTCGTCCACGACCAATCGTCTTCTGGCTTCGAGGCCAGATTAGTTTCGTTGTTGGCGACAACAGGCTTTGGAGCGGACATACTATTCGTTGCAGGCAGTAAAACCGTTTTCTCAATTGTTTGTGGTGTCACCTTGTTTCTTGTTGAATACATCCACCAAACAAGAAGACAAAGCAGTATGGCTCCGCCAACCAAAAATGTATTTCGTTTGAATCTCATAAATTAGTGGAGGATTTGCATTGAAGTTAAAATTCGATTCCAAAACGCCGTTCGTCTTTGGATGGTGGAATTAAATTCAGCGCTGTGTTCATAGCTGTTATTTTGAAAACCAAAAGTGGATTGCAGATTGACCTGATTCAGTTGGAACGGGCCTGCCAGATTGGTCTGTGCGCCCATCGCGAAGCAGCGCGCCTCGGCGATGCGGGAAAAGATTTCATAACGGTCATTATAGTAATCCAGCTTCCTTAACGAAACATACTGGCCAAAGCCGTATTGATCATAATACCAACCCAAATCTGGCTTGGTGTCCTGATCATATCTCCATGAGTTCAGGGCGGCATCCACCGGATTGACGTAGTTCACCATCGCTCCCGCCGCATTGACGTCATACAAGTAAGGTTTCCAAGTGGTGTAGCTGGGCGGCAAACTCGCTTGCTGCCAGAAATACCGATAGAGGTTGAACGTGCCGGAATCGTTGTTTGCCCCAAGAATCGCATTCAATGCGCGCACGGGGGCATTGGAATCATAGCAATGCGATGCCAGTGCGCCCTGCAAGGCCACGTAAGTATTGATATAGCCCTTCACCCCGGAATCGGTCGCCTGCCGCAAAGCTTCGCCCACGGCCACATTGCCCATGCTGTGCGCCGTCAACCGCACCCGGTTGGGTGGCTCCGTCCGGTTTAATTTCTCCAGCAACCGCAATAGGGCATGCCCCGAATTCCACGCCCGCTGCTCGGAGCGATCAAAGTTTTGCATGTCCGAAACGACCCCGTAAAAAGTGGTGGCCCATGTTGACGGGGAATACCAGTCAACGTTCAAGTTTAACCAATCCGTCGGCCAGGAAAAGAAACCGAATCTGCCTTTGTAGTTTTGGTGCCAGAGCCGCTTGTAAGCCGTGCTGGCAAACGCCCGGCGCTCCCACGGCTGCATCCGCCAGCCATGCACGAACAAAATGTAATCCAAGTCATCCATCGTTCGCGGCTTGCCAAAAACCGCGCTGTCCAGCGTGTTGGTTGCCACGGGTTGAATTTGGTTCCATTCCGTCGTCGTGTTGTCGCCCACGGTCCAATGCTCGTAGAGGCTGGTCACTTTCTGCAAGTTCAAATAAAACGGACGCGACATGGCCACGGGCGGGCCGTTGTTCGTGCTGAACCCGAACGTGATGACGCAACTGCCCGTGCTGATGCCCTCAAAGATCAGCGGCAGGAAAAAGTTGTTCGCGCCCGCCGCCTGCCAGTTGGTGCGGGCCACGGTCAACGGCGTGCCGTTGGTCAGCACGCCCAGAGCGGCCTTGGCCACCTGATTACTGGCGGTGGCGGTGTTCGTCAGGTAGCCGAGACTGCCCGTGGCATCCGCCGCCGGAAAGAGCCGCAATGACGGTGAACCGACGAGGTTGGTCAGATACACCTTCACCTGATAATTGGTCAGGAACTGTCCCGGCAAACCGTCTATCTTGAACTGCAACCGGGTGAAATCTTCCAAGTCGCGCAGCCCATCAATCGCATTGTTAGCGCCGTTGAGATTGCTTGGGCTGTTGGTCGGCTGTTGGTCAGACGCCGTGTCATCGCTGCCGGTATCGGCGTCGTCATTGATCCAGAAGGTGAACGGGTTGGTGGCTTCCGTGCGGTCGTCGCGATCCTTGAAATCCACCACCCCATCGCGATCCACGTCGGCGGCGATGGTCAGGTCGGGAATGTAGAGCGTCGCCCGCTTGGGCAACACCTCCTGCACCAGCGACAGGTTCGTGCCCAGCAGATGATTCGTGTCCACGATGAACGGATAAACCCCGTTGGTTCCCATCAAGAATTGCGCGACATACGCCGCCGTGTAATGCGGCGCGGAAAGCGTGTTGGTGCCACTGCCCGGCAGGAGCGCCGCATAATACGGATCGCACGTCACCTGCACCGGATAATTCGTCCCCCGCAAAAACTGGCTGAGATAATCCGCCACCGCCGGGTTGTTCTGCCAGTCCGTGCGCGGGCTGGTCTTGATGACATTCCCCGCCCGCACCGTCACCTCGTGGCAGACCGCGCAGTTTTGATCCTGCGTCAGCATCTTGCCCACGGCCCCAACACGCAAGGTCAACGCCACATAATCGCTTGGCTCGATGGAGGGATACATCGGGGGCGCGTCGGCCATGTTTGGATCCGTGCCCAGTTGCAATTCCTCAATCAGGCCAAGCCCGTCACGGTCGGCATCCACATACGGATTGTTGGGCACGGTTGGGTCAAAGCCGCCGGCCTGGTTCGCCAATTCATAACCATCGGGCACCCCATCGCCATCAAGATCGCTATCGGACAAGGAATTTTGCGGATCCTGGATGCGGACATACGCGCGATCCAGACCTGCCTGTCCAATTTTAGAGCTGAACCCGCTGGAATCCATTGAAATCACCACCGTTTTCCAGCCTTGTGGCAGCGCGTTGTTGAAGGCCGTGAAGGGAACACTCACCGCCGTCTGGTTGGCGGTAAAATTCACCGTGGTGCTAAAGGAATAATCCGTGCCGCTCGCCGCGCTGCCGGCCACGGTAAGGTATGCCGTCGTCGCCACCCCGTTGGGATGCGGATGGCCGACGGTGATGTAACCAGTGGTCCCTTCGCTCACGGTTGTGGCCGGAGAACTGGAACCGTAAACTGAAAACATGGCGCTGGGCGGCTGGTAAGGCACGGTGAAATCAAAGCCGGCATAACCGGGAAATTTCAATGTCGGCAAGACCCAGGAATCTGAATAGGAACTCCACAGCGTGCTGATGGAAACCTTGATGGTGCTTTGACGGGCTGGCCAGGTGAACTGGCCGGACCGCGTGCCCTGGATGGACGGGCCGTTGTATTGGTTGGTGATGACCCAATTCACCGTCAAAGCCGAGAGGGCGCTGCCATTGCGGGTGAGCGTGATTTGTGCTGCTTGGGACACGCTGGCGCCATAGATGCCGGCTTTGGTCACCGAACCAACAAGGTTAAAACTTCCCACTCCATCCACATAGACCGTGCCGGAATTGTGGTTTCCGATTGTGTATTCTCCCGCCGCCAAAACCAAGGTCAACGGCTGGCTGGTGGATTGTGGGTGACTGGCTGTCACAGACAACGTCACATTGGTTGCCCCGGCGGGGATGTCCACATAACCGGGCAAGCTTCCGTAAATGGTCGAGTCCTGTCCGTTGGTGCTGGCAATGACATTATTTGTTTCACCCCAAACGTGGTAATAAACCCGCAAAGGGCTGGAGGTGGCAAAGGAACGGGTAACATTGAATTGTCCCGGGGAGGCCGTGGTAACATCGGCATCGGCAACGCTGACTTGCACCACCGGCAGGGCAGGTGACGCCGTCGCGGCAATCGTTATTGATGCGGTGTTGTCGGGTGAAACCAGCGAATACCCGGACGCGCTGGTGATGGTTAGAATCAAGTTTTTATCCGCCATGGTGGTGCTGTTGGGCGTGAGGGTCAGCGGCAACCAATTTGTCCGCACATTGGCTGGAAAGGTGATTAAAGCTGGTAGGGCGGTATAATCAGTGCCGGCAACCGCCGTGCTGCCCGCCGTGGAAAGATTGGCTGTTAAAGAATTGGTGCCCGGCCCGCCCCGGACGAAGTAAAATCCGGCGGTGTTGGTTCCGTATGTGGAACTGGGCCGACGCACCCACGGCGGCAGCGCATAAACTTGAATGCCCGGCAGTCCGTTGTCCACGATTTTCACCTCCGCCGGCGTGCCGTCCACCGGATACCCCGCCGCGTTGGTCAAGGTAAGGTCTGCGTATAAACCGATGGGCGAATAACTGCCGCTGCCATTGGCGCAAACGGAGATCGTGCCGGAACTGTATCCCGCCGCGATGGTCAACTGCCCTGCCGTCGGTGACACGGTATAGTCACCGTTCAAGACTGCCGAACCACCGAGATAATACTGCACCGTCACACCACCTGCCGGGGCGGGGGTCGGCAGATATACCGTGCATTGACCACACGCTCCACCCTGTGTCGTTGTCGGTGAATTGGCGTAGATCACCACCGATGAGCGGCGGACTTCTTCCAACCGCCAGGGCAGTCCGCCGGGGCTGATTTCATCACCGTCACCGATGCCGTCGCCATCCGTATCCCACTGGTCGGAGCGGGTGTGGCTGACCAGTTTTTCAAACGCATCGGTCAACCCGTCATTGTCTGAATCTTGCAATGTCCCCAACCGGAAGAAGCACACCGGCGCGGACGGCAGCGGCGACACGGACAAGTTGGTCTGCCCCGGCAAGCTCCGCGTGACCAGCATCCAGTTGGTGCCGTTCAAGCCCGGCACATTCGGCAGCAGGTTGGTCGTGGCGAAAACATCAAACATGAAATTGCTCCCCGCCGTGTTCCACGGCGTGTGGATGACCAGCGACGAGACCACATTGCTCTGTCCGGCAAATTGGAGCCAGAGATCGTTGGTGGTGAACACCTGGGTTTGGGCGTTGAAGATTACCCCGCCCCCGCCATTCGTCGAGCCGCCGCCAGGAAAAGGCGGGGCCATCAGCATTATGCGCGACCCCGATTGCGTCGTCACCTGCGCCTGCTCGATCAAAGCCACCACGGTCGCCGCCTGCGCCTCCAACACGGATTCCACCGTGCTGTTGATCAGGCGAGGACTCACCGTCACCTGCCCATCCGTCCCGTCAACCAAGAATTGTCCGCCGGCCATCAAATAGACGGGAGCCAGGGAATCTGCGGGTAAACAAGGATAGGGGGCCGCGAAGCCGTTGCTGCCGACCACCCAAAAGGTGCCGAAAGGCGGCAGGTTCTCCAGCGCGACCGGCTCCAGCCCCCGCGCTTC
>JAKALA010000046.1 GCA_021813325.1 bacterium | reverse complement strand
ACGCTCATCGAATGTTGCCGCCGACGCAGCCAAGACCCCTTCGTTTACTTGCGCGATGTGCTGACCCGTCTGCCTAACATGACCAACCGCCAGATCCCAGAAGTGACTCCGGCGGCTTGGATCAAAAGTCAGCAACAACTCCCAGAACTATCATAACTATCATAACTATCAGAGCCAATCCGCTCTGATATCTACAAAATCTCTGAGATCACCCTGTCAAGAAGGTCGCTGGCGTGACGCTTACCTTTCGAAGGTGTTTGAAACCCTGCACCCCAAAAGGCGCCAGCAGTAATACACCGGTGATCGTGGTGGCAGGCTCAGAAACAGCGGCAATAGTTAGCTGGCTATATGGGGTGTAGGTATAAGAGATTTGCTCGTAACCATTAAAATCACCGGTGGGATACATACTCCAGTAATCCAGATTGGAAGGGTCCGAGGCGATCAAGTTGCATTCACCAGATCCATATCCCCCGACGAAACTGGTGCCGATGAAGGAAGCCAAGTCTGAGGCCAGCGATGTTTCAGCAACGCCTGAAACTCCAATCGCATCATCCACGGAAAAAAAAGAGTTGGCCGGGACGATTCCGTTAAAGCTGGTGGTTTGTGCGCCGGAGGCAGACAAAATACCGCCGCTCATAGTGGCAAGGGCTGAAACGGAAAAGGCGAAAGGCGTGTCGATGGATGAGTTGTTCACCACCAGATACGAACAGGCTACCGAACCATCAAACTGGATTCTGACACTTGTCAGTTGGCCCAATGCCGGATCGAACTGCGGCAACTGGCCGAACACAATATGACTGTTGCCGCCAAAGTCATTCAGGCTATAAGTTACCAAATTGGCCTTAACCTCGCCGATCCCTGCAAGCAAAACGGCGAGCGTTACCCACAATCCTCCATCTCCAATGGCGAAGAAAATTTTCTTCATTGGGCTTTTCATAATGTCATCGTTCCAAGATTTAAGTTTAAGGATTTCGGGCCGGTTGTCACACATCTATTTTTAAGGCTAGTATCGACCTGTTTTGGGACTTCTGTATCCCATTTAACAACATTAAAATACCCAGCAATTACAATACCAATAAGTTCAGCCGCTAAAACCACAATAGCCAAGCCGATCCTCCTGATTTCCAAGGCGCGAGATTCCAGCATTCCAAAAAGCAAACTCCTAGGAATTGTCGAAGCGATCAAATCGCTCAAGCCAGCCACGCAAAAACAAGATCACATAACCCAGAGGAGTCTGTTCAGAGGCCGGAACACAGTTGTGTCATCAAGCGGAACAAAAGCGGCCAGCGGTGTCCGACGTGCCCACTGCCGGGCCATCCTGGATCGGTTCCTGCACCATGCCCAGGTCATCGTCATCACCGGCAAAAGCTATCGCGTCAAAGAAGCGCCATTTGTCAGTCAGAAAACCAAGAAAAACCGGAAGTCCAACGACACTTCGACCGCAGAACCGGCGAGCTGAACGGCTCGCTGTCCGGTTCCGCCCGTGCCACCTCGAAGCGAAATCCCTTGATTGGAAAAAACAAAATGATATGAATCTCTCACCTCAAAGTGGCCGGTTTTGAATCGCTCACCACTGCCCGCTTTTGTTCCGCTCGATGACAGTAAAACACCGAGTGCAAATTTTATGTTTACCCTGCAAATGAAAAAGCTGAACCAAGTCATCGCCTGCGCATTCATTGGCGCCGTTTTATTTCTGGCTTTGCCGGCAAACGCGGACCCGGCCGTTCCGCCGGTGCGCATTGCGCTGGCCGGTTTGTGTCATGATCACGCGCTCGGATTCATACCCCGGTTTGTTGGACGCACCGACGTGCAACTGGTGGGCATCGTCGAGACCAACCAGGACCTGATCACGCGTTACAGCCGGCGTTTTCACCTTGCCCGCGACTTGTTTTATCCGAGTCTTGAAAATCTCTTCGCCCACACTAATGTGCAGGCGGTGGCAACTTTCACCTCCACCTATGATCATCAACGCGTGGTCGAATTCTGTGCCGCCCATGGCGTGGACGTCATGATGGAAAAACCCTTGGCCACAAATATGAAACAGGCGCGGGCAATCGCAGCCGCGGTGAAAAAGAGTGGCATCCAATTGATCGTGAATTACGAAACCAGTTGGTATCCGGGCAATCAGGCGGCCTTCAAATTGGTGCACGACGAACACGAAATCGGCGACATTCGCAAAATGGTGTTCCATCATGGCCATCGCGGTCCCAAGGAAATTGGCTGTTCGACAAATTTCCTGGCATGGCTGACCGATCCGATTCTCGATGGCGGCGGCGCCATCAATGATTTCGGCTGCTATGGCGCGGATTTGGCGACCTGGTTCATGGACGGAGCCGCGCCAATCTCCGTGTTTGCCGTCGCCAAAACCATCAAGCCTGACGTGTATCCCAAGGTGGAAGACGACGCGACCATCGTGCTCAACTATCCGAAAGCACAAGTGATTCTTCAGCCTTCGTGGAACTGGCCATTCGACCGGAAAGACATGGAAATCTACGGCCAAACCGGCTCAGTGCTCGTGCCGCAATCCGATGTGTTGCGCGTGCGCACCGCCAAACATCCGGCTGAACAAGAATCCACCTTGCCGGCTTTAACTGGAATCAATGGCGATCCTCTCTCCTACCTTGCCGCCGTGGTGCGCAAAGAAATTAAACCGACCGGCTTGGCATCGCTCGACGCAAACGTGACGGTAGTCCGGATTTTGGATGCCGCGCACAAATCCGCCAATACCGGCAAAGTGGTAAAATTGAACTGAGGCATGAAATCAGCCGCCCGTTTTTTGATCGTTTTGGTGACCACACCGGACCTGAAAACGGCCCGGATACTTGCCAAATCGCTGCTCGAAAACAAGCTCGCAGCCTGCGCCAATTTGGTTCCCAAAATCGAATCACACTATTGGTGGCAGGACAAAATTGAGTCCAGCGCGGAAGTCTTGATGATTCTGAAAACGCGCCGGACCAAAATTGCCGCCCTGGAAGCATTGATCTTGGACCGACATCCATATGACACGCCGGAAATTGTCACCGTATCGCTGAATTCGGGAACAGGTAAATATCTTCAATGGCTTTCTGCCAGTTGTGATTGAATTTTGGTTGAACCATTCCTTGGCAAGCGTAAATTTGCAATGTGGATTCGGTAAACGCCATTCCGCTGATGCTCCTGGCCATGCAAGGACTGGCATTGGGCATTGGCTTCATCATTCTCGGCTGGATGCTGGCGATTCATCGTCGGGAACGATTACGCGCCAAACCTTTGGCCGAAAAACGGACGCCTTCATTTCGTAGCAACCTCCCGAGGCGCCCGTGTTGTTGGCTGGCCATTCGCTCGGCATCGCCGGAAGCCGTCAGGTTGGCGCTGGGCATCCATCGCGTTGAGCCATGCTCATGGGCCGAAGGGTTGACCGGAGAATATGAATTTTTCATCAGCCCCCGTGTTCACGGCTGGGTTATTGTCACCGGCATGGGCCTGCCCAACCCCACCGATGACGTGGACGCGACGTTTCTCTTTTTGACCGCCGTCAGCAAAAAAGTCGGGCATGTGCAATACTTTTATGCCAGCCGCCTGCTCCACCACCATGCCTGGGCCAGATTGGACGACGGCTGTGTGACCCGGGCTTATGCCTGGGCAGGTGAAACCGTCTGGAACCAGGGAATTGAAACGCTGCCAGAAATCGAAATCGGCGCGAAGCTGTTCGGCTACGGAGAAATGGCCGCCTGTGGACTTGAGGCCGAATCAAATTTTGCAAAAGTCCCTCAGCTGGCCGCCCGGTGGAGTCTGGACCCCGCAGAAGTCAAACTGAATTCCCCCCGTCAGGCCATTGGCATCGCCGGCGGATCCGCGTTCATCTGAAGATTTTGGTTGCAGGAAATCGACAAGCACCGCACAGTGCGGCCAAGAAAGGAAACTTATGTCTTCCAGTATTGATTTTGAATTACAACAATACCCCAAAAAACTCCAGCTCAAGAACGGCAAAAAGGCGGCGCTGCGCCCGCTGAAACCGGAAGATGAAAAAGAGTTTCACCGGCTGTTTCAAGGCATCCCGGAACGTGAAAGGATGTTCATCAAACATCGGGTGCAAGACCTCAAAGTCATTCGCGACTGGTGCAAAAACATTGACTACGGACGGAATCTTCCCTTGCTGGGTTTGATCGACGGAGAAATCGTCGGCGTGGCGACACTTCATCAGCAGCTTGGCGGCTGGAAAAGACACATTGGCCGCGTCAGCGTGCTTGTCCACCCCGATTTTCGCGGTCTGGGTCTGGCCAGAACCCTTATCAGTGAATTGCTTGAACTCGCCCGTTCTGCCGGGTTGGAAAAGGCCGAAGCCGAATTCATTGGTGAACAACCGGCCGCCATGAAAATGTTTGCCCTGCTTGGTTTTCGCGAATTGGTGCGGTTGGACGACTACGTCAAAGACATGCAGGCCATCTCACATGACTATGTGCTGATGGGCCTGGAGTTAAAGACTGATGAAGAATATGCCGGCGTTGGCGGATGACCTTGCTTTTAATTTTACCTAACTCTGTAATAGTGCTTAAAAGTGGTGTTGAACGTATGTCCCAATTGCGGCGCGGCACTGCCGCAAAATGCCAAAGCTTGTCCGGAATGCGGCGCGGACGAAGAGACCGGGTGGTCTGATTCAGCTTACGCCAACCATCTGGGAATTCCCGACGAGCATTTTGATCATGAAAAATTCGTCGAAGAGGAATTCGGAGAGAAGCCAGTAAAACCAGTTGGACTGCGCTGGTTCTGGTGGATTACGGCCGTGCTGCTGTTGCTCGCATTTATTTTTTTCTGCCTGCACTGAACCATGCTTCACGGCAACAAAAAAGCCCGCTCAAGTTGAGCGGGCTTTGAATTTCTCAAATTGAATTATTTTGCTGTTTCCGGCTTGGCTTCTGCCGGAGCTGCTGCGGGCGCAGCGGGAGCCGCTGCAACCATCGTATCAACCCATTCAAGAATGGCACACTGGGCAGCATCGCCGGGGCGCTGACCGAGCTTGATGATCCGCGTGTAACCACTGCTGCGATCTTTGAATGCGGGGGCAATTTCCTTGAACAGGATTTTGGCCGCCTTTTCCTGATGCAACCGCGCCACCGCCAGACGGCGATGATGAATGGTTCCCTTTTTACCGAGGGTGACCATTTTTTCGGCAACCGAGCGGGCGGCTTTGGCTTTGGCCAAAGTGGTGGTCACCCGCTTGTGCTCGATCAGGCTGCAAACGAGATTGGCAAGCATCGCGTTGCGATGCTCCGAGGTGCGGCCCAGTTTGGCCGTGCGCTTCAAATGTCTCATGGGAATTCCTTAGCTGGCTTTCGCTTCTTCCTTCGGCGCATCCACCAGACCCGGCTCGAAGTTCATGCCGAGCGAGAGGTTGAGCGACGTCAGTTTGTCCTTAATTTCGTTGAGCGACTTCTTGCCGAAGTTGCGATACTTGAGCATTTCCTGCTCGGTCTTCATCGCCAACTGACCGACGGTCGTGATGTTGGCGTTGTTAAGACAGTTGGCCGCGCGAACGCTAAGCTCGATTTCGTTGACACTCATGTTCAACAATTTCTTGAGCTTGGCCTTTTCATCATCCTGCTTATCGGCGGCTTCTTCAAATTCGATGGCGTTCTTGTCATAACCCACGAACACATCCAGGTGATGGGCCAAGATGGCCGAGGCCTGGGTCAACGCGTCATCAGGCGAAATGCGTCCATCCGTCCAAATTTCCAGAACCAAACGGTCATAGTCCGTGCGGTTGCCAACGCGGGCCGCCTCCACACCATAACGAACGCGGGTTACCGGAGAAAAGATGGAGTCAATTGCCACCACCCCGATGGGCTGGCCGGGCTTTTTGTTTTCGTCGCTGGGACAGAAACCGCGTCCAACTTTAACCGTCAGTTCCATTTCCAGCTTTTTCTTCTTGTCCAAAGTGCAAATGTGCTGACCAGGATTGACCAACTCCAGATTCTGGTTGGCCTGAATGTCAGCCGCAGTAACCGCACCTTCCTTGTTCACCGAGAGCAGCAACACCTGCTCATCGCGGGTGTGCGCTTTAAACTTGACCTTTTTGAGGTTCAACACGATGTCCGTCATGTCCTCGGCGACCCCGTCAATGGTGGCGAATTCGTGCATGGCTCCATCCACGCGAACCGATGTAATGGCGGCACCTTCCAGCGAGGAAAGCAGCACGCGGCGGAGAGAGTTGCCAATGGTATGACCAAAACCCGTTTCAAAGGGATCAGCAACAAACTTGGCGTAGATTTCGGTTGCAGAAGCTTCATCCTTTTGCAACCGCTTGGGCATTTCAAAACGACCTAAACGAACTGGCATATTTTCCTTTCGACAATTTTAATCTGACTTTGCCGGCCAATTTTATTCCCCGCCAGCAAAGCCCGTATAATTGTCTGTGATACTGGTTTAGCGGGAATAAAATTCGACAACAGCCTGCTCATTGGCGATCGGCTGGATTTCATCGCGAGTCGGAACGCGCATGATGACCCCTTTGAGATCTTCCTTGTTCAAAGAAAGCCAATCCGGCACCGCACGGCTGGCGGACACTTCCAAATTCTTGGTTGCAAGCTGACGCGAGACGTTGCTGTTTTTCACACAAACAACATCGTTGACTTTCAGGGCGTAAGAAGCAATCGCCGCCTTGCGCCCATTCACCGTGATATGGCCATGACCAACCATTTGGCGGGCCGCCGCACGGGTGTTGGCAAAACCAAGCTGGTAAACCACGTTGTCCAGCCGGGTCTCAAGAATCTGCAGCATTTGCTCACCCGTCACACCGCGGCGTCGCAGCGCTTTTTCATAGACGCCACGGAATTGCTTTTCCATGAGGCCGTAGTAGTAGCGCAGCTTTTGTTTTTCAATCAGACCTTCACCGTATTCGGTGGTCTTGCGACGCGACTTGGGACCATGAACACCCGGACCGTAATTGCGGCGTTCAAGATATTTCGTCGGACCAAAAATCGGCGTGCCGAAACGACGGCTGATGCGAACGCGGGGACCTGTATAACGAGCCATTTTAGTAGATGATTAAAAGTTTAAGTTGATGGCTTAGACGCGGCGTTTTTTGCGCGGACGGCAACCATTGTGCGGCACCGGCGTTACGTCCTTGATGGTGCTGATTTCCAAACCAATAGCCTGAAGCGCGCGAATGGCCGATTCACGACCGGAACCCGGACCCTTGACGCGAATTTCCACTTCTTTCATGCCATGAGACATCGCCTGGCGAGCCGCGTCTTGGGCAACCATTTGCGCCGCATAAGCCGTGCTTTTGCGGGAGCCTTTGAAACCAACGCGTCCGGCGCTGGACCAACCGATCAAATTGCCTTGCGCGTCGGTGATCGTAACCTGCGTGTTATTGAAGGTGGCGAGTATATTGGCGATACCCGCCGCAATATTTTTGGCGTGTTTCGCCTTGACGACCTTCTTCGCATTGGGATCTTCACCCAGAAGTTCAGCCGCCGTCGGCGCACTGACCACGGTCGGCTCAACCGGAGCGGCTTCGGCCGGAGCGGCAGCTTTTTTGGCGTGCTTGGCTTCCGCTGGTGCGGGAGCGGCAGCATCAGCTTTCACTTCTTTTTCCTTCTTGGGCGCGGCAGGTTTCTTTTTTTCTTCGGACATAACGAAATTTAGTGATTAGTGGATGCCGGTCTTGGCATTCGGGTTGCGTTGCACACCGACCGTCTTGCGGGGGCCTTTGCGAGTGCGGGCATTGGTCTGGGTGCGCTGACCACGGACGGGCAGACTGCGCATGTGGCGGATGCCACGATAGCATTTGATGCCTTGCAGGCGTTTGAGGTTCATGCCCAATTCACGGCGCAGGTCGCCTTCAATGACATACTTGCCCTCTTGAATGGCGTGGACAATTTGCGAGAGCTGGGCCTCGGTCAAATCTTTCGCGCGGATGGCCGGATCGATGTTGGCGCGTTCGAGAATTTCTTTCGCGTTAACCGGGCCGATGCCATAAATGTAGCGGAGCGCAATGTCGATGCGCTTGTTTGGCGGAACTTCAACACCAATGATGCGTGCCATAAAATCTTAATTAACCTTGACGTTGTTTGTGACGTTTGTTTGTGCAAATGACGCGAATCACACCGCGGCGTCGAATGATGCGGCAGTGTTCGCACATTTTTTTTACCGATGCTCTGACTTTCATGTTAAATCTCTTTCGCTTTTTCGACTATAATACGCCCCACACTCAAGTCGTAAGGCGTCAGTTGCAACTTTACTTTGTCGCCCGGTCTCAGACCGGCAAAATTTCGCTTGTCACGTCCGGTGACAAATGCCCTGAGCCGGTGTCCGTTTGCCAGTTCCACGCGAAACGTGCCGTTGCTCATTGTTTCCGTGACACAGGCTTCTACTCGAAACGCGGCTTCACCCATGTTAAAATTTCCGGCTCATTATCCGTCACCAAAACTGTATGTTCAAAATGGGCAGATAGTGAACCATCTCGCGTTACTACTGTCCAGCCGTCTTTCAAGATTTTTACCTCGGGACGACCGGCATTCACCATCGGCTCAATCGCGATGGTCATGCCCGGCTTCAATTTCGGTGAGTTTTTTTTTCCTTCATCGAAATTGGGCACTTGCGGCTCCTCGTGCATTGAGCGTCCGACGCCATGGCCGACAAATTCCCGCACCACGCTAAAACCGTTTTGCTCAACAAACTGCTGCACCGCAACCGATACATCCACAACCCGGTTGCCTGGTTTGGCTTGGGCAATCCCCAAATAAAGCGATTGCTCCGTCACTTCCAAAAGTCGTTGCGCCGCCAAACTGCACCCGCCAACCACCACTGTGCGGGCCGTATCCCCAATAAAACCTTTGTAAGCAACACCGATGTCGATGCTTACAATATCACCAAACCTCAATTCGCGTTCGCTGGCCAACCCATGCACCACTTCGTCATTGACCGACAAACATGTGTGGCACGGATAACCGTGGTAACCAAGAAACGCGCTTTTCGCATCGTAACTCTTGATCCGCTCGGCGGCAAAATGATCCAGTTGACGCGTCGTCAACCCCGGCTTTACATACGCGGCCATCTCATCCAGCACTTTCCCCGCGATGGCACCCGCAGGGCGCATCAACCTAAGGTCATCCTCAGTCTTGAGCTTGATTCCAGCCACAAGCCTAGAAACGCCCGCGCAAACGACCCTTCTTCAAAAAGCCGTCATAATGGCGCATCATGAGATGTGATTCCACCTGCCGCATGGTGTCCAACAGAACACCCACCGCGATCAAAATACTCGTTCCCCCGAAAAACTGGGCGACATTTTGATCAATATTCATCTTGCGGGACAAAATAATCGGAATGGTGGCAATAATCGTCAGGAAAATCGCCCCCGCCAACGTGATCCGGCTCATGGCGTTGTGCAAATAGTCGCTGGTTCCCTGCCCCGGGCGGACGCCCGGGATATAACCGCCATTTTTCTTCAAGTCGTCCGCGATCTGAATTTCGTTAAACTGCGTGGCGACCCAGAAATAAGAGAAGAACAAAATCATCGCCGCATAAATGGTCAGGTATAAGAATGAGCCGTAACCCATCTGAATGGCCAAACTTTGAAAAAAGTCGGCTAGAACCTGGAGCTTGATGCTGTGCGACAACCAAGTCAGCACCGGCTGAGGGAACATTAAAATGGACTGGGCAAAAATGATCGGCATTACGCCCGCATAGTTCACCCGCAAAGGCATGAAGGATGTCCCGCCAGAATACATCTTGCGACCAACGGCGCGTTGAGCATATTGCACGGGAATTTTGCGTTGAGCCTGTGTAATTGCTATAACTCCCCCAATGACCAAAACCATCAACAACGCCAAAACCACGCCCGTGGTTACAATGTTGTGCGCGGGTTCAGTCGTTCCACCATGCGTGGAAAACATGTCAATCAAACCCTGCGCGGCGTTGGGCAAGCGGGCCAAAATGCCAATGGTAATCACCAATGAGACACCATTGCCAATGCCGCGATCCGTGATTTGTTCCCCCAACCACATCAGTAACATGGTGCCGGTGGTCATCACCGTGACCGCGACAAAATAATAAACCCAATGGTTGTCAATCAACACCAGCTGCCCCTGAAAGCCTTGAAACGCTTTTTGAGGGTTTAGCCAACTCCCGGCAAAATAAGCGCCTTGGCCAATGCACAACAAAACCGTCAAATAACGGCCATATTGAACAATCTTCGTGCGGCCGCCTTCTTCGCGGGCCATTTTGCTTAAACGCGGAATCACAGCGGTAAGCAATTGAATGATAATCGTCGCACTAATGTAGGGCATGATGCCCAAGGAACCGATCGCGCAATGCTCAAAAGCACCGCCCGCGAACGTGTTATACATGGTCAACAATCCCCCCGCCCCCTGTTGCTGCTGATTAAAAAAGGCGGACAATGCCTGGCCGTCCAACCCTGGAATGCGGATAACCGCCAGCAAGCGGCAGACCGCCAGAATTCCAAGGGTAAACCAAATCCGGGATTTTAATTCCGGAATCTTGAAACAATTACTGAGCGTGCTGGCGATGGATCGAAACATTCTTCAGCCCTGTTATGCCTTGACTGGTTGCGCAGCCTTTTTGCAGGCGATGATTTCGACAGTGCCGCCTTTGGCTTCAATCTTGGTCTTGGCCGAAGCACTGATGGCACTGACGACAACAATTAGCGTTTTGGTAAGATCGCCGCCGCCGAGGATTTTGATGCCATCCGCCGCGCCGTTGGCGAGTCCCACAGAGCGCAAGGCGGTTTCATCCACTCGCGCCCCATCTTCAAACTGGTTCAAATCTCCGACATTTACCGGGAGATACTGGGTGGCAAACCGGGCATTGTTAAACCCGCGCTTGGGAATGCGGCGCAAAAGCGGCATCTGGCCACCTTCGAAACCCACACGAATGGAACTACCGGAACGGGCGCTCTGGCCCTTGCCGCCACGACCGGCCGTTTTGCCACGGCCGCTGGATTCGCCCTGGCCCAAGCGTTTGCGCCGGTGCTTTGATCCGGGACGAGGTTTAAGAGTGTGCAGTCGCATAAAAAAATTCTAATCAGGCCGCCACCGGCTCAACCGCAGGTGCCGGCGTTACTTTCTTCAGTTCCAACCCGCGGTTTTTATAAATTTGCTCACGGGTCCGCAGGCTCAACAAGCCGTTGAGCGTGGCTTTCACCACATTCGCCGCATTCTTGGAGCCAAGCGATTTGGTCAAAATATCCTTTACCCCGGCTGATTCCAGAACCGCACGCACTGTTTTGCCGGCAATAATCCCCGTTCCAGGTGAAGCCGGACGGAGCAAAATTTTCGCCCCGCCGTAACAGCAAAAAACTTCATGGGGAATCGTCGATGCGCTTAACGAAACCGCCTGCATCTTGTTGCGGGCCAGTTCGCCTCCGCGACGGATGGCATCAGCCACTTCCGCCGCTTTGCCCAGCGCGACTCCCACGCGGCCCTTCTTGTCGCCAACCACAACGAGGGCGCTAAATTTAAAACGCCGCCCGCCTTTCACCACTTTGGAAGAACGATTGATGTAAACGACCTTTTCAGCGAGATCGTCGCCTTCGCGAGATTCGTCTGCGGGACGACGGCCTCCCGAACGACCACCGCGTCCGCGTTGACCGCCGCGTTGCTCACGGGGTTCACGTTGGGCCTGCGGTTGTTGTTCGCTATTTTCGATAATTTCAGTTTCAGCCACAGTAAAATCTCCGGTTCAGGTTAAAATTTCAGTCCAGCCTCACGCGCGGCATCCGCCAGCGCCTTGACCTTGCCGGTGAATCGATTGCCGGCCCGATCGAAGACCACGGCTCTGATTCCTTTTTCCATCGCTGCCTTTGCCGCCAGCGACCCGACGGTCTTGGCGCTGTTGACATTCGCCGAAAGCTTCTCGCGATCAGGCGTGCTCTTGCTCACCGTGGAGGTTGCCGCCAGCGTTTTGCCGGCCACATCGTCGATGAACTGCACGTGGATGTTTTCATTGGTGAAGCAGACGCTCATGCGCGGACGTTCGGCCGTCCCCGACACCTTCTTGCGGATTCGCCACCGGCGAAGCTGCTTCAGCTTGATTTTCTTTTCCGTTCTCATCTCAATATGTCCACGGATTTTGCCGTGGCTAAATTTTTCGTTTAATTATTGAACCGTCTTGCCTTCCTTGCGTTGGACGTGCTCGCCCACATAGCGAACACCCTTGCCTTTGTAAGGTTCCGGCGGGTAGAAGCTGCGAATCTCCGAGGCCACCTTGCCCACGAGCATCTTGTCCGGGCCTTCAATCGTCAGCTTGGTGTTTTCCTCGACGGTCACTTTGACCTGATCGGGAATTTCATAGTTGATCGGATGCGAAAAGCCCAGCGCAAGGTTGACCACCTTGCCTTGGACGGCCGCCTTGAAGCCGACGCCTTGAATTTCAAGCTTCTTGACAAAGCCCTCGCTGCAACCCTTGACCATGTTCCAAACCAACGCGCGGCTCAAGCCGTGCAAAGCCTTGTCGCGAGGGGCATCCCCATCGCGATGCAGCAGAGCCCGGCCATTTTCCACCGTGCAACGGGTGCGGGGCGGCAGATCCAGTTTCAATTTGCCTTTTGGACCTTCAACTGAAACTAGCTTGCCCGCGACTTCCACCTTTACTTTGGGCGGAATGACGATCGGTATTTTTCCAATTCGCGACATAAAATTTTACCAGATGTAGCAGAGCAATTCACCGCCGAGTTTTTTTTTGCGCGCCTGGCCATCCGTCATGACGCCTTCAGAGGTGGAAACCACCGCGATCCCCAGGCCGCCGCGCACACGGGGAATTTCCGTGGAGCCGACATAGCGGCGCAAACCAGGCTTGCTGATGCGTTTGAGACCTTCGATAACGCTCTTCTTGCCGTTGAATTTCAGGCTGATTTTCAGAACTTTTTTCACGTCGCCCTCAACCGCGACCTCGCCCACATAGCCCTCGCTTTGCAACAGCTTGGCCAGGCTTTCCTTGATGCGGGAGTGCGGCAACCGGATTATCGGCAACTGCGCGGCCCCCGCATTGCGGAGGCGGGTCAACATATCAGAAATAGGATCACTCATAGTATTTCAAACCTTCGCGCTTCGTTTCGTCCCCATCACCAGTGTGGCGACGACAGCAAGCACGAATCTAAAACTTCACCAACTGGCCTTGGTTACGCCCGGAATCAAACCGTTCAACGCGGCTTCACGGAACGTCAGACGCGAAACGCCAAACTTGCGCCAGTAACCGCGGCGACGTCCGCTCATCGAGCAACGATTCACCACGCGGGTCGGGCTGGCGTCACGCGGCAGGCTCGACAGCCCCGCGTAGTCGCGCTTGGCTTTCATTTCCGCGCGGATGGCGGCGTATTTCTTAACCGTTTCGGCTTTGCGCTTGTTACGCTCCAACCATGATTTCTTGGCCATAAATTCGATCTTAAATTATTTTTCAGAGAATGGGAAACCCATCAACCGCAATAAATCCAAGCCTTCTACGTCGTTTGCCGCCGTGGTGACAATGGTGATGTCCATGCCCTGCTGGCGCTTGATCTTTTCCAGTTCAATTTCCGGGAAAATCGCCTGATCCGGCACGCCGAACGTGTAATTCCCACGACCGTCAAACTTGCGCGGGCTGAATCCACGGAAGTCACGGATACGCGGCAAGGCCGCAGCGACCAAGCGGTCAAAAAATTCAAACATCGCGTCGCCCCGCAGCGTCACCCGGCAGCCGATCGCCTGATTTTTGCGGAGCTTGAAATTGGCCACGTCCTTGCGGGAGCGGCTGATGGCCGGCTTGCGGCCCGTCAGCAAAGAGAGGTCTTTCGCGGCGTCATCAATGGCGCCTTTCTCGTTGGACGCGCTCACCCCCATGTTCACCACGATCTTAACGAACTTGGGAATCTGATGGACGTTTTTGAAATTGTGCTTGGCTTTGAGCGCCGGCACCACTTCGTCGTTGTATTTCTTGTAAAGTCTGGCTTTCATTTTACCTCTCACGGATTTTGCCGTGAAAACTGATTTACGCGGCAGCAGCCTCCGCTTTTTTCACATTCGAAATATGGATTGAACCTTCACGTTCAACGATCGCGCCATTCGGGTTCTGCTGGCTCTTGCGCACATGCTTCTTGATCATCTGCAATCCTTCGACGATCACGCGTTCTTTCTTGGTCAGAACGGCAATGATCTTGCCGCTCTTGCCCTTTTCCTTGCCGGCGATGACGACGACCTGGTCGCCCTTTTTAACATGAAACTTTGGCATAACCTTCAAATGACTTCGGGCGCGAGCGAAATGATTTTCATGAACTTCTTGTCGCGCAGCTCGCGGGCGACCGGGCCGAAAATTCGCGTGCCCTTGGGGTTCATTTCCTTGTCAATAATCACACAGGCGTTGCGGTCAAACCGCAGGACCGAACCGTCCGCACGATTGATGATGTGTTTGGTGCGCACCACGACGGCGTCATGCACTTCCCCCTTCTTCACCGAGCCGTCCGGCGCGGCCTCCTTGATGTGAACCTTGATGACGTCGCCGATGCCGGCATACGTCTGATTGCGTCCCAACACCCCGATGTTCCAAGCCACCTTGGCTCCGGTGTTGTCCGCCACATCCAAACTGGATCGAACTTGCAACATAAAATTAAAATCAGGCTGCGACTGCGCTTTCCATCACCTTGACAAGCGTCCAGCGTTTCAGCTTGGACAACGGGCGCGATTCCTCAATGCAAACCGTATCACCGATCTTGGCCACCGCGTTTTCATCGTGGGCGTAAAATTTCTTATAAGACGTGACCACTTTCTTGTATTGCGGATGCGGAAACCGGCGCTGCACGCGCACTACAATCGTTTTGGTCATCTTGTTCGAAACAACTTCACCGATGCGCTGTTTGCGCTTGCCGGTCGTTGCCACGTTATTGGTTGCTTCAGCCATACGAAATTATTTGGACGCCTTGTTACGCAAGGCAGAAATACGGGTTTCGATTCGCGCAATGTCCTTGCGCAACGTGCGCAGGCGGGCCGGCTTCTCAAGCTGGGCGCTGGCCTGCTGCAGGCGCAGATTGAACATCTCGTGCCGGAGGTCACGGCTCTTGGCCGCCAACTCCACCGGCGTCAGGTCTTTGATTTCAGCAAATTTCATGACTTATCAGCTCGCGTGGGCGTGACGCGAAATAAACTTGGTTTTGATCGGCAACTTGGCCGCCGCCAGGCGCATGGACTCACGCGCATCCGCTTCAGAAACGCCGTCCACTTCAAATAAAATGTTCGCCGGACGAATCACCGCCACCCAGCCTTCCAAGGGCGCTTTCCCCTTACCCATTCGGGTTTCCAAAGGCTTCTTGGTGTAGGATTTCTGCGGAAACACCCGGATCCACATCTTGCCCTTGCGCTTCATGTGGCGCGCAATGGCCACACGACACGCCTCCAACTGTTTGCCGTCCATCCAGCAGCGCTCCAGCGCCATCAATCCATACTCACCAAAGGCGACCGTATTGCCACTCATCGCTAGTCCCGCGCGATTGCCGCGGTGCATCTTGCGAAACTTCACTCTTGCCGGTTGCATTGCCATAACAAAAAAACTTTCTCAAAAATTAGCTGGCAGCCGGAACAGTTTCCGGCTTGTTTTCCGCCTTCTTCTGCGGCTTGTTGTCACCTTTGCAAATCCAGCACTTGATGCCAAGCTTGCCATACACCGTCTTGGCCTCGGCAAAACCATAGTCAATGTTCGCCCGAAGCGTATGCAACGGCACGCGGCCCCAGTGATACATTTCCACCCGGGCCAGTTCCGCGCCCCCCAAGCGCCCCCCGGCGCGAACCTTGATGCCTTCCGCGCCAAAATCCTTGGCAGTCTGCAACGCTTTTTTCATGGCGCGGCGGAACGAAACACGCCGCTCAAGCTGCAACGCGATGTTTTCCGCCACGAGCTGGGCATCCAGCTCAGGCTGCTTGACTTCGACGATGTCAACGTAAACTTCCTTGCCGGTCTTCTTGCTCAGTTCTTCCTTGAGCTTGTCAATTTCCGAACCTTTGCGGCCAATGACCACACCCGGACGCGCGGTCAAAATCGTGACGCGGCAACGATTGGTCGCGCGCTCAATCAAAATCTTGGGCACCGAAGCCGACTCCAGCTTCTTCTTAAGCAGTTCGCGAATTTCGCGATCTTCGTTGAGCAACTTGCCGAAATCTTTTTTGTCGGCATACCACTTGGAGCGCCAGTCTTTGTTTACTGCGACGCGCAAACCGATTGGATTGGTTTTTTGGCCCATATTATTCGTCGGACAAAGTGATTTTGATGTGGCAGCGGCGCTTCAGGATCGGGCCGGCAGAACCGCGGGCCTTGGGCTGAAAACGCTTGATCGTGGTTGCCGTTCCCGCCACCGCCTCTTTGATGCGCAGGGTTTCGGGACGAAGCTTGTTGTTGTTTTCCGCATTGGCGATCGCCGAATGCAGCGTCTTGGCAACAAACCGGGCACCTTTGCGCGGAACGACCGCCAAAACCGCCTCGGCCTGTAGCGCCGGCAAACCTTGAATCTGACGCACGACTTCGCGCATTTTCTGCGCTGACATCGGGATGTTCTTGGAGATTGCGAAAACTTCCATAATAAACTATTTGGCTTCCGCCTTCGCGGTGTGAGCGCCGTGTTTCTTAAACGTGCGCGTGAGTGAAAATTCACCAAGCTTGTGACCCACCATGTTTTCGGTCACAAAAATCGGGTTGAACACCTTCCCATTGTGAACCGTGAACGTCAGACCAATGAATTCAGGCGTGATGGTGGAACGGCGCGACCAGGTTTTGATCGGGCTTTTTTGGTTGGTGCTTTTGGCTTTCTGGATTTTTTCCAGCAAACCGGCGTCAACATACGGACCTTTTTTTATCGAGCGTCCCATAAATGATTACTTGATTTTGACTGGCAGTCCGTTACGACGAACCACAATGAAACGATTGGAATGCTTGTATTTGGCGCGCGTCTTGCCCCCCTTGGCCACTTTGCCCCAAGGCGACATGAGCTGCTGCCAACCACCACCGCCTTTGGACTTGCCCTGACCACCACCGTTGGGGTGATCCACCGGGTTGCGAGCCATACCCCGTGTAATACCGCGATGGCCACGATGGCGAGTGCGACCCGCTTTGCCTAAAATGACATTTTCGTGCTCCGTATTACCCACTTGACCAATTGTGGCGTAGCACTCTTCGTTCACCTTGCGAATTTCACCGGAAGGCAGGCGAATCTGAGCGTAACCCTCATCACGCGACATCAAGGTAGCCGCACCGCCAGCGGAACGAACAATCTGACCACCGCGACCGGGTGCCAATTCCAAATTATGAATGGGCGAGCTGACCGGAATCGACTTGAGCGGCAAGGCATTACCCACCTCGGGAGGAGCCGTCGGACCGCTGCTGACCTTCTTGCCAACCTGAATACCAACCGGGGCGATGATATAGCGCTTTTCACCGTCAGCATACTGCAACAGCGCCAAACGCGCCGAACGCATCGGATCATATTCGATCGCCGCAACCGTAGCTTCCACACCGTGCTTATTACGTTTGAAATCCACCAACCGGATCTTTTGCTTGTGACCACCACCGATACCACGCGCAGTGACGCGGCCGTAGTTGTTACGACCACCGGTCTTCTTGCGAATTTCGACGAGCGACTTCTCCGGCTTCGCCTTGGTAATATCGCTGAAGTCCGCGATCGTGATGTATCGCGTGGACGGCGTCAGCGGTCTAAATGTTTTAACTGGCATAATGACAAAAAGTATTTTTCAGCAACTTTGAAGTCAGCTGGCCATCATTCCTGTCCCTGGCTGGGAATTCAGTTATCGGCCTGCGAACATGCTGTCCTGCGACCTTTTCGGGCGGCGAGGAGCGAGGACAATATCAAACCTGAATTACTTAGCAATAACTATTTTGAGGAATTTTCGCACACTAAAATCAGGCCGGCAGACTAATCCATCCTTCGTCCATTCCATACTTCCGCAGATTTCCCGGTTCTCTGCCAATGAATTGCACCTTGAAAATCGCTCTGGCATTGCCCGCCCTGCCCTTTTCGATAAATTGTCGCAGTGAATTTCAAAGGGAATATTTATCTCGTAGGCGCCGGCCCCGGCGACGCCGGTTTGCTCACGTTGCGTGGTGCGGAACTATTGCGCACCGCGGACGTCATCATTAGCGACGTTTTGGCCAATCCAGAATTATTACACCTCGCCTCGCCCACCGCTGAAATATTGAAACGCGGCAACCACAAACGCGACGGTGGACTCTCGCAGGAGCAACTCACTGAACTCATGATCACCCACGCCAAAGCGGGCAAAACCGTCGTGCGATTGAAAGGTGGCGATCCGTTCATTTTTGGACGCGGCGGAGAAGAGGCCGAAGCGCTGGTGGCCAATGGAATTTCTTTTGAAGTTGTTCCAGGCGTTTCTTCCGTCGTCGCCGCCGCCAATTACGCCGGCATTCCGCTGACTCATCGGGAACATTGTTCCAGCTTTACGGTCTTCACGGGCCACAGTGATTCCGCCGATGCTCACACGGCCCTGCGATACGAACAGATTGCCAAGATTCCCGGCACCAAAGTCGTGCTGATGGGCATGGATAATCTGGCGGACTGGACGAAATCCCTCATCGCTCACGGCATGCCCGCCGCCACGCCGGTGGCCATCGTCCATCGCGGAACCACCGGTCGTCAAAAATCGGTTGCCGGCACGCTCGGCACCATTGCCGATTTGGCCGCCCGGGAGAATTTGCAACCGCCGGCCATTTCCATTTTGGGCGATGTGGTTACTTTGCGGGACAAGTTGAATTGGTTCGAACGCAAACCGTTGTTTGGCCAGCGCATTGTAGTAACGCGGCGTTCCGTCCAGGCAGGCACTTTTGCCACCCGACTGACTCAACTGGGCGCCGATGTTCTGGAAGTGCCAACAATCAAAATTACCGAGCCCACTGAAAAGATGGCCGTGGTGGAAGCGTTGCTCGAACTCAATTCCTACGAATGGCTGATCTTTACCAGCGCCAACGGGGTCACCGCTTTCTTTGATTTATTCTTCAAACGTTTCCAAGACATGCGCGATCTGGGCGGCGCCCGCATTGCCGCAGTGGGCCCGGCGACGGCAGCCAAATTGCGCGAACTGCATTTGCAAGTGGACCTGATGCCCGAGGAATACCTGGGCAAAAAAATCGTGGCGGCGTTCAAGAAATATCAAAACATTGAGAACGTCAAAATGTGCCTGCTGCGCGCCGAGGTTGCGAACAAAGACCTGCCGCAAGCGCTCACAGAAGAAGGCGCCATCGTGGATGATATTCCCGTTTATAAGACCGTGGCAGAAACCGAGGATCGCACCGGCGCGGCTGCCCGTCTGCAAGAGGAAGGCGCGAATTGGGTCACTTTTACCAGTGGATCAACCGTCGAGCATTTCCACACCCGCTTCGATTTGCCCAAGTTGATGAACCAATTTCCACAACTCAAACTGGCTTCCATTGGACCCGAAACCACCAAAGCCATCACCGCCCTCGGACTCAAGCCCACGCTGGAAGCCAAGGAATACACAACGGATGGGCTGATTGAAGCCATCAGGAAATTCGCGCGCGGGCAGTGATCGGGTAAAACCCTTAATTTCCGAGCGGAACAATCGTCTCACGGTTTCGAACGCGACGCCCGAAACGACCGGATGAAAGCCGATGTCACCCATCACACATTGAACCCGCCACCGGCTTGATTATTCAAATCAATCAACCCTTGCGCTGGCGTCGGTAAGCCACGGGCGACATTTCTGTCACCGCCCGGAACACGCGGGAAAAATAAAGCGGATCTTCGTAGCCCAACCGGCTGGCAATACCCTTCACGCTCCAGCCGGTTGTATCCAGCCATTGACACGCTTGATGCATCCGGAGCCGGTTGAAATAATCGATCGGCGCAAAGCCCGTCTGTTCCTTGAACAACGCCGCATAGCGCGAGCGCGAAAGATTGGCCAGGGCCGCCAGTTGGTCGAGCATCAATGTCTGGCCGAGATGTTCCTTCATATAAGCCACCGTCCGGTTGATCTTCTGTTGCGAGTCCGGCTCCTCACGCCAGTTCTCGTGCCGATGTCGGATCATGACCGCCATCAGATGTGCCAGCGCCTGTGAAGCGTGCAACATCTGCTGCGGCGTATAACCGTGCTTCAGCACTTCCAGCAACTCTTCAAAAAGCGCCAGCACCTGCGGATCTTCTCCCAAAAAGACCAGTGGACTGCCTGCCCCCACTTTCAGCTCGGAAAGAAAATTCTCCAGCAATGTTCCCTGGGCATGAAACCAATAAATCGTCCAGGGATTTTCCTCATCCGCACCATAGACATGATCCATCCGCAGCGGAATCACCAACAATTCACCAACTCGAACTGTGCGCATTTCTCCAGCGATCTCGCACCAGCCCGCCCCTTTGACGCAATAGATGAAAATCGCCTGCTCTGACAGTCCGCTTCGCTCGCGCAGATGACCAGAAGCATGTGGGAAAAATCCCGCGTCCGTGGGCAACAATCCCGCCGTGAGCGGTTGTTGTTGGGCTAACCACACCACCCGACGCGGCAGAACGAAGATCCGTTGGCCGGGAAAGCCTTCGCCTTTTTGCGTGCGGTTCATGTCCGCAAAATAACAAAGTCAGGAAAATTATCCATGTCTATCATCACATCCTCCATAGGCAGCAACCGGCAGTTCCACTAGGATTTACCCGTTCCAAACATGAGCCAGAAAAACTCAGTCCAAGTTTCGCGCACGACCATCACGCTCCCGACGCATCTGCCCGCGCCGCCGGACAAAAATCCGATGTTCCTGGCGAAGCGGGTTTATCAGGGCAGCAGCGGCAAGGTTTATCCTATGCCCTTCACCGACCGCATCGCCGAAAAGTCCGTGGACCGCAAGTGGCAGGCGATCTGGATCGAAAATGAATTTCTGCGCGTGCTGGTGCTGCCAGAAATCGGCGGACGCATCCACGCCATTCGGGACAAGACCAATGACTACGACATAATCTACAACCAGCATGTCATCAAGCCTGCGCTGGTGGGTCTGGCTGGTCCTTGGATTTCCGGCGGCATTGAGTTTAACTGGCCGCAGCATCATCGTCCCGCAACGTTTCTGCCGGTCGATCACGAAATCGAAAAGCACGCCGACGGCTCGGTTACGGTCTGGTGCAGCGATCACGATCCGATGGCGCGCATGAAAGGCATGCACGGCATTTGCCTACATCCGGGCAAGGCGTATGTCGAACTCAAGGTCCGCGCCTACAATCGCACGCAGCTCACGCAAACGTTTCTCTGGTGGGCCAACGTTGCCACGCGCGTGCATGAGGCGTATCAAAGTTTTTTCCCGCCGGACGTTTATTACGTCGCCGACCACGCGCGCCGCTCAATCAGCGAGTATCCACTGGCACAAGGCCATTACTACGGCGTCAACTACGGCAAACGCGGTCGCAAAGGCGTTCCTCAGAGCGAAATGCCGTCGCAATTCATTCCGGCGCATTGCGGAGGCAAATCGGAAATCGGAAATCGGAAATCGGAAATTCCCGATTACGCGCCGAATGATCTTTCGTTTTACGCCAACATTCCCGTGCCGACTTCCTACATGTGCATGGGTAGCCAGGAAGATTTCTTCGGCGGCTACGATTACGCGGCGCAGGCCGGCATCGTCCACATTGCCAATCACCACATCTCACCCGGCAAGAAACAGTGGACGTGGGGCAATCACGATTTTGGCTACGCGTGGGACCGCAACCTGACCGGGCGTATCAGCCGTGGCGGCGACGCCCTCGTCGCAGATGGCAAAGTGGATTCGGCGACGGAGGCGTCGCCGCCACAATTGGATGAATTCGGTCCCTACATCGAGATCATGGCCGGTGTTTACACCGACAACCAGCCGGACTTCGCTTTCCTCCAGCCCGGCGAGACGAAAACGTGGAGCCAATATTGGTATCCGATCCAGGATATCGGCCCAGCGCAGCATGCCAACCTAGATGCGGCGATCTCGCTTTGCGTCTTGGAGAGTGGCAGTCCTCTGCCGCGCTCGAAAAGCGCCGGTGGGCCGGCGCACTCCAAAACCTCGCAGACCTTTATGCGACTGGGAGTTTCGGTGACAAAAAAACTTGGAGGGTCAACAATTTTGCTCGTTGCGAAAGGTAAATCTCTTCTCAAAACCACCCGCGACCTCACGCCCGGCACACCATTCGTCTCCGAAATCAAACTGCCGCGCGGCGTCACTGAAACAGATTTGCTCCTGCGCGTGACTGATAGCTCCGGCACGGAAATCATTTCTTATCAGCCGAAGAAGCGTGTCATCGGCAAAGTTCCACCGCCTGCGACGGAACCACCAGCCGCATCGGAAATCTCCAGCACCGACGAACTTTATCTCACCGGACTGCATCTGAACCAGTATCGTCACGCCACGCGATGTCCGAGCCTCTATTGGCGCGAAGCCTTGCGTCGCGATCCGCTGGACGCCCGCTGCAACAACGCGCTCGGCCTCTGGCATTTCAAACGCGGCGAACTCGAACTTGCGGAAACGCACTTTCGCACAGCCATCGAACGCCTGACCCGTCGCAACTCCAATCCTTACGACGGCGAACCGCTCTATCACCTCGGTCTGGCCTTGCGCCAACGTATCCATTCCCTCGCCCCCATCAGGGAAGAGGGTCAGGGTGAGGGGGCGCAGCTTCTTGCCAACGCTTACGCCGCGTTCTACAAAGCCACGTGGAATCAGGCTTGGGCAGCCGCCAGCTATCATGCGCTGGCCGAGATCGATTGCGTCCGCCGCGATTGGACCACAGCACTGGAACACTTGAACCGTTCACTACGGTTCGACACGGACAACCTCCGTGCCCGAAATTTGAAAGTAATCGTGCTGCGGAAGCTGACTGCCGTAGGACAGGCGTCGCGCCTGTCTCGAATTGAAAGAAAAAATTTGGAGACAGCCGCGATGGCTGTCTTACGTGACACTCTCGCCCTTGACCCGCTTGACTGGTGGGCCCGTCATCTGAATGGCGATGTATTGAAGTGTGATCACCAAATCTGCCTCGACGTAGCGCACGATTACGCCCGGGCCGGATTGTTTGAAAATGCAATCATAATCCTCGCTTCACGCACAAAAGAATCCCAACGGGATCCTAGCACACAGCCCAGGGTTGCGACGAATGAGCTACCCCGGGGAGTCTCCGGATCATTACACAACCCTGAATGGGTTGCATCAATCGGCGGCACAACCCCTTCAGGATTGCAGAATCCTTCGTCACTCACCCAGGGTAGTCGCCATAATGCCAACCCTGGTCTGGATGCCTCAGTCCCGTTGGGATTGTCGGACCAAAACTGGGGCGCGTTGCCGCTTGTTCACTACACGCTGGGCTGGCTCGAACAAAAACGTGGCGGCAGCAAAGCAGCATTGAAACATTTCAAACGTGCGGCAACGTTGCCGGCGGATTATTGTTTCCCGGCGCGGCTGGAAGAAATCGCCATTCTGGAAGCCGCCATGGCTGTGAATCCACGCGATGCCAAGGCACCTTATTATCTCGGCAATTTACTTTACGACCGCCGTCGCCACGTCGAGGCAATCCGACTCTGGGAAAAGTCGGCCCGGCTTGATGGAAACTTCTCGATTACCTGGCGCAATCTGGGCATCGGCTATTTCAACATCCTCGGGAATCCCGCCAAGTCACGCGCGGCGTATGACCGCGCGGTCAAAGTGAATCCTGCGGATGGCCGTTTGCTCTACGAACGCGACCAGCTTTGGAAACGCCTCGGCGAGAAACCCGAGAAACGGTTGCGTGAACTTGAAAAACGCCTCGTTCTCGTGCAGCAGCGCGACGATTTGAGCGTGGAGTTGTGCGCGCTCTACAATCAGGTTGGCCAGCATGAGAAGGCTCTAGCATTGGTCAGCGCCCGGAATTTCCAGCCATGGGAAGGCGGCGAAGGCGGCCCTCTGGGACAATGGGTCCGATCGCATCTGGCCTTGGGACGCAAGGTTCTTGGCCAGGGTGGGGTGCGCAGTCCTCTGCGCGCCGGGGGGCGAGCAGACAAGCGCGGCGCGCGCGGAGTGACGCGCCCTACCCTTGCCATCGAACATTTTCAAGCCGCTCTCACCGCGCCATTAAACCTCGGCGAGGCCAAGCATTTGCTCGCGAACCAGAGCGACATCCATTACTGGCTGGGCTGCGCGCTGGCAGCGGCTGGCGAGGCTAGGAAAGCCAAACTGCATTGGCTCACCGCCGCGACATGCAAGGGTGATTTCCAGGAAATGAGCGTCCGCGCCTTCAGCGAAATGACTTACTATTCCGCGCTGGCTTGGGAAAAACTCGCCCAACCGGTAAGGGCCAAAAAACTGTTTCACGATCTGCTGGCTTACGCCCGACAACTACAGAAAAGCGAGGCCAAGATTGATTACTTTGCCACTTCGCTACCGACCATGTTGTTGTTCGACGACGACATCCAGTTCCGGCAGGAAACCGCGGCGCTGTTCCTGCAAGCCCAAGCACGGCTGGGGTTGGGCAGCATAGCCGCAGCTGAAAAATTAGTGCGGGAGGTGCTGTTGCGAGATCCAAATCACGCTGCGGCCAACGATTTATCCAGGGAAATCACAATCATTTTAAAAGAATCCAAAATGGCGGCGCTCGCAACTCTCACAACCAGGACACTGGCACTTTCTGAGCGACGCAAGCGTAACCGCTGCTAGATAAAACCACTTTTTCCAGAACAAAACTCTCAAACCATGATGAAACTGTTGCTTCAAAAGTTCCTACTTGCCAGCACCCTGATCTTGATTTCCCCCGCTTCGGTGCGGGCGAAAGAGACCGTTTCGCTGGCGGGGAAATGGCGCTTTGAAATCGCCGATACCAACGCGCCGGTCTATGCGACTCGATTGTCTGATGCGACGCAGATTCAACTGCCCGGCACCATGGACGATGCCGGGCTGGGACCGAAGAACACCGAGTCACCAACGTTGGCCGGGCCTTGGCGGCGTTTCGACTACGCCGGCCCGGCGTGGTATCAGCGCGACATTGAAATTCCTGCCGGCTGGGAGGGAAAACGTTTAACATTGATTCTGGAACGATGCCGCTGGGTGACGACCGTCTGGCTGGATGACCGGCTGATTGGGACACAGGATAGTTTGATAGCACCACACGTTGTGGATTTTGGCACCCATGTCACCCCGGGCAAACATCGGCTGACCATTTGCGTGAACAACACGGTGAAGTTAGATCTTGGCCGTTTTGTATCGGCACTGTTTGGCGGCACTTGGGGCAACATGAACGGCATTGTCGGCCGGATGGAACTCAAGGCCACGCCATCGGTGTGGCTTGAGGCCGTGCAAGTCTATCCAGATGTGGCTAAAATGCAGGCACGCGTCGTGGTGAGGGTTGGCAACGCCACCGGCCATCCGGGCCAGGGCCAATTGATTGTCAATGGCAAAAGCCAGGACATTGCTTGGAATAAGGGCGGCGGTGAAGCCCAAGTTATCGTGGATATGCGTGATGCGAAGCTGTGGGATGAATTTTCACCAAACGTGAGCGTAGTCACTGTAAAGCTTGGCGACGACAAGCGCACGGTTCGTTTTGGCATGAGGCAATTTGCGGAGAATGGCACGCAATTCACCCTGAACGATCGTCCGATATTTTTGCGCGGCACGTTGGAATGTTCCGTGTGGCCATTGACCGGTTATCCCCCGACAGACGTGGAATCTTGGCGCCGTATTTTTCAAATTGAAAAGTCCTACGGTTTGAACTTCATCCGCTTCCATTCATGGTGTCCTCCGGATGCGGCGTTTACCGCGGCAGATGAAGTCGGCGTCATGCTTCAAGTGGAAGGCCCCCAGGCTAATGTCCAAGCGGGTAAAAATCCAGATCGAGATAACTTTATTGAGGCGGAATTAAAGCGGATCGTGGATGTTTACGGAAATCATCCATCCTTTTGTTTGATGACAGTCGGCAACGAACTGTGGGACGCTGGCGCTACGACGGCAAAGTGGTTGGACATGCTGATCCAGCATGACCCGCGTCATCTTTATTCGTCGTCATCGGGAGGGCAGACCGCCACCAACCGGCAGTGGACGGAGACCCCTGACGGACGCGGCATCCGCAGCCCTGGCACTGAACGCGATTTGCGCCAGGTCGTCGCCAGTGACCGACGCCCGATGGTCGGCCACGAAATCGGCCAGTGGGTGTATTGGCCGGATTTCCATGAAATCCAGAAATGGAACGGCGTGCTGGCCCTGAAAAACTTTGAGTTAATCCGCGACGACATGGCGAAAAAACATTTGCTCGCTCAGGAACCGGATTTCGTCCAGGCCTGCGGTCGTTTTGCCACGCTGCTTTATAAGGAGGAAATTGAGGTGCTGCTACGCACCCCGGACTATGGCGGTTTTTCCCTGCTGGACCTGCATGATTACCCAACTCAGGGAACGGCATTGGTCGGGCCGCTTGATGCGTTTTGGAATGCCAAAGGCTTCGTCACCCCCAAACAATTTCGCCGGTATTGTTCGCCGACCGTGCCGCTGTTGCGAATGCCCAAACGCATTTATACCAGCGACGAAACCTTCACAGCCAACGCCGACCTGGCAAACTACGGGCCGGCGGATTTGGGCGGAGCGCAACCTGTCTGGAATATCCGGGACGGACACGGACACGAAGTCGTCTCTGGCAAATTGTCGTCCGTGACTGCCCCGACCGGCACACTCACGCCGCTCGGTGAAATTCACGCTTCGCTCGCCTCCGCGTCTGTGCCAGGCAAACTCAATATCAGTCTCGGAATCAAGGGGACAACATTTTTCAACAACTGGAACATCTGGGTTTATCCCGCCAAAGTCCTGCCCCTACCACCGGCGAACGTCACGGTTTGTGACCAATGGGAAGACGCCAAATACGCTTTGACTGCCGGCAAAAAAGTGGTTTTCTTTCCGCATACGCGCAATCCGAAACAAACCCTGCGCGGCAGTTTTCTACCGGTGTTCTGGAGTCCCGTCTGGTTTCCGCAGCAACAACCGAACACGATGGGAATTCTCTGTGATCCGCAAAACCCGCTCTTCGCCCAATTTCCGACCGAAATGAACACCGACTGGCAGTGGTATGATCTCATGCAACATTCGCGGGAGTTTGTGCTCGACGACACGCCTGCGGATTACCATCCGCTAGTGCAGGTGATTGACAACTTCGCCCGCAACCACAAGTTGGGAATCATCTTCGAGGGACGCGTGAGCTCTGGTTCCTTGATCGTCAGCGGTTTTGATTTGCCAAAACAGACCAACGATCCGGCTGCGCGACAGTTGCTGGCAAGCCTTTATGCCTATGTCAGCTCGCCGAAATTCGCCCCGGCGGGGCCGCTTGACACCGGATTGCTCGAAAAGCTTTTTGAACCCGAATTTGCCATGGCTTGTGCCGACAGTTGCGAATCGGCAGAGTATGGAGCGGAACAGGCGATTGACGGCGATCCGGACACGTTCTGGCATACGGCTTGGCGCGCCCCGGCTCCAGGATTTCCGCACTGGCTGAAACTGGAGTTGCCCCGCCCGGCGAAACTTACCGGCCTCACTGTGCTGCCGCGTCAAGACGGCAATCACAATGGTTGGATCAAGCAATACGCGGTTTGCGCGAGCGACGACGGCGAGCATTGGGGCAGAGCTGTGGCCGAAGGAACTTTTGCTGACAATACTGATTTGAAGACTGTCCGTTTCACCACGCCAGTGACGGCGAAATTTCTCAAGTTGGTGGCGATGAGCAGCTACTCCGATGGTCCGTGGGCATCGGTCGCAGAGATCAACCTCATACCGGCTAAACACTAACTGGTTATCATGATTACCATTTCCAAAGCAGAACCGACAGACCTCAAAGTCCGGCTAAATCTTGGCTACGTTTGGCTCATTTCCAGCGTGTCCGCGATGGGCGGATTGCTCTTTGGCTGGGACTGGGTCGTGATCGGCGGCGCGAAACCGTTTTTTCAACGCTACTTTCAACTGACCAGCGAAGCGCAAATCGGCTGGGCGAACAGTTGCGCGCTCATCGGTTGCTTGGTCGGGGCGCTGGGCGCCGGCGCTTTGAGCGACAAGTTCGGACGCAAAAAGCTATTGATCGTCTCGGCGTTCTTGTTCGTCGTAACGTCTATTGGCAATGCGCTTGCATCCACGTTCTTCATCTTTGTGGTGTGGCGGATTCTTGGCGGCGCGGCCATCGGACTCGCCTCGAATCTGTCGCCGATGTATATCGCGGAAGTCGCTCCGCCGCAGATGCGCGGCCGGCTCGTTTCTATCAACCAGCTCATGATCGTCATCGGCGTGCTGGCGGCCCAAGTGGTGAATTGGTCGCTCGTAAGAAATCTGCCTGCGGGCGCACCCGATGAATTCATCCGCAACTCGTGGTTCGGGCAGATGGGCTGGCGCTGGATGTTCGGCCTGACGGCGATTCCCGCCACACTGTTTTTCCTCGGCATGTTTCTCATTCCCGAAAGCCCGCGCTGGCTCGCCAAAAACGGCCGGGCCGACTCAGCGAAAACGGTGCTGAACAAAATTGGCGGTGAGCATTACGCCGGGGCGGCGGTGGCTGAAATCAATTCCACGCTGGCCAAGGAAGAAATCCAACGCGTGCGATTCGCGGACCTGCTGGACCCCAAGATGCGCAAAGTCCTCATGCTAGGCGTGGTTCTGGCGGTGTTCCAGCAGTGGTGCGGCATCAACACGATTTTCAACTACGCGGAGGAAATCTTCAAAGCCGCCGGTTATGATATTTCAACGGTGCTCAAAAACATCGCGTGGACCGGGTCGGTCAACCTCGCGTTCACGTTCGTCGCGCTCGGCACGGTGGACCGGCTGGGCCGCCGACCACTGATGTTGTTTGGCGCGGCAGGACTGGCCGTGATTTACGCCATTCTGGGTATTTGTTTCCACGCGCAGATGACCGGCCAGCCCTTGTTGTTGCTCGTGCTGTCGGCCATCGCCTGCTATTCCCTCTCGCTCGCGCCGGTGACGTGGGTGGTCATCTCGGAGATTTTCCCCAACCGCATCCGCGGCGCGGCGATGGCGATCGCCGTCACAGCCTTGTGGCTCGCGTGTTTCTTGCTGACCTATACGTTCCCGATCCTGAACAAAAAGCTGGGCGCGGACGGAACCTTTTGGCTTTACGCTGTGATCTGCGTGGCGGGCTTCATCTATATTTTTGCAAAGCTGCCCGAGACCAAGAACAAGTCGCTTGAACAAATTGAGCGTGAACTTGTGGATTAAATGGCTCGCCAGATTTGGTGACTTTCCAGGTATCGATAACTCGTTAGCCTCCCGCCATTAAGCCGATGATGAGAAAACAACTTTTTGCCATCCTCACCTGGTTGACCCTAGTTCTTACGGGCGCTGCCGCTGAAAAGCTGCCGCTCGCCGGTGCATGGCGCTTTGCCCTCGACCGCAACGATGTTGGTCAGCGGGAAAGTTGGTTTAGCAAAATTCTGCCGGACGAGATTCAGTTGCCGGGCATTCTGGAGGCGCAAGGTTACGGCGATCAAATTTCCACCACCACACCGTGGGTGCTGTCGCTCTATGATCATTCTTGGTATTTGCGCCAGGAATACGCCGCTTACACCAATGCTGGCAGCGTGAAAGTGCCGTTTCTCTGCCAGCCGCCGAGACATTATCTCGGCGCCGCGTGGTATCAACGCGACGTCGAAATCCCCGCAGATTGGAACGGCAAGCGGGTCATGCTGTTCCTGGAACGGCCCAAATGGAAATCCACCGTCTGGCTCGACAACAAGGAAATTGGCTCTGACATCAGCCTCTGCACACCGCATGAATATGGCCTCGGGCTAGTTCCGCCCGGCAAACATCGCCTGACCGTGCGTGTGGATAATCGGATGATTCTGCCCTATCGCCCCGACTCTCACAGTGTTTCCGATTCGCTCGATCAAGCCTGGAACGGCATCATCGGCAAAATTGAATTGCGCGCCACACCGCCGGTGTGGATTGACGATGCGCAAGTTTTCGTGGACGTCACCAATAAAACCGCGCTGGTAAAAATTAAGATTATGAACATAACCGGGCAGGCCGGCACAGGCAACATCGCGGCCGTTTTCGGTGGAATGGGTTCGATTAACGTGCCGACTTCCATCGCCATCAATTGGAATTCTGGAGGCGGAACGGCCGAGTTGAAAATTCCGCTCCCGAAAGCAAAACTGTGGGACGAATTTCATCCGAATCTGATATCATTCACGCTGCAACTTTTTGCCAGCAGCGGTGGCCATCCACTCATGACCTATCCGGTGAGCTTCGGCCTCCGCGACCTTCACACCGACGGCACGCAATTCATCCTGAACGGCAAGCCGCTTTTCCTGCGCGGCACGCATTTCGGAGGCGATTTTCCGCTGACCGGTTATCCTGCCACAGATGTCGATTCGTGGAAGAAAATCATCCAAACTTGCAAGGATTACGGGCTAAATCACATACGGTTTCACTCGTGGTGTCCGCCCGAAGCCGCATTCACAGCGGCCGATGAACTTGGCTTTTACCTGCAAGTCGAACCCGGTATGTGGAATCCATTTTCTCCGGAAAGCGACGTCACTCAACAGCTTTACTCTGAAACCGAACGCATCATTAAATGTTACGGCAACCACCCTTCGCTGCTGCTGGTCTCAGCCAGCAACGAAGCGGCCGGACACTGGAAACAAGTTTTGCCGGAGTGGGTAAAACATTTCCGCACCGAAGATCCGCGCCATCTCTACACGCCGGACACCGGCTGGTCGCTCATCGATTCGCCCGGCGAACCGCTCAATGGCGGAGCGGATTTTCTGGATTTGGGCCGCATCGGAGCAAATCGTGTGCGCGGCGAACGCGGCTGGTTTGGCGGCGATTATCAAAGCGCCATCGAAGGCGTGACGGTGCCGGTTATTGCTCATGAAGTCGGCCAGTGGTGTGCGTATCCAGATTTCGACATCATTCAAAAACTCACCGGTTTCATGCGCCCCGGAAATTTTGAAATCTTTCGCGACTCAGCCGCCGCGCATGGTGTGCTGGAGATGAATCATGAATTCGCCCATGCTTCAGGACGCTTTCAACTCGCCTGTTACAAGGAGGAAATCGAAGCCGCGTTGCGCACGCCGGGACTGGGTGGATTTCAATTGCTCGACCTGCACGATTACACCGGCCAGGGCACCGCCCTCATCGGAGTGCTTGATCCGCTTTGGCAAAGCAAAGGCTGCGTCACGCCCGATGAATTCAAAAAATTCTGCAACTCGGTTGTGCCGCTGGCGTGGTTGCACCAGCGCGTCTTCACCACGGCCGATAAATTTGAAGTTCCCGTTGAAATCGCCAACTTCGGTGCCGCCGACCTGCCGGATACACATTGCACTTGGTCTGTTGTAAATTCATCCGGTTTCATCGTCACCAACGGCTGGCTGGGTAAAATCATGATTCCGCTCGGCAAAAATATTCCGCTCGGCACCATAACAGTTGCGCTAGCCGGCTTGCCCGCCCCCGCAGCCTATAAACTCATCGTGCAAACAGACAATCCGCCTTTCGCCAACGACTGGAATTTCTGGCTCTACCCATCGAATCAACCACCCGCTCCGTCCCATGCAAATTTCCTCGCCACGAGTTCGCCGGCGGAAGCCGAACAAGCTCTGGCACAGGGCAAGAAAGTTTTGTTCACGCCGCGCCTGGCCGATTTAAGCTGGTGGAGTCCGCCGCTGGCACGTGTCCCCATTTTTTGGAACGCGCTCATGGGACCAACCTGGAGCCGCATACTCGGCCTTTGGTGCGATACCAACTCCCCTGCCCTCGCCGAATTTCCCACAGATGCCAATTGCGACTGGCAATGGACCGACATCATCCGCAACTCGCGCGCTGTAAATCTCGATGGTTTGCCGCACAACTTGAAACCCATCGTTTCCGCCATTGATGATTGGAACCGCAATTATAAACTCGGCGTCATTTTCGAAGCGCGGGTGGGCAATGGGAAATTGCTTGTGTGTTCCGCCAATTTGAACGCCGCTCCTGCCGGCCCACAACTACGTCATTCGTTGGAAACTTATATGGCCGGCGCGCAATTCCAACCCGCCACAGAAATTTCCAACGCCCAGTTTGACAGCCTGTTCTTTGATAATCTCGTCATGCAAAAATTGGGCGCTTCTGCCCAAGGTGACGGCAGAAAGGCGAACGAAATCATCGACGGCGACCCAAACTCGTTCTGGCGCAGCGCCGACAACCGGGGACGCGGATCGAATCCACCGCACGAAATTGTCATCACCTTTCCCCAACCGGTGGCCATGACTGGCTTGGTGCTCATGCCGCGTCAAAATCATCGTGAACATCAGGGCGATATTCGCGAATACATGGTCGAATCCAGCGCCGACGGAACGAATTGGCAGAGCCTCGCACGTGGCACACTCGCTTCCACGTTTAATCCACAGACAATTATATTTGGCAAAACCATCAGCGCGAAACAGCTTCGCTTGACCGCACTTTCCGGTTTTGGCGCGGATAAATCGGCCTCACTGGCTGAACTCGCGGTAATCTACGCCGGGCCGCCCCTGCAAGAAAATGGCTCAAAACTGGAATATCATCGGGTCCGCACCGCCACGACGGACATCGATGCCGGCAGCAATTGATGATCCCAGCCAGTTCCAAATCGACATCTCATACCAATTCTCACTGATTATCGGAACAATGAGTCAGGGCGTAGCGTTTGCTTGCGCCTGGAGCCAGTGGTGGAGCCAGGACAACACCCGGGCTGGCGTTTCCCAGACCCAGGGGCAGCCGCCCGCAGGCCTGGTCTTTCATTCCGACCGCGGCGTTCAGTATGCCAGTCTCGTCTATCGCCACGCCCTCCAGCACGCGCAGGCCATCGCCTCCATGAGTCGCAAAGCCAACTGCTACGACAATACCACCATGGAATCCTTCTGGAGCACCCTCAAACACGAATTGATCTACCGTCGCCACTTCAAAACCAGAGCCGAAGCTCGCCAAGCCATCTTTGATTTCATGGAAGTGTTTTACAACCGCCGCCGTTTGCATAGCCCGTTGCATCACGGGAAAAAGACACCAGAGGTGAAGGTCAGTGACTCACGGTGTTGTTTCGCTGTTTATGGTAGATGAAGTGTCAACCCCATTGCGGAGGAGTGCCCTTCGGGCGGTTGGCGACTTCCGCGCCACGGAGGATTTTCTTCAATCGCTTTTCCACGTCCTGCTTCAGCGCAAAGGGATCCAAACTCTCGAACCGATCCCGCAGTTCCCGGCGCGTCTTGCGGGGAAGCTTCGGGGAATGCATCAAACGTTGATACGCTGTCTGCGCAGGTTCGTATCGCTTGTGCCACTGGCTGCGCTCGCGCCACTTCTCCGCCAGCTTCAATCCCGGCAGAAAGAAGTTCATCAGCGGCCCCCAGGCCTGCCGATACAGTTCGTTGATCGGTTCAACCAGCATCGAATCTTCCAGGCGCCCGTAGCCCAAGAGTTGCCGCGGCCACATCCAGTTCTTCTGCTCGACGTGCGCGTTGTCATCCTTGTGATAGGGCCGCGAGCGCGTGAAGCCCACCGGCTTTTTGCGCAACGCAAAGTGATCGCGCAAATGATGGTTCAAGAACTCGCTCCCGTTGTCGCTGTCGAAGCCCAGCAACTCGAACGGCAAGGCCGCCTCCACACTTTCCACGGCGGCCACCACCCCTGCCGCGCCCTTGTTCCACACGGCCCGGCCCCCGGTCCAGGCGCTGCAAATATCCGTGAAAATGGCGCTCCAGATGAAGTCGCCCGCCAGGCTGCCGCCGCAATGCGCCACCGTGTCGGCTTCCAGAAAGCCCGGCTGCGTAATGTCCCAGTTGTCGGTGCGAATCGGAATCTCGGTCCGCAGCAGGCTTCCGGGTTTGGTGCCGCTCAATCCCCGCAGCGGGTGCGCGGCGCGCGCCGCTGCCAAGAGCCGGTCCAGCGTGGCCGAACTGACGCTCTTGATGAGTTGGCGCTGCCGACTGTTGAGGCGTTCATGGTGGCGCTCGTAATGCGGGAGCCACAGTTCCAGTGCCGGAGCCAGACGTTTGCCGCAGGGTTGTTCGGCCGCCAGCCAGATCGTGCGCACAACCGGCTCGATGAGCGCATACTTTGGGTCTGGGCCGGGTTTCTTGCGTCCGCTGGGCTCGGGCAGCTTGCCGCCCAGCAGCTTGATGGCGTATTTGCGTTCGTAGTGATAATCCAGGCACAGCTCATCGAGCATGCGGCTGCGTCCTTCTCGTCCGCGCTGGGCGTAACGAGCCTTCAATCGGGGCAACAGGTCTTCTTTGATCTCTCGACTCATGTTCATCGGCACCGGCTTTTTCCGGTGTCTTTTTCCCATGAGTCAACGACCCCTTTCGGCCCCTCAGCCGAAAACTTCCCCGGTGTCTTTTAATTTGATGCAACGCG
>JAKALA010000045.1 GCA_021813325.1 bacterium | reverse complement strand
CCGCTTTATTTTCGCGAGTCGTAAACCCACTGGTTTTGCTGGAGCCATTGCAGCGTGCGGACGATGCCTTGCTCGATGGTCAGCGTGGTTTTCCAGCCGGTGCTTTGGATTTTTTTCGTTTCAAGAAAAATAAACGGGTTGTCGCCGACCCAGCCGCGCGCGCCGCCGGTGTATTCGAGCTGCGGCTTCAGACCGAGCGCGCTGCAAATGTAGCCCACCGAATTGTTGACCTGCACATATTCCGGCGTGCCGAGGTTGTAAATTTCGACGTTGTGCCTGGCCTTGAGCGCGGTGCCCCGGCCGATGACGTGCAGCATGGCGCTGATGCAATCCTGAACGTAGAGATAGCTTTTGCGCTGCGAACCGTCGCCGAGAATTTTTAATTTTTCCGGATGCTCCAAGAGCTGTTTGTAGAAATCGAAAATGTGGCCGTGCGTGTAGCGCTCGCCGAGAATCGAGACGAAGCGAAAAATGTAGCCTTCGAATTTGAAACCTTCGCAGTAGCTGGAAATCATGCCTTCGCCGGCAACTTTGGACGCGGCATAAAGCGAAGTCTGAATCGGAAACGGCGCGTCTTCCGGCGTGGGAATCACGGCGGCTTCGCCATAGACCGAGCCGGTGGAGCTGAACGCGATGCGCTGGATGCCGTTGGCGCGCATGGCTTCGAGCACGTTGAAGGTGGCGACGGTGTTCTGCTGCAAATCCTTCGACGGATGTTCGAGGCCGAAGCGCACGTCGGCGTTGGCGGCGAGATGAAACACGGTATCGCAGCCGGCCATCGCCTTGGTTAACGCGGGCAGATCCAGATTGTCGCCTTCGACGAGCGTGAAGTTTTTATTTTTCAGCGCGCCTTCAAGAAACTTCCGCTGGCCAGTGGAAAAATTGTCCCAGCCCACAACGGTTTTGCCATCGGCGAGCAGGCGATCAGCAAGTGTGCTGCCGATAAAACCAGCGGCACCGGTGATGAAAATCTTGTCCATGATTGGAGCGCGCAGTTTAAAGCGGACACGCCCTTCCTGCCAGCGTTTTCAAGCCTTAAAGTTTTCGCAAGAATTGCATTGGCAACGCGGTTGTCGTGGCGAGCTTGAATTCATCTTCTCTGACTTATACGCTTGGAAAAATGAAAGTAGCTTTGGCGCAAATCAACACCACGGTGGGCGACATTCCTGGTAATGAGGCCAAAATCCTCACCGCTTACGAGCGGGCGGCGGCGGCTGGCGCTGACATCGTGGTGTTGCCCGAATTGGCGTTGACCGGCTACCCGCCGCGCGATCTGGTGCTAAACGGCGCCTTCATTTCCAAGAATCTTCAGGCCCTGGAAAGGCTGGCACAAAAGACCGGCAAAACCGCCTTGGTCACGGGATTTATTGGCCAAAATGAAGTGCAGCCCGGCAGAAAAGCGACCAACGCGATCACCCTTTTGCAGAATGGGAAAATGATGGCTGCCCGCACCAAAACATTGCTGCCCACATACGATGTCTTTGATGAAGACCGGTATTTTGAACCCGCCACGGGCAATGCTCCGGTTGAATTTGGCTCCCTAAAACTGGGCCTGACCATTTGTGAAGATGTTTGGAATGACGAGGATTTCTGGGATGAACGACGATATCGCCGCAACCCCGCGGCTGAACTGGCCAGTCACGGCGCGGCGTTAATCATCAACGCCTCAGCTTCGCCCTGGCATTTGGGAAAAAATCAGGTTCGTCACGACCTGCTTTCCAAGCTGGCGGCCAAATCGCGATGCCCGGTGGTTTATTGCAATCTGGTCGGGGGAAATGACGAGCTGGTTTTTGATGGAACGAGCCTGGTCTTCAACCACCGTGGCGAACTGCTGGCGCAAGGCAAAATGTTTGGCGAAGATTTCATCCTGGCCGATTTGGAAACCGCCAAACCAAGGCCGCCGGAAGCGTTCGCCGAGGAAGAATTGATTTTCCGGGCTTTGGCGCTGGGCACCCGGGATTATCTGCATAAATGCGGTTTCAAATCGGCAGTTTTAGGACTGAGCGGTGGCATCGATTCCGCCTTGACTGCGGCCATCGCCGCCGAGGCCTTGGGCAAGGAAAACGTGCGCGGCGTCGCATTGCCATCACAATTTTCATCCCAAGGCAGTTTGGACGACGCGCAACGCGTGGCGCACAATTTGGGGATCGGCTACGACATCATCCCGATTCAGCCAATGTTTGTCACGGCCAAGGAACAGTTAAAAGCAGTCTTCGCCGGGCGCCCGGAAGACACCACCGAAGAAAACATTCAAGCCCGTTTGCGCGGCGTCATCCTGATGGCCATGTCGAACAAGTTTGGCTCGTTGCTGCTAACCACGGGCAACAAAAGCGAGCTGGCGGTGGGCTATTGCACCTTGTATGGGGACATGTGCGGCGGATTGGCCGTCATCAGCGACGTGCCCAAAACCATGGTTTACCGCATTTGCCGATGGCTGAATCGGGAAAAGGAAATGATTCCGCGCGACACCATCACCAAGCCTCCCTCGGCAGAGCTGCGTCCGAATCAGACGGATCAAGATTCGCTGCCGCCCTACGATGTGCTGGACGCCATCCTCAATGCGTATGTGGTGGAAGGGCGCACAGCGGCTGAAATCATCCAATCCGGGCAGGCAGAAACCACCGTGCGTCGCATTATCCGGCTGATCAATCTCAACGAATACAAACGCCGTCAGGCGGCGCCGGGTTTGAAAGTCACCACCAAAGCGTTTGGCATTGGACGCCGGTTGCCGGTGGCGCAACGATCTGGTGAGTGAGTAGAATCTTTGAATTAAGACAAATCAGAACCAAGCCTCATCTGTCTTTACCTCGACCAACGAGTTCCTCAAGGGCGAGTTTGATAATGATGCTTCAGGGGCTTGTTTCCGTATTCGGCAAGTGCAGTAGCTGGTGAGTTGGCAAACGGAAATCACAGCGCATTTGAATTTCACTTTCATTTCAGCCAAACTTGGCCATGCCCTCTGGCCAAAACCATTTTCCGCGCATTAGCGTGATTACCCCCACGCTGAACGCGGAAGCGATTTTGGAAAACTGCCTGGCGTCCATTGCCACTCAAACCTACCCGCGTGATCAGATAGAAATCATTCTGGCGGACGCCCACTCCACGGATCGCACCCGCGAAATCGCCCAAAAATGGGGGGCCATTGTCTTGGACGACAACGGCAAAAACATGGAAGAAGGCAAGCGGCTGGCCCTGCGTCATGCCACCGGCGAATACATTGTCTTTCTTGATTCAGACAATGAAATTACGCATCCGGATTACCTTGAACTAGCAGTAAAAGCATTGGCAGCCAATCCTCAGGCTCTGGGCGTGGAAGGTTATTATTTGCCCTCACCCAAAATGAGCTCCTTCTGCGCCTACATTACGCATCTACTGCACATCAGCGATCCCGTTTGCTGGTTGATGAGCACCAATCCGCGCCTGGTTGGACGCGACGGCGAAACGGAACGCTGGTGTTTGCCCGAGGGCACGTATTCCTATCCGCTCGGCGCCAATGGCTTTGTGTATCGGCGCGCGGATTTGGAAGCCGTTCAGGCCAACGAAAAATTTCAAGACACGCATGTCGCGATGTTCTTGATGAAAAATGGCAAACGCGAATGGCTGCGAATTCGCGGTCGCGGCGTGCATCACTACTACATCCAAACGCTCTGGAAATTTGTGCAAAAACGGAGAAGAGCGACCGTTCACTTTTTGCGGGTTCAGGAGGAAATGCCCGTCAACTGGATGAAAGAAAAACCGCCCATTCCGCTTTGGCTGGCGGCGGTTTATTGCATCACTTTTTTGGGCCCGCTTTACCACACCTTGCGTGGGCTGGTCTGCGACCGGGACGTTCGCTGGTTTTGGCACCTGCTGGCGTGTCCCGCCAGTGTGCTTGGCAACGCATGGGGCGTTCTCACCTACAAGCAACGACGCCACGACAATGGCACCGGAGGAAAGAGTCTGATCGCCGAACTCCAGGTAAAACAGGAGCTTAAAAAATAGCTTCGGCGCAAATCTGCCCTAAATGGCTTTTAATTCAGCCTGCACCATCTCGGCGATGGTTTGTTCAAAGGAAATCTGCGGTTCCCAGCCTAAAATCCTTTTTGCTTTGGCTGGATTGCCTACCAATTGACGCGGGTCCGCTGGTCGAAACAATTGCTTTTCCTGACGAACATACTTCTGCCAATCCAGTCCGACGGCCTCGAACGCCAGTTCGACGATGTCTTGCACGCGATGAAGCCGGCCAGTGGCGAATACGTAATCATCCGGCGTTTGTTGTTGCAGGCCAAGCCAAATGCCGCGCACATAATCCCGCGCGTTTCCCCAGTCGCGTTGTGCACTGGTATCACCTAGCGTCAGCTCCTTTTGTTTCCCTGATTTGATGGCGGCAACGGCCCGGCAGATTTTGCGGGTCACAAAATTTTCTCCGCGCCTCGGCGATTCGTGATTGAATAAAATGCCGTTAACCGCGAACAAGCCGAAATTACGGCGGTAAATTCGCGTCATTTGCGTGCCAAACGTCTTGGCGCTGCCGTAAGGCGTGATGGGATTGACCGGCGTGGTTTCGTCCTGCGGCGATTGTTCGGGGCTGCCAAATATTTCGCTGGAACTGGCGTGAAAAAAGCGGGGCGGCTGCGGCAATTTACGAACAAGCTCCAGCAAACGCAGCGTGCCCATCCCAGTGATGCGGCAGGTTTCTTCCACCTTTTCAAAGCTCTGGCCCACATGACTCTGACTGGCCAAATGATAAACCTCATCCGGAGCCGCCTGCTCCAATGCTGTGCGCAAGGCATTGGCGTCTTCCACATCGGCTTGATGCAAAAAGAGAGTTTTCTGAAAAATTTTAGGATCGGCCTTCAGCGCACTCAAATGCTTCTCACCACCGGATGAACCCGGGCGAATACTTCCGTGAACTTCGTAGTGATTCGCCAGCAACAGCTCCGCCAAATAGGAGCCATCCTGGCCCTCAATGCCGGTGATGAAGGCGCGTTTCATTGCAAAATCAAAATTGGAAATTGAGAAAGCTGAAATGGATTTTGGCTTTCAATGGTTTTCCTTGGTTCGCTTGATCATCGTGGCCATTATCGCCATGAGTTCTCCGGCTTCTTTTTCCAAAGGTTGGGTTTCCAATGATGCGATCTCACAGACCTCGCGCAACAGTTCCAACCAAAGCATTGACTCGTCGGCCTCCTGCAAGGCCCCACCCAGTTTGGACACGAATTCTTCATCGGAGCGGGCACGCGACGCTTCCCGCACGTGCGCCGCCACCGAAGTGCCGGAGCGTAGTAGTTGTTTCCCCAAAACCCGCACTTCTTCGCGCGTCTTTGACAGCTTTACATAAAGGCGAATCACGCCGGCGGCAAACGCCTTGTTTCTGTCGCGGAATTCCGCCGATAGCCGACCTTGGTTCATTTCTGCTTTCCAAATTTCAGCTTTCAGCTTTTGTTTAGAAGCTCCATATCGGCATCCACCATGAGACGCACGAGGTCGGCAAATTTGGTTTTGGGCGACCAGTTTAACTTTTTATGCGCTTTGTCGGCGTTGCCGATGAGTTGCTCCACTTCGGCGGGGCGGTAAAATTTGGGATCAATTTCAACGTGTTTCTGCCAATCCAACCCCACGCGATCAAATGCCAGTTCAAGAAATTCGCGGACGCTGTGGGTTTCGCCGGTGGCAACCACATAATCATCGCCCGCCGGTTGCTGGAGCATCAGCCACATGGCTTCGACATATTCCTTGGCATATCCCCAGTCGCGCTTGGCTTCGATATTCCCCATGAACAATTTGTCCTGCTGGCCGGCCTTGATGCGGGCCACGGCGGTGGTGATTTTGCGGGTCACAAAATTTTCGCCGCGGCGCGGGGATTCGTGGTTGAACAGAATCCCGTTGCTGGTGTGCAAACCGTAGGATTCGCGGTAATTCACGGCAATCCAGTAGGCGTAAACTTTCGCCACCGCGTAAGGGCTGCGCGGATGAAACGGCGTCAGCTCGGATTGCGGAATTTCGCGAACTTTGCCGAACATTTCGCTCGAAGAAGCCTGATAAAACCGTGCCGGCAAGCCCAGTTGATGAATGGCCTCCAGAAGCCGCGCCACGCCCGTGGCCGTCACATCGGCAGTATATCCGGGAATGTCAAAACTGATGCGCACATCGCTCTGCGCGCCGAGATTATAGACTTCCTCGGGCCGGATCTTTTCGAGCAACCGGATCAGCGAACCGGCATCCGCGAGGTCGCCGTGGTGCAAAAAGATCTGTTTGGAACCTGCGGTTGACGGCGCACGATCAAGATAGCCGCGGTAAGGCGCAGCCGTGCGCCGGACAATGCCGTGAACTTCATAGCCTTTGGACAACAACAATTCCGTTAAATAGGAACCATCCTGACCGGTAATGCCGGTGATGAGAGCTTTTTTTGCCATAGCGATGCGGAAATTGTTTCGGAATTTAAGGCTCGTCGCAAGCTTGGATAGCAGGCAAATCAGTCGGGATGACTCCCCGCAACTGTTTCCAAATGTGCCACCAATTGTTGAACAACCTTGGGGTCATCATACTGCCGGATAAAGTCCTTTTGCGCCGCTGAGACAGGTTTGCATTCCTTTATAGCCCGCAAAAAATCCTGACTGTCTCCGAGTCGGGCGTAGGCCGGGAAATAGCCAAAAATAGACCGGTAGTGCGCCAGTTCATAGCACACGCAGCGGCATTCGCAATACAGTGCCTCAGCCAAAGCGATGCCCCATCCCTCTTCATAGCTCGGGAAGAAGAAAAAGGTGGATTTTTTTAACAGGGCGATTTTCTCCGTCTCAGAAATGAAACCTGAAAGCCGGATGTTCGTCAGCTTGAGTCGTTGAATTTCCGACACCAACAAATCGCGTTCTGGTCCCGTGCCCACCATCACCAGTTGCAAATCTGGATGCGATTTCGCGAGTGCCTCCATGCACTTAACCAAATCAAAAATTCCCTTTTGTGAAACTAATCGGCCAATAAAACAGGCAAGATTGGGATCTTTGGCTGGCGACGGAACGCGATCGAAATTCGCGGCATCAATTCCTGCTGGAAGGGTAAAAATTGGCTTGCCCGGCAAACGCGCTTTCAGTTGGCGCCTGGTAAATTCATTTCCCGCCACAATAAAATCACAAGCCTGCCGAAGAATGGCGAAGGTAATTTTCTGTTCAATAGCCGCCAGGCTAAAGCGCACCCAAGTGCTGAAACTCACCGCCTTGCGTTCGGGAAGCACGTGATAAATAACCGAACCTTTATGCCGCGCTTTGCTAACCCAAATGGGGATGACATCCACCGCAAACGGCGAGCCTGCCAAAGCCACGTCATAAACAGTAGGATTTCGTATGCCATGCCATATACCCTGAACGATCCGGACCAGAAATAAGGAGATAATCCCCAGCAGGCTCAGTTGATTGTTTTTGCGGGTCAGAAATTTCTTTCCATCGGTGGAAACGAAGCCTTGTGCCGATTCTGGAATTAACAAGTCCGGGTGCATTTGCGCCAACCGGATGAATTTGAACAAAACCAAATCGCCACCACCCACGGATTTCCCTTCACTGGCCAAACTGCCGTTGAGCGAAAGCAACAGCGAAATTGGCGATGAAGTCGTAGCCATTGCCTGTCATTGGCAGAGCAGCCTGCCTATTTTGCTTCAAGAAGAATACCGATGTTGCGCTTGAGCGTCGCGATCATGCCTCCATCTTGAGCCCACCATCCGGCATATTTAAAGCCACAGGCGGTCGTCAGGTCTCGCAATGCACGCGGGGTAAAATCCCGGATGTGGCCAGACGGTTCAAAGCGTTTGAGTTTGTGCTGCATGAATGGCGGCCAGAACCCATAGGTCACGGACTCCGTGCCCACTTCAGCTCCCAGGGGAAGCCCGCCAAACAGGTAGGCGATCCGGCTCATCCAGGCCGCACAATTCGGGACGCTGATCACCGCCAGTCCATTGGGGTGCAGCACACGGCGGATTTCGCGAAGAAATTTCTCTGTTTCAAAGACGTGCTCAAGCACGTGATTACAGCTGATAAAATCAAAGCTGGCATTCTCAAAAGGCAGTTTCTGGCCATCCACGCTTTGCTGGAAAAACTCCGGCGCGGGAGTAATTTTGCCCAGCAAACTGCCTTCGGCCCGAATCAGATCCACCACCGCCACCCGGGCAAACCCGGCCTTGTTTTGCTGTTTTAAAAGCTCCGTGACATCCAGCAGAAACTGACCTTTGCCACAGCCAATATCGAGCAGGCGCAACTGGCGCCGGTTTTTGTCGTTTCGCGAAAGCCAGCTTTGGAAGCCCGATGACCGCACCAGACGCGGCACGTCGTAAACATTCTTGCCGTAGCCGGCATCATTCTTGTGAAGCCGGTCGTAAAATTTGCTTTCGATCTGCATGAGTCGCTAATGCTGGAGGAATTGCAAGACTTCCGTCAATGCGATTATTTGATGTGTCGGCTTTAGGTATATCAACCGCATCTATTGATTAGTTGGGCTGCCTTTTCAAAATTCTGGCCGGAACTCCCCCAATAACAGAGCCGTTGGGAAAAGCACGCGTCACCACAGCCCCAGCTCCCACAATACAATCATCCCCTAAAGTGGCTCCAGCGAGAATCGTTGTATTGCAACCAATAAAACAACGGTCACCAATGATTATGGGTTTAGATTCCAACATCCCGCTGGCTACTGGATTAATACCCACTCCAAGCCGGTGTGTGGTTGACACAATGGAAACATTGAAGGAAAAAACACAGTTGGCACCTATCTTGATCGGCGCTCCAGCTAGAATTGTAAACACCCCACTAAGATATGAACCCTTACCAATCACGACGCAACCGTTCCCGTCGCTGATGATAAACTTCCCCGCATTACCCAATCGGACGTTATCTTCCAAAGTTAATTGAGACATGCGTTGCCATGGCCAATGATACAGCCCTCCCAACAATACTTTCTTCCCGGCCTTCAGCCCGAGAACTCGCAAGAAACCAATGCACGCACTGCTGTATAGACGGAGAGCCACCTCGTATAACAAAACCACAAATCGAATCATAATCTTTAAGCACTTAGAATTGAAAATTCAAATAAAGCAAACAAAGCCTTCAAATAAACTTTAGCACCAATCAACCCGTTTCAGTTCTTCCCAAAAGCTTACCAAAAAGCTACAGCCAGTCACAAGCCTCCACGGAAAAGCCCGAATTCGCCCTTCGTATTTAAAATCTAAAATCAACAAACACTCAGGGGCATCCTCATTGCCCAAGAAATTATTTCAAGCCGTTTGATTTAAACTTAGTCCGCCATTAAAACCGCCATGCGGTCGTAGTGAAATTGCTCCGCCTCAGCGTTCCAGTTTTTTCGAAAAACATTTATCGCTTCGAAATACGCCGAGAATTCTTTTTGCAATTGCAAGATCGCCTTTTCAATTTGCTCCATGGTCGGCTCCACAACCCGGCCAACGCCAAATTTTTCTATGTTGGCCGTGAAATGGGCCGTCAGGCTGGTTACGACGGGAGTATTGCTCGCAAAATAATAAAAAGTTTTGGAGGGAATGCCGTAGTAACTGTAACTGGTTGGGCCGGTATTACGGTAAACTGCGTAGCCGCAAAAACAGCGTGAAATCACATGTTTAACCTTGGCCGGATCGTTAATGACACCGTGAAAAACCGCATTATCCGGCGCAAGGTGTTTGATGGACTGCAAATAGGGTGAATCGCCAATAATATTCAGCCGAAACCTGTGTTTCTTGCAAATTTCAAATAATATATCCAATGCGTGGTCTGGCGATGGAAACCCCACATAACCAATCTCATTCCGGCCTTCGCATTGAGATTCATTATCATCCAAACAAATGGGCACCACGAAATTTCGCGCATTGAAGGCGGTCATTGGAATTCGGGGTGAAACAGTCCAGACTTCATCAGCATGGCGAACAACAAATTTCATCAAAGCAGAAGTAATCCGACGATGTAAGCATACCCCCCAAGAACCACGCGGTGGCAAATAATCGGTAAGCAAGGCAACGACTCGTTGTGTTCGTCCGCTCCAGCGCAACCAAAGCGCCGCCAAACCCAGACCATAGCTCGCAGCGATTAATACATCGGCTTTTCCAGAGCCAATTTGCTTTCGACCACGAGTAATCCCTCGCCAGATCGTCAACGCCGAAAAAATCATTTCATCAAGCGGGCGGGTTTTCATGAAACTGGATTCCGGTCCTTTTGATATGCAATGCCCATTCTCCCAAATCTCCACATGCTCAAACGGCACCAATTGTATCAGCGTTACCCTCCCAAATTTGGATGCGAGCCGGGCCCAACCACTCTCGTTATTGCCCATCCCTTGCAGCATCACAATGTGTTTCATGAGAATAAAAATAAAAACGCGGTCCAAGGTAACCCCTGCGAATGCAAAAAGCACTGTTTTATAGTAGCCTGCCTAGAGATTCTTGACAGGCGTTGCGCCAATGCCAAAACTGCGCGGCACATCGAAAGTTGAACACGATCAGCTTTCGCATGTCAATTTGCCCATAAACCGCATGAAAAACATGTCCACGCCCCACGCGCGACTTTCCGCCCGGCTGCTCACCCCGATTATTTTGCTGGGCGTGCTTATATTGCTTTTCTGGCGTGGCTTCTGCCCGGGTTTCGTTCACTTCTCCAACGACGGCCCGCTGGGCCAGCAAAATGTGGACTGGATGCGCCTGCCATCTGCCTTTTTTGGCATGTGGGATGATCTTAATGACACCGGCTTGGGCGTGGGCACTTTTACCCCCAACCTCACTGCCCTGATCAAATGGGCCTTGGGTCCCTTGGGTTATGCCAAATTTTACCCGCCAATCACGCTGCTCATCCTGGGTTTGGGCGCATGGACTTTTTTCCGCTCTTTGAAGCTGACTCCCTTGGCGGCAACGCTCGGAGCGCTCGCGGCGACGTTGAATTCGGTTTATTTTGCCGGGGCTTGCTGGGGCGTAGCCTCCGTTGAAATTGCCCTCGGAATGAATTTTTTCGCCCTGGCGCTGATCGTCGCCAACACCAAAGAAACCCCGGGTCTCACTCGTTGGACTCGGTTGGCGCTCGTCGGCTGTTGCGTGGGCATGAATGTTATGGAGGGCGCGGATGTCGGAGCGCTATGCAGCATCCTTGTGGCATTATTCGCTTTCTTCAAGGCGCTCATTGAAACCGATGGCAACTTGGCTGCCAAGGCGGTGCGTGGGGCGAGCCGCGTGGCTGTGATCGCCATATTTGCCGGCTTCATAGCCATTCAAACCGTCACAGCGCTGATTGGTTTTTCAGCTCAAAGCGTTCCTGGCGCCGGACAAGACACCGAAACCAAGGCCCAACACTGGGACTGGGCCACGCAATGGAGCCTGCCCAAACGCGAAACCCTCGGCATTCTGGTGCCCGGGCTGTTTGGTTACCGGATGGACACCCCGCAAAACATGCTGCCGGCGTTGCAAGAGGCGTATCACGGAGGGGTTTATTGGGGCGGCATGGGACGCAGCCCAGAAATCGACCGATACTTTGACAGCGGCCAGCAGGGAAATCCCATGAAACCCGGCTTGATGATGCGTTTTGGCTACGGCGGCTATTATTGCGGGATTCTTGTGGTAATGGTGGCGCTGTGGGCGGTCGCCCAGTCTTTCCGCCGCAAAAACTCCCCATTTTCCAATGACCAGAAAAAATTCGTGTGGTTCTGGACCGTGGTGCTCGGGGCATCGTTGTTGATAGCTTGGGGGCGCTTTGCGCCGATTTTCTACGGACTGCTCTATCAATTACCATACTTTTCCACCATTCGTAATCCGGCTAAATTCCTGAATTTCTTCTGCTGGGCGCTGGTTGTGCTCTTCGCTTACGGAGTTCATTTGTTGAATCTTCGTTATCTGGAAAGCAAACCCGCCAAAGGCAGCGTGCCCAAACTAGACGCCTTCAACCGCAAATGGCTGATGGGTTGCGCGGGTGTGTTTGGCTTGGGATTGCTCATCTGGTTCTATTTTTCCGCCCACCAGATGCAATTCATTGACTATCTCCAAAAGGTTGGGATGGGTGATGCCAATGCGGCTCAAATCATTGCCTCGTTCTGTCTGGGACAAATCACCTGGTTCTTCGGGCTTTTCGCGGTGGCGATTGTGCTGCTCACCATGATTCTAAACGGCTTTTTCTCCGGTCCGCGGGCCAAAGTCGGGGCCATCTTGATGGGCGTATTTTTGGTTTTTGATCTCGGCCGCGCCAATCTCCCCTTCATCATCCACTGGGATTACAAACAGAAATACGAAGTCGGATCGCTCAATCCGATCGTCGATTATCTCCGCGACAAACCTTACGAACATCGTGTGGCCTATGCCATTCCCGCCCCATTCCAAACCCCGCCAGATTTCGGGTTGTTTGAGCAAATCTATCGCATCGAATGGATGCAGCATCATTTCCCATTTTACAACATTCAATGCCTGGACATCATTCAAATGCCGCGCGCTCCCGTGGATGTTCAAACGTATCTGGAAAACTTTCGCATCCGCCCCAAGGAAACCGCCGACGGGCATCTCACGGCGGACCCGGAAAGTTTTCCGTTGATTGCCCGCCATTGGGAATTGACCAACACGCGTTATTTGCTGGGTCCGGCCGTGTATTTGGACATGCTGAATCAGCAGCTTGATCCCAAACATCATTCTTTCGGCATTGTGGAGCGTTTCGAGATCGTGCCCAAACCGGGCATCACCCAGCCAACGCAATATGAAGAATTGACCGCAGTGCAAAGTGACAACGGGCGTTACGCGCTCTTTGAATTCACCAACGCCCTGCCCCGCGCAAAGCTCTACGGCAACTGGCAGGTGAATACGAATGATCAGGCCAATCTGGCGACGCTGGCGGATCTTAATTTTGATCCGGCCAAAACCGTGCTGATTTCCACGCCGGAACCAGCGCTGCCGATGACGGCCACCAACGCCAATTCCGGCACCGTTGAATTCAAGAGCTACGCGCCCAAGCATCTGGGGTTCAGCGCCCAGACGACCCAGCCAGCGGTTCTGCTGCTGAACGACCGCTACGACCCCAATTGGAAAGTCACCGTGGATGGCAAACCCGCCGAATTGTTGCGCTGCAATTATCTCATGCGCGGGGTTTATCTGACTCCGGGACAACACCGCGTGGAGTTTCAGTTCAGCCGGCCCAACAAACCGCTTTACATCACGCTTGCCGCCATCGTCGTGGCCGCGTTGCTGTTGGTATTCCTTTGGGCAAACACGCGAAAAAATTCCGCGGCTCAACCGTAAATGTTTTTGGGATGCCGCGGGCGGCCAAGCATTCTAAACAAATAAACATCCCGTAATTCCACCAACAGCCGGCTGGCCAGCCACAAAGTCCAGCCGGTGGTCTTGCGGGCAGTCTCAGCGATTTCCTGTGAATACTGAGCGTTGCCATTCTGGCGGACACGCTTGGATTTGATGTTGGAACGCACGGCAAACAAAGCCTTCAGCTTCATTTTTCGCAGCCAACTCCAGCCGCAGCCGCGCAGCATCTCATTCGCCTCCATGGTCCGCCATTCATCAATGATCAAAGATTGAATGCTGGGGCCGAGGAAATTGGTTTGGTTCAACCCGTGCCAGCGATATTGCGCCAGCGGTTTTCGCACATGCACCAGCTTCTGACAGTGCGCCCCAAAGGCGCCCCAGAACAACGTGTCACCCATGATGGGAAAATCTTCGCGGAACTTCACGGGCACCGGCTGCCCCGCCGTTTTCAGCAGCGTCGCGCAAAAAGCCTGATTGCCCAGTTCGGCTTTGGCTTTCAAAAATTCATCGCGAGTCAAAGTCTGTATTGCGCCATCCGCTTTGCCGGAGACGCTCAGATGCCGGTTGTGTTCATCGATGCGCTCATCCTGGCACCAGCCCAGTCCGAAGCCGTTCACACCGTCAAGCGCCGGAACCATCACTTCGTAAAATTCCGGCGAAATCAGATCGTCAGCGTGGAGCAGTTGCAAAAACTCCGTTTGCGGCGCGTAATCCAATGCGCGGTTCAAGTTGCCGAAGAGTCCGAGATTGCGTTCGTTGCGAATGAATTCAACCGGGATCGCCGTGAAATCTTTTACAATCTGCTCGGTTTGATCGGTGGAGCCATTGTCCAGAACCACCACGCGATCCGGCGGGAGCGTTTGTTTTGCGACCGAGGCCAGCGTCTGGCCGATAAATTCGGCGCCATTGTAAACGGGAATGACGGTGATGAGGCGGGATTTCACGCGCGCCAAGGCTAATCAAAGTGACCGTTCGCAGACAAGTTCATGCTTTCTTTGGCCGGACAATTTCATCAGCATATTCCCATGAACACAGCGGACATTCCCGTCTTCATCCTTTGCGGCGGTCTCGGCACGCGCATCAAGGAGGAAACCGAATTTCGCCCCAAACCCATGGTGCCCATCGGCGAACACCCGATTCTTTGGCACGTCATGCAGACTTACGCGCGGCATGGCTTTCGCCGTTTTGTGTTGTGCCTCGGCTTCAAGGCCGATGTGGTAAAAGACTATTTCGCCAACTTTCATCTGCACAACAATGACTGCACCATCGCCCTTAAATCCAACAAACTGACGGTGCATGAGGCGCGGGTGAATCTCGACTGGGAAGTGACGCTCGCATACACCGGCGAAAAGAACATGACCGGCAGCCGCGTGGCACAAGCCGCCCGCAAATACCTTGGCAAAGCCAAACATTTTGCCGTGACGTATGGCGATGGATTGAGCGACGCCAATCTGACCGAAGAGCTGCGGCATCATCTCGCCGAAAAGAAACTCGGCACGGTGCTTGGTGTGACCCCGCCATCGCGTTTTGGCGAAATCAAGGTAGTCGGCAATCGCGTTGAAGAATTCGCCGAAAAACCCGACCTCGAAGGCCATTGGATCAATGGTGGGTTCTTTTTCTTCCATCGCGATTTTCTTAAACGCCTGCCGGAAGACGAACATTGCGTGCTGGAACGCGATCCGCTCGTGCGACTGGCCAAAGACGGTCAGCTCAATATTTTCAAACACACGGGTTTTTGGGGCTGCATGGACACGCAGCGCGACCGCGATCAGCTCACCCAATTGGTCGAGTCGGGTTGTCCACCCTGGCTGAAATAGCATGACCTATCACGTCACGATTGTTGGGGGTGGCATCGTGGGTCTTGCCACCGCTTACCGTTTGCTGGAAGCCCGGCCGCAGCTCAAATTATTGCTGCTGGAAAAGGAATCCAAACTTGCCGCGCATCAGACCGGAAATAACAGCGGTGTGCTGCATTCCGGTTTGTATTACAAGCCCGGTTCCGCCAAGGCCCAATGCGCGGTGCAGGGCTTGCAACAAATGCTGAAATTCTGCCGCGACCATGGCGTTGCCCACGAACAATGCGGCAAAATTGTGGTCGCCACGGAGGCCAGCGAATTGCCGCGGCTGGAAAATTTATGGGAACGCGGCAATGCCAACGGCCTGCAAGGGCTGCGCAAACTCACGGCCGGGCAAATCAAGGAAATTGAGCCTCACGCGGCCGGCATAGCTGCCATTCAGGTGCCACAGGAAGGCATCGTGGATTATCCGGGCGTCTGCCAGAAGCTGGGCGAACTTATTCAAAAAGCCGGCGGCGAAATCCGGCTCGGCGCCCGCGTGGAAAAAATGATTTCCCGCCCCGACGGATGGGCCGTGGAAACATCGAAGGGAAGTGTTCAAACTCAATACTTGATCACTTGTGGCGGCCTGCACGCCGACCGGCTGGTGCGAGCTGCCGGGCGGAAGCCCAAGGCGAAGATCGTTCCCTTCCGAGGCGAATATTATCAAATCAAAAAGGCGCGCCAGTTTCTGGTGCGACATTTGATTTACCCGGTGCCGGACCCCAAATTTCCGTTTCTGGGCGTGCATTTCACCCGGCTGATTCACGGTGGCATTGAAGCCGGACCGAACGCCGTGCTGGCCTTTGCCCGCGAAGGTTACAAGTGGACCCACTTTAATCCGCGTGATCTCGCGGAATCTCTTTTTTTTCCGGGGCTTTGGAAGTTTCTCGCCAAATATCCCAGCATGTGCGGATACGAAATCCGCCGGTCTCTTTCGCGCGCCGAGTTTTGTCGTTCGCTGCAAAAATTGGTGCCAGGAATTCAAGCGGATGACCTGGAGCCTGGTTGCGCCGGAGTTCGCGCCCAGGCCATGCTGCCAGACGGACGCCTGGTGGAGGATTTTCACTTCGAAGAAGACACCGGCATGTTGCATGTCGTCAACGCCCCTTCACCCGCCGCCACCGCCTCGCTCGCGATCGGCGCAAAGATCGCCGGAATAGTTTTGACCCGATTGAATCGGTCTCTGCACTATAACGAAATGAAAATACCTGCAGAGGATAAAAGATCTATTCGCGTAATAAGCTCCCAATTGCTTGCTGCAAAGCCCCCGGTGAAGAATGAGCGTAAAACCAGTCACGGTTTGCCGATCTCTTCGGTTGAATTTGCAACGAACTTCTTAAACTGAAAGCAAATCATGTTTTACGGCTCCTTCCATGGCAAAAAAGTATGGCTTTCGGGGCACACTGGCTTCAAAGGCGCGTGGCTGGCGCGCTGGCTGATTCAGCTTGGCGCGCAAGTTCATGGTTTTGCGCTCACGCCGAATACAACTCCTTCGCTCTTTGAACAACTTAACCTTGCCGACGGATTGGAGCACGAAATTGGCGATGTGCGTGACACAGACGCAGTCAAAAAATCGATTCTACAAACGCGGCCAGATTTCGTTTTCCACCTTGCCGCGCAGGCGTTGGTTCGTTACTCCTACGAACGTCCGGTGGAAACATATGCGACGAATGTGATGGGCACGGCGCATGTGCTTGAATCATTGCGATCGCTTGAAAAACCCTGCGCCGCGGTCATCGTCACCACGGATAAATGCTACGAAAATCGCGAAACTGATTACGCCTACGCAGAGGATGACCACCTTGGTGGATATGATCCTTACAGCTCCAGCAAGGGCGCCGCAGAAATCGTCACGAGCGCGTATCGCCGTTCTTTCTTTGGCAAATCGCCAGTGCGCATCGCCAGTGCCCGGGCTGGCAATGTCATCGGCGGTGGCGACTGGGCTTTGGATCGCATCGTGCCGGACTGCATCCGGGCACTACAGCGCGGCGAATCCATTCCGGTGCGCAACCCGCAAGCCACCCGTCCATGGCAGCACGTGCTTGAGCCCTTGAGCGGTTATCTTTGGCTGGCCGCGCAACTCTCCAAATCCGCTGAGAGCCATCAACCATTTGCCACTGCCTTCAACTTTGGCCCGGAAAAGGAAGCCAACCGTCGCGTTGGCGAGTTGGTGCTTGAAATTTTGAAACATTGGCCGGGGCAGTGGGATGACATGAGCGACCCACACGCCCTGCACGAAGCCAAATTGCTGATGCTCTCGACGGCGAAGGCCAAAAGCTTGCTTCACTGGCAGCCAACATGGAATTTTGAAGCCGCCGTTGCCAACACGGTGAATTGGTATCGCGGGGTAAATGATCAGCCCGCCGCCGCCGAAAACTTGACGCTGCAACAAATTGCCGCATACGAAAACTCCGCCCGTTCGGCGAATATTGCGTGGGCCATAAACTAATTAATTTGCCATGTCGAGGACACCTGCCGAAATCAAAGCCGAAATCCTGCGCCTGACTCGCGAATATTCCGCCGCCGCACATGCCGCGAACCGCCCCGGCAAGCACGCTCAAATTCCCCCGTTCGTTCCGGGCCAGACGACAGTGCCTTATGCCGGACGTGTTTTCACCGAAGACGAAGTCGAGGCTGCCGTTTCCTCGACACTTGATTTCTGGCTGACGCTTGGCCCGGAAGGGGAAGCTTTTGAAAATGAGCTGGCCGTATTATTAGGCGTCAAAAAAACTCTGCTCGTCAATTCTGGCTCGTCCGCCAATCTCGTAGCGTTAGCCGCGCTAACGAGTCCGAAACTTGGCGAACGGCAGTTGCGTCCCGGCGATGAAGTCATTACCAGCGCGGCCGGCTTCCCGACCACCGTCGCCCCCATTCTTCAAAACGGCTGTGTGCCAGTCTTCATTGACAATGATCCATCCACCTTAAATGGCAGCGCGGATCAGTTGGAAGCCGCCTTTATTCCTGGCAAGACCAAGGCGGTGATGATGGCTCACACGCTTGGCAATCCATTTGATCTCGCGGCCACAACTGAATTTTGCCAGCGTCATAATCTCTGGCTGATTGAAGACAATTGCGATGCCCTTGGCTGCCGCTATGACGGAAAATTCACCGGCACCTTTGGCGATCTCTCCACGCAGAGCTTTTATCCGCCTCACCACTTGACCATGGGCGAAGGCGGTGCCGTCAACATTGTCCGCGAAATGAAATTGAAAGTATTGGCGGAAAGCTTTCGCGACTGGGGCCGCGACTGCTGGTGCCCGAGCGGAAAAGACAACACCTGCCATAAACGCTTTGGCTGGCAGCTTGGCGAACTGCCCGAGGGCTACGATCATAAATATATTTACTCGCATCTGGGTTACAACCTCAAGCCGCTCGATCCCCAAGCCGCCATTGGCCGGCAGCAGTTAAAAAAATTGCCCTCATTTATTCAGGCGCGGATGGACAATTGGGCGCAACTGCGCGCAAAGCTGGCCGATTTGGAAGAATTCATCCAGTTCCAACTGCCGACTCATGCCACTGGGTGGACTTCTTCAGCAGGTTTCATGTGGGACAAGACCGGGCACCGAACCGAATGCTCTTGGTTTGGCTTCATGATGCTGGTGAAAAAAAACGCACCATTCACCCGCAATCAACTGGCCAAACACCTCGACGAGGCCAAAATTGGAAACCGCATGCTCTTTGGCGGAAACCTTGTTCGTCAACCGGCTTTTGTGAGCCTCCAAAAACAGAACCCCGGGGCATTTCGCGTCATTGGCGACCTCAGCGGCGCGGATCGAATTATGGCCGAAGCGGTATTTGTTGGCACCTATCCAGGACTCACGCCGGCCATGCTGGATTATATGGCAACCACCATTTCCAATTTTGCAAAGAAATTTTAGGCGATGGAATTGATTTCCACAAATCTCGCAGATCTAAAAGTGATTCGTCCTCGTATTTTTCAGGACAGCCGTGGCAGTTTCGTAAAAACATTCCACCAAGACAGCTTTCAAGGATTAGGATTGGCATTCACTCCGCGTGAAGAATTTTTTTCCGTCTCCGCGAAAGGCGTCATCCGGGGAATGCATTTTCAACTGCCGCCAGTCGCTCATTCCAAGTTAGTCTATTGCGTTAAGGGGCGAGTTCTCGATGTCGTTCTGGATCTTCGCAAGAGTTCCGCATCGTATGGCCAAAGCTTCGCGCGCGAACTCAATGCAACCGCCTGCGAAATAATGTTTATTCCGGTGGGATTTGCGCATGGCTTTTTGGCGCTTGAAGACCACTCCGTCATGGTCTATCAAACCACCACCGTTCATTCGCCCCAGCATGATACAGGTGTGCGTTGGGACAGTTTCGGGTTTAACTGGCCGGCCGTGGCGCCCGTTCTCTCAGAACGAGACCGTCAATTCTCGCCCTTCGCCGATTTTCCCACCCCGTTTTGACTAATTCGCCAGCCCCGCTGTGGGGGATCTGGCTCATTCAAAATCCGGCAACGGGGCGTCGAAAGAAACCATGGGGCAACAACACCATTTTTGCAAAAATAAGCTTTAAGAAACTTGACTCTGTAATGCAGGCCACTATTAGTTGGGCGCTTTCGGGAACAAAAACAAATCAGGAATCACCATGAAATGGACATCTTTGCTTAAAAAGCCTTTGGACTCGGTTTTAATTTTAATGGTCATCTGCCATAAAATCCGGCCATCAGCCGGACTTGAAAATTAAGGTGAAATAACCTTCTCGTTTCGCCATTCTAGTCGCGCATGAAAATTCTTTTCACCGGCGCGAGTTCGTTCACGGGATACTGGTTTGTTCAGACTCTGGTCCGCGCCGGGCACGAAATCGTCTGCCCCATCACCAAAAATGTCGCGGACTACACCGGACTTCGCGCCACGCGAATCCAGGGCTTGAACCAAGCGTGCCGGCTGGTGCCGCAAACGGCCTTCGGCTCGGAAAACTTTTTGCAACTGATCGGTTCCGAGTCGTTTGACCAGCTCTGCCACCACGCGGCGGACGTGACCAATTATAAAAGTCCGGCGTTTGACGCGGCGGCAGCGCTGAAAAACAACACGCGGAATCTGTCCACGGTCCTGGAAGCCATGCGGGCGCGCGGCTTGAGAGCCGTCGTTTTGACCGGCACCTATTTCGAGGCTGGCGAAGGCGCGGGCAGCGAACCGTTGCTCGATTTCTCCCCTTACAGCTTGTCCAAGGCGCTCACCTGCGGGGCGTTCCAAGCGCAATGCCGGGCCTTGGGCCTGACGCTGGGTAAATTTGTGATTCCCAATCCATTCGGCCCGCTGGAAGATCCACGTTTCACGGCCCACCTGATGAACCGCTGGAAAGCAGGCCAGCCGGCCGAAGTGAAAACGCCGGACTATGTGCGCGACAATATTCCCGTGGATTTGCTGGCCTCCGTTTACGTCCAATTCGCGGCCCAGACGGCGGCGGCCAAATCGCCTTCGCTCAAGATCAATCCCAGCGGTTACGCTGAAAAACAAGGCGCTTTTGCCCAACGCGTGGCGCGCGAAACGCAAAGGCGATTGGGCTGGAACTGCGAATTGCACTTGGCTCGACAGGAAGATTTCATTGAACCGCTGGAACGCATTAATACTTTCCCGGCCCAAAAGCTGATTCCGGACTGGGATGAAGCCAAGGCGTGGGATGCTTTTGCTGGTTTCTACGCCAGCAATTCACTTGCTGATCACCACTGATGCCAGCCCGAAAACCCAATTCAGATCAACAACTTCTCCCCGGCTTCATTTTTCGAGTTCAATTCAACGGCGAGCACGTTCTCCCAATCAGAACCATCGAGTCCAAGAAGATTAACCTTGGGTTTCAGCCCTGCCGGAATTGCCGGAGATATTTGAGGGCCACGCGCAAATCTTTGGGCCGTTCGCTTTGAATGGTCAGCGGCTGGCGGGTGATCGGATGCGTCAAGGTCAGGGTCTCGAAATGCAACGCCGGGCGCGCCAGCAGCGGCCGCTCCTCGCGGCCTTCCTTCAAGCGGTAATTTTTTTTGAGCCGCGACAGCCAGAGCTTTTTCCCGCCATACATTTCGTCGCCCACCACGGGAAACCCGGCGTGTTTGAGGTGAACCCGGATTTGATGCGGCCGTTCCGTTTCCGGCAGGCAGCGCAACAGGCACCAGTCCGAGAACTGTTCCAACACTTCAAACTGCGTGGTCGCCTTCTTGCCGTTGCGCGGGTCCACGTGCATTTTGCCAGCTTGAGACGGGTGCGGCGCCAGCGGGGCGACGACTTCAAACTGGTTTCCCGGCGGCACCCCCCAGGCCAGCGCCACATGTGCCCGCGTCAGCAATTTGACGGAACTAAAAATATCCGCCAACGCCATGAACACCGGCTTGCTCTTGGCCAACAGCAACACGCCGCCAACGTCAAAATCCAGCTGATGGGGATTGGTTAAATAGTTCAGCTTGCGCTCGCTGGCCCAGGATTTGCCGGCGGTGACACCCTCATGCAAGAGAGGCATCAAGCTGGGCCGCTCGGCCTGATCCGGATCGGGCAACACCAGCACGCCAGCCGGCTTGTCGAGCGCAAGCAGATGCTCGTCCTCAAACAAAACGGGGATTTCCCAAAACTCGCGGGTGGCGGCAGAGGATAATTTGATGGCCGCGCTCACGGCTATTTGGCCATGCCTGCCGCTTCCTTTTGGAAGACCGGGATCGCTTGCAACTGCCGATTAATTTCACCGGCCAGCCACATGTTGAACGCCTCGTTCTCGCGTCCACGGCGGATCTGCGACGTGAACTGCGGCAGGTCGGCGGTTTTCTTGGTCGCGTCGATTGGCAAGGTTTCCTGCACAAACAAAATGAACCCGCCATCCGCAGTCGGCTCAAAGGGACTGACGCGGCCGGTGGTGGTGGTAAAGGCCGCTTGTTTGATCTGGCCGATCCCGGCGTGGCCGCCCAGCTCCGGCATGTAGGTGGTGCTCAGGGAGAACGGCGGCAACACCAGCGGCGTCTGGCCGGCGGCCACCGCGGCTTGGGCGAAGGTCTTGCCCGCCGCCATCTGCGTGGTCAGGTTATGGTAATAGTTGGTGCCGGCTTGTTGAGCCAGCAACACTGCGGCATATTCCCGGTAATCCTGCGTCACGCGGGCTTTGATATTTTCCAGCGGCGGAATGGCGCTGGGCAACTGGTTGGCCAGCGCCACCACATAAAGCCCGTTTTCAGTGATCAACGGTCCGGCATAAGGCGATTCATCATTTAACTGAAAGGCGGCCTTGATAAAGGCGCTGGACGCCTCAAATTCGCTCGGGCCGGTATTATCGTCGAAAGGAGCGGTCGTGCGGACCGTCAAATGCTTCTTTTGGGCGAGGTCCGCCAGGTTGCCGGCCTTGATGGGTTCAATGGCAAACAGTTCGCTGGCGAAGGCATTGGCGTCTTGCCGCGCGTCGGCGAGCGCCCGGTTCCGGATGACCAGTTCGCGGATCTTGGCTTTGGCTTCCTCCGGCGTTTTGGCATCGGCAAATTCCGTGGCACCATATTGGGCATAGACCGAGTCCACGTATTCATTGAAGTTGGTTTTTTCCCATTCCGCCTTGGACTGCGCCAGATAGTTGGTGATGTTGTAATAGACGTAGCTGATCTGAACCCGGTTCGGCTCGCGATAGGTTGCCATGCGGTTGGTGTAAAATTGCGCAATCGCGGCGGGATTCAACGAAACCTGCGCGAGATAATTGGAGGCCGCAAAGAAAACGGCTTGCGCCGAAACTTCCTGATTTTCGTGATCGTAAATCATCCCCGCTTCCTGGGGCGTGACCAAAGCTCCGGGCAAGCCGTAGGTTTGAATCAACTGTTGCACCACCAGTTCGCTGCGCAGGAAATCCTGCAAATCTTGAATTCCCAGGCGCTCCGGAGCCAGCACGCGTTCCAGGAAATCCTGCATTTTCACGGGCTGGCCATTGCGCCCGATTGAACGCAAAAATTCACTGGCAGCCGTGGCCACCGCCTCCTCGCTGACGTGGATGTTCAATTGGCTGGCCTTTTTGGCAATCAACAACCGGATGTAAGTCTGACGTTCCAGTTCATCGGATGACATGACGCCCGCCTTGTCCGGCCACTGACCATTGCTGCGAAGCCAGTAATAGATGAAGAATTCACCCCGCGCCCGCTGCATATCCGTCACCGTCACTGGTTTGCCGTAAATGGTGCCGTAACCGCCATTAGTGGAGTCACCTTTGTTGGCTGGATTAAATCCCCAATAAACAAATGAAATACACGTGATCGTCATGGCGACGATCAGAATCCAACGATGCTTCCGAAAGAAATTAAACATAACTTTTGAGAGCGAGCAGGCTATCTGGCGCAAGGGAACATGGCAAACGCAAAAGCAGCTTCAGTCCGTAATCTTCATTCATCCCAATCTTGCTCGTAAACTGTCGCGAAAACGCCCAAGGATGCCATGACGCGGAACTCAAGACTTCAGCCAGCGGGCCACCTCCATGGCCGCGTAGGTAATCAGGATGTCCGCCCCCGCCCGGCGCATGGCCAGCAGGCTTTCCATCGTCACCGCCCGCTCGTCCACCCAGCCGTTGGCCGCCGCCGCCTTGATCATGGCATGTTCGCCGCTCACCGCGTAAGCCGCCGTGGGCAGGCCGAACTCCTGTTTTACCCGGCAAATGATGTCCAAATAGGCCAGCGCCGGCTTGACCATGACCATGTCCGCGCCTTCCTGCACGTCCAAAGCCACTTCCCGGATGGCTTCATTCGCGTTGGCCGCATCCATCTGATAACTGCGCCGGTCTCCAAAACTCGGAGCCGATTCGGCCACTTCCCGGAAGGGACCGTAAAAGGCCGAGGCAAACTTCGCCGCGTAACTCATAATCGGCGTATCAATGAGACCCGCATTATCCAGCTCGGCCCGAATGGCTCTGACCCGCCCGTCCATCATGTCGCTGGGCGCCACAATATCCGCGCCGGCTTCCGCCTGGCTGGCCGCCGTGCGCGCCAGCAATTTCAGCGTGGGGTCGTTCAAAATCCTGCCCTGATGCACGATGCCGCAATGGCCGTGCTCCATGTATTCGCACAGGCAGACATCGGTGATGACCAGCAGCGACGGCAGTTCTTTTTTCAACAAGCGCGTCGTCTGCTGCACGATGCCGTTCCGGGCATAGGCGCCGCTCGCCTTGGCGTCTTTTTTATCCGGGATGCCAAAGAGCAGCACCGCCGGAATACCCAGATCATGCGCCGCCGTCGCCTCGCGCACAATTTCATCCGGCGACATCTGAAACACGCCAGGCATGGCGTTGACCGGGCGACGCAATTTTTTGCCGCTCCGGGCAAACAACGGCAAAACCAATTGCGAAATGTTCAGCGATGTTTCGGCGACCAGCCGGCGCAGGGCGGGCGAAGTGCGCAGCCGGCGCGGGCGGACTACGGGAAATCCGGGCAAATTCATGATGACATTCTAAGTTTTGTCCGGCGCGGGAAAAAGCGAATTTTCTGCGCCCGCGACAGCACCGCACCCAAACCGTATTTAACTGCGCAAATTTGATTTCCATTCGCGCTGGATAATTCATCATATCGCGAATGGCCGACGCTTCCACCAATCCGCAATTGCTCCGCTCGCTCGGGCGGCTGGCGCGCGGTCTTTCCGCCCTGTTTTGGGGGATGCCGGCGGCGTTGCTGATCTGCGTTCAAACGGCGCGGGCCGACTGGTTGAAGCCACTGGGGTTTCTGCCGGCATTGGGCGTGACCGGTTTGTTGATCTACGGTCTTTGGCAAATGGGTGATTTCCAAAAGCAGGAGCGTCCGTGGCGCGCCGCTTTGGATCGAACCTTGCTCATGGCCTGGGTTTTGTTCGGATTTTGCCCGTTCATCTACTGGCACAACAAGGTGCCGGATCAAATGTTTTTCGCCTATGTTGTCCGCCTCCTGGAACTGGCATCCGTCCTCTTCCTGTTCAACTTGAACCTCCTTTTGAAACAGCTCGGCTCCATGCTGCCGGACGAGACCTTGCGCAATGAAACGCGCCAGTTCACCGCGCTGAACCGCTGGCTGCTGGTCATGCTGCTGCTCTTTGCCATCATCTCGGTCAGTCTGCTGGAAATCCCGCATCCGTCACTCAATGTGGGGCGCGTGCTGAATTTGTTGAATCAGGCGAGCGGCCTGCTGCTCATTTTCTTCATCCTGCTGCCGCTGGCCATGACCATGGCGCTGATTTGGAAAACCAAGGAAGTGATTCTCGACGCCGTGTTTGGCGCGCGAAGCTAAAACGAACGCAACCTCGGCAGCAAAAACGGCGCTCCCACACGGGAAACGCCGTTTGCAATCAACAAATAAAATCAGGCTTTGACGATGGCTTCGTAGCCGTTGGCTTCCAGTTCCAACGCGAGTTCTTTGCCGCCGGATTTGACGATCTTGCCGTCCGCCATCACGTGCACAAAGTCGGGAACAATGTGGTTCAACAGACGTTGATAGTGCGTGATGACCAACTGCCCGGAATCCGGCCGGCGCAGTTTGTTTACGCCGCTGGAAACGACCTTGAGCGCGTCGATGTCCAAACCGGAATCCGTTTCGTCGAGGATCGCCAGCTTGGGTTCCAACACCGCCATCTGGAAAATTTCGGCGCGTTTTTTTTCGCCGCCGGAGAAGCCTTCATTGACCGAGCGCTTGAGCAAATCTTCGTTCAGTTCCAGCAATTTGATTTTGTCCTTCACCAGATTCAAAAATTCAATGGCGTCCAGCTCCGGCAGACCGTGATGCTTGCGGACTTCATTCAACGCCGCCTTGAGAAAATAGGTGCTGTTGACCCCGGGAATTTCCACGGGATACTGGAAGGCGAGGAACAGACCTTCGCGGGCGCGTTCCTCGGGATCAAGTTCCAGCAAATCTTTGCCCAAATATTTCACGGAACCAGCGGTGACTTCGTAGCCATCGCGACCGGCCAGAATGGCGGCGAGCGTGGATTTGCCGGAACCGTTCAGTCCCATCAACGCATGAACTTCGCCGGCATTGATCGTCAGGCTGAAGCCCTTCAGGATTTGTTTGTTTTCCACGCCGGCGTGGAGATTTTCGATTTCAAGAATTGGTTGCTTGCTCATTTTCTAAATTCAATTTAGCCACAGATTGGCACAGATGAAACGCAGATTTGGAAGTGACATTTTAACTTTTGTTCATCCGGGCTCTTGCTTAACCCACGCTGCCTTCCAGGCTCACGCCGAGTAGTTTTTGGGCTTCGACGGCGAACTCCATCGGCAGCTCCTTGAAGACCTCCTTGCAGAAGCCGTTCACGATCATGTTCACAGCGTCTTGCGTGGCCAGCCCGCGGGAGTTGCAGTAGAAGATTTGGTCTTCACCGATTTTGGAGGTCGTCGCCTCGTGCTCGACACTGGAAGTCGTGTTCTTAACTTCAATGTAGGGGAACGTATGCGCGCCACACTTCGCGCCAATCAGCATGGAATCGCATTGGGAGAAGTTGCGGGAATTTTCCGCGCTCTTGCGAATTTCCACCAAGCCGCGATAGCTGTTCTGGCCGCGTCCGGCGGAAATACCCTTGGAAACAATGGTGCTCTTGGTGTTTTTGCCAATGTGAATCATCTTGGTGCCGGTGTCGGCCTGCTGGCAATTATTCACCACTGCCACCGAGTAAAATTCACCTTTGGAACCATCGCCCAGCAAGATACAACTCGGATATTTCCAGGTGATTGCGGAACCGGTTTCGACCTGCGTCCACGTGATGCGCGAGTTCCTGCCTTTGCAAAGACCCCGCTTGGTCACGAAATTGTAAATGCCGCCAACGCCGTTTTCATCGCCGGGATACCAGTTCTGAACGGTGCTGTATTTGATTTCCGCCTGCTCCAGCGCAACCAGTTCCACCACGGCGGCGTGGAGCTGGTTTTCATCGCGCATGGGCGCGGTGCAACCTTCGAGATAGCTGACCTGCGCATTGTCATCCGCCACGATCAGCGTGCGCTCAAACTGTCCGGATTTGGCGGCGTTGATGCGGAAATACGTTGAAAGCTCCATTGGGCAACGAACGCCTTTGGGAATGTAGCAAAATGAGCCGTCGCTAAATACGGCGGAATTGAGCGCGGCGTAATAGTTATCCGTATAGGGCACCACCGAACCGAGATATTTTTTGACGAGATCGGGATGCTCCTTCACGGCTTCGCTGAAGGAACAGAAAATAATGCCTTTCTTGCCCAATTCCTCCCGATACGTGGTGCCCACGGAAACGGAATCAAACACCGCGTCCACCGCCACGCCAGCCAAACGGGCCCGTTCGCGCAACGGAATGCCAAGCTTCTCGTATGTTTCCAACAATTTGGGATCCACTTCATCCAAGCTTTTGGGCGCATCGCCTTTCTGCTTGGGCGCGCTGTAGTAAGTGATTTCCTGGAAATTGACCGGAGGATATTTTACGAACTGCCAGGTTGGCTCCTTGAGCGTCAGCCAATGTCGGAAAGCCTTGAGACGCCATTCGGTCAACCATTCCGGTTCCGCTTTCTTGGAGGAGATCAGCCGGACAATTTCCTCATTCAAACCGGGCGGAGCGGATTCGGATTCCACATCCGTAACGAACCCGTATTTGTATTCCTGTTTGACCAGGCTTTCGATCGTATCGGTAGCAGTGCTCATCTTCTAAAAATTATTTCTTTTTGGCGCATTCAGCACAGGTGCCGTGAATGGCAATTTCATATCGGCCGGCCTGAAAACCTTCCGGCAAAACGACTCCGGTTAATTCCGTCGGCAGTTCCACATCGTAAACCGTCTCGCAGGAATCGCAATAAAAGTGACCGTGCTCAACCATGTTGGGACAAAAACGCGTGGCGCCGCGATCCACCGTCACCTGCCGGGCCAGCCCCGATTTCACCAGGGCATCCAGGCAGTTGTAAACCGTGGCATGGGAAATCTCCGGCATCTGCTTCTTGGCGCGAATAAAAACTTCCTCGGCCGTTGGATGATCGCGCTTTTGCCGCAATACGTCATAGACCTGCTGTCGTTGCGGTGTCAGCCTCAAGCCGGTCGCCCCCAACTGTTCGGTCAGGTGTTGCTCGTCTTGATGCTGGCTCCGCGCCTTCATTTTCACCAATCTAACGTGGCCACCCGCCAAGTCAAGATTTAGAATAATTCTAAAATAATCACGAATCCGGGTTTGTTCGCGGATTTTCGAAACGTTTGAATTGCCGGTTCATGATGCTCGGCTTCATGACTTTTAGTGATTTAGAAAGATTAATCGCCCGGCAACAAATTTACAAAACCGTGACAACTGAATCTTGCCGTCTGCCAGAATGACCGGCATAAAGACTCCGCATGGCCACCACGGTTCGTCCACATAAGCCGACATTTTTCTGGCAGGCATTCTTCATTTTGCTGCCCTTGGTGGTGTTGACGCTGTTTGGCCTATTCTCCTTGCGACAAGACCGGTTGTTGGCCGAACAGGCAGCGCGAGCAGGCGGCCAAAGTCTGGCACAGCAACTGGCACAGGCCATTGGTTCAGAGTCAGCCCGCCAATTGCGCGACTACCGCGAAGCCAGCTTTGATCTGGAAGCCAATCGCTCCACCGATCTGGGCCTCTCGCAATGGAAAGGCGGCGCCATTGACGAAAGCAATGCGTGGCAACGTGTCAACCAATGGCAGCAGGCGAATCCCGAAATTGACTTGCTCAAGCAACCGACCGTGGAGCCGAGCAGTTATTACGAGCAACAGCCGGAAACGATGCCGCCGCAACCGCCACCGTGGTTAAGTGAATTAAATCCGCAACAACAACAGCTCTGGCAGGCAGCAAAACAGGCTGAATTCGGTTCACAAGACGATTCACAGGCTGGGGAGGCGCTACAGAAATTTATGGCTTCCAATCCACCGGAAGGAGCCCGGGCAAATGCGGAATATCTGTTGCTGCTGACGAAAACTCGGAATCAAACCGATGCCGAAGCTGTTTCACACATCGCTGAATTTTCACGCACTCACTGGGGTAATGCCGATGAACACACCGACGCCGGTCTGCCGCTGGGACAGTTGATCTGCTACCAAGCCCTGCGGCGATTGCCGGATGGGGCGGGTCTGCCGGAAAGTTTTATCCGTCATCACACCATTGCCTGGATGATTCAATATTCCGCTTCGTTTTTCTCGCCGGTTTTAATTTCCGAAGCGGAACGCGTGGCGCGGGGAACTCCACAGGCAGCGTATGCCGCCACATTAAAATCCTGGTGGCAGGCCAATGCGACCGCCCGCACCGTGCTTCAGGATTTTTGCGAGCAATACCCGACCAACACCTGGAAACCCGAGCCGTTCTGGGTCAGCTCCAGAGCCGGCAAATACCTGATTCTTTTGGGCGACCGACTGGCCGTTTCCACCAATGAGCCGGAGCCGGCCAAACCGCGCCAGGCGTATTTGATGTTTCCGGAAGCCGTCGTGAAACACGCGCTGGCGGCGGCGGTGAAAAATTCGGAACTCGCTCCCACGCCCTACGCCCGCGTGGAGCTTGAACTTGGCGGAAAAACCGTCGCTCTATCGCACAACCAATTTGACGAGGCCACCAACTCGCTCTTGCCGCTGTTGGGACAGGCAAACGGCCAATGGCAAAACCTCCCGCTAAACACAAATGTTTATCCGTTTCGAGTGCGCGTTGCCTTGGTCAGCCCGGAAATCCTCTATGCGCACCAGCGACAGCGCACCTGGCTTTTCGGCGCGCTCATCGTTTTTTCAGCCGGCGCGGCAGCGTTGGGATTGTTCGCGGCCTGGCGTTCGTTCCGTCGGGAGCAGCAGCTCAACGAATTGAAAACCAACTTTGTTTCCAGCGTTTCCCACGAACTGCGTGCGCCCATTGCGTCCGTGCGGCTGATGGCAGAAAACCTGGAGCGCGGCAAAATTCCCGAGGCGTCCAGGCAAAACGAATATTTCCGTTTCATCGTGCAGGAATGCCGTCGGCTGTCGGCCCTCATTGAAAACGTGCTGGATTTCTCGCGCATCGAACAGGGCCGCAAACAATATGAATTCGAGCCGACCAACGTTGCCGCCCTGGTGGAAACCACGGTGAAACTCATGGAGCCTTACGCGGCGGAAAAAGGCGTGGCTTTGCAATGGAAAACACCAGACCTCCAGCCGCCGGCCTTCCTTCCCGAACTCAATATGGACGGACGCGCGATGCAACAGGCGCTGGTCAACTTGATTGACAATGCCATCAAGCATTCGCCGAAAGGCGGAACCGTCGTTATTGAAGCAGGAAACACAAAAGACGGCACGACACCCGCCGTGATGCTATCCGTGGCCGATCGCGGCCCCGGTATTCCCCGCGAGGAACACGACAAAATTTTCGAGCGTTTTTATCGTCGCGGTTCCGAATTGCGCCGCGAGACTCAAGGCGTCGGCATTGGCCTGAGCGTTGTGAAACACATTGTGGAGGCTCATGGCGGACGCGTGACGGTGCAAAGCGACGTTGGCCAAGGCAGCCGGTTTACCATCGAATTACCGGTTATTTCACAGAAGCAAACGAAGGAAACAAAGGCATGAAATTTATGACACCTTCGTTTTCTTTGTTCTCTTCTGTTCATCAAATATGCAACGCATTTTAATCATCGAAGACGAGACGCCCATGCGCACGGCGCTGACGGATTTATTGACGGCGGAAAATTACCGTGTGTTGGCGGCGGCGGATGGCGAAAGCGGCCTGCGCCGCGCATTGGAGGACAAGCCGGAACTCATCCTCCTCGACGTGATGATGCCCAAGCTCGATGGATTTTCGCTCTGCGCCGAATTGCGCCGGCTCAACCAGAATGTGCCGGTGCTGATGCTGACCGCCAAAGGGCAAATCCAGGATCGCGTCAGCGGCTTGGATGCGGGGGCGGACGATTATCTGGTCAAGCCCTTCAGCACCGAGGAACTGCTCGCCCGCGTGCGGGCCTTGCTGCGTCGCACCGAACGCAAACTCCATTCGCCGGTGAAATTGAAATTAGGCGACGTGGAAATTGATCTGGCGCGGCAGACGGCCCGGCGCGGTCAAAAGCCGGTTCACCTCACCGCCAAGGAATTTGCCATGCTGCGTCTGCTGGCCGAAGCCGAGGGCGAACCGGTGACGCGCGAAAAATTTCTGGATGTGGTCTGGGGTTACACGGCATTCCCCACCACGCGCACGGTGGATAACCACATTGCCAGCCTGCGCGCCAAGCTGGAAAAGAGTCCGAATGAACCGCGCTGGCTCAAGACCGTCCACGGCGTGGGCTACCGGCTGGAAACTAAAACCGATTTTGCAAAAGCATGACAACTGGAGCGGATGAATTTGGCAGCATGACAGCATTCAAAATATGAAAACAAAATTGTGCGTTTGGGTTTTGCTTGTGGTGGCAACGGCTTTACAGGCGCAGACCACCAATTTGACCACCTTGCTCCAGAAGGGCTTGTTTGAGGAACAGGCCAACCGCAATCTGGACACGGCCATTGCGGAATATCAGTCGTTGGCCACGCAGTTTGACAAAGACCGGCAACTGGCGGCCACGGCGGTGTTTCGGCTGGGCGAATGCTACCGCGCCCAAGGCAAAACCAATCAGGCCGCCACGCAATACCGTCGCATTCTCTCTGATTTTTCCGATCAAACCACGCTGGCCACATTGAGTCGGCAAGATTTGGCAGGAATGGGGCTGGCGGGCACGACCACAACCACAGCAGCAGTTGATAATACCGATGCGGCACTTTGGGACAAAATCAAGCACATGGACCGCTCCCAGTTAGAACAAGCCCTGCCGACATTGGTTCCAGATTCGAACCTCAACCATCTTTTGCAACAACGTGATGAATCGCTGGCTAAATTGACTCAGTTGAAAGTGGATTACTCAACCAACAATCTGGCGGTGATGCGCGAACAGACATTGCTCGACGTGAGCAACCGACAGATCGACGAGAAGATTCGCGGAATGATGCTAGCCCTAAAACTGCGCGCCGAAATCCATCCAAACCAGCCGCAAGAAACCCAACAAAAAGTGGCGACTGTTGCTTCGCAACCGGCGGCTCCAGTCGATGAAGAATCTCAGGAAATCGCCCGCATTCAGCAATTGATTCAGAACAGCCCGGATTTGATCAACATCCCGGTGAAAGACGGACTGACACCCCTGGCAAAAGCGTCCGGAAAAGGCTGGTTTAGAGTGGCCTCATTTTTACTCAGCCATGGAGCCAATGTGAATGCGGAAGCGGGATCGGCCTTATTTACGGCGATGGGGGCGGGCAACCGTGGCATGGTGCAATTTCTCTTGGAACACGGTGCAGATGTGAACATCAACCGAGCCGGTGAAACACCACTGCTGGCGGCCGTGAGGCGACGTTTTTCCGCAATCATTACCACGTTGCTGACGAACAAAGCCGAGGTAAACGTCAGCGATTCGCGCGGCGATACACCGCTGAGTTGGGCGGCACAACTTAACGAACCGCCGGTTGTCCAACAGCTTTTGGCAGGGGGGGCCGACATTAATGCGGAAAACAATCAAGGCTGGACCCCCTTAAGTTCGGCGGCGGCGAGAGGAGCTACTGAAATTGTTAAAATGTTATTGGCCGCCAAAGCCGATCCGAACAAGGGCAAATTCGACTTGCCTTTGTTTAGCGCCATCCATAACAACGATGCAACGGCGGCCAGACTTTTATTGGAGGCGGGTGCAAACCCAAACGCAAAAGAACAGGTGGATTGGCAACCTTCGCATAATTATCAATGGGTTCCTGCGGGCGGCGGCAATCGTGGCTGGGCAACGCCTTTGTGGCTGGCGGTCAACATGAATGAACCCGCGTTGGTGCAATTGCTTTTGCAGTTCAAAGCCGATCCAAATAATTCCGAAGCGGACGGACGCTCGGCGCTGTTCAGCGCCTTGACGCACACCAACATTCTTGAATCGTTGCTGGATGCCGGCGCCGCTGTGGATACCTGGGACGCCTTCCAAGTCTCACCGTTTTCACCGACGGCGACCGGACATTTCACGCCTTTGCTGCGGGCGGTGCAAAGCGCGACTTGCGCAGATTCGGTGGGCATCTTGTTGAAACATGGCGCAAACCTGGATGCACACGATCCGCAGGGAAACACGCCTTTGCATCTGGCCGCCTATAATTTGCCGGGCAGCAATGTTTTTTACACGTTGATCGAAGCCCACGCTCGACTGAATGTCCGCAATCAAGGTGGCGCAACGCCTTTGGACATTCTCAAGAAGACGGCAGCCAATGCGAATTATGGCGATTATTCGGAGACGCAGAGAAAAATGGCGGGGGAACTGGCCGATTTGCTCCGCCAGCATGGCGCTTTGGACAACCTGCCGGATTGGGATCAAATCAAGATGGCGCGTCCTTCAAGCGCTTTCTCGCACATGGTGTTCGGCAAAGGAACCAATGACTGGAACCATTTCACCTTGCTGGAAGCCATTGCCGGTTTTTATATGAATTCGGAAATGTATTGGGTTCGCGGACCGAACAACATGTCGTCGGGTTTTCCCCTGAATTCTGCATTACCCTTTCCTGACCTGGCTCGCGTCGTCATCGTGCGCCCAAGCCATGATTCCACCAACGTAACGCGCATCGCGGTCAATCTGCTCAATGGCACGAACGGCATTGACGTTGCGAAAGATGTGCCTTTGGAATTTGGCGACACGGTTGAAATCCCGGAACGCGAACACACGTTGGCTGAGACGGCCCCGGCTTTGTCGGCCAGTCAAAACCACACCATTATGGAATATTTGCGCAGCAAGGCCGGCCGCGCCAAACTGATTGTGGCGGGCGGACCAACGGTTGAGTTGCCGTTGCAGCCGCTATTTTCCCCAATCGACCAAACGTTGCGTGAATCTGCCGCGCAAAATGTTTTAACCTCGGATTCTGATTTGTCGCGGGTGAAAGTCACGCGCCTTGACGCGTCAACCGGAAAGAGTGATGAATGGATTGTGGATTGTTCCGATCATGCATCGTCGGGCCAGGCCGGCGCGGCGCCAAACACCTTTGCCACGCGCCTGCAAAGCGTCATTCAGAATCAGAACGGCTCCGGTCCGTCCTCGCAGCTTTTGCTCCGCAACGGCGACGTCATTGAAGTGCCGGAAAAATAAGCAGGTTCAACCATAAATAGTCGCTCCTGAAAAGCGCAGTATTGCATGGCGGCGGCAAATGATGGCGTGTAGTGGCGTGAAAATACTCGACCGGAAAAGTGCATACCGGGGGCGAAACCCGGTCGCAAAGAGCGAGGCAAACCAAGGCCGCCGCGTCCGTTCAAATTTCTTTTCCGATGCCCTCGTTGGGGGAGCAACTGGATCCACGCCCACCGCTCAAACAACTGGCCGACACGCTGCTTTGGTCGGAGTTCGAAGCGGCGTTTGGCCAGTATGACAGCGCCGAAGGGCGACCGGCCAAGGCCATCGTGAATCGCGGCTAT
>JAKALA010000105.1 GCA_021813325.1 bacterium | reverse complement strand
ATGCCCTGCGGCCAGATCGGACGGTTGGTCCACACGTAAACCTGACGCACCTGACCAATGATGCCACCCTGGACGCATTCGACCGCGCGGCGCAGGCCGTCGGCGGCGCTGCCTTGGTTGCCCATCTGGGTGACGACGCCTTTCTTTCTGGCGAGATCGCGCAAATAGCGGGCTTCGTAAATGGTTTGGGTCAGCGGTTTCTGACAGTAAACGGATTTGCCGAGCTGCATCGCGGCGGAGGCGGCGATGGCATGAAAATGATCCGGTGTGGAAACCGTCACCGCGTCAATGCCTTTGCCCATTTCGTCAAACATTTGGCGGAAGCTGCCGTAATATTTGGCGCCGGGATATTTTTTCAACTGGCCCGCGCAACGTGTGGGATCGATGTCGCAGAGAGCCACAATGTTTTCGCCGCTGCAATGATCGGTGTCGCTCTGGCCTTTGCCGGTGACGCCGATGGAGGCGATGTTGAGTTTGCTGTTGAGGTTTTGCGCGCGGAGCAGCGTCGGAACCCCAAAGACAACCGCGCCGGTGGCCAGCGAAGTGGTCTTGATGAAGTCGCGACGATTCCAGTGCAAATGCGGGGGGGTCTTTGGTGGTTTCATCCTGCAAACCTTATCAGCCGCATCTTGAGCGGCAAACGAAAAATCAAAATTTGCCGAAAATTTTTCGCGTAACCTGAACGTTTGCCAATCGTCTAAGTAAAGCTTCGTAACGCCGGGTTAAGTTGCCGTTTTGCAACTGCCTGCTTGCATAATCAATCTGGTTTGAAAAAATGCGGCGTTCCCGGAAATAACTGTCATGAACATTAAAATACTCCCCATCCTAACCATTGTCGGCGGCTTATGGCTGGCCGGTTTCAAAGCAAACGCCACACCCATTCCCGACGATTGCCGCACGGGCGGAATCGCCATTGGCTGTCAGGCGTGGACGTTCAACCATTACAGCGTCATGGAAGCGATTGACCGCACGGCGGACGCCGGCGGCAAGGTGATCGAATTTTTCCCCGGCCAGAAATTCAGCAAGGAACAGCCGGACTTGAAGTTTGATCATAACGCCACGGACGAAATGATCGCCGCCGTGAAAGCCGAGCTGGCCAAACGCGGTGTGCGCGCGGTGAATTACGGCGTGGTCGGCATTCCCAAGAATGAAGCCGAGGCCCGCAAGATTTTTGAATTCGCCAAGAAAATGAATTTGTATGGCATTACCACGGAATCGGTGGACGCCATCGATACGATCGAAAAACTGGTCAAGGAATACGACATCTGCGTGGGTTTTCATGATCATCCGCGTCAGCCCAACAATCCTTCCTACAAAATGTGGGATCCCAATTTTATCCTCAGCGTCGTCAAGGATCGGGACTCACGCATCGGTTCCTGCGCCGACGTCGGACATTGGATTCGTTCCGGATTGGACCCGGTGGAATGCTTGAAGATTCTGCAAGGCCGGATCATCAGTGTTCATCTCAAGGATTTGAATGAAAAGTCGCCCGATGCGCATGATGTGCCCTATGGCACGGGGGTCAGCAACATTCCGGCGATCATTGAGGAATTGAAGCGTCAGCATTTCGTCGGCAATGCGTCGATTGAATATGAATACAACTGGGTCGATAACGTCACTGATGTCGCTCAATGCATCGGGTTCGTTCGCGGTTACGGCGCCAAGTAAGCTTTTACTCAATCCGTGCCGGCGGTCGTCTCCCGGCTTGTCGGCCCGGATTTCTCTGCTACCTTTGGCCGCTCGATTGTGAGTATAGCCAAAGAAATTTCCAAGCGGCGCACGTTCGCCATCATTTCGCACCCAGACGCGGGTAAAACCACGTTGACGGAAAAATTGCTGCTCTACGGCGGCGCCGTGCAGCTCGCCGGCTCCGTCACCGCGCGCAAGAACCAGCGGGCCACCACATCGGACTGGATGGAGTTGGAAAAGAAACGTGGCATTTCCATCAGCTCCACCGTGCTTCAGTTTGAATACGACGGTTACCGCATCAACCTGCTGGACACGCCCGGCCACAAGGATTTCTCCGAGGACACCTATCGTGTGCTTACGGCGGTGGATTCCGTGGTCATGGTGATTGATGCCGCCAAAGGCATTGAGCCGCAGACCCGCAAACTTTTTGAAGTCTGCCGCCAGCGCGGCGTGCCGATCTTCACCTTCATGAACAAGTGCGATCGTCCCATGCGCGATCCGCTGGAGCTGCTCGATGAGCTGGAGCGTGTGCTGGGCATCGGCGCGTTTCCGGTGAACTGGCCGATCGGCAATGGATTCGATTTTCGCGGCGTGTATGACCGTCAGAGCAGTCAAATGCATCTGTTCGAGCGCACGGTGGGCGGCCAGTTCCGCGCGCCCGTGTCGGTGGGCGACATTAATGATCCGGCGGTGCGGGGCCAGCTCGACGAGCAGACGTTTAACAAGACGGTCGAAGAGCTGCAAATGCTCGAAACCGCCGGCGAGATTTTTGACGATGATGCCGTGCTGGCCGGCCAAAGCACGCCCGTGTTTTTCGGCAGCGCCAGCAACAACTTCGGGGTTCAGCTTTTGCTCGATGGGTTTCTCAAACATTCTCCCGCGCCCAAACCGCGGGTGATGGCGGGCACGGAAATTTCCCCGGAGAACCCGGCCTTCAGCGGATTTATTTTCAAGATTCAGGCAAACATGGACCCGAAGCATCGCGATCGCATTGCCTTCATCCGCGTGTGCTCCGGGAAGTTCGAGCGCGATATGACAGTGCATCATTCGCGTTCGGAAAAGAAGGTTCGCCTTTCCAGTTCACACAAGATTTTCGGCAACGACCGCGAAACCGTGGACGAAGCGTTTCCTGGCGATGTCATTGGCTTGGTCGGACACGACAGTTTTGGCATTGGCGACACGCTGACCACGGATCCCCAGATTGCCTACAAGGAAATTCCCCGGTTCACACCGGAGGCGTTCAGTTATCTGCACAATCCGAATACGGCCAAATACAAGCAGTTCCGGCAGGGGCTGGATCAGTTGTTGCAGGAAGGCGTGATCCAGGCGCTTTACCTGCGAAATTCCTCCATCAAGACACCGCTGCTGGCCGCCGTTGGACCGCTGCAATTCGAAGTGGTGCAGTATCGCTTGGAGAGCGAATATGGCGCGGAATCGCGCTTGGAATCGGCCCCGTGGCAAGTCGTCCGCTGGCTTCCGACCGACATCACCGAGGACGCGTTGGACGCGTTGACGTTGCCAACCGGCGCTAAACTTGGCTACGACATCGGCAAGAATCCGGTGGTTTTGTTTACGAACGATTGGTCCGCCAACTACTTTTCCGAAACGAACAGGGGCGTGGAATTGTCGGCGTTGCCGGTGCAGGCGGCGCGGGAATAGCTAACTTAGAAGCACTTGAGGATTTTGGCTCAACTCATCTGCTTCCGCCACGAAAATTGGTCCAAGCTCGATGGTTGCAACGTTGGTTCTGAGGTCAAAAATAATTTTCAAAGAGTCACCCGGCTCACCGCCCCGACGCCGGAAGGGAGTTGTCCGCAGGGCAAACCCACCCTCAAACTGGTCGTCCCCAGGCGGGAACAAAACTGGCGGCACCGGTTATGGGGGGAATTTATTCCCCTTTCCCAACGGCATTGCTGTCGAAAACCGGCCGGCTTTCACCAGCTAAATCACCATGAAAATTCAACCGTTACTGCATGGTTCCGGCGGGATCAATGTCCAGAAGCGCGCCGCATCGAATGCGCAGGAAAAGCGGTTTGCCATCGCCCGCTCAGGCCGGATAAACTTTCAATTCTTTGGCGCGCGGTGGCAAAGACTTCCGATCAGTCTCATGTCCCGACAAGCCAGGAAACAAATCGAGATGTCCACCATCATTAATGCCACCAACGTCACCGTTCGCTTCAACGAACGGGCCATTCTGGACGCGGCCACGCTCGCGATTGACGAAGGACAGCGCATAGGTTTGGTGGGGCGCAATGGCTGCGGCAAAACGACCTTCCTGCGCTTGCTCGCGGGCCTGGCCGTTCCCGATAGCGGCGAGTTGACGCGACGTCGCGATTTGGTGGTGAGCTACCTGTCGCAGGATTTCACGCTCGATCCCGACTGCGACGTGCGCGCCAATGTTCGCGCCGGCGCCAAACATGTGCTGGATTTAATTGCCGAGTTTGAGACGTTGCCGCCGGATTCAAGCCGGCATGAAACATTGGAGCATCGAATTCAAGCCCTGGAAGGCTGGACGCTGGACGCGCGCATTGAAGCGGCGTTGTCACATTTGAACTGTCCGCCGGGCGACAGTCGCATTGACCACCTTTCCGGCGGTGAGAAACGCCGCATAGCGCTGGCGCGGGCCATTGTTTCGCGGCCGGATTTTCTCGTTCTGGACGAGCCGACGAACCATCTGGATCCGGAATCCATCGAATGGCTGGCCGAATTTTTGGAGGATTTCAGCGGCACGTTTTTGGTGGTGACACATGACCGCTATTTTCTGGATCGCGTGGTCACGCGCATCGTGGAATTGGGCGATGGGACCTTCTGGTATCACGACGGGAATTACACCGATTACCTGCTGGACAAAGCCGAGCGTCAGGCCGCCGATGCCGTGGTGGAACACAAGCGCCAGATGTTCTTGAAAAAGGAACTTGCCTGGGTGCGCACCGGCCCGCGTGCCCAGCGGAGCAAGCAAAAGAACCGGTTTGAGCGATATTACGAAACTGCGGCGCAGGCCGGTCCCGCCGTGGAAGAGGACATGGAACTGGTCATTCCGCCGCCGCCGCAACTGGGCAATCGCACGGTGGAGGTGTCCAACCTGGCCATGACGCTTGGTGAAAAGAATCTGTTTTCCGGCTTCAGTTTCAATTTTGAGAACGGCAAACGCATCGGGATTTGCGGGCGAAATGGTTTGGGCAAAACCACGTTGCTGAAAATTATCATCGGTCAACTCCAGCCCACCGACGGCACGGTGAAGATTGGTCCGCTGACCAAGTTCAACTATGTCGATCAAGCCCGCTTGCAACTGAACGAGGAGCGTTCCGTTTTGGACGAAGCTTCGGACGGAACCGAGTTTGTGCTTTGGGGCGATGCGCGCATCTCGGTGCGGTCTTATTTGAAGCGCTTTTTATTTGCCGATGATCGGATTGCCACGCAGGTGCGCAGACTTTCAGGCGGCGAACGCAGCCGCTTGCTGCTGGCCAAGATTTTAAAGGCCGGCGGCAATTTTCTCATCCTGGACGAGCCGACCAACGATCTGGATCTGCCGACACTTCGGGTGCTGGAGGAGGCTTTGATTGCCTTTCCGGGAGTGACCTGCGTGGTGAGTCACGATCGCTATTTTTTAAATCGCGTTTGCACGGATATTCTGGCGTTTGAGGGCGACGGAAAGATTCATCACAGCGTTGGGGATTACGATTATTACGTCGAAAAGAAACAGCGTCGAACGACGGCGGAACCAAGACGCGAAGAGTTCACGTTGCAAGCGCCGGAAGCAAAGCCAAAACCGGCCAAGCCGCGCAAATTATCGTTCAAGGAAGCCCGTGAATTGGAGGGAATGGAGGCGCAGATTCAAACCGAGGAAGCCGAAATCGCGCGGATTGAAACGCTGTTCCTATCGCCGGATTTTCATCGCACCCACGGCACTCAGACCGAGCAATTGACGGCTGAATTGGCGGCGGCAAAGGAGAAAGTCGCCGGGCTTTATGCGCGATGGGAGGAACTGGAGGCCATCCGCCTGACAGCCGAGCGGCAATAGCTGGTTCTTTCAAGAGGTGTTACCCGAAGAAATTATAAAATGAATTTGACGCGTCGAGCATGGCCAATCATTGTGCGGCCATGTTTTCGATCTGTAAATTGCTCGGCGCTGCCGGGCTGATGCTGCTCGCAGCCGGTTGCACGACGATGTCTTCCAAGTTGAATTATCCCGTTACGCGCACCACCAACGTGGTGGATAATTATCACGGCACCCTGGTGGCCGATCCGTATCGTTGGTTGGAGGACGACAATTCGCCGGAAACCAAGGCATGGGTTGAGGCGCAGAACAAGGTGACGTTCGCTTATCTGGAAAAAATTTCCGCGCGCCATGCCATTCACGCACGGTTGACCAAGCTGTGGAATTACGAGCGTTACGGCGTGCCGTTCAAGGAAGGCGCACGCTATTTCTACTCGCGCAATGACGGTCTGCAAAATCAAAGCGTGCTCTATACCGTGGATACGCTGGACGCCGCGCCGCGTGTGTTGCTGGATCCCAATACGCTCGCCAAGGATGGCACGGTGGCGCTGGCCGGTCTGGCCGTGAGCGACGACGGCAATTTGCTGGCGTATGGCACCTCGGCTTCCGGTTCTGATTGGGAAGAATGGCATGTCCGCGATGTGCGCACGGGCCAGGATTTGCCGGATCATTTGCGCTGGGTGAAATTTAGCGGCGCGGCCTGGAAAAAAGACGGCAGCGGTTTCTTCTACGCCCGCTATGACGCGCCGAATGCCGGTGAGGCGCTGAAAGGCGTGAATAAATTTCAGAAATTATATTTTCATCGCCTCGGCACAGATCAGGAGAAAGACGAATTGGTTTATCAACGAAATGACAAACCGGATTGGGGTTTTGGTGCGCAAGTCACCGAAGATGGTCGTTATTTGATTATTTCCGTCTCCGAAGGAACCGATCCCAAAAATGGCGTGCTTTACCAAGATTTGTCGTCGCCGGATGCGCCAGTTCGCGAGCTGGCCATGAATTTTGACGCCAGTTACGATTTCGTGGGGAATGATGGCCCGGTCTTTTGGTTTAAAACCAATCTCCAGGCGACGCGCAATCGGATCATCGCCATCAATACGGCTGAACCACAACCGGCGAACTGGCGGGAATTGGTTCCCCAATCGTCCGATAAACTGGAACACGTCGCGGTGCTGAATCATCAATTTGTCGCCAGTTACCTGAAAGATGCGCATACGCTGGTGAAGGTGTTCAATCTCGATGGCGCGTTTGCTCATGAGATTCAACTGCCCGGCTTGGGCACGGCCGGCGGGTTTGGCGGCAAACAGGCCGATACGGAATGTTTCTATTCCTATACCAGTTTCACCACGCCCGGCACGATTTATCGGTATGACTTTGCTTCGCAAACCAGTTTGGTGTTTCGGGCGCCGAAAGTGGATTTCGATCCCAGCCAGTATGAAACGAAGCAAATTTTCTATCACAGCAAGGACGGCACCCGCGTCCCGATGTTCCTGGTTTATAAACACGGTTTGAAACTGAATGGCAATAATCCCACGCTGCTCTACGGCTACGGCGGATTTGACATCAGTCTGACGCCCAGTTTCAGTGTCAGCCGGGTGGCATGGCTGGAAATGGGCGGGGTTTATGCGCTGGCCAATTTGCGCGGCGGCGGTGAATACGGCGAGGCATGGCATCAAGCCGGAACCAAATTGCGCAAGCAAAATGTGTTTGATGATTTTATCGCGGCGGCCGAATGGCTGGAGGCAAATCATTATACTTCGCCCAAAAAGCTGGCGATCCAAGGCGGCAGCAATGGCGGTTTGCTGATTGGCGCCTGCATGACGCAACGTCCCGAACTTTATGGGGCGGCGTTGCCTGCCGTCGGTGTGATGGACATGCTGCGCTTCCAGAAATTCACCATCGGCTGGGCCTGGTGCAGCGACTATGGCAGTTCTGACAATCCGGAAGATTTTAAGTCGTTGTATGCCTACTCAGATCGG
>JAKALA010000005.1 GCA_021813325.1 bacterium | reverse complement strand
CGGCTTCAATTTTGGAGAAATCCAGAATGTCATTGATGATGCCCAGCAACGATTCGCTGCTGTTGTAAATCGTCTCCAGGTAGCCGCGCTGCTCGGCGGTCAGCGAGGTTTCCATCAGCAACCCGGCCATGGCGATCACCCCGTTCATGGGCGTGCGGATCTCATGGCTCATCGCCGCCAGAAATTCAGACTTGGCCCGCGAATTGGCTTCGGCGGCACGGCAGGCCTCGGTTAGTTCCCGCTGGCGACGCGACAATTCCTCGAGCGTGCGTTTTACCATGACCATGCCGCCCAAACGCGCCCGGAAAAGTCCGCTCTCAAACGGGGTTGGGATGAATTCGTTCAGCCCCAAATCAAATGCCCGCATGGGCAGGCTGGTTTCCCCCGCCGGTCCAAAGCCGATGGTGAAGGCAGTCCACGGCAACGGCTGCTCGACAAGCTGGCGCAGAAAACCAAAACAAGCTTGTTCTGCGGAGTGCAAATCCAGAAAAACCAAGTCCCACGAATGCTCCCGCAGCAGGCGCAGCGCCTCGGCCTCGCTGTTGACCACGCCCAATGATCCCGCGTCCATCCGAACAGTTTGCCGCAACGTCTCCGCCATTTTAGAGTCGTTGCTGAGCAAAAGCGCCTGGAAATTATTTTGCATCATCAAATATGCGACCAGCCCGGTTTCTTGATATGATATGCAGGGATGTAGCAGATTTCCCCGGCCCCAGCGAGATGATTTTTCATCCGCCATCAAGAAACGCCCGAATTCTTCGGCGGCAACCTTGCACAGCCGAAAGAATTATTGCTGGCCAAACGCTTCGGCGATAAACTCAAAACATGTTGCAGTCTGCCACCCATCCCCACGCAAAAAGTCCGATCGGCGCCGCGCCTGATTTGCCGCTGGCAGCCTATCGGTTCATGTTGCGGGCGCGGCTGTTGGACGACAAATTTGCCGCCCTTTACCGGGCAGGGAAGATTCACGGAGGCGTGTTCCTGGGCCGCGGCCAGGAAGCTTTGAGCGCCGCCATCGGCGTTTCCATCCAGGAAACCGATGTCTTTGCCCCGCTCATTCGCGATGCCGCCGGCCGCCTGGCTTTTGGGGAAACCATTGTGGACGCCGTGCGCACCTACCTCGGCTCCGCGCTGGGGCCGATGCGCGGCCGCGACGGCAACGTGCATCGCGGCCGGCCGCAAGCCGGTTATCTGCCGATGATCAGCCACCTCGGGGCCATGGTTTCGGTGGTCAACGGAGTTTTATTTGCCCGGCGCATGAAAGGGAGTTCCGGCATGGTGGGCGTGGCCTGTCTAGGTGAAGGCGCCACATCCACCGGCTCTTTTCATGAAGCGCTCAACCAGGCCGCGGTGGAAAAATTGCCGCTCGTGCTGGTGGTGGCCAACAATCAATATGCCTATTCCACGCCCAATGACCGCCAATTTGCCTGTGCGGATTTAAGCGCCAAAGCGGCTGGTTATGGCATTGAGGCCCACCCCGTCGTCGGCAATGATTTATCCGCCTGTCTGGAAGTCGTGGGCAGAGCGGTTGGCCGGGCGCGCGCCGGCCACGGGCCGCAATTGATCGTGGCCAGCCTGCTCCGCCTCTGCGGCCATGGCGAACACGACGACGCCGGCTACATTGTTCCCGAGCTGAAAAACTCTCCGCTCGGGCGCGATTGCCTGAAACTGGCCGAAAAATTTCTGCTGGCAAAGCACTTCACCAACACCGCCCAAATCGCCGCCTGGCGCGGTGAAGCCATCCGCGAGATTGAAGATGCGGTGGCCCAGGTTCAGCGCGAACCAACGCCAGATCCTTTCACCGAGGACTGGAGCGCGCTTGCCACGGAACATCTCGTCGAGGGTTACGAATAATTTTCATCTGTGCAATGAGCAGCATCACCTATCTCGAAGCCATTCGCGAAGCCCAGGCCCACGCGCTGCGCGACGATCCGCGAGTTTTCATTTACGGCCAGGACGTCGGGGCTTTCGGCGGCGCCTTCAAAGCCACTAAAAATCTGGCCAAGGAATTTCCCGGACGCGTATTGGATTCGCCCATCAGCGAGGACGCCATGGTCGGGCTTGCCGTCGGCGCGGCCATTGAAGGCATGCGGCCGATCATCGAAATGCAGTTCGCCGATTTCTCCACCGTGGGGTTCAATCAGATCGTGAACCAGGCTTCCACCCTGTTTTGGCGCACGAAGGTTTCCTGCCCCATCACGGTGCGCCTGCCCTTCGGCGGCACCTCCGGCAGCGGCCCGTTCCACAGCCAATGCCTTGAAGCCATTTACGCCCATTATCCGGGATTGGTGGTCTTGACGCCCGCGACCGTGGAAGACGCCTATTCCATGCTGCTTTCGGCGGTGGCCATCAATGATCCGGTCATCTTCTGCGAACACAAATTGCTCTACTACCATTTGAAGGCCGAAAAACTGCCGAGCGAAGCCCTGCCCATCGGCAAAGCCCGCATCGCCCGGGAAGGCCGCGATCTGACCGTTGTGACCTACAGCGCCATGGTGCATGAGGCCTTGGTCGCCGCCACGGAACTGGCCACCGAAGGTTGGGAAATCGAAATTGTCGATTTGCGATCCGTTAAACCGCTGGACACCGACACCATCGTGGCCAGCGTGGCGCGCACCGGTCGGCTGCTCTGCGTCGGCGAAGCCTGGCCCTGGGGCGGGGTTACCGCCGAGGTCATCGCCCGGGTCACCAGCGAAGGTTACGGGCTATTGGACGCCCCGCCGCAACGTTTGAATGCGAAGGATACGCCGGTTCCCTACCATCCCAACTTGTGGGCGGCTCACCGGCCCACCGCCCATAGCATTGCCGCTGCGGCCCGCAATTTGTTGCGCCAATAAAACCATGAAATCCGCCGATCCAGCATTTTATCCGGAAACTCCCAGCGCCATGCCCCAGCCGGTCGCGCTGGCATTGCAAACCCTCCAATTTTAATTTCCGCCATGCCCTCCATTCCCATCATCATGCCGCAACTGGGCGAATCCATCGCCGAAGCCGCCATCGTAAATTTCCTGGTCAAGCCGGGCGACGCCGTCGAAGGGGGGCAGGATGTGATCGAGGTGGAAACCAACAAAGCCAGCATGACGGTGACCGCGCCGTGCGGTGGCAGCATTAAAAGTTTTTCCGCCCAGTTGAATGAAAGTTACGCCGTAGGCGATGTTCTGGGGCAAATCGAAACCACCAGCGAGGAAGCCGCGCGGTTTGGATTGGACGCGGCTCCACCCTCCAAAACATCCGAGGCCGAAACTGCCGCCCCCCAAAAAAGCAGCGGCTCACGCGTGGAACCCACCGTTCGCGGTTTGCCCGTGCCGGCAAACGCAACCGGAGCCAGCTACATTTCTCCCCGCCTTAAAGCGCGGATGCTCGAACTCGGCTTGAGCGCCGCCGACCTGGCCGGCATCGCCGGCAGCGGCGCGGCGGGACGCGTCACCGTGGAAGATTTCGAGAAATTCATGGTGCAACTGGATCAACACAAGTTGACCAAGGCCTCCTCCATGCGGGTGGCGGTGGCCGATGCCATGCGCCGCAGTTGGACGCGTCCGCTGGCAACGGTGGGTTTGCCGGTGATTTTGGATGACCTGCTGGCGCATCGCAAAAAATGCGATCCGAAGCCGGGACCCGCGCTGTATGCGTTGCGGGCTTTGGCCATGGCGCTTGCAGAAAACAGCGCCGTCGCCGGCCGCCTGGTGGGCTGCAATATTGTTCATCCCTCCTCGATCGACGTCGGTTTCGCCGTGGAAGCCGAAGACGGTGTGCTGGTGCCGGTTTTGCGCGGAGCCGATAAAAAACCGTTGAAGGAACTGACCACCCGTTACAACGAACTTGTGGAACTGGCGCGCCAGCGAAAACTTCCCGCGGATGCCACCGGTGGTTCCGTGGCCACTGTGACCAATTTCGGCACCTTTGGCCTGATCTGGGCCACGCCCATTCCGTTGCCGGAGCAAACCTTGGTGTTGGGATTGGGCGCGGGACGGCGAATGCCCCATTGGGACGAGGCGAAAGGCCAGTTTGTCCCGGTTTTGGAAGCGTATCTGACGTTAAGCTTCGATCATCGTGTATTGGATGGAGGCGCCGCCGGCCGGTTGCTTCAGCGCATTGGTAACTTGATGCGCGAGCCGGACAAATTGTGATCCGGGCGTTTCCGAATCAAAAAACAGCAAATCTCGGTTAACCCCGAACTCCGAAGTTCGGGTTAATCCTTTTTTTGAATACGCCCGCGATTCGTGCTGGAAAATGCCACGGTATCAAGCGAGAAAAGACCGCCACCCGCGATCACCAAAATGACGTAGCCGGCCAGATACATGAAGGCCAGCTCGCCGCCGGCCACCATGGAGGTTTTATGCACCATGAGAAAGGCGACAAACATGTCGATCACCAGCACGGCGGCTGCAATCCGGGTGAACAGTCCGACGGTGAGCAGCAGCGATCCCAAAACCTCGGCCAAAATGACCAAAACCAAGCTGGCTTCGGCTCCCAGCCCAAGCGGATCTTGAAACGACCCGATCAAATCCTTGAAATGGGCCAGCTTGTCGAGACCGTGATTAAACAGCATCGCCAGCCCGAACCACAACCGCGCCACCAACAATGCCATGCTGGTCAAATCGGAATCGTCTGAAGGAACAAACAGTTTTTTGAACATGGCCAGACATTAGCCAAGCCTCTTTTTTTATCAATTTAAAAAGTATTGCCTTCTGCTCGCCCGGACAGAAACGCACCGGGCGACGCAAAATCACTCGCGGTGGGAACGCCCATTTGTTTAAATCCGGCTGGCTTGCACATGAGCGACAGCGCGCGACCATTTACCGAACACGTGACCAAAACGAGGAACTTTCCTTCGGCGGCGGCCTGGGCTTGGGCGGTGGCGATCGTCATGACCATGACCGCCTTGTTATTCCTGATGTTCTGGCTTTCGGTCCGGAACAACGAGCAGCGGAAAATTGACGCGCTGCAAACCAAACTTGATCGGACCCGCGACGATCTCGCCAATGCTCTCGCGGAAAACCAGACCAATCAAGACCTGATCGCCAGCCTGCAATCTCAGATTGCCGATTTGGAAAAGGACAAGGAAACCGCCGCGCAAATGGCCAAGGGGTTAGAAAATGAAATGCGGGCGAACCTGGAGTCCAAAGATGTCACCATTTCCCAACTGCAAGGCAAGTTAACCGTGAACATTCTTGACCGGGTCTTGTTCGATTCCGGCGAGGCGGTGCTAAAACCAGCCGGCCAGGCCGTGATGCAAAAGATCGCGGCCATTCTCACAAAACATCCGGAAATCAAAATTCATGTGATTGGCCACACGGACAACGTCCCGATCCGGCCCGGCGCCCACAGTCGTTTTGCGAGCAATTGGGAACTTTCCACCGCCCGGGCATTATCCGCCGTTCATTACCTGACCGAACAGGCGGGCGTTGATCCCCGTCGCGTCGGAGCTGTGGGCTACGGCGAATTCCGGCCCATCGCCGACAACTCAACACCCGAAGGTCGCGCCAAGAATCGCCGGATTGCCATCACCATTTTGCCCGATGAACTGGCGGGATCCGACGTGTCGCCCATGGCACAAAAACCAGCAGCCGCAGTGCCAGATACGAACACCCCTGCCACCAACACCACCGATTTGCCGCCACAATGATCAAAGCGGCCCGGCCGCCCGGCATTTCCTGCAAAACAAAAACTCCTGTCGTCCAAAAACAACAGGAGTTTTGAAGATGCCATGAAAAGGGATCAGCCCTTGGGACGGATTTTCTTCCAGAGCCACGCGAACGGATCGTAGAACTCGTCCACCACGCGTTCCTTGAGCGGGATAATGGCGTTATCTGTGATAGCGATGTGTTCGGGACACACCTTGGTGCAGCATTTGGTGATGTTGCAGAAACCAATACCGTAGGCTTGTTTGAGTTCGGCCAAACGGTCCTCGGTATCCAGCGGATGCATTTCCAACGCCGCCGTGTAAACAAAGAAGCGCGGGCCGATAAACTCGTCATGCTTGTGGTGGTCGCGCGTGACGTGGCAGACGTCCTGGCAGAGGAAGCATTCGATGCACTTGCGAAATTCCTGCACGCGGTCCACGTCTTCCTGCTGCATGCGCCAGGTGCCATCCTCGGCATCGGGCTTGCGCGGATTGAACTTTTTGATCTTCTGCTTCACGCGGAAGTTCCAAGAAACATCGGTGGTCAAATCGCGGATGCTGGGGAACGCCCGCATCGGCTCGATGGTCACCGGCTTGTCGATCGGAATCATGTCCAGACGCGTCATGCACATCAGGCGCGGCACGCCGTTGACTTCCGCCGAACAGGAACCGCATTTGCCCGCCTTGCAATTCCAGCGAACGGCCAGGTCATTGGCCTGTTCCGCCTGAATCTTGTGGACGACGTCGAGAACAACCATGCCCTCGGAAACCTCGGTCTGATAGTCCACGAACTTGCCGCCGCCCTTGCCGTCCGTGCGCCAGATTCTGAAAGTAGCTGTTTTGTTCATCGCTTAAGTCTTTCTTGATTTGGCTTAACCTTTCATCTCCTCGATGATTTGTTTCAATTCCGCCGGCATTTCCGGGATCGGCTGGCGACGCAATTGCATTTGACCGTCCTGGCCTTTCCAGACCACGGTGTTGTATTTCTGCGCCTCGGGATCTTTATTCGGGAAATCTTCGCGGAAATGTCCGCCGCGGCTTTCCTTGCGATCCATGGCCGAACGCGTGATGGCTTCGGAAATGGTGAGCAGATGTTTGAGGTCCAGCGCGGTGTGCCAGCCGGGATTGTATTCGCGGTTGCTTTGCACGCCGACCTTGGTGGCACGCTCCCGAAGTTTATCAATGCCATTGATGGCGCGTTCCATCTCGTCCTGCTTGCGCACAATGCCAACCAGCTCCTGCATCATCTCCTGCAAATCGCGTTGGACGTGATACGGGCTTTCGCCGGTGTCGGCGTGATCGAACGAGGCCAGCGCCTCGCGGGCGGCGGCTTCGATCTGTTCATCGGTGATGTTGCCGGCACCATGTTCCTTGGCATATTTCGCAGCGAATTCGCCGGCGCGCTTGCCAAACACAATCAAGTCCGAAAGCGAGTTGCCGCCGAGGCGGTTCGCCCCGTGCAGACCGGCGGCGCATTCGCCGGCGGCGAACAGACCGGGCACCGTGGTCATCTGGGTGTCACCGTCCACACGCACGCCGCCCATGGCGTAATGCGTGGTCGGGCCGATTTCCATCGGTTCCTTGGTGATGTCGAGGTTCGCCAGCTGCATGAACTGGTGATACATCGAGGGCAATTTCTTTTTAATGTGCTCGGCCGCGTTCGGAATCTTTTCCTTGATCCACGCGATGTCGAGGAACACGCCGCCATGCGGGCTGCCGCGGCCTTCTTTGACCTCGCGCATGATGCAGCGGGCCACGTGGTCGCGCGTGAGCAACTCCGGCGGGCGCTTGGCGTTTTTATCGCCGCACACATAGCGCCAGCCTTCTTCGGGATCGGTCGAGGTCTGCGGCTTATAATTGTCCGGAATGTCGTCGAACATGAAGCGCTTGCCCTGGTTATTCTTCAAAACACCGCCTTCGCCACGCACGCCTTCGGTCACCAGAATGCCGCGCACGCTGGGCGGCCAGACCATGCCGGTGGGGTGGAACTGAATGAATTCCATGTCCAACAATTCCGCGCCCGCATGATACGCGAGTGAATGACCGTCGCCGGTGCCTTCCCAGGAATTGGAAGTAATCTTGTAGGCGCGGCCCAAACCTCCGGAAGCCAGCACGATCGATTTGGCCTTGAAAACTTTGAAGCGGCCGCGTTCGCGGTCATAACCAAACGCGCCAACCACGCGGTCGCCATTCTTGAGCAGCGTCACAATGGTCCATTCCATGTGAACCGTGATGCCTTGGTGGATGCCGTGGTCCTGCAACGTGCGGATCAATTCGAGACCGGTGCGGTCGCCGACGTGGGCGAGGCGCGGATAACGATGGCCACCGAAATTGCGTTGGAGAATCTTGCCATCCTTGGTGCGGTCAAACACCGCGCCCCAAGCCTCCAGCTCATGCACGCGCGCCGGAGATTCCTTGGCGTGGAGTTCGGCCATGCGCCAGTTGTTGACGTATTGGCCGCCGCGCATGGTGTCGGCGAAATGCACTTTCCAGTTGTCGCGCTCGTCCACATTGCCCATGGCTGCCGCCATGCCGCCTTCGGCCATCACCGTGTGCGCCTTGCCGAGGAGCGATTTGCAGATGAGGCCGGTTTTGACACCCGCCGCCGAGGCTTCAATGGCCGCGCGAAGACCCGCGCCGCCCGCGCCGATGATCAGGACGTCGTATTCAAAAGTTTCGTAGTTGGTAGCCACAGGAAAAATTCAGTTGGGGGTTTAAATTTTGAAGAATACCACGTCAATGTGCGACGCCAGGAAGCGGATATAAACGTCGGTGAAACCAACCCAGAACAGGCTGACCCACGCCCACATCATGTGCTTGCGATTCAAACAGCTCACACAGTTGTATGCCTTGCCGCAGGTAGGTGCCTTGGATTTGGAATCCAAAAAACCGCCGATCAAATGCCGCAGCGAGTGGCAGCCAAAGGTGTAAAGCCCCAGAAACACCGCGTTCAGAATCATGACCACCGTTCCCAGGCCGATGCCGAAGTGCTCCTTGCCCGTCAGCGCGTCCTTATACCACATGGCCTCCCATGCATCGTAGGAAAGAATCACGATGAAAATCGCCGCGACGTAAAACATATAGCGGTGGATATTCTGGAGGATCAATGGAAAATAACGCTCGCCCAGGTAGGTTTTGCGCGGTTCGCCAACGGCGCAATTAATTGGGTCGGCCCAAAATGCCTTGTAGTAAGCACCGCGATAATAGTAGCAGGTGAAGCGGAAGCCGGCCGGCGCCCACAAGATCAGGAAGGCTGGCGAAAACGGCAGCCAACCCGGCCACCACGACGGAATCGTGCCAAAAATCGCGTGGCCAGAGGTGCCCCAGAGTTCCGGCGAATAAAACGGCGAGAGATAATTCGCGCCCCCGCCAGTGAATAAATAACTGCACGTGTGATTGTGCGCGTCGCTCACGCCCAGGAATGCCACCCAGGTGGAATAGACGATGAAGGCGGAGAATCCTAGAAAAACTGCCAGCGGTTGAAGCCACCAAGCATCGGGACGAGTCGTTTTACCAAAGCCACGTTGCTTTGGCAGGGAGTCGGCGTAATCCATAACGCGGCTAATAGTAGTTATGAATCAGCCATGCGTCAACGCGCCAGCTCAGAAATAAGGACCGCTTGAAGTTATTGTATCAGGTTCTAATCGTGCGGTTTTCGGCAATTTTCCACTCGTTCAAATCCCGGCCGGCCGCGTCCGCCGGCATTTGCCCGAGCAGCTCCAAGGCTTCGCCGATCAAATACAACGAGCCGGTGACCACCACCAAAGGCTCGTTTTTACAGACGTTTACCGCGACCGCCAAGTTTTCCACGGCAGTTGCAGCGACCTGCGGGTTGGCACTTCTAAAAACTCCGGCCAGTTCGCCCGGGTCCGCCGTGCGTTTGCTGGCGACCGGCACCGTCAGGACTTTTTTTGCCAGCGGCGCCAAAGTGTCGCAAATCGCCCGCCAGTTTTTGTCCATCAAAGCGCCAAAAATGAGGACTGGTTGGGCGTCTTTAAACTGCTGTTTCAAGGTGTCGGCCAAGGTTTTAGCCCCGGCGGGATTGTGGGCGCCATCCAGCAAAAACCGCCGGCCACCGGGCAAATGAATGAGTTGCAACCGCCCCGGCCAATGCACTTGCAACAATCCTTCGCGCAATTGTTCGTTCGTCACGGGAATTTGATCCAGCAAGATTTTGACCGTGGCGCCGGCCAAAGCCGCATTCTGCCGCTGATGCGCCCCGGGCAACGGCAAATCGAGTGAGGCCAGATCGGATGGAAGCGAAGCCAGGGAGGACTGGGTCAACGGCGAATTTCCTTGTTGAGCCATCGCCTGAATCACGGCCACCGCATCTGGTGCCTCCACGGCGGTAACCACCGGCACACCGGGCTTGATGATGCCCGCCTTTTCCGCCGCGATTTTTGCCAGTGTCTCGCCCAGCCATTGCTGGTGATCAAACGCGATGTTGGTAATCACACTGGCCAGCGGCGTCACGATATTGGTGGCATCCAAGCGCCCGCCCAAACCGGTTTCCCAGATCACCAAATCACAGTGCTGTTCGGCGAAATACACCAGCGCCATCACTGTGGCAAACTCAAACAGGGTGGTTTCATGATCTTGATTCACCTCCCGGATTTTGGCCACCAGACGCGCCGCATCGGCTTCGGAAATCATTTGCCGGTTGACCTGAAGGCGTTCACGGAAAGACACCAGGTGGGGCGAAGTGAACAGGCCAACGCGCAAACCGGCTTGGCGGTAAATGCTCTCCAGCATGGCGCAGGTGGAACCTTTGCCATTGGTCCCGGCCACATGAATGAAGCGAAGCCGCGCGTGTGGACAACCCATCAGCCGGGAAAGGCGGAAGGCATGCTCCAGCCCGAAGTGCGCCCCGAACATCTGGAGGCGGTAAAGAAATTGAATGGCCTCAGCGTAACTCATACGCCTCCGCAGCGCTTAGATCGGCTTTTGATGCGTGTGTTGATGCGCGGCGGCGATAAAACCGCGGAACAGCGGATGCGGCTGATGCGGCTTGCTCAGAAATTCCGGGTGAAACTGGCTGGCCACAAAGAAGGGATGATCTTTGATTTCAACCACCTCTACCAACTTACCATCCGGCGAGGTGCCGCTGAACACAAAACCCGTCTTTTCAAATTTGTCACGGTAGTTGTTGTTGAACTCGTAGCGGTGACGATGCCGTTCGTGAATGACAAAGGAACCGTAGAGTTGTCCGGCTTTGGAGCCAACCGCCAATTGACACGGCTGGGAACCGAGCCGCATGGTGCCGCCTTTTTTGGTCACCTTCTTCTGGGCGTCGAGCAGGGCTATCACCGGATGCGGGGAACTCTCATCAAACTCGGTGGAATGCGCCTTATCCAGTTTCAACACGTGACGGGCATATTCAATGGTGGCAATCTGCATGCCCAGGCAAAGGCCAAAGTAGGGAATTCTGTTTTCGCGGGCATACTTTGCGGCCAGAATTTTCCCCTCGATCCCGCGCCCGCCAAAACCGCCGGGCACCAAAACGCCGCCCAGGCCTTTCAACATTTTTTCCGCGCCAAACTTTTCAATTTCCTCCGCATCCACCTGCACGATCTCCACGCCGCAGTCGTTGGCAATGCCGCCGTGAATGATGGCCTCGTAAACCGACTTGTAAGCGTCCTGAAGGCCGATGTATTTGCCGACCACGCCGACGCGGACGCGGTGTTGCGGCGCGATCAGTTTGCGGATGATTTCCTGCCAGTGCGTCATGCTCGCGGGCGGCGTGGTGAGGTGCAAAAGCCGGCAGACCAGTTCATCCAAACGCTCGCGTTGCAACATCAACGGCATTTCATAAATGGAGTGATCCACGTCCTTGGCTTCAATGACGGCTTCCACCGGCACGTTGCAGAACAGTGAGATTTTTTCGCGCAAATCCTTGTCCAACGGCCGCTCACAACGGCAAGCAATGATGTTGGGAGTAATGCCAATTTCACGCAATTTGGCCACCGACTGTTGCGTGGGCTTGGTCTTGAGCTCGCCCGCCGCCTTGATGAAAGGCACGTAGGTAACGTGAATGAAACAGGTGTTGCCAATGCCGGCTTCCAGCGCGAATTCGCGGATGGCCTCGACAAACGGCAGGCCTTCGATGTCGCCGGTCGTGCCGCCGATTTCGGTGATAATAACGTCAGCCTTGCTCGTCTCGGCAAGCAATTCGATGCGGCGCTTGATTTCGTCGGTGACGTGCGGAATGACCTGCACGGTTTTGCCGAGATATTTGCCTTCGCGTTCGTTGTTCAGCACGGTCTGATAAACCTGGCCGCTGGTCAGGTTGTTCATGCGCGACAGCTTGGTGCTGGTGAATCGCTCGTAATGGCCGAGGTCGAGATCGGTTTCCGCGCCGTCGTCGAGCACATAGACCTCGCCGTGTTGATACGGCGACATGGTGCCGGGATCGACGTTGAGATACGGATCAAATTTTTGCAGGGCGACCTTGAGGCCGCGATTTTCAAGCAGCGTGCCAAGCGCGGCTGCGGTCAAACCTTTGCCGAGCGAACTCACCACACCACCGGTTACAAATATGAATTTCATTTTCTAATTTTTTTCATCCACGGATGAACACCGTCTGTAGCGTTAATTACACGTAAAGGAAATTAGCGAATGGGTGGTAAAACGAAAGACTATTCGGGGTAATTGGTTGGAATTTTCAGCTGTTCTTGCCAGTTTAACTGACCGTGCCAGCGCGTGTTTCATGCGGGCAAAACGTCCGCCAGATAGAAGGAGTGATATTGGGCGCGCGGGTCAGCGCCCCGCCGGCTTGATGACGTTCAACCGCCGCGACATCGCGCCAGTAATTATTCCTTGTGATTTCCGGCCGGATATTGGATTTAATCAGGCCAGCAATTATGTTGTCCATCCAACGCGGAAACGCCATTCCCCTCCACATCCAGGTGGAAAATTTGTTGAGAGAGCTGATCCGAAAACCCGAGTATCAAAAGGGCGCCTTGTTGCCAGATGAAGTCAGGCTGGCTTGTCAATTGGGAGTCAGCCGCGGCACCGTGCGATTGGGCGTAACCAAACTGGTGCATGAGGGTTTGATTGAACGGAAGCCGGGGATTGGCACGCGCGCCTGCAACAAGCACGTTGAGTCGGGCATCCGCGCCTGGCGAAGTTTTTCCCGGGAAATGGCGGCCAAAGGAATCGCGGTTGAAAATTATTATTCCCAATACCAGATGGTTGACATAACGCCGGTGGTGGCCTCGGCGTTGCAACTGCCGAAAGCCGGACGCCTGTGGCAATTGAAGCGGGTCCGGGGTTGGAAACGAAAGCCCGTTTTGCAGACCATCTCCTGGTTTCATCCCCGGCTCGCCCTGAAGGGGACGGAACAATTTTCCGCGCCGCTTTATCAAGTGCTGGAGGAACATTCGGGCGTCAGCCCGCATCACGCCCGCGAGGAATTTTCCGCCGTGATTTCGGACAAACTCGAAAGTGATCTGTTGCAGACACCCAAAGGCACGCCGTTGCTGCTGCGTCGTCACACGGTATTCGACAGCGGCAACCGGCCGTTTGAATACGCCGAGGTCCGGTATGTCAGCGCCCGCTTTGAGTTGACGTTGGATTTGAAGCGGGGGGACTAGCGCGTCAGTCTGCGACGGACGACGTCAGCCGAGGTTCCTGCCGGGCGCCGCCGCTATTTTACCGCTATGCATAAATGTATAGACAAATAAAAACCGGGCCTCTACAGTTGGCCCAGCATTAGCCAATCCCCATGATTTCCCGCTTCCCCCTCCTCGCCAGCCTTGCCGTCAAACCAAGCCTGTTCACCGCGATTTTCACGCTGCTGCTGGTCTCCACGGCGGCGGGTGCGGAATCCCGCGGGAAATATTTGTGGGAGATCGGCGGGGCCGACCAGAACGATGCCGAGTTTGCCCTGGCACCCGCCGGGTATGCTCAATTCTCGGAAGACCCGGTGTTCATCGTGGGAAAATCCGATGCCAAACAGGACTGGCCCTATGTGCAACCGGGGCCGTCCGACGCCTGGGCAGGCGGGCGCCCTCATGACTTCGTGATCGTGTTCGGACTCAAACAGGTCGCGACCGCCGCTCCCTGCAAGCTGATTTTCGATTTGGTTGACACACACCGCTTGGGTCCGCCGAAGCTGAACATTGAAATCAATGGCCGGAAATTCGAGCGCCAATTGCCTGCGGGCGCGGGGGATGACTCATTGCTGGGCGACCCCGCCAAGGGCCGGCCCTGCCATTTTGAAATCGAGTTTCCCGCCGATCTGCTGAAGGTGGGCCATAATCTCATCAGCATCAGCAGCATTGAGGGAAGCTGGTTTCTCTATGACGCCCTCGCGCTGGACGCGCCTGCGGGCACCGAACTGGCCCCGGTCGAAAACTTTATCACCCTGCGTTCCGTCACGCCCATCCCAGCGCTGGCCGAGCGGGAAAGGAAATTCTGGGAGCCCGTGACGGCTTCCATTTTAAGTTACGGACCGGCTCAGGACGTTTCTCTGCAAATCAACGGCACCGAAGCCGGTCGGACCCGGATTACCAACGGCACGAAAACCGTCGAAATACAGGTGCCCGAGGTAAAACAGACCACCGAGGCGATCTTGGCCATCGTGGCCGGCCCCCAAGTTTTAGCCGCGCAGAAAATCACGCTCAAGCCGGTGCGACACTGGGAAGTTTACATTTTGATGCACTCGCACACGGATATTGGCTACACCGACCTCCAGCCGAACATTGAAAAAAAACAGGCGAATAATGTGATCCACGCGCTCGACTTGATCCGCCAGACAAAAAACTACCCCGCGGGATCGCGCTTCAAATGGAACTTGGAAGTAATGTGGACGGCCGACCAGTTTTATCGGGTGGCCACGCCGGAGCAGAAACGCGAGTTCGAGCAGGACGTCCGCGACGGCTACATCGGCGTGGATGCGATGTATGCGAATCTGCTCACTGGCCTGAGCCGTTCGGAGGAAATGATGCGCCAGATCAGCCTGGCCACCGATTTGGGCCGGCGCTGTGGCACGAAGGTGGACTCCATGATGATCAGCGATGTGCCGGGGCTCACGTGGGGCATTGTGGCGGCCTTGGCGCAGCATGACGTAAAGTATATTTCCGACGGGCCAAATCCCGGTGACCGCATCGGCTATGTCCGGGTCAAGTATGAGAATCACCCGTTTTACTGGGAATCGCCGTCGGGCCGCGAGCAGGCGCTGTATTGGGGCGCGCAAGGCGGCTATGCCATTGGTCATAGCGGCGCCCCGCTCTTGAAAAGTTTGCTGCCACTGTTGGCGAACTTGGAGGACGATCACTATGCCTACGATCTGGTGCAACTCCGCTGGACACGAGGCGACAACGGCCCGCCGGATGAAGCCGTGATGCCTACCGTGCGCGACTGGAATGCCAAGTATGCCTATCCCAAACTGATCATCGCCACCACGAGCGAAGCGCTCCACGCCTTTGAAAATCGCTATCACGACCAGTTGCCGGTGTTGCGCGGAGACATGACCCCGTATTGGGAGGATGGGGCCGGTTCATCTGCCAGCGAAACCGGAATCAACCGTCACACCGCCGACCGGCTTGTGCAAGCCGAGACGATCTGGGCGCTCCGTAATCCGGGCAAATTCCCCGTGGATGATTTTGATTCCGCCTGGCGGAAAACTGCGCTTTACAGCGAGCACACCTGGGGGGCTTACAACAGCGTCAGTCAGCCGGACCTGCCCTTCGTCAAGCAACAATGGAAATACAAACAGGCTTATGCGCTGGACGCCTCCGCCGAATCGCGCACCTTGATGGATCAGGCTCTGGGAGCCAATCCGGCGGCGGTGGCTGCATCCGTGGATGTATTCAACACCACCTCCTGGCCGCGCACGGATCTGGTGACCCTGCCCAAGGAAACCGTTGGCGATGCCGTTCAGGATGAAAACGGGAAAGCCGTGCCTTCCCAGCGACTGGCCAGCGGTGAACTCGCGTTTTTGGCGCAGGCCGTGCCGCCATTTGGGGCCAAGCGCTTCACGATCAAGCCGGGTCCCCCCTTGGCCAGCGGCCACGCCACAGTCAAAGGAAACACCTTGAGCACACCGGAGCTGGCGTTGACGCTGGACGAAAAGACCGGCGACATCGTGAGCCTGCGAGCCGGTGACGCGAACACGGAGTTTGCCGCGGGAAAACTTAATAACTACGTCTATTTGCCCGGGGCCGATCCGGCGAATGCCCAGCCCAGCGGTCCCGCCACCATTTCAGTCAAGGAAGCCGGCCCGCTGGTGGTTTCGCTTGTCGCCGAATCCGATGCGCCCGGCTGCCATCACCTGACCCGCGAAGTGCGCTTGATCGACGGGATTGACCGGGTGGAAATCAGCGATCTGATTGATAAAACGGCCGTGCGCTCCGTCGAAGGCGTGCATTTGGGTTTCGATTTTAATGTGCCGAATCCGGTGGTTCACATCAACAGTCCCGGGGCCATCGGACAGCCGGAAATTGATCAGCTTCCCGGCGCCTGTAAAAACTGGTTCTGCGTCGAACGCTGGGTGGATATTTCCAGTCCCGATCGCGGCGTCACCTGGTCCACCGCCGACGCCCCCCTGCTGGAGTTGGGCGGACTGACGGCCAATCTTCCCCGCAGCCAGCCCGATCCCAACGCTTATCTCAAGCACATCCGCCCCTCCGCCCAAATCTATTCATGGGTGATGAACAACCACTGGCACACCAATTACCGGGCGGACCAGGCAGGCCCAGTCTGGTTTCGTTACGCAATTCAGCCCCATGGGGCTTATGATCCGGTGGCGGCTACCCGTTTCGGCGTGAACAGCACCGAGCCGTTAATTGTGCGCCCGGCCTCCAACGAGCCGCCTCTCGCCTCCCGCTTGACCATTGATCCGCCCACGGTCATTGCCACGGCCTTTAAACCGAGTGACGACGGCCAGGCGCTCATCCTGCGTTTATACAATCCCACGAGTCAGCCAGTGATGGCCCAGTTGAAATGGCATCCGCCGGTGCGGCAGGTTTGGCTTTCCAATGGTCGCGAGGAACCGGGAGCGGCGGCGCCGGCCGAAATTCCGGTGGCCGGCCTGGACTTGGTAACCCTGCGCGTTGAGCCGTGAGGAACGGTCGCCTATTTCGCCTCGGAGTTTGCGGACGGTTGTGGCTGGCACTGCTCTCCGGGCTTTGCCTGCCCCCGCTCGCGTCCGGTCATTTGCCGCAGGTGGCGCTGGCCAACGTCACCGTGGAAACCAACGGACATTTCTCGCTGAATCTCACGTTCGACGTGCCGCCGTTTATTTTTGGCGTCACTCCCCGTCAGGCCGATGACACGGTGTTAAACGGCTGGCTGGACGGTTCCACCAATGATCTGGCCACAGGGCTGGCCTCCGCGCAGGCGCGTTTTGAAAAAAAGTTTACGGTGGCTACTGATCATGGACCGGGCACCATCGACACGGTCATTTTCCCCACGGTGGCCGACATGGTGCGTTATCGCGAATCACCGCCAACGCCTCGATTGCCGGCGATGCTGATGATGGCGATCGAAGGCCACCTGCCGCCGGGAAGCGACACGGTGGCGTTTCAGTTTCCGCCGGAACTCGGCGACGTTCTCGGGAGCATCAATTTGCCCGGGCAGGCGCCGGCGGCTTTCGCGGTGAATTCCGATGGATCGGTCGCCCCCATTCCGCTTCTACTGCCAGGCCAAACGAAGGTCGCGCATGGTCTGCCAGCCGCTGTTAGCCTGTGGCCGGTGGTGGGGCAATACTTGAGGTTGGGATTCAAACACATCCTGCCCGAAGGGCTGGACCACATTCTATTTGTGTTGGGTTTATTTTTGTTAAGTTGCCGGTTGAAACCGCTGCTCTGGCAGGTGACCGCGTTTACGCTGGCGCATTCCATCACGCTGGGGCTGGCGCTGTATGGCGTGATCCGGCTGCCTTCCAGCGTGGTGGAGCCGCTCATCGCGCTGTCGATTGCATTTGTCGCGGTGGAAAATATCTGCACCCCGAAGCTCCAGCCTTGGCGACCGTTCGTGGTGTTTGGCTTTGGCTTGGTCCACGGCTTGGGCTTTTCCAGTGTGCTGCTATCGCTCGGTTTGCCGCGCCCGCAATTTCTGCCCGCGCTGCTGGCGTTCAATTCGGGCGTGGAGCTGGGCCAGTTCACAGTCATCCTGGCGGCCTTCCTCTGCGTGGGCTGGTGGCGGGAACGCCGCTGGTATCGGCCGGCCATCATCGTGCCTGCTTCCGCGCTGATCGCGGTGACCGGGATCTATTGGACCGTTCAACGCATCGAAGTGGTCCTCCACTGATTACGATTCACGCCCAAACACCATGACAACTCCAAAACCCATCGTGGTCTGCGACCTGGGCGGAACGCGCCTCAAGCTTGGTGTTGTGCTGGGCGCGCAATTGCTGGCACAAACTGAAATGGGGGCCGAACCCAAAGGCGGGTTGGCGGACGCCCTCCAGCGGATCGCGAAAGAAATTCCCGGACTATGCCATCAGGCCAAGGTCGCCCGCAGCCAACTCGGCGGTTTTGGTCTCGCGTTTCCAGGAATCATCGATCCGCACTCTGAAAAGATTTTGTCCTCGCCTGCCGGAAAATTTGATGACGCAAAAACTCTCGATGTGCCCGCGCTCATCAAGAAACTTCTGCGTCTGCCCACCCGCATCGGCAATGACGCCAACGCGGCGTTGGCGGGTGAATGGCATTTCGGCGCGGCCCAAGGCTGTCGCAATGTCGTGATGATGACGCTCGGCACCGGCATCGGCACGGCGGCAATTCTGGAAGGAACACCGTTGCGCGGTCAGCATGGACAGGCCGGTTGCCTTGGCGGTCATCTGACCGTCAGTCTGGATGGTCGGCCTTGTCGCTGCGGCAATTTCGGCTGTGCCGAAGCCGAAGCTTCGACCTGGGCGCTGGCAGCCCGCGCAAAAGACGCACCGGGCTTCCGTAACAGCCAACTCGCGAAGGAGCCGGTGCTGGACTATGCCGCAGTTTTTCGGACAGCGGCGCGAGGAGATAGATTTGCGATCTCTATTCGCGACCACTCGCTCCACGTCTGGTCGGTTACGCTGGTCAATTTAATTCACGCTTATGATCCGGGAATAGCCCTCATCGGCGGCGGCATCATGGGTAGTGCCCGGCTCATTTTACCAGCCCTGCGCCGCCACGTTTCAAAACGGGCCTGGACCCCGTGGGGCCAGGTGAAAATCAAACCCGCAAAACTGGGCAACTATGCTGGATTGTTCGGCTGCGCCAGTTGGTTTCAGGATCAAAAGTGAAAACCTCCAACTACGACAAATTTCCTTTCGTGCCTGTCCCCGGCGAGGATCGCGCCTGCGTCACGGGCTGGGATGCCATCAGCGAACGGCTGCGCCAAGCCGCCGCCAGCATCGCCAAGCCCAAAACGATCCTCGCGGTCGAATGCTACACCGGCGTGTTCGAAGCGGAACTGCTCCGAGAATTACCAGGCCGGCTAAAGCCCGCGCTCACGTTGCACGCCGCGGCTGCGATGCTGTCGGCGGCACAGATTGATTCCCTCGTCGCACCGTTTCTGGGCGGCGACGATCCGGTGTTCGGTTTGCTGTCGAATTTGAATTTGCCGCAATTTTTTGCGGATGAAAAAGTGCGCCAGTTGCGCCAACGCATCGAACAAGTGGCGGACGGCCTGGTGCTGGTCATCGGCTGTGGGGCGTCCCTGATTGCGGGCGGTGATCTTTTGGTCTATGCCGATCTCGCACGGTGGGAGGCGCAAGGACGCTTTCGCCGCGACGAAATTAGCAATCTGGGCGTGGAAAACCGCACCCTGGCGGCGAGCCTCCAATACAAGCGGGCCTTTTTCGTGGATTGGCGCGTCTGCGACCGCTGGAAGCGTCCGCTCATGGCCCGCTGGGATTTTGTCCTCGACACCAATAATCCGCGCGAACCCAAGCTGGCCGACGGCGCGGCGGTGCGCCGGGGATTGCGTCACGCCGCCACCCGGCCATTCCGCGTGGCGCCATTTTTTGATCCCGCCCCCTGGGGTGGCCAGTGGATGAAAAAGGTTTGCGACCTGGACCGTAGTTCACCCAATTTCGGCTGGTGTTTTGACTGTGTGCCGGAGGAAAACAGTTTGCGGTTGGGATTCGGCGACTCGCGTTTTGAAATCCCCGCGATTGATCTGGTTTTTGCCGAGCCGCAGGCGCTGCTCGGGGACGTCGTTCATGCGCGTTTTGGTGATGAATTCCCGATCCGGTTTGATTTTCTCGATACGATGGGCGGCGGCAATTTGTCATTTCAAGTCCATCCGCTGACCGAATATATCCGGCGCCATTTCGGGATGGCCTACACACAGGACGAAAGTTATTACCTGTTGGACGCCGGACCGGATGCGAACGTCTATCTCGGTCTGCGCGAGTCGGTGGACCCGGCGGCGATGGCAAGCGATTTGCGGGCGGCGCAAGCCGGAGGGACCCCTTTTCCCGCGGAGCAATACGCGAATAAGATCCCGGCCAAGAAGCACGACCATTTTCTCATTCCCGCCGGCACGGTGCATTGCAGCGGAGGCCAATCCATGGTGCTGGAAATCAGCGCCACGCCCTATATTTTCACGTTTAAAATGTGGGATTGGGGACGGTTGGGACTCGACGGCAAGCCGCGACCGATCCACCTCCAACACGGCCTGGCCAATATCCAATGGAATCGATCGACCGATTGGGTGGCACGAAACCTCGTTAACCGCGTCGAACCGCTTGGCCACGGGGACGGCTGGCGCGAGGAGCGGACCGGGTTGCACGCGAGCGAATTTATTGAGACGCGGCGACACTGGTTCACCCAGCCTGTCCACCACCATACCCACGGCGGTGTGAATGTGCTAAATCTGATCGAGGGCGAGGAAGCCATCGTCGAGAGTCCGGATGGTGCGTTTGCACCGTTCGTGGTCCATTACGCGGAAACGTTCATCATCCCTGCTGCGGTGGGCGCTTACACCATTCGTCCGCACGGCGTGTCCAGCGGACGTGAACTGGCCACCATCAAAGCGTTTGTTCGCACTGGCAAACCCAACCACACATGAGCACCAAAACCTCCAACTCTTCGCGGTTCGTCCTGTTCGCCAGTGCGGTTGCGGCCATTGGCGGATTCCTGTTTGGCTACGACACCGCCGTCATCAATGGGGCCAATACGTTTCTGCAAACGCATTTTGCGCTCGACCCGGAGCGGGATTCCATGCTGATCGGGCTGGCCACGGCTTCGGCCATACTTGGCTGCATCCCCGGCGCCATGTCCGCCGGTTTTATCAGCGACCGGTTTGGCCGGCGCCGCGTGCTGTTTTTCTGCGCGCTCCTCTACGCGCTGTCGGGAATTCTGTCGGCGATTCCCCAGACGTTTGTGCAATTCATTTCCGCGCGGATATTAAGCGGCATTGCCATCGGCGTCTCTTCGATGATTTGCCCGGTTTATATTGCCGAGATCGCGCCGCCGCGCTGGCGGGGTCGGCTGGGATCGCTGTTTCAGCTCGGAATCGTCACCGGCATCTTTGTGACGCTGTTCATCAATAGTTGGATTCAACGGCCCGACGATGCCACCTGGAATGCCGCGTTTGGCTGGCGCTGGATGCTCGCGGCGGAAGCCGCGCCGGCTTTTGTCTTTCTGCTATTGCTCTTCCCGATTCCCGAAAGCCCGCGCTGGTTGATCAAGGCCGCCCGCGAAACCAGTGCCCGCCAAACGCTCGGCCGCCTGCGGGGCGGGGATCTGGCCGAGGTCGAAACGGAGGTGGCTGCGGTAAAAGCCGTGCTGGCCCAGGAAGAAGGCTCGTTCCGAGAACTTTTCTCGCGGCATTACCGGCAGCCACTGCTCATCGCCGTGGTGTTGATGGCCGGTTCGCAATTGAGCGGCATTAACGCCATCATGTATTATTCGACGGAAATATTCAAAGCTGCGACCGGTAATGCCAATGCCGCGTTCAGCAGCTCCATCTGGATCGGACTGGTTAATTTTATCGCCACATTTATTGCCATCGGTTTGGTGGATAAAGCCGGGCGCAAGCCGTTGCTGCTCATCGGCAACGCTATTCAAATCGTGGCCTTGGCGATGGTTGGCCTCATCTACGCGCGCAACCCACAATCCTCCGCCCTGCTGGGCTTTGTGACCCTTTACATCGCCGCGTTTGCCATGGCGATGGGACCGCTGCCATGGATTGTGTGTTCGGAAATTTTCCCGGCCAAACTCCGCGGTCGCGCGATGTCGCTGGCCACATTCTGCATCTGGTCGAGCTGTCTGTTGGTGGCGCAAACGTTTCCGTTCCTGCTGAAAAAAATCGGGCCAACCCACACCTTCTGGATTTACGGTGCCTGTTCGGCTGTGACTTTTGGGCTGGTATGGTTGCTCCTGCCGGAAACTAAGGGGAAGACGCTTGAAGCCATCGAAAATTCATGGAAAAAATCCCCAGCCAGCCGTGGCTGCGAATAGCCTGGTCTCCTTTTGCTCGCACGCAAATGTCTCCTTTTGAAAACGACACGATAAAGCGGGTAATTAAACTTGCGTTTGTGGCCGAAGAAAATTATCGTTTCATCTCTTTTCGGCGGGGTAGCCAAGTGGTAAGGCAGGGCTCTGCAAAAGCCTCATCCGTCGGTTCGATTCCGACCTCCGCCTCCAAATTTATCGCCTTTATTTACAAGGGTTTGGTGGTGTAGGAGTCCGCAACGGACACCAAAACGGACACCATTTTTCCAACTCCGTTAGAATCCAGCGTAACCGGCGCTAACCCGCCGACTACTCGCTAACTCTGCGGAATCGGGTTCATTTATTCTTGCGATTGCGTGAACATTATGAAAACACGTTATCGCTTAATTCGCCGGAACAGCCGTGGCGGGATGTATTATGCCGTGGACAAAACCACGGGCAAACCGACCAGCCTGCACACGACCAACGAGGACGAAGCCCAACAGATCATCGAGGCCAAGAACAATTCGGTTCGCCAGCCCATCCTGAACCTGCAAATCGCCAAGGCGTATCTGGCCGGCTCGGACGACGGCATGAAAACGCGCACCTGGCAGAACGCCATTGAAGCCCTCACCGGCACCAAGAAGGGAGCCAACCAGGAACGCTGGTTGCGCGTGGCCAAGGACAAGGCGCTGGCCCCGTTGCTGCCCAAGGTCATCATTGAAACCCAGGGCGAACTCCTGTTGCGCATCCTCCAATGCGGCAAAGTTTCCACCAATGTCTATCTGCGCCGCCTGCATAACTTTTGCGTGGACATGAACTGGCTGCCTTGGCCGCTCGTCCCGAAACGCCAATGGCCCGCCGTTGAATACAAAGAGAAACGCGCCATCACTTTGGCCGAACATCAGGCCATCGTTGAACGCGAAAACAATCCCGAACGCAAGGCGTTCTACAAACTGGCGTGGTATTTGGGCGCGTCGCAATCGGACTTGGCGTTCCTGCAAGCCGAGGATGTTGACTGGAATAATAACGTCATCAGCTACCGGCGCATGAAAACGGGAAGCGTTGCGATCATGCGCCCCGATGAAGAAATGGCGGAATTGCTCCGCGACCTGCCGGGCAATGGGCCGCTGTTTCCCTATCTGCGGACAGTTCGCGCGGGCGACCGCGCGACGGAGTTCAAGCAACGCTGCACCGGACTCGGCATCAAAGGCGTGTCGCTGCACAGCTACCGTTACGCTTGGGCGGAACGGGCGAAGACGGCCGGTTATCCCGAACGGTATGCGCAGGTGAACATCGGCCAAAACAGCAAGGCCGTCCATCGCGCCTATTCGCGCAACGCCCCGGTGGAAATGCCAGCCTTGAGCGAATACGAGAAGCAGCAGAAGGCCATCATTGGAAACCGCAACCCCGAACCAGCGGCAACCGCCGCTGCCGCATAAGGAGGCCACCATGCAATCCTGGCAAATCCAAGCACTTGAATGGGAAGTGTCGGCCTTGGGACAACTGGACGAATTTATCGCTCAGCATAAGCTGGGCGTTTTCGTCGCCGTCATCTATTTGGCGATGGCTCTGCTTGCGGGCTTCATCGCGCTGGTATTTCATGGCCAACGGCGAAAGCCGCCGCAGAGAAGAACTCATGTGCCGCCCGTCGTCTTTGTGGAAATACAGTCACCGCCGTCCTGGCCGTCACCGCCTGATACGTTCGACCCATTTCCGCCGCCGCATCAATTCACGCATGAGGATTACGATGAATTTTATGAGGATTGATTGCGTTTTTTTCTACGAAGAATGCGCAAGCGGCTGCGCCGATGGCGCACCGCTGATATGCTGATTCCGAGGAGGAGCGCAATCTGGCTGTCAGGCCGGGTGCCAAGAATCCGGTCATCTTCCGGTTTCCAGACGTGGCTTTTGCGTTTGAAAACCGGAATTCCTTTCCGATGGCGGCGCACCGTGACCGAAACGACCGTCCGCTGAAGTTTCCTGGCCAGTTGCCGGTCGTTCATGGTTCCCAACAAGGCTTCCTCCTGACGAGTCCAGACACGCAGTTTGCCCCTGAACGGCGGTATGCCGCGCTGTCTTCGCCGCCAGGCCACGACGTAGTAGTGACAGTTCAACCGTTGCGCCAGTTCCCGATCCATCATGGTGCCCAGCAGCGCATCCTCCGCCGCAGTCCATGCTTTTTGATTCGGGTGAAACGGAATGTGAATGCCCTTCCGTTCGCGGCGATGCGCCACAGCGATGACCGACCGGCCTAATTTTTGCGCCAGTTCCTTGTCCGGCATGGTTCCTACCAGCGCGTCCTCTGCCGCCGTCCACGGTCTGACGTGACGGGTGGCGGCAATGCCCAATCGCAAGCGCCTTGCCCGAATGTTAGCCTCGGTGCAGCCGACACGTCTGGCAATTTCCGAATCGGGAATGGTGCCCAGCCATTTGTCCTGTTCCGTCGTCCAGACACGGGGGCGAAAACCGGTAATTCCCAAAGCTCTGCGCCGGTGATAAACCGAGGCTGGGGTGCGGCCAAGGCGGCGACCGATCTCCACATCCGAAGCCGTTCCCAAGATGCGGTCATCTTCGGGTGTCCAAACGTGAAGGGCGCAACGAATTCCCAGGACTCTGCGCCGTTGGTAAACCGAACCTTTCGAGCGGCCAATTTTCTTGCCGACGAGCGCATCCGAAGCTGTGCCCAGCAATCGGTCTTCCGCCGCCGTCCACCGGCGCGGCATTTGTCTGGTCGGGTCGGCCATCATTTTCAACCAAGGTTAAGTTGGACTATTCCAGTTCGGCAATCTTCAAACGTCGGCAGATGCAATCGCGGGATAGCGCGCCGTATCTTGAGAACGCAGGCACATCCAGCAAGGTGAAATTCCGACTTGCATATATCCTCAAATAAGTTGAGGATGCGTGCCATGCCGAAACGACAGCAGAATGCCCCTTTCAAGGCGCTGACACAAGTTGCGCAGGAGCAGCAGGGTTATTTCACCACGAAGCAGGCTATCGAAGCTGGTTACGCGGACAACACACATCCTTACCATGTTCGCGTTGGTAACTGGGAGCGGATTCAACGAGGCATTTACCGCCTGGCACATCTGTCGCCACCGGAGGACGGACTGACGCCGGCGTTTCTGCTCTGGACACGCGGACGCAATGACCAACCGCTGGGAGTCCTTTCGCACGAGACAGCCTTGAGTTATTTTGAGCTTGGCGATTTCAATCCGGTGAAAGTTCATATCACCGTGCCGGTGGCATTTCGGCGAAACAGCCCGTCGCCGAAGGCGGTGGCGCTTCATCGGGACTCGCTCGCACCCTCCGAAATCACTGTCTTGCGAGGGATGCAAATTTGTCGTCCAGCTCGCGCATTGTGTGACGTGGTTCACAAGAATCCCGTTACACTGGCGGAATGCCGGCGTGCAGCCAAAGATGCCAGCCGCCGGGGACTGATTCTTGAAAGTGAAATCAAGGCGGCAAAATCCAATCCGAAATTTGCGGACATTGCCAAGAAACTATTCCAATGAATCATTACAAAACTCCGGCAGCGCTCCGCCACGCCCTTGAAGACAGGCTGCTGGCCTTGGCCGCCAAAGAAGGCGGCGATCTTCAGCGATACCGACGGCAGGCCGCTTTTGACCGGCTGCTGTGCCGGCTTTTTCAAGGTAAAACATCGCCGTGGTTGTTGAAGGGCGGTTATGCGATGGAACTCCGCATCCGGGCCGCGCGCACCACGCGGGATATTGATCTGGCACTCCGGCAATCGCCCACCATTCCAGCGGAATGGGATGCCAAAGCCATAACCGGCTTGTTGCGCCAGGCCGCCGCCGTCAATCTGGATGATGGTTTCACATTCGCCATTGGCAGCCCGGTGCTAGACCTTGATGCCGCGCCTTACGGCGGCGCGCGCTTTCCAGTGGACGCGCAAATGGCTGGACGGCGCTTCGCTCAATTCCACTTGGATGTGAGTGCTGGCGATGTGCTGCGCGAACCTTACGAAATGCTGGAAGGCCGGGATTGGCTCGGTTTTGCCGGTCTGCCTCACGTTCGCGTTCCGGCGATTTCGCAGGAGGAACAATTCGCAGAAAAATTGCACGCCTACACCTTGCCGCGTGTGGGCAGACCGAACTCCCGCGTGAAAGATTTGGTGGACTTGGTTCTTTTGATTGAAAAGGGAAAGCTGGACATCGCCCGTTTGCCAAAAACGATTCGTGATACGTTTCACCGGCGAAAGACGCATGAAATTCCAACCGAGTTAGCCGTGCCACCGGCTTCGTGGTCAGCACCCTTTGCGGAATTGGCGCAGGAATGCGGCATTGATGCCGACATCAATCCGCATTTCAATTCTGTTCAGCAGTTCTACGGCGCGTTGCGGCGGTAATGCCGACCGCAACATCAATATGAACGAATCCTCCACGACCAATGCCAGGCTTGCGGATGCCTTGGCGGAGTGCGAACGGTTACGTGAGGAGAATCGCGATTTGCGGAAACGTTTGGGATTGCCCAGCAATGAAAATATCGTTCCGCCAATTTTGCCGGCGGTTTCTTTTACCATTGCGCCGACCAGCTCCAAATCCAACCCGGCGGAGAAAGTAAAATTATTCCGCAGCCTGTTTTGCGGACGCGAGGATGTTTATGCGGTGCGGTGGGATGGGCGAAACGGGAAAACCGGCTATTCTCCGGCTTGTCGAAAAGTTTGGAGCAGTCCATTCCAGAAAAGACCCGATGAGCCAAAGGAATACTTTCCACTGACGGATCAAGTCATTCACGACCATCTCACCGGTAAAATTACGGCCGGGGTTTATCCGCTGCTGACAGATGAAACGTGCTGGTTTCTGGCCGCCGATTTCGACAAGGCAACCTGGCAGGATGACGTGCGCGCGGTTCTTCAGACCTGCGCTGACTGGAAAATTTCCGCCACTCTCGAACGGTCGCGCTCTGGACGCGGCGGGCACGTCTGGATTTTCTTTGATATGCCGTTGCCCGCCAGTCTCGCGCGAAAATTGGGCGCGGCCATTCTCACCCGGACAATGGAACGCCGACATCAACTCGGCCTTGACTCCTACGACCGTTTGTTTCCGAGTCAGGACACGATGCCGAAAGGCGGCTTTGGCAATCTCATTGCGCTGCCGTTACAACACCTGCCGCGCAGCCACGGCAACAGCGTTTTTCTCGATTCCAATTTCAATCCACACACAGATCAATGGGCATTTCTGTCGGGCGTTCGGCGAATGACGCTGGCAGAAGTGGAAAACATTGTGCGCGACGCCGAACACAGCGGCGAGATTATCGGTGTCCGGTGCAGCGTGACTGATGAAGATGCGGCTGAAGACCCGTGGACGCTGCCACCTTCGCGGAAGAAAAAGGACAAATCCATCGTCGGCCCGCTGCCTGAAAAAGTGCGAATTGTCCGCAGCAACCTCGTCTATGTTGAAAAGGAGGGCTTGCCATCGGCGATGTTGAACCGGCTGCACCGTCTGGCGGCCTTTCAAAACCCGGAATTTTATCGCGCGCAGGCGATGCGGCTTTCCACGTTTGGCAAGCCGCGCATCATTCGGTGCGCCGAGGAATTTCCCCGGCAAATTGCCTTGCCGCGCGGTTGCTTGGATGAAGTTGTATCGCTTTTCAAGTCACATGGCATTGCGGTTGATCTGGACGAACAGCGATTTGCCGGTCAGCCGATTGGCGTGACATTTCACGGCCAGCTTCGGCCAGAACAACAAACCGCCGCCGATGCCATGCTCGGTTTTGATGATGGCATCCTATGCGCGACAACTGCTTTTGGCAAAACCGTCGTGGCTGCCTGGCTGATTGCCGCGAGGAATGTCAACACGCTGGTTCTGGTTCATCGCCGTCAACTTTTAGACCAGTGGCGCGAACGGCTGGCCACATTTTTGAACGTGCCAATCAAAAGCATCGGGCAAATCGGTGGCGGACGGAAGCGTGCCACGGGAATCATTGATGTTGCCGTCATTCAAAGCCTGAACCGTAAACAAGTCGTGGATGACGTGGTTGCCAACTATGGCCATGTCATCGTGGACGAGTGCCATCATTTGTCGGCAGTGAGTTTTGAGCAAGTGTTGCGGCAGGTGAAGGCACCTTACGTCACCGGCCTGACCGCGACGCCACAGCGCAAGGACGGACATCATCCGATCATCGTCATGCAATGCGGGCCGATTCGTTACCGTGTGAATGCAAAGGAACAGGCGCAGGCGCGACCGTTCAAACATATCGTTGTTCCACGCCCGACAAATTTCCGGTTTCCGTCCTCACCCGAAAGGCCGGAAATGCACGTTCTTTACGCGGCGTTGGCGACGGACAAATCCCGCAACGATTTGATCACGGTTGACCTTGTTCGCGCGGTCAAGGCCGGGCGCTCGCCCATTCTTTTGACTGAGCGCACCAGCCACATTGACGAATTTGCCGGACGACTTGCGGGGCTGGTCAAGCATGTCATCATCCTGAAAGGCGGTATGGGGGCAAAACAACGCCGTGCCATTGCCGAACAGTTGGCGGCAATTCCCACCGGCGAAGAGCGGGTTCTGCTGGCGACCGGCCGATACATTGGCGAAGGATTTGACGATGCGCGTCTGGACACGCTCTTTCTGGCCATGCCGATTTCCTGGCACGGCACGTTGCAGCAATATGTAGGCCGTCTCCACCGCCTGCACGACAACAAACGGGAAGTCGTCGTTTATGATTATGTGGACGGGGCTGTGCCGGTTTTATCCGCAATGTATTCAAAACGGGTGCGCGGCTATGAAGCGGTAGGCTATGAAATTCACGATGGCGAAGATTTTTGAAATTCACATGAACGAAAATAAATCCACCGGCTGGCAGAGCGTCCGCCGGCACTTGAATGGTTGGCCGAAACCGGCGTTGATTGCACTGGTGAAAGACCTTTACGGGGCTTCACCGGATAACCGCGATTTTCTTCAAGCCCGTTTTCAGGCGGAAGAAAACGCCGGCGTGGCACTGGAAAAGTATCGGCGCAAAATCGTGGAACAATTTTTCCCGGCGCGCGGCGATGGCAAACTCAAACTTGGCGAGGCTCGCAAGGCCATTCGCGATTACCGCAAAGCCACCGGCAATCTGGAAGGGACGATTGATTTGATGCTGACCTATGTGGAAAACGGCACGGAGTTCACGCATGAGTTTGGTGACATCAACGAATCCTTTTATAACAGCCTGGAATCAGTTTTGAATGAAATGACGCGATGGCTTCTGCGCGAAGGCCATGAATTTTATCCTCGATTTCAGGCGCGGATTCAACGGGTGGCAACTCTCGCCGATGGCATTGGCTGGGGCTACGGCGACAGCGTGTGTGGTCAGGTGTCCTGTCTCGAAGAGAAATTAGGCCGGACAAAATAACGAAAATTTTATGCGGACGAACATTCCCGAAAAGCTCCTGCAAATCGCAGACGACATCGCTGAAAACGGCAACGCCAATCTGACAAGACTGGGGGTGTTGAAGAAATGGTTTGAAAGACCGGAGCGGCTTTCCGCGTTTGCGGTTTGGATTGCGACACGCGCAACCTCGCGCAAAGGCAAAGCCGGCGGTAAAGCGGCTGAACTTTTCCGCGCGGCCAAAAGGCTGCTGGCCGGCGCGGATTTATGCCGCCCGAAATTGAATCGCCAAGCGGCGGAAATGTTGCACGACTGCTTGCGGGATTTTCAAAATGAATATCAGAATCAACAATGGGGGCCGGTGCGTATCGTTCACAACTGGAATCTCATGCTGGTGGAACACGCGCTGGCGATTTATCTCCGACACGCGGATTATCCGCCGGACGGCTACAAACTGGCGGCAGATTACTGCCAGAATTATGATTCACGATACGGGAATGGTCTGAACGGCCCCAGCCGGACGAAGATTAAAGAAATTGTCCGGTTCATGTTCACGATTGAAGCCGTGGAAGAATCTCAAGGATAAGGGCGCTATTGGGATTGGTTATTTCTGCGTCAGGCTGGGAAATAAAAATATCAAATGCCAACACCGCGCGACTGCTTTTTCTGGGCTTCCGGGAAAATCCGGTGCGGCTTGATTTTCGGCTCCGCCGTTTCAGCCACTTGGGTTTGCACCGGTGTCGGGACGGGTTGCTGGCGCGGCTCATGGGATTCAACCGTCGGCTTGACCGTTTCAGTTTGCGCCTGCCTTTGATTCTGCCTCTGGCGCATCTCCCGGAACTGTCTGGCACGTTTGCTGTTGGTCATGGTGAGCGCCACCCGTGGCCCCCAACGCTGTTCAATCAGGCGATAGAACGAATCATGTTTCCGGTAATGCGCTGTCAGCGCATCCACCACGGAGGGGCGATCCCCGCTGCGCGTGATGTTCTCGCGCAACTGCTCCTTGTCCGTGGTGAAAATGTGAATCCCCTTCTTGCCGCGCGAAATGGTGACATACCATTGCTGTTGGTTCGTCGCACCCTTCGCCGCTGAATCCGAAAATAGAACGTATTCCACCGACTTGCCCTGTGACGCATAGGACGTGATGGCATAGCCCCGGACGAATTGGCGGAAGTTATTATCCAAGACCCGGCCATCCGCCAGCGCAATGCGGCCGTCCGGCGCAACGGCCTCGACCGTGACCAGTTCGCCGTTGACCAGCTTGCGGTTTTCCACGCTGCGGCCATTGGCCTTGAGTTGCAGCTTGTCGCCGGCGGCCAAAGCCAGTTCCTTGCGCTGGCAGGCCGTCAGCTTGTCCAGTTGTTTGAATGGAATGGGGACAATGCGTTTATCAGTTTCCACCAGCAAATGCGTGTCCGTAATCAATTTCAACCGCGCCGATTCACCGGCCTTGAACCCGCGCACGTCACGATTGAACACCAACACGGTGTTGGCATCATAGGAACGGGCATCGCGCTTTTGCGCATCCGTCAAATCCACCGGCTGAAAAGCCGTGACCGTGGTTTCCAGATCGCCGACGAGCTTTTCATTTTTTAGCGCGGCGCGAATCGCGGCGTTGACCTGGTGAATCTCATTCCAGCTTTGCGAGACGACCACGGTGGTTTGACGCTCTTTCACCAGTTCCAGATAACGCGCCGTCAGCTTTTCATGCTTGTCGGCCAGGGTGCAGGACTCAATCGTTTTCAACTTGTCCAGCCGTTCAAACGATTCGGTGAACCTGCCGTCCCGCGCTGCCTCGACCGCCTCCCGGTATTCCTTGATCCGCTGGCGCTCCTCGATGGACTTTGCCAGCGCCGGATTCTGGCGGCGGATGTTGGTCAATTCCACTGGCCGGACGCCGGAATGCTTTTCAATCGCCCGCAGCGCATCCCCCGCCTCGACCGCTCCATGCTGGCGGGTGTCTCCCGACAAAACCAGCCGCGCATTGCGTTCAGCCGCCAGCCGGAGCAGTTCCAGCATCGGCTGGCCGCCAATCTGCCCGGCCTCATCCACCATCACCACCGTCCCCGCTTGGAGTTCTTTCTTTTGCAGAAAGCTGGCGACCGTCTGCGGCGACGGGAAACCGTCCCGCTCCATGTCCAGCACTTGCTGGCGTTGCGGCGCGAGGACGACCACGCCACGCCCGCCGTCGCGGATTTGCCCGACCAGCTCGCGCAGCACAAAACTTTTGCCCGTGCCCGCACCGCCGCGAAAGACCGCGACCCGGTTGCGATTGGAAACCAGTTTGTTCAATGCTTCACGCTGCTCCTCATCCAGCATGGGATTAAACGGTTTTGGCTGCCAGACCAGCGGATAGCATTCACCAATGCCCGCTCTGGCCGTCTGGACAATTTCCATTTCGCGTTCGAGATGTTCCCGCGTGGACACCTTGCCGGGATGTTCGTCAAAATGCAGATAACCGCGCTGCTGGGTGACCGCCTGAATGTCGGCCAGTGAAATGTCCTGCCCCCGGGCGCGTTCCAGCGCGTGCCGCCACAGTTCATGCTCATGGACGATGGAACGGCGTTCAAACAAATGCTGCTCCGCCCACGTCACGGCCTGCTCGCAAACCTTCTCGCTGGCAACGAGCGCAACGGATGGCTTCGCCGTCAGCCCATCCAGCGAAGCCTTTTCGCCCGCCGTCATTTGACCATCCCACAGCGTTTGCAGTTTTTCCAAACCGATGTCCCGAATCTTCCGTGGCCGTTCCTTGTGCGCGATGTTTTCCCGGATTGCGGCGATGTTGTCACCCGCCTTTTCCGGTTCACGCGCCAGCAGTTCCTTGGTTTTCCGGTCAATCTCCCGGTGCCGCTTGGAAAACTTTTCAACCAGTTCCGGCGCGACGCCCTTGATTTCAAAATCGCCGCGCGGCTGGTTTTCAATCTGATAACCGCACTTCACCAGTCCGCGCGTGAGTTCATGGTAATAACATTCTCGACAAATTTTTGCGCGGCGAACATTTCATGGTTCTGCAACGCCTTCCATTGCTTTTCCACCGCGTCAAACGTGGCGTTGAACACGATGCAATGCGTATGCAGATGCGGATCTAACGCGCGGGAGGTGTCATGGCGGAACATCGCGGCCACAAGGTTGCCCGTAGGCCGGTCGGTGCATTCATTGTTTTTCCGCACCCGTGTTGCCGCAAAGGTTTGCAACTGGTGCATGGCCAGCGTTACAGCCTGCTCATGTGCCGCGATAATCCGCGCGTCGTTGCCAACCAGCGCGGCGATGGAAACCGACTTCGGCGGTGAGAAAGTAAAATCGTAAAACACCCGGCGATTGGCCGCCTGCCGTTCTTCGCCATCAATCCCTTTTTCGATCCGGGTCGTCTTTTGCCGCAGGGTGTGCCGTTCGCCGGTTTGCGGGTGCAGATTGTCGCAGAGTCGGACAAACTTATCGGCACTTGTCACACCAGACAGTCCCAAATCCGCCGCGCCCTGGCCGATCCACTGGCCGGGGACGGTCTGCCCCTCGGCATAGTAATCACCCACCGCCAGGTGTTCCTTGAAATACCTTTTGGCGTCAACCGGGTTGTATTGGGCTTTCGGTGCAAGCATGGACACCAGCTTAAAGCAACCGGCCTTGCTCCCATTAGCGGGTAGTGGGCGGGTTGGTTGCGGTTAAACCGAATAGTTCATCTTTTTACTGGCCGGGCATGGCCATTCCGCTTTTTGGTTTTGCGGAGGTTTTTCTTCTGCCAATGCTGGCTCAACGCCGCCGTTGCCAGGGACAGCCACTCTTCATCGTCCAACCGTTCCAGAACTCTTGCCCGCGCATAGTATTTGTCGCTGTTGGGCATCGGGTCACCCAACGGCTTGAGGAAGCCACGCGCAGTCAGCACCGGGATGTCATGCGGTTTGAACCCCAGGTAGGCGGCGGTTTGCGCCGTGTTCAAACGCGCGGGTGGCCGGGTCAGGTTCAAGATCGCCTTGAGTTCATTGTTGAGCACATAAATGGCACTGGCTCGCTGCTGGGCTGCTTCTTTATTTTTCTCCGGCTTGGCGCGAATCTCTTTTTCCATCCGGCCAGCGAGGTTGTTTGGCGCTTCATTGTTCATACGTCACCTATGATTTATTCATGTTTCCAGCGGACATTATTGCAGGAAAAAAAGCTGTCTTTGCGTAATCATTGCACAAAATAAATGTCCCCAACGGCTCCCATTTTGGCAGAGTTTCCGGGCGATCCTGTGCGGGAAACGCACAGGATAAAACCATCACTTTTGCCATAATGATTTTTTGGACTTTCATTTTTTCATGGCCGTCAAGGTAAGTATCTTTGCAGATTGGCGAAGCCCGCACGTTTCATTTTGAAACAAAATGGAAAGAACTTTAGGTTGGGATTTCCGGCAGAATTCAACCACTGCTTGTCCCATCCTTTCCCGCAACCCACCGGCAAACCTGCCTGAATTTTTGAATTCGCAATACCACCTGAAACCGAATCCACAATGCTAGGTGACGGCGTTTAGACTGTCCGGCTTTCCTGCGGCTCTCGGAAACCGGACAGACTAAACGCCGCAGGATTCAAACCTATCCGGTGGCGCACTCAATGGCCGATTGGGAAACCGCGCTCCATTCCACAATCCGTTCATTCCGCTCCGATTTCCCAATCGCCCATTCAGTGCTGACGGAGATTGACGCCATTTTTCCAGTTGAATTTTCACCACCAATTTCCGTTAAGAAATCACCATTGGTTTGAAACGTAGGCCGGTTCAATCCTTCCAAACGTGATTCAAAAACCATCCGGTTCAGTTGCATACGACTGAAATTCATCATGGTGTAATCCATTTACAACATTCCGATTCAACGCTAATCGCACGGTTTTTAATCAATGCGCTGGCATCCTGATGGGATGCTTGGAAGGGGGACGCCCTACCCCTACGAAAATTCGTAGGTTCTTGGCTATGCGCCTTCGGCCATGTTGAAAAGCATTGAACTGCGTTGATGAATTCAACGCCCTTCAACATATTTCAACGCCACGGTTCAACACCGTTCAACCGGTTTCAACCCGGCGATTCAACGCCTTTCAACGGGTAAAAACGCTATCGCGTTTAACTCCCCCACTTTCCGGCTTAACCCGCCCACTACTCGCTAACGCAATCTTCATTCGCTGGCCTAAACTGATGGCGAATGGATTCGGAAAGCAAAAATAACAACCGGCGTGGCGGCGGACGCGCTTATCGCAGCCGCCTGGAAGCGTTCGTGGAATTTATCCGCGAGCAACGCCAGCAGCGCCGGACGTGGCAGGAAATCGCCGCCCGGCTTCGCACCGAAAAGGATTGCGTCATCACGTTTCAGGGATTGCACCAGTTCTACCGGCGCTACCTGAAACGTCAGGCGCGCTCCCATTGGGAAAGCGAAGCGGCAACGACACAGCTGGCCACGGCGAATCCATCTGCATCGGTGCCAATGCCGGCGCAGACAACAGCAACAAACAAATACAAGTTCAATACAGATATATGAAAACAAACAAACATCGCCTGATTCTGCCCATGCAGGCCAAAGGAAACTTGGGCAAAAGCATCGAAGCCGCCGCCCGCGCGTGCTGGCTTAATCAACGTGGCATCCCGTGGCAGGGATTTGATCTTGACGGCGATAATCGCACGCTGTCCCGATTGTTCCCCGACCAGGTCAACCTCGTGCCTTTGAGCGGACAAACCGGGGACTTGGACGAACTCATTTTGATTCTGCGAAAGGCCACCGCCCAACCTGTCACGCTGATTGACCCACGGGCACATTTGGACGCGCAACTGATGAAGGCGCTTGCCGCCACGCATTTCTTTGACATCGCCAGCGCGCAAAACATCGGCATCACGCTCATGCTGTTTCCATTCGATGATCTGGACGTGATGACCAACCTCGCTGCCGTCTGCCAATTCTGCGGCAGACAGGTGGATTATGTCATCGTCCGCAACCCGGCCCGCGCGGCGAAAACGCGGATGTTCGACAACAGCCCGCTGGAAAAGGAATTGCTCGATTGCGGCGCAGTCACCGTCACCATCCCGGTGTTGTCGGAATTCGTGAAACTCCGGCTGGCAAAATTGGAGGCCGACCAGCAGCGCGGCATCCCATTCAACGAAGCCCTCGGCAACGACAGTCTTGGCTTGGACATCATGGCGCGGGGCGTATTGCAGGACTGGCTGGGCATCCTGTTCAATCAATACGACCAGATTGCCGCCAAACTATTGCCCGCCGTTGAAGCTGCCACCATTAAACCAAAGATTGTTCCGCCCATCGGCGAACCGTTCGCTGCCAAGCGTGGCGCGAAAATCAATCTGGCGAACTGAAAGGAACCGTTATGCCCGAATCTGATTTATTTGAAGAAATGCTCGCCGCCTATCCCGCTGAAAAGCGGGAGCTGGCGCGGGCTGTTTATTATCGCTTCGCCGACGGCGACAGCGCGCATTTTTTCAGCCAGCTTTTTCTCGTGCTGGACGTGTATGCCCATTACTCCGAGCGCATCCCCGCCCGGATGATTTCGGCGAACGCCGATTCGCTGGCGACCATTCAGGAATTGCGCGAGGAAGTCAGTTTGCTCGCCAAAACGATTGAAACCCGCGATGCCACCATTACAGAACACGCCGAAAAAACCGGCGAGCTTTGCCGCGCAACCCAGATAAAATGCGATGAAACCATTGCCGCCATCGAATTGACGGTGAAGAATCTTGGCGCACAGGTGGACACCAAGTCCATCGTGCAGGGCGTTCAAAATTCAATTCAATCGGGCATCAACCAGAAAATCATCGCGCCATTCGTGCAGCATACCCACGACCTGGCTTGGAAGGTCATGCCCACGCTGGAGAAAATTCAGGATGCCGCCGACGAAGCCAAGTCCGAATGGACAAAACGAATATGGAAAACCGCGTGGACAACCAGCTTGTTTTGGAGCATTGGGACGGCCATTATCGTTTCCAGCCTGATTTGCTTGGCGGTTACCGCCCGTTACGACCATAAAATGGCCGTCCAAATCGCCAACATGGCGCAGGTGATGAAATTCAATCAGGCGGCGTTTCATCAACTGGCGGTCGCCCAAATTCCCATCCAAGTATTGCCAACGCAAAATGACGGCTTTGACAGCCCACCGGGGTTTGTGCTGGTAATGGAAGGCGCTTACGCCGCTGATTTGCGTCAGGTCAATGGACAAAACGACGGCTGCATTTTCTTCCGCAGCAGCGTATCCCAAAAACAAATCCGGCATTTGCAGCAGGACATTGACAATCCGTCACAGGCCACCAACGGGCCGATAAAATAGCTTGCCGCTTATCTCCTCATGGCCGCTTATCTCCTCACGCAAATCTAAAAATCAATGCAGTGATGCCAATAGGTATTCGCTGGCGAACCAAGTTGTCTTGTTTTCCAACTGCCAAAACTAATCTTGACGGGATTTTTCGGCGCGCAGCAGTTTATTGACCGATACGCCAAGGGCTTTTGCCAGCCGGAAAATAATTTCACGCCCGGATAATTTTCCAGTCCGTTCCCAATAGCCGAGCGTCGTCTGCGGCACGCCTACAAGCTTGGACAATTCTTGCTGCGTTAATTTGCGCTCCTTGCGGAGATGATGAAGCCATGCTCCATAAGTGTCGCGGCGTGCTTTTGGTTTTCGACCCATGTTTATTGAATCATAAAAGCGCAAAAAAAAGCTGTTGCTTTTTAACAATGTATTGTTAAACATGAAACCGTGAATTCAGCAGCGGATGGAAAGCAAGCAGCCAGCTATGAGGTGGATTCGGAAGCCCTGTCCTCCAAAATAAAAATTTTGGTGGTGGATGACGAAATGTCTGTGGCAACGATGATCCGGTTTCTCCTGACACGGGCCGGATGCGAAACGCAAGGAGCCTTGAGCGCCGAGAAAGCACTGCGACTGGTTCAAATGGAAGCGTTCGATTTAATTACGCTGGACATCGGTTTGCCCGGCATGGGTGGATTTGACCTTTACGGACGCTTGAGAGAAATCCCCGGCCTTGAGGAAACACCCATTGTTTTTGTATCCGGTTCTTCCTGCATAGAAAACCAGCAACGTGCCCTTGACCTTGGCGCGGCGGATTTTATTGAAAAGCCATTTGAGACGCAGGATTTTCTTTCACGCATTCTTTCACTCGTCGAAGAAACCGCAACGGCATGACAAAAGCATTCCATCAGTTGGAATCGGAAACGCACCTTTGGGGAAGGCGCGGGCGAAACGCCCTGCCCGGAATTCAACCGCTCTTCTTTGGCAAACGCTTTTTGGCTGCGGCCAGCCGTTCGCGAACAATTTCCAGATCGTCATTGCCATCGCAAAATTCAATCACCAGCTTGGCCAAGGCAATCAGATGCTCCACTTGGAAGCTCAACGGACGCCCGCGCCGACGGCACATTTCTTCCAATTCCGCGCGTTGTTCTTCCGACATGCGGATATTGTATTGGAGCGTTTTTTTGGCCACGCTCGAAGCCTGCCAGACAACATTTTTGAACTCATGGGGAAATATGATTGACAATGGGGTGCAATGCTATTCTAATCGCCGCGCAAACTGTTTCCAAAATGTTGCGGAAAACATCTGGACGAAACAAGGAGACATGATGCAAGATTTTTTTGTCAGATGAATCTGGTGAATGCAGCCAACCGGCGGGAGCCAATGGGAGTCCACTTCCAGAAGTAAATTCCATGAAAAAAGTTAATTGCATTCAGTTTAATCGTCTGTTACCGCAGCTAATCATCGCGGCGTTTCTCATTTTTTTGATGCCCAAAACCGGTCGGGCGCAACTGATTCTGCCGGGTGGCGGCGGGGGCGGTTCCAGCGGCCCGTCCTATACGCCATTGGAGTCTTGGTATTTTGAGGACACCAATTTTTGGGCGAACGCCTACGGCTTTGACCCGATTTCATTCACCAATCTTTCGTCGTCACCGCTGGGCAACAATACGGCGGTGGTGGTGGATAGCACGAATCAAGCATGGTTGCAATACAATGTCTATGAGGCGGACGGAACAACCAACCTAACGGTTGACCAAGGCAGCGTGATGTTTTGGTATGCGCCGAATTGGGCCAGCACCAACGACGCATATTATCCAGGCTCTGGACCTGGCGTCTATGGCCGCTTGCTTGAAGTTGGAGGATACACGCCAGATTCAAGCTATGGCTGGTGGAGTATCTATGTGGACGATGTTGGAGCTAATTTTTATTTTTCCGCGCAAACCAACGATAGTTCTTCAAATTGTTACACCCTGTCCACGCCGATTGACTGGACGACAAACCGCTGGCACTTCATCGCCCTGACCTACTCCAGCACGAACGTCAGCCTCTACATTGACGGCGCGCTGGCGACGAACGATCCGGCTGGCTTGGCCGTCTGGCCGTCGCAGGATGTTTTGGCAAATGGATTTTTTCTTGGCAGCGACAGCAACGGTGTCTTGCAGGCGCACGGAATGTTCGATGACCTTCGCACCTACAATGTTCCGGTGGACGCCACGACCATCGGCAACGATTTCAACCGGGAAAAATTTCCATACTTGATGAATCCCGCCAACGTGGGGAATTGTTTGATGTTCCCATCGGCCTTGTCTTCAGCCGTGGCTTTCGCGCCTTATACGCCTGTTTTTTCCGGCCCCGGTAACTTGATTTGGGTGACGAATGCGTCGAGTTGCGTCACCAGCAACAATGTCTGGGTAACAGATGTCGTCGCCACGCCAGGCGCAGGGGGTAAAATGAATCTGACCTTCACGATTGAAGGCGGGTATGACGGATTGGCGTATGACGTTTTTGTAAATTCCACGCTTTCCAAAGGCTTTGCTTGGTCATGGCAGGGGCAAGGGTATCATTGCAACCGCTACACCCTGACCGGAATGCCAAACACCGCCTGTTTTCTGCAACTCGGAACGCCGCAAGATACTGATGGAGATGGACTTACAGATGCGTATGAGCATCTAACCGGCATCTCCGACCCCACCATGTATTCGACCGACGGCACTGGCATGGCCGACGGCTGGGAAATCTTTTATTTTGGCCACACCGGAGTTGACCCCAATGCCGACCCCGACGGCGACGGGATGACCAACTATCAGGAATACATGGCCGGAACAAATCCAAATGTGCCGGACAATTACGGCGTTTTAGTAACCGAACCGAAACTAAATCTGAATCTGCCGTAATCTTCAACTTGGAAAAATGGATCGCATCAGAGCTATGAAAAACTCACTTGGACTTTTTTTATTGTCAGGGCTTTTGATTGTCAAAGCAGCGGCTGACCAGAACCCTTTGCCGACATCCGGCCAGTTTCCCGCCACCCAAACGCAAAGTTCAGGCTGGCAGAATAATTTATCGCGGAATGTTCCCGATGAGTTGAAAGGTATCGTCGGCGACACGCGGGCGATGGAGCAATATGTCGCCACGAATCCGAATTCAATCTACGCCCCGCAGTTACGAAACACGCTGGCATCCGGCTACCGGCAATCCGGCCGCATCACGCCGGCCTTAACCGATTGGACGACGACATGGCAGGAATTAAAATCGGCGACTAATGCGGAGTCGTATGGCGAAGCCAATCATGCGCTCGCCGGCCAGCTTGAATTACTGACCAGCCTTGGCCGGGTCGAGACACTGCATGATTTGTTGAAGGCGGCGCAAGACCGCTCGTTCAGTCCCGAAGATCGCCAGCGCATCGAGGCGGCGCGCGAGGGCTACATCACCATGCGCCAGAATCCGGGCCTAAATTATCGCTGCGGCACGTTGGTTCTTGCGGAAATCGCGCGGAAGCAGGGCAAGCCCGCTTCCACCATCGCCGCATTGGTGGAAGAACCGTCGCCGAAGGAAGGCATCTCGTTGCTGCGGCTCGTGCAGTTGAGCCGTCAATATGATTTGGGCATGGTTGCGGTGAAACGCACCGACCGAACGCCGTTGCCTGTGCCGTGCGTGGTGCATTGGGTGCAAAACCACTACGGCGCGCTGATGGATTACAACCAGAGCGTCGGCGCTTACCGTGTAATTTTTGGCGAACCAAATTGGATGTCCGCACCGGACATTGACAGCGAGACCAGCGGCTATTTTCTGATACCAGCAGACCAACGGCCCGACTCATGGCCGATTGTCTCGGACAAGGAATGCGCGAAAGTTTTAGGACGAAGCTACATTTACAGCATTGACGACAAAAAGGATAAAGGCTGTGGTGGAAAATGTCCGGTTTGTCACGGAATGGCACAATGGTGGGTAACTGAACCTTACATCAATGTGTTTTTTGCGGATGAACCAGTTAGTTATCAAACGTCGCGCGGAGAAGATATGGCTTTCCACATCACGATCAAACAACGCGATACAGCAGGAAACCAAAACACCAATGTTCAATTTGCATATCCACGTCCAGGGCTTTTGCATAATTGGTATTCGCGCATTTTTATTCAAGGGATGCCTTTGACGCTGACCCAATATGTCACCAATCCTATTACCCATGTGGTGACGACAACAAATGTGCCGGTGGCCGAAACCAATGCCTTTGCAAGCTGGACGGCTACGGTTGACCTGCCGACCGGCGGGCAAGTGACCTATTATTCAAAGACCAATTCAAATACCTCATACGACGAGGAAACGAAAACCACATTACAACCGGCTTACGGCGTCATGCCGGATGGAACCCAATATCCCATCATCGGCTATCCCGCAGGCGGAACTGGGGTTGCACCCGATTGGAATTCTACGCCCCCGGCAGGAACTTCGAGCGCATACGGCATGACGACTTGGAATGATGCCGCCAGCGGTTTTCGTGTTTTTCACACGGATGGCAGCGTAGATCGCTACGGACTTCTTTACTGGCGGGCAAATACAACTTCGGGATTTTATGAAGTTGAGGCGATACTGACACAACGGACTGACCCGATTGGAAATGACACCTATTTTAATTACGATTTTTACACCAACTCACTTGGCAATGGCGCATTCCGCCTGAAACAAGTTGTTGACTACGACGGCAAGACCAACTCGCTCACTTATTTTTCAAGCAGTTCGGGATTGATTCAAAAAGTTACCACCCCTTACAACCAGACCGCCACATTTGCCTATGATAGTTCTGGAAACCTGACGAATATCACGGATGCAGTCACGAACAGCAGCGGTTTTGTTTGGGATTCGAGCGGGCGCGTGTCAACCTTGAACACGCCGTATGGCACGACCACTTTCAATTATTACGATTGGGATTTTGGCAGCACAAATGATGCGTTCCTCGACGGCCACGATAGCGTAAACCGCGCGGTGACAGTCACCGATCCAACGGGCGGAAATCAAATCTACCTCTACCGCTTTGATTCATCCACGAAACTGACGTATCAGCAATATCCGTCCAATCTTACACCGCAATCAACTCCTTTGGGAACTCTTGATGTTGGCACGAACGAGATCAGCCACGACTACGCCGCCGCAACTTGGCGCAACAGCTATTATTGGGATGCTCGCCAATGCCAGTCACTTTCAACGCTGACTGTAACCAACTTGACGGCGACTGACTATATGAAGGCGCGTCGCCAGCATTGGCTGGGCGATCAAAACAATGTTACTCAAAGCGGGTTGCTTTCCGTTGAGCAAGAACCATCACCGGACGGAACGACGGCAGGACAACTCACTTTCTACGATTATTACGGCAAGACCCTTTCCTATCTGCAAGGAACAAATTCACAGGTTGCTGTTATTGCTCGTCGGCAGCCATCTGGCAACACGGAATATGATTGGAAACAGTATAACTCGGATGGATTTGTAACAAAGGACATTTCGACTTACACGCTGGCGGATGGTGTTGCACGGACAAGAACAAACACTTTTGTTTATGCGACAAATACAATTTCATATATTCTGGTTAATTACCCGCCCGGCTTTGCTTATAGCTATGTAGGCATTCTTAATGATGGTGCTGGGGACAATGTTAATGGGCCTTATGTTCCTGGGTTTAATGTTTCCATGTCCGCTTCAAATTTATGCGGGGCTTGGTCGCTGTCATTATACAGCACTTCAACTGTGTCCTATGCCAGCCTTCTGATTAGTTCCATTGACGCATCTGGCGCAACAAACAGATATGGGGGATATGCGCAGTCTAGTCAAACGGTCACAAATCACATATACACAGCTTGGCAGCTTGAAAATATCTGGCAAAAGGTAAGTTGGCAACAACGCACAATCAACACTTTCACCATTCCGATTGCAACTCTGATTACGAATGCGATTGGCTACGTTACCACCATCACATGCAACGGAAATAATCAGGTTACGAGCGTTCGTTCGCCAGCCGGATTGACAACAACAAACATTTACGACGCGACCGGCTTTCTTACAAAAACTGTTGATTTGCAAATCAGCCGCACCAATTCATTTACCTATACCAACGGCCTTATTGCTACATGGCAAAACGAACGCGGCCTAACGACCACATTCACATGGGATAAATTGAATCGCATGGTTTCGCAGAGTGATTCCGAAGGTTATGTCTCCAATATCTATACCAAACTCGATTTGTCTGCGTCTCGCGACAAACTTGGCAACTGGACGTATTACGGTTACGACGCGCTTCAGCACCTTGTGGCTGTAACCAATGCCAACCAAGAAGTGGCGCTGGCTTCATACTGTTCATGTGGCGCGTTGAACTGGATGCGCGATCCGTTGGGTTATTTTACTTACTACAATTACGATTTGGCTGGACGAATGACCAGCATCCAGTATCCAGACGGATATACAGTTACAAACAATTACAATTCCATAGACCAGTTGGTAAAAGCATCCGATGCTGTCAGCTACATCACAAACAGCTTTAACCTGCAAGGATTTATCACCTTATCTGCGAATTCTGTCGGAGTTATCCGTTCCAATAGCTTCGATATTTTAGACCGCCCGCAATCCATCACCGACAATCGCGGCGTCACCACCACGTTAAGTTATGACGCGATTGACCGTGTATTGACCAACGTGCTTGTCGGCGTGGCGACCAATAGCTTTGTTTATTCCACAAATGGACTGAAGCAAGTAGCAGACGGCTTGCGCACAAATTTGACATTGTTGCAAAATGACGTGCTTGGCCGCGTCACTTCTCGCACCAATGCCAACAAGGAGGTGACGCAATTCCAGTATGATTCTTCCGGAAATCTAGTCACGCTTACCGATGGAAAATCGCAAAAAACCACTTTCCAATTTGACCTGTTCGGTCGCCTGACAAATAAATTGGATAATACCCAAGCGTCGGTATTGAAGTTGACCTATGATGCCAATGGCCGCATCAAGACCCGCTGGACGCCGGAAAAGGGCACAACGACATTTTGGCGTGATGCTGTCGGGCGCGTTCTCACCAATACTTATCCGGTGAATCCGCAAATCACCTTCACTTACGATAGCGATGGGCGCTTAACAAATATGGTGGACGGCATCGGCACAACTGTATTTTCCTACACGCCATCCAGCCAGTTGCAAAGCGAAGGTGGGCTTTGGCCTAATGACACCGTAACCCGCGTTTACAATAATCGGCTGCGCTCGACCTTGACCTTGAACTCACAAACCACGGTCTATGGCTTTGACGCTGCCCGCCGTTTATATTCTTTGCTCGGCGCGAGTGGATCGTTTGGCTATACTTACAATTCCGGCAGCTTCAGTTCGCCGCTGGTTAAAACGCTTACCTTGCCCTATGGAATGTCCATCACGAACGGTTACGACATTGGCGGAAGATTGACGGCCACCACGCTGCTAAATTCAAATTCCGTTCCGCTGGATTCACAAAAATATGTTTTCGACGCGGATAGTCGCCGGATTCAGCAAACACGCACCGACAACAGCACAGTTGCCTACACTTACGACAGCATTGGTCAGTTGAAAACAGCCAGCGCGAGAGAGGCTGGCAGCACCTTGCGTTTGAATGAACAGTTTGGCTACGTTTACGATGCGGTAGGCAATCTATCGGTGCGGACAAATAACACGTTGACGCAAAGTTTCACCGCCAACTCGGTTAATCAAATCACCAATGCAAGCCGCTCTGGCACGATGACAGTCGCGGGCAATACGGCACAGGCTGTGACCAGCGTTACGGTGAATGGCCAGAATGCGGCTCTTTACGATGACAAGACGTTTGCAACGACGGCAGGATTAACGCTGACAAATGGTGCAAACACGTTTACCACAGTCGTGCAGTTCCCATCCAATAGCATCACCAAAGTTAATGTCTCCCAACTGCCGACACCCGTCACCTATCAATACGATGCCAACGGCAATTTGACCAATGACGGGCTGCGAATTCTGAGTTATGACGACGAAAATCAGTTGGTCAACGTCACGATTCCGGGGCAGTCAAAATCTGATTTCGCATACGACGGCCTTGGCCGGCGACGCATTGCTCGCGACTACACTTGGAATAGCTCATGGATTTTAACGGGCGAAGTGCATTATATTTACGACGGCAAATTGGTGATTCAGGAACGGGACACCAACAACAATGTTGTGGCGTATTATGACCGGGGGCTGGATTTGAGCGGAACGCTAGAGGACGCGGGTGGCATCGGCGGGTTGTTGGCGCGAACAGACATCAAGGGATCAGTATATTATCACAGCGATGCTTTGGGCAATGTCACCATGCTGGTTGACAGATACCAGACACTTGAAGCACGTTATCTTTACGACCCCTATGGAAATATCGTCGGGAAGTGGGGCGGTTATGCGGACGTGAACCGCTACCGTTTCTCATCAAAAGAATTTTTGCCGCTGTCAGGTCTTTATTATTTTGGCGGACGGTTTTATGACCCCAATCTTCAACGATTCATCAACCGCGACCCGCTGGCAGAATTGGGCGGCGTAAATCTTTACGCCTATGCGCTCAATTCGCCGATGCTCTACATTGATCCATTTGGGTTCATCTGGTATGACGATTTGGCGAATTATGTAGCGAACAGCGCGTCGCAGGCGAAAGGCATCGTTAATAATTCGCTGCCGCCTTCCGTTGCCACCGCAGTTGATACGGCGATTGACCTTGGCAATGGATTGGCTTCGACACCAGCAGCTATCGGACATTTGGGCGAAGGCACAGGAACATTCTCGGCTGATCCATCTTGGGAAAATGCCGCTGGCTTGGCGCAGGATGTTTCGACAGCGGCTGGCGTATTGGCTGCTGGATTAGAAGGTGTCCCATCGGCCAAAGCCCCTATTGGAAAATCACCTGCTGGGCTACGCCCTCCGGCGAATGGTGCAGTGCCTGCTACAAAACCCAGTTCAACTCCATGCCCAACAGTTCCGACAAAACCAAATGCAACTCGTGGCTGGAAAACTGGCGATCCTATCAATAATCTTACGTCAAAAGGAAATGTCCCATCGTGGGATGCTGTGCGCGCACGCTATTGGAAAAACGAGGCTCAAAACAACGCCGCAAATTATAGTGATGCAAATTTAGACCGCATGAAACAGGGGCTGGCACCCCAACGTATCAACCCAACAACAGGCCAGGTTGAAAGCATGGAACTTCACCATACACCTGCCCAAAGAGATGGTGGCTTATTTGATGTTCAACCAGTATGGCCGGATGAACATGCCGCTGTTGATCCATTTCGACAAACAGGAAACTAATTTATGCCATCTTTTGAAAAACTATTTTTTGAGTCAAAGGGAAAACCTGTTGTTTATGGTGATAAAACAATTCAAATGGTTGACCGTATTCCAATGCAAAACGGCCAAGAGTTTTCAATAACCATCGAAAATGTGAACGCAGATTGGCGTCAAGGTATCTGCTTAACAATAGACGGTAGCTTTATTGTAAATGAGAAGATCATAAATAAATCAATCATACTGTGGCAAGATACAGCCCCAAAAACAGTGAAAATCAAAATCAATTCATCGAAAGGCGAATTGCAAATAAAGAACGTCTGGGATACAGGCGACGGGGTGGTTCATTCTTGGCATAACGGAGCAGCAATGATAGTTAAAGAAAGTGTCAACAGCAGACGTTACTTTTGCAATGACGGAAGAGCAGACGATGATTTCGATGACCTTGTTTTCCGTCTCGATTTGACGATATGACAAGACACCGACCACCCCACACTAATATGAAAACGAGAATAATGGTCTCACATCGCCGGTTAATAGTCGGCCTTTTATTTGCTGTCGTTTTCCAGCTTCGCGCCCAGCATTACCCTGCTGGCAGCGAAGGCATCAAATGCGGTTCGCTGCCAGCAACCGGCTTCTATTTTGAAGATCAAAATTCATTTTATTTTGCCAACCAGATGAAAGGATATGGCGGGGCATTGAATCACGATTACAGTTATTTTTCATACACTCAGGCCCCCCGTCTCACTTGGATGACTGGTTGGAAAATTTTTGGGGCTGAATACGGCGTGTCTGTTCAAGTGCCGTTTGTTTATCAGCAAACAACAGCAATTTTCCCGCATTATCCGTGGCAACCGAATGTTTCAACAACTAAAAGACAGTCTGGACTTTCTGACATTGAAGTTGATCCGGTCAAACTCGGCTGGCGATTCGGGCGAGTTGATGTGAGTGCGGGCTACTCATTTTATGCGCCTTCTGGCGACTATGATAAGAACCAGCTTTTTCTCTTTAATCTCGGCCAAGGTTATTGGACACACTCGTTTTCATTGGGAGGCACCTTGTATTTTGACAGCGAGAAGACTTGGGCTGCTTCTATTCTTAACCACTATGATATTAACACGGAACAGTATGACTCCACTTATTGGAATGGTAATTCACTCGTTACACATGGGACTACGCTCGGTGACATTTATACCCTTGAGTGGGCTGTCAGCAAAACTATCCTTAAAGGTGTAGATGTTGGCCTAACAGGATTCTACCAGCAGCAAATCACCGATACTGAAGGTCCTGCACCAAACGGCCCGACTTGGAAAAACGAAAAAATCCACGTTGCCGGTATCGGTCCAGAAATCAAGGGAACCTACGCCAAATGGGGATTAAGCGGCTCATTGCGCTATGCCTACGAATTTTCCGCAATGGATCATCCCCAAGGCAACCTCATTACCCTGACCATCACCAAGTCTTTTTAGACTTGCCCCCATCCCGCCCTTGCCGCCCGCGCCTCTTTTTTGCTAACGTCTGCCATGCCGCGCCGGGAAGTTCAGGATTTTATCGCCCATTGGTCTGCCGCCAGTGCGTCCGAACGGGCCAATTCGCAACCGTTCCTGCTGGAACTTTGCGACCTGCTCGGTGTTGCATCGCGTCGGCACAGCTACGCCCGCGAGAAGAACGGAAAATTCAGCCGGTGAGGGAGTATGTCGCTTTTTCAATCAATACCAATTTGGGGATGGTTGGATGTCTTTTTTACCATTTTGGTTTTGCTAGGCGTATGTGGAGAATCGGATTGGTTTCTGAAGTTAATTATCCATGATCCTCCGAATAATCTTGTGCCTGTTCAATTCAGGCAGGAAAAAATTAAAAAGATTTTTGAGGCCATCTTAATTTTTGGGATTGCGGGTGAGTTAATGTGCCTTCCTTTTTCTTTGTGGGAATCTGCGGAATTCAACAAAGAAGCCGCCGATGCGCGTCTGAATGCGGGGGCAGCGCTCGAACGTGCGGCTAATACGGAGTCCAACAATCTTGTCCTGCGCGCAAAGATTGTCGAGCTAGAGCAAAAAATGCAGCCAAGAACTGTCACCAAAGAGCAACAAGACCAGTTTGTTAAATTATTGACCAATGCCCCCAAGTGTCCGATTTGGATTCTCTGTAGTGACCCTACGAGCGAAATGTTGAACTATATTGCGCAGTTGCGAAAGATGCTCAATGAAGCCGGATATGGTATCACTGGAAGTAATCCCAGTGAAGGTCTGACCAGGCAATTTGGAACAGGCACTTTGGGGGACGGTGTGTATTGCCTTTTTAGAGCAAACCCTCAAAACCCAGACAAAGTAAACATTATGTTGCTGGCCAGCCAGCAAGATTACCCGCCAGCTTGCGCTATTTCACTTGAATGCGCTTTTGACCAAGTAGGCATTAAAACCGAACTATGGAAGGGGCCGTCCAAAATGGACAGGGGCGTATTGATTATTTGGGTTTTCAATAAGCCAGATTTTTGAAACCAGCGATTTTGAATGTCCACCAAGCACACAGAGAAAGGCCGGGCACTGGAGCAGGCGGTGAAGTTTATTCAGGAAGCAATTCTTGAGTCTTCACCGGAAGTGGTGGGCAAAAATTTCACGATTGAGACGAACGTGCGACAAAATTTTTCAGGCGTGACTCATGAGATTGATGTTCTTGTCCGAACCAATCTCAAGTCTGACTACGAGGCTATCTGGATTTTTGAATGTAAAAACTGGTCCGAGCCGGTGGATAAAGACGTTGTGACGGTCTTGGCTGATAAGGTCGAAGCCTGGAATGCTAACAAAGGATTTCTTGTCGCCAATCGCTTTACCAGCGGAGCCGAAGCTCAGTTGAAAAAATATCCTCGCTTGGGCTTCATCCGCTGCTCGGAGAGTTTTTCCGGCCCGTTAACGGATGTCCAAATGACGCACATTTTTACCGATCCACTACCAACCACCATTAGGATTCATTTTCGTGACCGGCTTTCGATGTCCGAGTTGCCTCCCTTGGATTATTCTAAAACACCCTGCCGCCGATTTGGTCAGCCGGCGGATTTTCTACAGTTCATACAATCTGAGATGGACAAAGCGGCCAGCAAGGATTTGGCGGAAAGGAATAATCAATATAAACATATCGGCACCCATTGGGGCCATCCGCATGTTCTTTTGGATTTCCAAGACCGGGAATTGGAACTGAATGGCTTTGCCGTGGACAGCATAGAACTGCCGCTGTTCTATTTTGTGATAAATGCGCGCGCAAAAATCAGTTCAAAATTTGAGCTTGAAGGCAAGGGCCGCTTCATTTCGTTTGAATCCCCGGTATCTGACCTAGACGGCAAAAAGATGGAATTCCAGTTCATTCAGAAGCTTTGATTTCTCTAACCACCGCTGGCACGCATGAAAATTCGCACCCCCAAACCCCTGATTCTATTTTTTGTTTTCACCGTCGCCAGTGCCTTCGCCCAACTTCCTGTTCCCGCTTGGTTGAGCCAGATTAAATTGTCCGGCATCAATGGCACATCCGACCAAAAGCTCGCGATCATCAACGGCAAAAACTTCGCCATCGGCGAGGCTTACGATTTGAAACTCAAGGGGCGCACCGTCCGCGTGCAGTGCCTTGCAATCCAAGAGCAGTCCGCGCTGGTGAAAATTCAGGATTTGCCCGCGCCCTATGCGCTGACAATGGCGGGCGAAATTATTCCGATTGGCACCGCCCCCGCTCCGGTTGAAACCACCGCGCCCGCCGCCGTGGCAGAACCAGCCAAGCCGGCACCCGCAGCGCCGGCTTTCGTTTTCAGCCGGCCAGTGTTTCACCCGTCGGCAATCATTCCAGCTTTTTCTGTGGGCATAGGTTCGTTTTTGCTCTGGATGTTTTTGGCGGTGATATTTGGCCTGGCGCTAGGAGCCGGCGCCGCCCGGTTTCGGTTTCGGAAAAATTTGGGCGAGGCATTGCTGGCGGCCACCATAGACAAACATTATTCCCGGCCACACCTCTTGTTGAACAATGTCACGCTGTCCACGCCGGAGGGCACCACCCAAATTGACCATGTGCTTGTCGCCGACACCGGCATCTTCGTCATTGAGACCAAGCATTATTCCGGCTGGATTTTTGGCGACCCGCAGGGACACCAGTGGACACAGCAGATTTACCGGCACAAATCCCGGTTCCAAAATCCGCTCCACCAGAATTACGGACACATCAAGACCCTGCAATCGCTGTTTGATTTGCCGGCGGACAATTTTCATTCCGTCGTGGTGTTCACCGGCGATGCTGAATTCAAAACCGACCTTGGCCCCAACGTCATCCGGCTCGGCGGCTTGATTCCATTCCTTACCGCTGACCGTCCCACCCTGTATGACGAGCGCAAGATGACCTACATCGTCGGGCGAATTGAAATGAAGCGCGAGCGCCGGTCGCTGGAAACCGACGAATACCACATTAACCACGTTCGCAGCCGGCTCCCCGGCCAAGCGGTAAAACCAAATTCACGGCCATCGTTTGCACCGCCGGCAAGCAATCCATTCAGCGCCAGCACTGGCGATGAAAAATACCAGCCGAAAGGTTGAGCATGAGCCACGGCAAAACCCATTCCACAACCAAACAAGAGTTATGAGCGAGTGGCACTCGATTATCACACGCCCCGGCCCAGGCGCTCATCCGAAAATTTTTCCCTTCGGATTTTCGTCCGGGCCGAGCAACAGGAAACAGGTGCCGCCCCTCTGGCATCATCCCGCAGCGCCGTGTATGCTGGCGCAGACATTGCATGAAGCCATCGCCGTCACCTAAATCCGATTGGAAATCCGTCCTCCTTGCCGGTCCTAACTGGCCCAAGAATTTCGTCGTCCCGCAAAACGATGTCATGGACGAGGGATCGGAAAGCATCCTCGAATCCATGTTTAACCACCAGCATTGGGAATGGGAATTGTGGCGTCATCCCGAAGGCCACTGCTACTACCTCAAAGTTTGGCCCATGAATGATGGAATGTTTGGCGATCCCAAAACTCCCGGCGTGGAGTTGACCGTTATGGAGACGTTTCAATTCCTGATGGCCAACTGGATGCCTCGCGATGTGGTGGCGGACATGGTGTTTGAGAATCCCGACCTGCTTAAATCCATGGTGCTCCCACCCGGCAAACCCGGCTTAAACTGACACATATCGCCGCCGGCACTGCCAGTAAAACTGCCAGTAAAACTAGGGTATGAGTTAGGTTTAGTTACCCCTAGTTACCGCAAGTTTCCCTTGTAAAATAAGGGGAAACCGCCTATTATTGGGCTGTCGGTAAACGGATTTTCGTCCGATTCCGACCCTCGCCTCCAATGATAACTGCTTAAATCGCAGTTTCTTAGGAGTCTCAAAAGGGCAATGGCTAACAAAATGGCTAACAACTTTTGGATTGCTCCAAAATTGTTCCACCATTGGGGAGGATTCTCCCGCTATTGCTTAACTGCCGGAATCTTCGCCAAGGTAGCATGGACGCCTCATGAAAATGAAAGCGCGTTACCGTCTATTCCTCCGTCGCAAAAGCGTTTACTACGCCTTTGACGACCAGACCAAAACCTTCACCAGCCTCAAGACCAAGGACAAGGCCGAGGCCAATCGCCTGCTGATGGCGATGAACGAAGCAGGCAAACAGCCGGCCATGAACCTGAGCCTGGCCCGCGTCTATCTGCGGCACAGCGATCCGATGGTGACCACGCGCACCTGGCAGAACGTGCTGGAGGAAATCATCGCCATCAAATCCGGCCCCACGCAGGCCCGCTGGAAATCCGCCGCCAAGGACAAGGCGTTTGATTTGATCCGCCACCGCGTCCTGATTGAAACGCAGGCCGAACACCTGCTGGCCGTGTTGCGCACCGGCACGGTTTCCACCAATGCGTTCCTGCGGAAGGTTCACAACTTCGCCGTGGACATGAACTGGCTGCCCGCAACGGTCATTCCGCGCCGGCAATGGCCCGCCATCCATTACAAGGTAAAACGCGCCATCACACTTGAGGAACATCAGAAAATCATCGCCGCCGAGGTCAATCCCGAACGTGTCACCGAGCGGATGAAAACCGGCCAGAGGTGAGCGATTCAAAACCGGCCACTCTGAAGTAAGGGATTCATATCAGTTCTAGTTTTTCAGTCAAAGGGTTTTCGTTTCGAGTTAAAACGAGCCGAACCGGATAGCGAGCCATTCAGCTCGCCGGTTCGGCGGTCGGCGGTTCGTTGGACTTTCTGTTTTTCTTGGTTTCCTGGGGCACCACTGGGGCTTCTTTGACGCGATAACTTTTGCCGGTGATGGCGACGACGTGAGCATGGTGCAGGAAGCGATCAATGATGGCTCCGGCGGTGGGCACATCACATAAAAGTTTGCCCCATTCTTCCAGCGGCCGGTTGCTGGTCATGATGGTGGATTTGTTTTCGTAGCGGCGCATGCTGACTTCCAGCAGGTATTCGCCGGAGTGTTTGGGCAGTTGTTTCAGCCCCATGTCATCAATGATGACGAGGTCGGGCTTCAAGTAGCGGCGCAGCGTCTTGTCCTGCTGGTTGAAGGCTTCGTCCTTCATGAAGTCCTGCACCTGATCGAAGATGGAACGGTAGAGCACCAGGAAGTTTTGGCGGATGACCTCGTAGCCGATGGCTTGGGCCAGATGGGTTTTGCCAGACCCCGGGCGGATCGAGGAACAGCACGTCCTTGGCTTCGCGGATGAACCGACAGGTGGCCAGATCGAAAATCTCTTTCTTGTGGACGGACGGATTGAAGCTCCAGTCGAAGTCGTCCAGCGTTTTCAAGTGGCGGAAGTCCGCCAGTTTGGTGTGGCGTTCCATCTGCCGTTGTTGCCGGACGTTGAGTTCATCCTGACAGATCAGTTCGAGGAACTCAGCGTGGCTCAGCCGATTGGCGGCGGCTTCTTGCAGCCGCACGTCGAGGGTTTGGATCAGGCCGGAGAGCCGGAGTTGTTTCAGGGTGGTGGTCAGTGCATTCATGTTTGGTTAATGGTGGCGGGGGTAAAGCAATCGGGCACACAGTCCCGGTAAGTGTCGAGGTTGCGGATCAGCGGGTGCGTTTCCAGAAAGTCCAGTTGCGGCGACGGGACGGCCTGTTCGAGCAGGGTGCGCAAGTCCCGCAAGCGCCAGGTGCCGTGATGCAGGGCCTTTTGCGCCGCCGCTTCCAGTTCTTTGACCGGATGCTTTTGGGCCAGCGCCAACAGCCCATGCAAAACGCGGGTGCTGATGGGGCCGCGTTGTTGCACCATGCTCTCAGCCCAACTGCCGGTATGGACGCCAATCAGCCGCGCCCGATCCAGCAAATGATCCAGACTCTCTTGGACCACGCGGCGGTAAACGTCCCAGGCGCACCTGCAAATCCCGAATGTGATAAGTTCCTCGTTTGTCCTGGGACAAGGTGTCAATCATCACCTGGACGAGTTCCGGCACCGAGATGGGTTTCAGTTTGGTTCGGGCGAATTGTTTATAAAACGCCGCAACGGTTCGCAGATCCTCATTTTCCACAAGCCTCTTGGCGTCGGCGTATTCGCTGGCCATGGTGATAATAGTCCACCATCCAGGACTCATACCAGCGGCCGCTGACGCGCATGGGCCGGAAAGACACGGTAACGGTCACCGAATCGCGTTTGACTTCGAAGGCGGGCCGTTGGCCGGGGCGGCGGTTCAACCCTTTGTATTTCAATGTGGCCATGCCGTTTAGTTTGACACAAATTGGTCACAAAAACAAATCGAAGTGGAAAAAAGCCCGTGGATATTGGAGCGGGTGAAGGGAATCGAACCCTCGTGTGCAGCTTGGAAGGCTGCCGTTCTACCATTGAACTACACCCGCAATGCGCATCATCCTACCGCCCTGTCGCTGGTTGTCAATCCAAGGTGCGGGTTTGCTGGCGAAATTTTGCAACATATTTTGCAAGTATTTCCTAACCGGAAGCATTTTAAATACGTCTTTTACTCATTATGTCTGCGGAACATCCAATGCTGGGCCGCTCGCTCCGGGCCTTTACTTTGATCGAATTACTGGTGGTGATTGCCATCATCGCCATTTTAGCGGCCATGCTGTTGCCGGCGTTGAGCCGTGCCAAGGAAATGGGACGGCGGATTGCCTGCACTAACAACCTGCGGCAGTTGGGGCTGGCTTCACGCATTTATGTCGATGATAATCAAGGTTTTTTTCCGCCCCGCGACAACATTAGCCGCTGGCCCAACCGGTTTTATAATGCGTTTGGCAAAAATATTAAACTGTTGGTTTGTCCCACCGACATGCGACCGGGGGCCAATACTTCGGTTTCCAACAACGTGGCGGACTTTTCACCCCGCAGTTATCTCATCAACGGGTGGAATGATTATTTTAACGACACCTTGAGCGACGCTGTTTTTACCGGACAATACATGGCGGGAATTTATCCGAATGGCCTCCGGGAAACGGTCATCGTTCATAATAGCGACACGGTGGTGCTGGGGGAAAAATTCAGCACCGCCACCGATTTTTACATGGATTTGTTGGAAGGCGAAGGCAACGATATTACCCAGGTCGCGGAACAGAGTCGCCATGGCAGTGCGGGTGCCAGAGCCGATTCGGGGGCCGGTTCGGGCGGTTCCAATTACGTGTTCGCCGACGGCAGTGTGCAATTCATCAAATGTCCGGATGCGTTCAACCCGATCGATATTTGGTGCATCAGCGATCAAAACCGCAATAGTCCGCAATACGTGCATACGTTTTAGGGTCTGTTACAGGTCGAGCAGATTCTAACGATCCGGATCAAGCAGGTGTGCTTGGACAGCCCCACCATCAAAGTTCACCCCGATGGCGCTGGGGTTCAGAAAAAACGGCCCGCCCGCCAGCGGCCGCTCGCGGGGGAGGCCCCACCAAGATTCATCTGGCCGCCGCGAATGCTCGGTGCGCCCTGATGCTCAAATTGTTTTCCGGACAAGCCGGGGGATGCTCCGCAGGGGCGGGAATTGCTGCTGGTGTCCGCACCGAACCGGAGCGGGACGTGGCGCTGTTGCTGGCCCGGCTTAAACTGGCCCGGCCCCCACCAGTTTCAAAAACCCAACAAATCACCCCCCTGCCCACGGGGCGCCATCCTCCAGGAGCGGAAGTCGGGTTAAACCGTAGTAAAAAAGTGTGTCAATAGTCGTTTTGTATGACATTGATAAATTGTAGCCTTTCAGGTGGAGCCTCTACGAGGCTCAAGCCGGATGTGTTCCGAATCGAGCCGGCGCGACTCACCGGCCAGAACTGAAAGTGTCGTAAAGGCTGTGAATTTGCAGCGCGTTGGCAAATTCATCTTTGCTCATCGGATGGTTCGGTTTGACCACGATTTCCAGCGGCGAACCGGACCGAACGTGATTGAAGTTGTCGGAATAGCTGGCGTCCGCGCCTTTCAATGTCAGCCAGGCCCACAAGGCGGGGAATTTAGCCGTTAGTTTGACGCGGAAGCTGTCTCCCACTTTTTTGATGTCGGCTTTGAGTTGCGGATTGGCCAGTTCCAGTTCCTTCGGGTAAACCAGCGTGACCAGATTTTCCGAAACCGGCTGGCCAGCAACTTTGACTTTTAACCAGACGAGCAGATTCTTCGCACCGTATTGCGTGGCGAGGCCGCTCAAATCCAGATGTTTTGCGACCTGGCTTGATTGCACGCCAATTCTCACCGTTTCACCGCCTTTGGCCAGGGATTTTCCGCTCGGATCGGTAACTTCCCACGTGAGTTTTCCACGGCTGGCCTTGAGCAGATCGCTGGTGACGAAAATATCCACGGATTGATTCGTGGTGTCTTCCAAACCAGAAACAAGCACCGGCGAATAAAACCGCTTGGCCAGGTATTGGAGGGCTTTCCAGCGGCCGTAATAATCCACGGACGACCAGCTCGTCACCGGCCAGCAGTCGTTGTATTGCCAGAAAATGCAGCCCATGGATTTGGGCATGTGCTCCCGCCAGAATTCCGCGCCGGTTTTGATGCCGTAGCCTTGCAAGATTTGACTCAACCACAGCGAACTGTCGAAATCTTTGGCCGGTTTGAAATAGCGTTCCATCATGTCGCTGATCTTCTTGTTGCCATTGCCGGAAGAACGCTGGTGCCAGTCCAGCACGGCTGAATGCAGCGAATCCCGATCTTCAGGCGCAGTGTAAGTGTCAACCGATTTTGGCTCGGGAAAGGATTGAAAACCGAATTCGCTCATAAAGCCGTTGAGCGTGCGGTAGGAATCGAACGGCTGGCCGCCGTGCCAGACCTGCCAGTAATGAACATCGCCGACTTCGGGGCTGCCGGGCACATACAACGCCTGCGGAGCCAGCGCTTTGACTTCAGCGGCAATCAGGCCGCTGAACAGCTTGTCGTAGTCCGCTTTGCCCATGCTGTTGGTGGACCATTCGGGCTTGGTCATCAGCGAAATTTCGTTGTTGCCGCACCAGTCCGCGATGCAAGCATGATGGCGCAGACGCTGGACGTTGTCGTGAATTTCCTGACGCACGTTTGCCATGAACGCCGGGTCAAACGCGGGGTAGCTGGAACAGGCAAACTTGCAGTCGGCCCAGACCAGAATGCCCATCTCATCGCAGGCGTCATACAACGCGTCTTCCTCGTAATAGCCGCCGCCCCAGAACCGCAGCATGTTCATGTTGGCGGACGCGGCGCCGGCCACGTATTGGCGCAGTTTTTCGGTCGTCACACGATTGGCGAAGGCGTCCGCCGGAATCCAGTTCGCTCCTTTGGCAAAAAACGGCACGCCATTCACGGCAAAGCGGATGGAATGGGAATCATCTGCCGGCAACAATTCGACGGTGCGCAGGCCAATGCGTTTGACCTGGCTGTCCAAGAGCGTTTGATCCGGTCCGAGCAAATCCACCCGCACGGTATAAAGCGGATGTTTGCCCATGCCGTTTGGCCACCACAGTTGTGGATCTTTGATGGCCAGTTCGGTTGAGGCCCTGCTATTCGCAAGTTCCACTGCGGATTCAGCGACGGTTTGGCCGGAATGGCTCACGTGAATGATGGCGCGCAACGCGGCCGGCTGAACGGTCTCGGCGTTGACTTGAACTGTGAGTTTCGCCTTCGCGCGGTCGGAAAGATCCTGGAGGATGGCCACGTCCGAGAGCCGGGCTTCGTTGAACATGACCAGTTCAATATTTTTCCAAATGCCGCAGGTGATCAGCACCGGGCCCCAGTCCCAGCCGAAGTTGCACGGTTCCTTGCGCACCCAGGCGCGCCCTTTGGGTTCATGGGAACCGGCCCATTCGTAAAGCGGACGTTCCGCATTCCGTTTCGCCATGTAAGGCAGCACCGATTCGAATGAAACTTCAATGGTGTTTTTACCTTCATGCAGCACTGGCTTCACATCAAATTCCCAGGTGCGAAACATATTGTCGGTGCGGCCGAGTTCATGGCCGTTGACCGTCACAGTGGCAAAGGTGTCCAAGCCTTCGCAACGCAATAAGACCCGATGGTGATTCAGATCGGCGGCGGAGACATCAAATGTGCGACGATAAATCCAATTGGTTTCGCCCACCCATTGCACCAACTGCTCGTTTTCCCGGTAAAACGGATCGGGAATTTTGCCGGCGGCGAGCAGATCGGTATGCACGCATCCGGGAACCTTGGCCGGCAGCCAATCACTCTGGCCCGCTTGGCTAAACTCCCAGTCGCCGTTCAGGCTGGCGATGCGGAGTTCAGAAGCCAAAACGGGTAAAGCTGCGCTCAGGGCAACGACAAGGCCAGCCACCCAAAAAAGTTTTTGGACGATGAGTTTCATAGGATTGACCGCAGCTTAGACATAACCCCGCCGGAATTCCAGACTTGTTGTGAAAACGGTCGCGCCTTCCCATCCGGCGGCGGCGCGTTGTTTTTTGATTGGATGCAACGCGCCCTCCGAACTGCGTTCCGAATAAAATTGGCAACCGGCGGCCAGCACGTCAAAATGCGCGCTTTCGTATGAAGTGGACACAAACTTTGATTCCGACTCTTCGCGAGGCCCCGTCTGACGCGGAAATCGTTTCGCACAAGCTGTTGTTGCGCGCCGGCCTCATCCGCAAGCTCGCTGGCGGCGTTTATACTTTTCTCCCGCTCGGGCTGCGCTCGCTGCGCAAGGTCGAGCAAATCGTCCGGGAGGAAATGGACCGCGCCGGTGCGAACGAAGTGCTCATGCCGGCATTGCAGCCGCCGGAAATCTGGGAGATGAGCGGCCGCGCCGAAACCGCCAGCAACGTTTTGTTCAAGGTGAAAGACAGCGCCGGTCGGCAATGGTTTTTGAGTCCGACGGCGGAAGAAGTCATTACCACCGTGGCGGCCAACGAAATTAATTCCTACCGCCAGTTGCCTAAAAATTTCTATCAGATCAGTCTGAAATTCCGGGATGAAATCCGTCCGCGCTTCGGTTTGATGCGCGCCAAGGAATTCATCATGAAGGATGCGTATTCCTTTGATGCCACGGATGAGGGCGCCATGGCGAGTTACAAGAAAATGTATGACGCCTACACCCGCATTTTTGCGCGCTGTGGGTTGAAAGCGTTTCCTGTGGAAGCCGACACCGGCGTCATTGGCGGCAACTATTCGCATGAATTCATGGTGCCGGCGGAGACCGGCGAAAATGAAGTCGCATTCTGCGAAGCATGTGGTTACGCGGCGAATATTGAAAAGGCCACCAGCGGCGTTCCAAAGACAGCGGCGCGCGAGATCGGCGCGGCGGCGGAAAAATTTGCCACGCCGGGTGTGGTGACGATTGAGGCATTGAGCAAGGAGCCTTATAAAGTGCCGGCCAATCGCCAGATCAAGACGCTGGTTTACATTGCCGATAGTCAGCCGATCATCATTTTGATCCGGGGCGACGATCAACTGAACGAAACGAAGTTGATGGCCAAGACTGGAGCGGTGGCGGTCCGGCCGGCGACAGTGGATGAAATTGTGCCTTTGCTCGGCGCCAAACCCGGTTCACTGGGCGCGGTGGTGAATGTGCCGGCAAGTGTCAAAGTCTATGCCGACGAACGGTTGCAAGACGCCAACGACATGACAACGGGCGCCAACGAGGATGGTTTCCATTTCAAAAATGTCTCCATGGAACGCGATATCAAGGTTTCGGCGTGGTTCGATCTGCGCACAGTTACAGCGGGTGAACCGTGTGCCAAATGTGGCAAGCCTTTGAAGATTCGCCGCGCGATCGAAGTGGGGCACGTCTTCAAGCTCGGCACGAAATATAGCGAAAAGCTCAACGCCACGTTTCTGGATGTGGATGGCTCCCGCAAGCCGTCGGTGATGGGGTGCTATGGCATTGGCGTTACCCGCACGTTGCAGGCGATCATCGAGCAAGGGAATGACAAGGACGGCGTGATCTGGCCATTGAGCGTGGCGCCGTATCAAGTTTGCATCACCCCGCTGGCGGTGGCGCCGGAGAGCGAGCCGATGAAACTCGCTGAGAAATTGTATGCCGAACTGACGGCCAAAGGCGTGGAGGTCATTCTGGACGACCGCGACGAGCGCCCGGGCGTGAAGTTCAAGGATGCCGATCTGGTGGGCTTTCCGATTCGAATCGCGATTGGTGAAAAGGCCTTGGCGAAAGGCGAAGTGGAGATCAAGCCGCGCACCGCGCCAGTGCAATTCGTCAAGATCGACGGGGCGGTTGAAGCCGTGCTTGCGCTGGCAAAAACCATTTAGCCAACGGCGGCATCCAAACATTCGCGCACCACTTTCGCCAGTTCAACGTGGCTATAGGGCTTTTGAATAAAGCTGGCGTTGGTGCGTTGCAGCAGATCAGGGTTGATGTCGTCGGCGGTGTAGCCGCTCATGTAAACGACTTTGAGCTGGGGCTTTTCCGAAACCAAATGCTCGGCCAGGGCGACGCCGGAGATGCCTTCCGGCATGACCATGTCCGTGACCAACAGGTCGATCAATCGGCCGTGGTCTTCCCAGAGGTTGAGCGCCTGGCGTCCTGACGAAGCTTCCAATGTGTGATAACCGCAGTCGCGGAGAACATCCCGCGCCAACTCGCGAAGCATGTCTTCGTCTTCCACGATTAAAACGGTTTCATCGCCGCCAACGACAGGTGACGGTTCCGCGGGCGGTTCTTGAGTTGGTTCAGAAATGGATTCGGCGCTCGCCGGCAAATAAACGGTGAAAGTGGAGCCGATGCCGGGTTCGCTGGCGACTTCGACCCAGCCGTTATGCTGGCGGGTGATGTTGAACACGGTGGCCAGTCCCAGTCCGGTGCCTTTGCCGACGTCTTTGGTGGTGAAAAACGGTTCAAAAATGTGGGCGCGGGTGGCTTCATCCATACCGCAGCCGCTGTCGGTGACCTGAAGCTTGAGGTATTGCCCGGCGACGGCATCGGGATATTTTTCCATGTAGTCCTCGGCCACAAACGTCTCGGAAATGTCAATGGCGAGCACCCCGCCATTGGGCATGGCGTCACGGGCGTTGCTGGCCAGGTTCATGACGACTTGTTCCACCATGCTCTGGTCGGCATAAACCATTGGCAAAAGCTCCGGGCACTGAAAATGTAACCGAATGGTTTCGCCCACGAGACGCTCAAGCATTTTGCTGATGCTGCCGACCACCTCGCGCAGATCCAGCAGCCTGGGTTGCATCACATTTTTCCGACTGGTCAGGAGCAGTTGGCGGGTCAGGCGGGCCGCCCGGTCGCCGGCGGAATACACCTGCGTGAGCGACTCTTTGGCTTCCGGTGGCAACGAATCATCCGTCAGCAATTTTCCGGAATGGCCTTGGATGATCGTCAACATGTTGTTGAAATCATGCGCGATTCCGGCGGCGAACTGACCAAAGGTTTTCATCTTCTCGGATTGGAGCAATTGCGCCTCCAAATTCAACTGCATGGTGATGTCCTCGCCATAGCAATGCACCACGCCGCTGGAGGTGAGCGGCTGAAACACCCACGAGATGGTGTGACCGTTCACCTTCGTGGCCAGGTTCTTTTCGCCCTGCCCGGTGAGCAGACAGTGATAAATGATCTGGGGCAGGGTTTCCGGCAGCAATTCCTGCGGATGGCTCCGGCCCAGCGAAAATGCCAGCCGTTCTGCGGCATCGTTGAAATAAGTGACCGTGGCGTCGGCGGAAATTTCCAGCGCCGCGTTGGGGTTTTCCTTGATGAACGCGGCGATTTTTTCCGTCTCCTGTTCGGCGCGGATGCGTTCGGTGGCCATGCCCACCACGTTGGCAATGGCGAGGAGAAACTGGACATCATCCGGTGAAAATTCGCGGCGATGGGTCGTATGCGCGGCCAGCACGCCAAATGGTTTGCCGCGCGTGGGAATGGCCACGGCCGCGCCGCTGACCACGCCCAGTTCAATCAGCCTGGGCGACTGCGTGAAGCGATTTTCGCGCGTCCAGTCATCGACGATGGACACTTCGCCGGTGTCGGCGGTCCAGGCCATTTGCGAGCCTTCGTCATTTCGGGCGGCGGTTTCCCCGGATGCTCCCGGAGTGAGGCCGTAAGCGGCGATGGGATGCAGCCGGCCATCCGGCAGCCGCTGCAACAAGAGGGCGTATTCGACGGCGAACATTTCGGCGACGCGATAAACCGCCTGTTCATAGATGACTTCAAGGTTGCGGTTGGTTAACGCGCACTGGCCCACCGCCGCCACGGCGGCTTGTTGCATGGCTTTATTGAGCAGTTTGCGGTCGGCTTCATCGCGCTCGTTTTGGCGCAGCAGCAGCGACGTGGCCATGTCGTCAAACCGTCTGGCGAGCTGGGCAATTTCGCCGGTCGCATCGTGCAGGCCGGAACGCGTCTTCAGATCGCCGGCGGTCAATCGCAAAACGGCGCGGGACAACCCGCGAACTTGTTGCAGGATGAAACGTTCGCCGCCCAGCCACGCGGCGGCCAGAGCCAGCAGACCGATGACCACGCTGAGCCAGGGCAGGCACGCCGCATATGGGCGCAATGTTTCGGGAGCCAGTTCCCAGAACCAGTCCTGATTCAGCAGCAAGGTGAATAATAAAACGGGCACGATGCCCAGCAATACGCTCACCACCAGTTGCGCGCGCGCGCTGGCGAATCGTTTTGCGAACTTCAAAATCATTCTAAGCAGCCTAAAAAATAGGCAGTTTTGGGGTCGAAACGTGTCACGGTTTTCCCCTCAAGGCGGCGGCTCGTCCCCGGGGCGCGCGTCCGAGATGAAATGTCAAAAAATGGTGCAGCCACTGTTGCAATTCTTCGCATTGCAACTGGCTTAATTTTAGCCGGTTAAGGCGGCTCCACTCGTCATTCAACAGCATTTCAGCAACTTTTTTGGCGCCAGACGTTAATCGCGTTTCTTCAACCTCTGGCAATTGTCCAAGTTCCCGTAGCAATTTGAGTTCCAGTGCCAGAATGTTTTGCGGGGCGGGTTCTGCCAGGCAAAGCCATCTGAGGAAACCGCTGGCCAAGTCAAAAATTTCCGGCATCGGCGTTTCGGTCTCTGTGGTTTGTTCAATGAACGCTGTGACGTAGCCGGCCTGCTGAAGCTTGGAAAGGTCTTCGCGGATGGCGCGGTGCGTATCCAGCAACTGGGTTTCCCGCAGGGCGTGCAATTCAGAGCTGCGGCTGCGGGTGAAGGTGAAATCCGCTGCGTAGAACAAATCCAGCTTGCCGGCGAACGGTGACTTGGGGCGGCGGGCGCCCTTGGCCACGGTGGCCAACCGGCCAAACTCTGGCGTCAGCCAGTGAATGATCAGGCTGGTTTCAGTCAGTGGCCGGGTGCGTAGGATGATGCCACGGGCAGACTCGATCATTGGCTGTGAAGCGGAAGTTGTTCCGGCGAAATGGAGCCGAGGCTGACGATGTATTTAATGCCGTCGGCTACGCTCATGTCCAGTTTGGTAACTTTTTCTTCGGGCACCAGCAGGAGAAATCCGGAAGTCGGATTGGGGGTGGTGGGAATAAACACCGCCACGACATTTTCCTTCGTCTTTTGCTGCACTTCCGCATGCTGTTCACTGGTCAGAAAGCCGACGGAATACATGCCTTCGCGCGGGAATTCCACCATGACCACCGTTTTGAACGAGTTTTTATTCCCCGAAAAAGCTTCGTTGACCTGCTTGATGGCGCCGTAAAACTTGTTGACGAACGGCACGCTCATCATGGTGAGGTCGATCCACTCGATCATGCGTTTGCCGATGTAATAACGCGCCAGCAGACCAACCCCGGTAATCAGCGTTATGGCAAAGAGAAGCGCCAGCAGACTCCAATGCCAGAGCATCGGTCCCGCCTGGCCGTTTTGATAAACTTCACTCGGCGGTAGAAGATAGGGCAGAAAGAACAGCAGCGTGTCCGTAAAGCTGGAAATGGTGCCGAACAGCCACTTGATGACGGCAATGGTCAGCAAGGCGGGCAGGGTAACCGCCAATCCGGCAAAAAAACTGGCCCGCCACCGCGCGAATAAATTCTTTCTCACGCCCCAATTTTACCGGCGGAGGATAGTTCCGCGAGTGAAAAGCGTTTTTCAAGCCGGCGCACGAGCCGGTTTTCCTCGCGTTTCATGACCCGGCGCAAATGCGGTTGCAAATCATCGTAGCCCAGCAGATGCAGAACGCCATGAACCACATATCGAACGATTTCAGATTGCCAGGTGGTCTTGAATTCCCCGGCCTGCTTGATGGCGTCATCCACACAAATGAATAGTTCACCGTGAACCTGATCGGTGGGCAATGGTTCATCCCGATGGTCAAAGGTGATGACGTCGGTGGAACCTTCGTGCTGCAAAAATTCCCGGTTGACCCGCGCCATTTCCCGGGCGCCGACGAGGATGATGCCCAACTCGGCTTCGCTGATTTTCAATTCAGAGAACAATTCCCCGATCATTTGCTTCAGCAGCCGGGTATTGATCTTCCTGCTGCGCTGGCGGTTGACAATGGCGACGTTCATTCCTTCTGGGCGGTGCCGCGATGGTGCTCATAGGCGGCGATGATGCGCTGCACCAGCGGATGCCGGACGACGTCGCGTTTGGAGAATTCGATGATGGCAATGCCTTCCGTGTGTTTCAGGGCGCGGTGCGCTTCGGCCAGGCCGGAATGCTTGTGCGCGGGCAGGTCGGTCTGGGTTTCGTCGCCCGTGATCACAGCCTTTGAACCATGACCAAGCCGGGTGAGAAACATCAGCATTTGTTCGGTGGTGGCATTTTGCGCCTCGTCCAGAATGATGAAGGCGTTGTTCAACGTTCGCCCGCGCATGTAGGCCAGCGGTGCAATTTCAATGGTGCTGCGCTCGGTGTGGCGTTGTAATTCTTCCGCCGGCAGCATGTCGTGCAACGCATCGTGCAATGGCCGCAAATATGGCGTGATCTTTTCGTAAAGGTCGCCGGGCAAAAATCCCAGCGCCTCGCCGGCTTCGACGGCGGGACGGGTCAGAATGAGGCGTGAAATGCCGCCCTCACGCAGGGCGGCGAGTGCCATGGCGACCGCCAGATAAGTCTTGCCGGTGCCGGCGGGACCAATGCCAAATGTGATGTCGTGCTTGCGAATGGCATCGAGATATTTTTTCTGCCCGACCGTTTTGGCCGTGACGCCGGGCTTGCGTTCGTGTGTCATCACGCGATCGCTGACCAAGTCCTTCAGCGCGGTGCCGCCTTCGTTTTTCACGACGTTTAAAGCGTGAGTGAATTCACGGTTTTTGACCGGCGAACCCGCTTTCAGCAAACTTTCCAAGGAAGCAAAAAGATGCCGGGCGCGTTCAATGGCGTCCGGAGTTCCTTCCAGCTTGATCCAGCCTTCGCGCGCGGTGGCTTTGACGCCGAGTTCCGGTTCGAGCAAAGCCAGATTGCGCGGCTCATGGTTGAACAGTTGCTGCGCGAACCGCGCGTTTTCAAAATGAAGTGTTTCCGTGGCCACAGTTTAAATTTGCTTTGCCAGTTCCGTTCGAAGTTTTGCGGCGATGTCCAGCAGGGCGTCCGGCACCACGCCGGTTCCGGCAATGACCGGCATGAAATTCGTATCGCCATTCCACCGCGGCACAATGTGAATGTGCAGGTGTTCGACGATGCCCGCGCCGGCAACTTTGCCGAGGTTGATGCCCACATTAAACCCGTCCGGCTTCATGATGGCCTTGAGGGCGGAGATGCAGCGGCGTGCCAGTTTCCACAAATCCGCGAGTTCTTCATCCGTCAGTCCGTGCAGATCGGCCACGGCTTTGTAGGGAACCACCATTAAATGTCCGCCGTTGTAAGGGTAACGATTGAGCAGGGCGTAGCAGGTGCGGTCGCGGGCAATCACGTGGTTGCCAATGTCGTCGTCCGACTGGGCAATGCTGGTGAACAAGCTCGTTTCCAGCTTTGGCTTGGGCGCTAAAATATATTCAATGCGCCAGGGCGCGTGCAGTGATTCCATGACTAAAAGTTAAAACGCAGGTGAAATAAGGAAAGCCAAAACGGGAACGTGAACAAGGTTTGAGTTGCCCGACGCGCGAACTTTTGCGAGGGGGGAAATCCAGCACGGAGATTTACTTGCGCCGCCGCATCAAATATCTGGCAAAAGCAAAGAGACCGGAGAACTTGTAATTCGGGTCCACGTATTTCTCGATGACGTAAAACGCAAAGTAATAAAAACGGCAGAAACTCCAGATGACAACCGCCAGCAGAATGGCGGTTTGCCATTTCCAGTTGTCGAGCAAGATCAATGTGGCCGACGCAAGCCCGATGAGCAGGAACAGGATTCCTTTCAGTTTGATCCAGATGGGATGGGTCAGGTCTTTCATGGAAACAAGCTCAAGACCGCGTCCGCCGCGCGTTTCGGGGCGCCCGGCTGGCCAAGCGAATCGATGATCTGGGCGAGCTGCCGTTTGATTTTTTGCTGTCTGGCTGGGTCTTGCAGCAGGGCGAGCGTGGCTTCCGCCAAGTTTTGCGGGGTGGCAGCCTTTTGCAGAAATTCGGGATAAACTTCCTCGCCGGCCAGCAAATTCGGCATGGTCAGCGTTTTTATTTTGATAATGCGGAGCGCCAAGGCCAGTCCCAAGAGTTGCTTGCGATACAGCGTAACGGCCGGCGCGCCGAAGTAGGCGCATTCCATGGTGACGGTGCCGGTTTTGGTCAATACCACGTCCGCTTCCGACAAGGCCCAGGGCAGTTCGCCGATTTGAATTTCCAGTTTTGCTCCCAATGATTGGGCCAGCCGCATCAGGGCCGGATTGGGCAGGACCATTTTGGCTTTGGCCTCCGGCAATTTTTGTTGGATCAATTGCAAGGCTTGAAGCATCACCGGCAAGTGCTGTTTTAACTCGCCCGTTCGACTGCCCGGCAGCAACAGGATTTTGGCCTGATGATTCGGAGTAGAAGAGCGCTCTGAACCTCGCCGGGCGAATTCCAAATCTTCCCTGGCAAAACGGTCTATCATGGGATGGCCTACAAATTCGACACGCAATTGCGGAACCCGGGCGGCATACCACGCTTTCTCAAAGGGGAAAATACTCAGCAACAGATCGTAGTCGGCGGCAATCTGCCGGGCGCGTCGCGGGCGGGATGCCCAGACTTGCGGAGAGACAAATTGCACCAGCTTCGGTTTCCAGGTGGAGAATGGGTTTTCGCGGATATAGCGTTTAATGGCGTGGCCGAATCGCAGGTTGAACCCGCCATAATCAATGCCGATAACCACATCCGGGGCGCGCTTGATGGCCATTTCCCGTAATTGATCTCCCATCTGCCGCAATTTGAGATACTTGCCGACGGTCGGGATGCCGACCATGGCGTGTTGGGTCATGTCAAAAGCCAGTTCGACATTTGCGGCGGCCATTTTAGCGCCCCCAGCGCCGAAAAACCGGGCGTCCGGCAGCTTTGCCCGCAGAGCCGCAACCAATTCCGCTGCGAGCAGATCGCCACTGGCTTCACCGGCAATGAGCATGAATGTTTTCGGCTTCACCCGGTCAGTTTGCCACAGAGACATGGCGTCATGGAGCAAATTTTGACGGCTGGCCGGGATGAAATTCAGCCAAGTCAAAACCGTTGAATTTATCCCTCAAGTTTCTCCGCAAACAGCCGATGACAAGATACGGCGGATTCCGATCTGCAATGAAACAAATGAAGCAACGGAATGGTTTATGAGCAGTATATCCAGCGTTTTCATGCCTGCGAATTACAGGCGCCCGATTGAAGAGGATTCGGGGCCGGCAAATAATGATTTGAAATCCATTGGCACGGCTTTGTCATACGGGAATCTTTCATTAGCTCAAAATGCCTTGCACACTCTGGAGCAATCTTGGTCTGCCCGCTCCATTTCTGATGGGGTTCAGCCTTTTGGGCGGAACATGAACGCGAATGCAAACTATCAGAACCTGACCAGGGCGATTCAATCGGGCGATCTTTCCGCAGCGCAACAAGCATTTACAAATCTAGAATCGGCATTGAAGAACCATAAAGTTGATGAGCAAAGCGGAAGTTCAGCAGGCAAAGCCAGCTCGCTTTCGGCGAAAGATGGAATTGCCCTCAATGCATTAGCCTGATGATTCAAGTTGGTCGTGTTGGCCATGGCTGAGGAGCAAATCTGAATTCACAGCTTAATGGCCACGAAATGATTTCGCTGACAGTCAATCGACATACAGTTTTACGCCCACTTGAAGCCCAGCACGGCTTGGAATTAAGCTGGATGTTGGAAAACAATCGCAGCCAGCTAACCCGGTGGTTGCCGTGGGTTAATCTGGTCCGCTCTGAAACAGATGTCGGCCAAGCAATTCAAATTTGGCAGCAGCAAAATGGCAAGGCAGAAGGTTTTTGTTTTGGCATCTGGTTCGAAGACCGGTTATGCGGGATGATTCACCATTTGAATCTTGATCGAACGAACGGCTGGACGGCCTTGAGCTACTGGCTGGATGAAGCACATCAAGGTCGTGGAATCATGACCGCCAGTTGTCGCGCGGTGATTAACTACTGTTTCAACGAACTGAATGTGAACCGTATCACGATTGAGTGCGCCACGGAAAATGCCCGCAGCCGGCGGATTCCTGAACGCCTGGGATTCAAATTGGAAGGCATTATTCGGCAGGTGGAACGGCTGGGCGACGCCTATGTGGATCACGCATTCTACGGTCTGTTGCGATCCGAATGGCAACCCAATCAGACTTCTGCCAAATAAATCCCGCTTTCACTGCTTGATTTGTTGAATCTGACGCGTGATTTCAAACGCCAGATCGAGCGCGCGTTTGCCGGCTTCACCGCTCACCACGGGCGTTTGTTTCTCGCGAACGCAATTGACGAAATGCTGCAACTCCAGTTTCAGCGGCTCGTCTTTGTTGATCGGAACCGGCTCGCGCACGATTTTGCGACCGGCAAATTCACTGACAATCGCCGAGTCCTTGCCAATGCCGAGCTTGGCGGCGAGCACCTTTTTGATGAAGGGCGTTTCCTCCTCGCCTTCGCGGGCCACGCGGTAAATGAAGCCTTCCTGCAAACGATAATCCAGCGAGATGTAACAGGGATTCGTGGGGCCGCTGAATACGCGGATCTTCCGCATCCGCTCCGGGCTGATGCGGCTGACGGTCAGGTTGGCGATACAGCCATTGGCAAAGCGCAGTCGCGCATTCGCAATATCCTCGCTCTTGCTCAACACGGGAATGCCCACGCCTTCCACGTTGACGACCGGGGATTTCACGAACGCGAGCACAATATCAAGATCGTGAATCATCAAATCCAGCACTACGCCAATGTCCATGGAACGGGCGGGATAGGGTGAAAGCCGGTGGCATTCGATGAATTTGGGTTCCGTGGCGGCGTCTTCCAAAAATTTGAAAACGGGATTGAATCGTTCCACATGACCGACCTGCAACACGCAGTTCTTCGCCTGGGCAAGTTGGATCAATTCAGCTGCCTGCGTGGTCTCGCTGGTCATGGGCTTTTCGACCAGAACGTGTTTTCCCTGGGCAAGCAATTCCTTGGCAATCTCGTAATGCGTGATGGTTGGCGTGACAACGTTCAAGGCATCGCTGGCAGATGCCGCTTCCGCGATCGAACTGAAGACGCGCAGTTGATGTTTGTCGGCGATTTTGCGGGCGGTCTCCGCGTGGGCATCATAAATGCCGGTAAGTTCCACTTTGCCGGCGGCGTGCAGTTCGGAATAGATGCGAGTGTGATGCTGACCGAGCGAACCAGTGCCGAGGACGGCGACTTTGACTTTTGCCATGCGCGAAGTTTGCCAGTAAAGCCGCTGGCGGAAAATCAAAATTGCTCACGCAAAGGCGCAAAGGTGCAAAGAAAATGAATTGCCACCGCGAGAAATGATTTTGGCTATTCGTCCTGGTGTGAGCCGTCAGGTTGAACTTTCAACTTTCAACTTTCAGCCGGCAACCGTTAGATTATCGCCGTGCCATACATTGCCTACATCGTCACGGCGCTCGGTGCGTATCTGCTTGGCTCCATCCCGTTCGGGTTTTTGGCGGCGAAAGCCAAGGGCATTGACATTCGCAGCGTGGGCAGCGGCAACATTGGCGCCACCAACGCCATGCGGGTTTTGGGCAAGCCGATAGGAATTGCGGTGCTATTGCTGGATGCGACGAAGGGTTACATGGCGGTTTGGCTTGGACTCATCATTTATTGCAATTTCAGCCCGAATGCAACTGGCCTGATGGCTTCATTTCAGCAGGCGCAGAATTGCGTAATACTCGCTGGCATCTGTGCCGTGCTCGGCCACAACTACACCTGCTGGTTGAAGTTCAAAGGTGGCAAGGGCATCGCCACGACAGCCGGTGTTTACCTCGCGTTGGCGCCTTGGCCGTTGTTGATTGCGCTTGTTGTTTTCATTCTCGCGGTAGTGCTGACGCGTTATATCTCAGTAGGCTCCATTTCCGGTGCCATTGCTTTGCCAACGGCAGTTTGGATTATGCAACCACACAATTATTTCCTGGGCATCGTGACCACCGCGCTTGGCGCGCTGGCCATTTACAAACATAAATCCAACATTCAACGACTCATGGCGGGAGCCGAAAATCGCTTTGGCAAAAAAAAGGAGGCTAAATGAGAATTTGCGTTTTAGGAGCGGGAGCATGGGGCGCGGCCCTGGCCAAAGTGCTGCACGAAAACGGCAATTCCGTGACGCTATGGGACATCAATGCGGCATTGCTGACGGAACTAAAACAAGGTCACAGCGAGAAGCTGCTGCCGGGCGTGGCTTTGCCGACGGATTGGAGAGTCGAGCCGGATTTTGCCAAAGCCATTGGCGGACGCGAAGTGCTGGTGATGGCCATTCCCTCGCAGTTTTTTCGCGACGTGGCGATGAAATTGAAAGGGCATCCCGGCGTATTCGTCAGCGTGACCAAAGGCATTGAGTTTGAGACCGGCGAAACCATGAGCCGCATCTTGCGCGAACTTGCGCCGCCTGATCGCGTGGTGGCGCTGTCCGGTCCCAGCTTTGCCCGCGAAGTGGCCATGGGCATTCCCACCACGGTGGTCTGCGCCTGTGAAAGCGATGGCACGGCCAAAACGGTTCAAGGCCTGTTCCATCGGCCGGAATTCCGCATTTACCGCAGCCCCGACGTGGTTGGCGTCGAATACGGTGGCGCGTTGAAAAATGTCATCGCCGTCGGCGCCGGCGTGAGCGACGGGTTGGGCTACGGCGACAACACCAAAGCGGGACTGGTGACGCGGGCGCTTTCCGAAATGCGGCGATTGGGCGTGGCTTGTGGTGCCCGGGCCGAAACGTTCAATGGCTTGAGCGGGCTTGGCGATTTGATGCTCACTTGTTTTTCGAGGCAAAGCCGGAATCGCGATTTGGGTGATCGGCTTGGGCGCGGCGAAACCATGGCCGCCATTCAGGCTTCGCATCCAAAATTGGCGGAGGGCTATCCGACGGCGCGTTCGGCGCATCGGCTGGCACGGGAAAGGAATGTGTCCACACCGGTCATTGATGAGGTTTATGCGATGCTTTATGAAGGCAAGGAACCGAGATTGGCCGTGCGCGATTTGATTTCCCGATCCTTCAAGGCGGAAGATTGATTAGTGCCGGTCGGCGGGAACGCGCCATTCGCTGATGGGGCTTCGCATGCCGCAATCCAAGCATTGCATGAGATTGTATTGGCCGTTGCAGCAAGGGCAAAGTCCGTGGTTTTCGAACATGTCGAAGGGATTTCCACATTGGCTGCAACGCCAGTAAGGTCCCAACGGCGGACCAGACTTGCATTCCGGGCAGGCATACCCCTCACGTCGCGGAATCTTGGCGATTTTAGCCAGCGCCTGCGCCTGCTTCAATCCACCCCAGCAATTCATCAAAACAAACGCCGCCATGATTCCCAGCCAGAAGGAACCCATGAAAACTGCCGCCAAAACCAACGCCGCCACGCCCGCAAAACCAATAATGCTCACAGCAAACAGGCTGCTTGCGCGCCCAAACAAAAACCACAGCAACGATCTGAAGATTTGACCCCCATCCAGCGGATAGACTGGCAGCAAGTTGAAACAAAGCATGATGATGTTGATGATGGCGATGTTTCGCAGCAGCATATAGACATCAGGGAAACTTGCCGCCAACCCCAGTTTTTTGGCCCAAAAGAAAGCTCCCAATAAAATGGGCGTGAGCAAAACATTGACCAATGGTCCGGCTGCAATGCTCCAAAGCTGCGCGCCCGGCCGCTGTGGTGGGGATACATAGGCGACGCCGCCGAGAGGCCACAGCACGATTAAATTCGCTTTGCCGCCAACGGATCGGCATGCCAGGGCATGGCCGAACTCGTGCGTGAGCACGATCAGGAACAGACACAAGATCTCAACCGCGCTCCACCCGTAGTTGGAATATTCGTTTGGCCGGCTGGTGAAATAAAGAAACGCCACGAACCAGGCCCAGTGCAAATACACATCGATCCCCAGCAGGCGAAACAACCGAACTGAACCTTTCTGTGTCGGCATTAGAGGGCTTCCTTGATGAGCTTGAGCAATGCGGCGTGACTTTCCACGGCTTTGAACTGCGGAAATTCTTTTTTCACATTCTCTGGTGCATGGATGAGAAAGCCCACATTCGCTTCGCCGAGCATGGCGGTGTCGTTGTAGGAATCACCGGCGGAAATAACATGGTAATTCAACGATTTCAGTGCGGCAACCGATTTCTGTTTTTGGTTGGGCTGACGCAGTTGATAGCCGGTGATTTGATCGTTGGCCACAATCAGCCGATGGCAGAAAAGCGTGGGCCAGCCAAGCTGACGCATCAGCGGCTGCGCGAATTGCTCGAACGTGTCCGAGAGAATAATGACCTGCACCAGCGAGCGCAGTTCGTCGAGAAATTCCTTGCCGCCGGGCATGGGTTTGAGCGTGCCGATGACTTCCTGGATTTGCGAAAGCTTGATCCCATGCTGATCCAGAATGCCGATGCGGTAGCTCATCAGCTTGTCGTAATCCGGCTCGTCGCGCGTGGTGCGGCGCAGTTCCGGGATGGCGGTTTTTTCGGCGACGGCAATCCAAATTTCCGGCGTCAAAACGCCTTCCATGTCCAATGTGACGATAGCTTGTTTCACAGGCGCCAAGTTTTTCAAAACCGGGCGTGGGTGTCCAGCTTCCGGGGGATTATTTCAGCTCCGGATGAGCGGCCAGCAGATTAGTCAGCGCGTCGCTGGCGGGCTTCAGGTCGGGCTGCAAAGCCAGGGCGGCGCGCAAAGACGCCAGTGCCTCTGGATTTTTCCCCAGATGAATCAAAGCCTGGCCTAGGCGGTAATGGGCTGGGGCAAATTCCGGGCGCAATTTGGTGGTGACGCCAAAACAGGACGCGGCGTCAGTCCAGTTTTCTTGTTGTAGAAAATATATGCCGAGATTGAATTGCGCATCCGCATTGGCTGGGTCCAGTTTTGCCGCGGCGACGAGGTGTTCAAAGGCCTGTTCCTTCAAGCCGGCGCCAATCAGAGCAATAGCAAAGTTGAATTGGCTGACGGCGTAGCGCGGCTGAATGCGAACGGCTTCGTCATAAAAGGCGAGCGCTTGTTGCAAATCGCCGGCGGTTTCAAAAGCCTTGCCCAAGGCATTGTCCGCGACGTAATTGTTGTCCGTAACCGCCCGGGCGTGGAGAAAGAGGCTGACGGTATTGCGCCAATAGGTAATCTGTAGAGAGGTCGCCAACACGCAGCCGATCAAAGCGCTTCCGCCGATGAGGGACAGAATCATTTTCCCGTTCAGTCGTGCTGCGCAGTATTCCGACGCCGCCCAGACGATGATGACGAAGAGCCCGATGCTGGGAATATAAATATAGCGATCGGCCATCGATTGCGCGCCCACTTGCATAAAGCCAATTACAGGAATGAGTGTTCCCAGAAACCAGAACCAGCCGACCGCGAACCAGGATTTTCGGCGCCAAAGTATCAGTGCCAAAGCCGACACCACCAGCAACAACGCAATGGACCCAATGATCGCCATGGCCGGCCAGTGGTAAACGTAGGGATACACGATGGCGAGATCAGAGGGCCAGAAAGTTTTGGAAAGGTAACGCGTGTAGGCAACCGGGACGTTGCCCAGCCGGCTACCCCAGTCCACGGTGCTGACCGCGCCGCCGCCACGTTGAGCCAGGAGTGTCATCGCGCAAAGAGCAACCGAGAGCAGAAAGAAGGGGACTTTTTCCAACAGGAGGCGCAGGCTGTTTTGAGGTTTGGGGCCTTGCCAGCGAATTCGATTCAAGGGCCAAACATCCAGCAGCAGCAGCGTCAACGGCAGAGTGACGGCCATCGGCTTTGACATCAACGATCCCGCGCAACCGGCAAGCGCGAGTCCGTAAAACAATCCGCTTCGTTGATTGGCTGGTGGTTCGTCCGCTCCGCTGTTCGCAGGCTTGGGCGTTTGAGCGTAGCGGGCGTAAGCCATTAGCGTGAGCAGCCAGAAGAAGCCGCACAAGACATCCTTGCGCTCTGAAATCCAGGCAACCGATTCCACGTGGGTAGGGTGCCAGGCAAACAGCGCGGCCACCATGGCACTGCGGATTTGTGCGCCGGTGGTGTAGGTCAGAAACGTGAAAAGCAAAAGCGTGTTGGCAACGTGGAAAAGCACATTTACGAGGTGATGTCCGCCCGCGCTTAAACCAAACAACTGACAGTCGAGCATGTGCGAAAGCCAGGTGAGCGGATGCCAGTTGGCGACATGGATGCCATCGAACGCCCAGACGACGCCGTGCCAGGTCAGGCCGGCTTTGACCACAGGATTGCCGGTGATGTAGTCGTTATCGTCAAAATTGATGAACGGATAATGCAGCGTGGGAAGGTAAAGCGCCAAGGTTCCCAAAGCCAAAACCAGGCTGGCGGAAACAAAAAATCGGGAGTTGGGCGCCGAGGTCATATTATAACCAGGCAGCTTCCCGTTGCCGCTGTTTAAACCGGCACGTCTCGGTATAACCTTCCGAACGCGCCAACTCCACCGCGTCAGTGAAATTCATGCCGACTTCCCCGGGGACATGCGCGTCCGAGCCAAAGGTAATGGGGACACCTTTTTGGAACGCCAGGCGAACCATTTCGCGGCAGGGATATATTTCGCGGCAATCTTTGCGCAACCCGGCGGTGTTCAATTCCATGGCGCAACCAGAGCGCGCCGCGGCGTCAAGAAATTTCTCGTAGAGCGGGGTGCAATCCTGGGCCGGACGAATCCCGAATTTCTTGGGCAGATCGCTGTGCCCGATGATTTCATACAAACCGGATTCCGCCGCCATCGTTAATCGGTCAAAGTAGGCGGACCACACTTCAAACGGATCTCGCTTTTTCCACTCTGAAAGCTTGGCGGGATTATCGATGTCCCAGGAGTCGGAGACGTAATGAACGCTGCCGATGAAATAATCCCACGGATGTCGTTGAGCGAGCTGACGAATCCAATCCTCGTGGCCGGGCAAATAATCCACTTCCAGCGCCAGGCGAATGGCAAGTTGAGGGAATTCCTTCTGGGCAACTTGAACTTTGGCCACGTATTCATCCAATTGACGATCCAACATGCGCCAGTCATCAAAGTCGTCCCGCGGCATGGGCGAATGATCGGAGAAGCCAATTTCCGTCAAGCCAACGGACAACGCGTGGCGGGCGTATTCCACCGGTTCGCCCGCGGCATGGCGGCAAAGCGGGGTGTGCATGTGCAAATCTGCGGGCAACGACATGCCCGAGTTTCCCGATTTGAACCACCGGATTCAAGTGTTGAATCATCGACATGAAACGCCGATCTTAAATTCATGTCCGATGAAAATCCGCCGGCATTCTTGAGACTGTTCATTGCCGTGCCGGTTCCGACCGAGGTGCGGGCGCAAATCGAACGAGCCCAATCGCAATGGCGGCGGAGTCTGCCGCCCGGCTCGGTTCGCTGGGGCAAGCCGGAACAATTTCACGTGACGCTCAAATTTCTTGGCGATCAGCTCGCGGCGAACCTGGCTGAATTGCAACATGCCGTATCTGCGGTGGCGAAAACTGTCTCGCCGTTCCCGCTTGCCGCTGCGGGCCTGGGTTGTTTTCCTAATGCGCATCGGCCGCGGGTGATGTGGGTGGGGGTGCAAGATCCGGATAATCGCTTGGTCGAACTGCATCGTAAAATCAGTCTGGCAACGAGACCGTTTGAGCCTGCGGATCAATCCGAACGCTTTGTGGGGCACATTACGCTTGGACGATTCAAGCCCGGAAATCCGGCGGCACAAAAGACGTTTCAAAAGCAGCTTGGGAAAATACCGCTTAAAACTTACGGCATCTGGACGGCAGATCGGTTGGCAATCATCCGTTGCGAACTGCTGGCGGATGGTGTGCGGCATTCGGCGCTGGCCGAGTGTCCGTTTGGCGAGGAAACCATGAAACCATTCTGAACAGGCATTCGTCTTTCAAATTGTATGCTTAAGCCCCTTGCATCCGACAGTTGGAACTACACAAAAGCGGCGCATTTGTTGAACCGCGCCGGGTTCGGCGGGGTGCCGGCGGAAATCCAAAAGCTGGCGGATTGGGGATTGGAAAAGTCGGTTTCATGGCTGGTCGATTTCGAAAAAATTCCCGATCCAACGCCAAACCCAGACTGGGCGCATCCGGAGCCGGATGAAGTCAAAAAATATCGCGAAGCCATCCGCACTGGTTCAGCCGAGGAAAAGAAGAAGGCCCAGCAGGAGCAGCGGCAACTTTACCAGCGTCGGATGTTGGAACTGCGCGGCTGGTGGCTGCAGCGCATGGTCGCCGGACCCCGACCGCTTCAGGAAAAAATGGTCGTGTTCTGGCACGGACATTTTGCAACGAGCGTTGAAAAAGTGCGGAATCCGTATTACATGTGGCGTCAGAACGAGCTGTTCCGCCGGCTGGCGGTGGGGAACTGGCAGCAGCTTTTGATCGATGCCGGACAAGACCCGGCGATGTTGGTCTGGCTGGATCAGGCGCAAAGCCGCAAGGATCATCCCAACGAGAATTTTGCCCGGGAGGTGATGGAACTGTTTTCCTTGGGGGAGGGGCATTACACGGAGAAAGACATCACCGAAGCCGCGCGGGCGCTGACCGGCTGGTCGTTGAATCCCCAGACGGAAAGCTACGTTTATCGGCCGCGAATTCATGATGCGGGCGATAAAACGATCTTCGGGCGCAAAGGTGATTTCAATGGCGATGATTTCATAGCCATGATCGTGGCCCAGCCGCAGGCGGCCCGGTTTATTACGGCCAAAATCTGGAATTTCTTCGCGGGACAGGAGCCGTCGGAAGCCCTCAGCCAGGCGCTCGCCGCAGTCTTCCGCAGTCATGGGAATAATTTCAAACCGCTGTTGCGGACGATGTTCCAGTCGGAGGAATTTTATGGGGACGACATCATTCGCAACCAGGTAAAAAGCCCGGTGCAATGGCTGGTGAGCAGCGTGCGGATGCTCGAAACGGAATTGCCGCCGCCGATTGTCAGTTGGGCCATGCTGCGTCAGTTGGGCCAGGAGTTGTTCGCGCCGCCGAATGTCAAAGGCTGGGATGGCGGGGTGACTTGGATTTCCACCAACACCTTGCTCACCCGTTACAACGACGCGCAAACTTTGGTGGAAGGCAGCTTGCCGCCCATGAGGACCGGCGACTTTGCGCGCAAGGCCGGCGGTGGCGGCGGGCAAAAAGCCATGAAGATGATGCAGCGCGCCCGCTTGGGGCGCGTCGAGGTTGAGAAAATTCTCACGCGGGATGAGCGAGACAACAAGGACCAGATCGTTGCCGCCCTGGAGAAACGCTTGTTTCAAACGGATTTGGACACCCAAAAGGAGCAAACCTTGCGGGATTTTTTGGATTCCAAAAAACATATGTCCGACGAGGACATCCTGACCGCCATTCGATTAATGATGTCCACGCCGGATTACCAAGTGACGTGACGCCGCTTGGGCCGGCATTTTTCCATTCAAACACGCTGAAGTTATGAAGAATAAAATCACGCTCCAGACGCGCCGCGAATTTTTGCGCCGCACCGTGCTTGGCAGCGCCTTGTCATGGACGGTGCCCGCATTTTTGGCGGACACTTTTTCCGCATTGCAAACCCAGGCGGCGGATAGTGCCACGCAAATTGCCACCGGCAAAGATGCTTCGATACTGGTGGTGCTGCAGATGGCCGGAGGCAATGACGGCATCAACACGGTGGTGCCGTATGCGAATGATTTTTATCACAAGGCGCGCCCGAAAATCGGTCAGAAAGCCGAAGAGATATTAAGAGTGACGGACGAGATAGGCCTGCACGGCGCGATGAAAGGGTTTAAGGCGCTCAACGACGCGGGACAACTCTCCATCATTCAAGGGGTGGGGTATCCCAATCCCAACCGTTCGCATTTTCGCTCCACTGAAATTTGGCAGACCGCCAGCGATTCCAATCGCGTGGAGAAGAACGGGTGGCTTGGTCGTTACTTTGACAATGCCTGTTCAGGGGCGGACCCCACGGTGGGCGTGGCCATTGGCAATCAATTGCCGCAGGCCTTTTTCGCCGCCAAACCGAAAGGGATTGTTTTCAACAACCCGGATAACTACCGCTTCAGGGCCAATGGCGAGACCACGGAAGCATCCTACAAAAAGCTCAATGAACTGGAAATGTCCAGTCCGCTTCCGGATGAAAATTCAGGCGGCAGCATCGCCATGCTGCCGGCGGGAATGCCGATGACCGCGGGCCGGGCGGTGGATTTCATTTCGCGCACGGCGCTGGACGCCCAGCACAGTTCGGATGAGGTCCGCAACATCGCGGCGCGGGTGCGGAACCAGGCAACGTATCCGGCCTCGCAGTTGGGCAACGAGCTCAAGCTGGTGGCCAAGTTGATTGGCGGCGGTTTGCCCACGCGCGTTTATTATGCGTCCCAAGGCGGCTATGACACGCACACGAATCAGTTGGCGACGCAGCAACGACTGCTGGGCGACTTGGCGGAATCCGTGAAGGCCTTCACGGAGGATTTAAAAGCCCAGGGCAACATGGGGCGCGTGCTGGTGATGACCTTCAGTGAATTCGGGCGGCGCGTTGCGGAAAACGCCAATGGCGGCACGGATCACGGCGCGGCTGCCCCGATGTTTGTCATCGGGGAAAAAGTGAAAGCCGGATTGCTCGGCCAATATCCCAGCCTGGCCCCGGGCGATTTATTTCAGGGCGATGTGAAATTCAACGTGGATTTTCGCAGTGTCTATGCGGGTGTGCTGGAAAATTGGTTGCGCACGCCGAGTGCCCCGATTCTTGGCCGGACGTTCACGCCGCTGAACGTGGTTTAAGATTGCTCCGGCAACGCCCAACTCAGACCAAACTTTGATCTGTGGGCGGGATTTCCGAAGCGGGTGGGGTTTGGAAACTTCTCCACAATTTCATCGGCAGCGACCCCAGTGCGATAAACACGAACTGGCTGACGGCAAACAGCATCAACCAGAAGAAAGCCGCCTGAGTGAACCCATAGCTGTGCAAGCCGATGCCCAGCATGTTGACGCCAAACCACGACCAGCCGGTGACAATATTGCCGCCGACCGCACAGAGCGCGAGGCCGCGTTCCCGAATGTGACCACCCCAGCGCAGATGTAGAATGAGCGCGTTCCACAGCACGATGATGAGCGCGCCGTTTTCCTTGGGATCCCAGCCCCAAAAACGTCCCCACGACTGGTCCGCCCAAATGCCGCCGGTGACGGTGCCAATGAAGCTGAACAAGGTGGCGAAGCAGACCACGCCATAAATCATCCGGCCTAGGGCCTTGCCCGTGGCGGCATCCAAGGTTTTGGTGAACAAGCCCCGCAGGATGTAAATCAAGCCCAGGAAGCCGGACAGGAATGTGCCGACGTATCCAATGGTTACGGTGACGACGTGAATGGTCAGCCAGAAATTTGAGTCCAGCACGGCGCGCATCATTTCCATGGTGTCGCCTTCGAGGGCCAGATGGTGGGCAATGATGAGCGTAATAAAGCCAATGACCGAAGCGGCCACGCCGCCGATGCCATTTTTATAAAGGTGCTCCAGAATCAATCCGAGCAGCACCACGCCCCAGCCGATGAAGATGGCGGATGAGTAAAGATTTGTCACCGGCGGGCGGCCTTCGAGAACCATGCGGTAAACCAATCCAACGGTGTGAATGGCAAACGCCAGCCAGATCAGCCACACGGAAGAGCGGCGGAGCAGTTCGGAGAGATTAAACCATGAGAAAAACGCCAGCAGCCCGGCCAGGACGTAAATGACCATCGCGTTATAAAACGGTTCCATCTGGTTGAAAAAAACCTCGGCCCGGGCTTTGGCCATGGCCTTGGTTTGTTGCGAAATCAAACGGGATCGCAGATCATTCAACGCGGCGTTAAACGCATCAGGTTTGTTTCCCGCCAGGGCGCCCGCCATGTTGGCATAATCGCGCATCGCATTATCAATGGGCGTGCCGTGGGGCGCTGCGAGCAGGGCATCGCCCATGCGACGCCAGTCTTGTTTGCCGTTGGGCGGCACGATCAACGGCGGTTCCAAATTGGCCATGTATTGAAATTCCTGCACATAGCCGGCAAAGGCCGCGAAATTGGTTTGATTAAAAAGCTTGCCCGCCTGTTGAGCTTCGGCTGCGGCCACGCCAGCGGGAATCAGCGCCTCAAAATCACCAAGTTCAGCCGGCCAGTCCGAGGCGTCGCCCGGTTGAACGGTGTTTTTTAACTGCACGTAAACGAATAAATTTTGTTCCAGCTTGGACACGGAATTTTCGTAAGCCGTGCGGTGGCTGGGTTCGATGGCGCGGATGCGGCTGTTTTCCTTGTCGAATACGCTCAACACGGGCTGAATCTGATTCCAGGAATAATGTTTGCCATCGGACTGTTTGGCGGTGTCCTTTTCGGGCAATTTCAGAAGCGAAATCAAGTCGGGATTATCAATGCGAAAAACCGGCCAGGCGTCTGCTACCGTCGGATTCATCATCAGATTGGCCATCCATTCGGTCGCCGAAATGATGCGTGGGTGCCCATTCCAACTCTTCCATGGTTCCGTATTGAGAGTCTGTTTTTCGCGGATCAGTAAAAGTGAGTTGCGGGCGATGGTATCCAGCGGGACGATGCGGCCCTTGTCAATGGCGGGCAATTGACCAAATTCATTGAAGTCGAAATTCTTGTCCTTGGCCGGCTGGAGGTTGCCAAGGAACCATACCGCCATTACCAACATCAAGCATGGTGGCGTCCATTTTTGGAAAATTTTTTTCATGTGTTCTTGGTTTGGCGCTTGGTAATAAACCGAATCAGGTGATAGACAAATTGAATCACCATCCCCACTCCCACCATGGTGCAACCCACGTAAGGAGTCAACCAACTGGGATTACGCACCACGGACAACACTGAAGAGGCGGCGCGTCCGGCTTGCCGCGTCAATTGGCCGGCATCCATTTGATATTGGTAAAAGGTGAAGCCGCCATAGCGCAAAGGGTGGTTCATGGAAATTTCCACTTCGCGCTTTTCCCCGGTTTGCGGATTGTCGATGCGCACGCGGCTGCGAAAATCTTTCGGAATGCCTTCGGGGTCAGTCGGCGTAATGGTGCCCGGGTAAACCGTATGCGTCGCTTTGAGCAGCGTCAGGGAAAACGGATGATAAATCCGCATGGGCCGCATGGTGAACGAATATTGCTTTCCGCCGACGGTGACGGTTTGAGGCGCGGCCAGCTGGCTGGCAATGGTTTGCGCCATGCCCATGCCCACGCTTTGCGCGTAGCTGCTGCGCACCGTATCCACGAGCGCGGGATCGCCGGCCCAGACGCTTGCCACCCAAGTGCCGAGCGAGTTGGTGGGAGTGAGCAGTTCAATGACCACGGAGGGAATATTGCGCTGGTCAGTGGTCTTAATATCCTCGGCCCGCTTGAAATCAAAATTCGCGGCGATGCCATTGGTGGTCAGCGCGGGAGCCTTGGCCAGCATGGGCGCCCGAAAGTTCACATCCGAATTATGCCAGCGTGCTTTCACGCGAATCGCAAAGGGCAGGGCGGCTGTTTCAACTTCCTGACCGGGCTTCAGTAATTTGTAGGGGATGGATATGACCTGGTCGCCAGCGACGAAGATCAACTCGAAATCCGTGGAACTGTCCGAGTAATTCCGCGTTTCGCCTTCCGTGAAATGCATCTGCAATTCGCGCGACAGGAGATCCGTGGAGAGCTGCCCGACCAGCAACACAATGATTCCGGCATGGGCAATCTGAATTCCCAGCTTCTTCCAAGTAAATTGAAAACGGTAAATGTGTGTGCAAACCAAATTGACCAGCAACAACGTGCCGATGAGATAGCCGCCCGGCAAAATCAGCGGGATTTCATGACCGAAAATGTGGGCGCCAATCACAATCCACTGTTTGAAATAGTGGGCTTGGGCACCGTAGAGTCCTTCATCGGCCTGGGCCAGCGTGCCGACAAAAACCAGCACGATGGCAAATGCCAGCAAAACGACCGTCAGCTTCAGCGAGATGAAGAAATCAACGATTTTTTTCATGCAAAAGTCAAAAGCCGCAATGGCCAACTAACTACTGTCCGGCTGGATATTTCGCGGACTGGGCAAACTGAATCAACGCCGCTTTTTGTTGAGATACCACGGTTGCATCGCCCATCAGTTTGTAGAACCAGGTTTGATTGCCCAAGGGCAAGACGATGCCGACGAGTTCCGCCGGCTTGCTGGTGCGTGGGTTCGTCCCCGAAATCTCGACCAAGGTGGCTTTCCCACCGGACATGTCCATGGTGGCCAGCTTGGCCAGGTCGGCCCCGGCAATGGGCGACTGGGCCAACTGTGCGCGCCAGCGGTTGATGTTGGAAAGCAAGCCCCCGCCATCGCCGTTCAAAGCGCTGACGTTGACCTCGGCCGTTTCGTCCCCAGATCTTTTGATGACATATTTGGCGGTCAGAAACTGAGCGAGCGGCCCTTCTTGCCAGCCGCTGGGAACGGTCCAAGCCGGTTTGCTGGTGGCATCTGCTGACGGCATGGAAGCGCCGCCCATCATGCTCATGTCCATGCCGCCAATGGGCGGATGTGACGGAGGCAACTGGCTCATATCCATCGCCGCCGGTGCGGCTCCGGACGGGGCTCCGAATTCAACGGATTTTAAAAACGCGATGAACGCCGATTTGTTCTGTTCCACCACATCGCCGTCGCCGTTCATTTTGAAAAACCAGGCCGTGTCACCGCTATGCAAAATCGTGGCGATGATCCGTTCCACATTGCCGCTACCGGCGTTGGTGCCAGCCAGGTCATACAAATCGGCCGGCTGGCCGGCAACTTCGACTTTTTCCGTCAGTTTGGGCAATTCCGCCTCAGCAATGGGCGGCTGGCCCACCTGGCCCAGCCAGCGATTGACATTGGCAAAATCGCCGCCGGCCATGCCGCCGAGCGGGATCACACTGACATCGACTTGTTTGCCCCCGGCGGAGGCATCAAAGCTGGCCACCCGCATTTGCGTAAGCGGCTTTTCCTTCCAGCCTTCCGGCAGTTTATATTTCAGCTTTGGCAGACCGCTGTTGTCCGGCGCGGGCAACCCGTTAGGCATGGTCATGGGCATGGCCCCGGCAGTTTGCGATGGAACCGAGGTCGTGTCATTGGTGTCCACGTTGTAAACTTTGACCGAGTCACGGCCGCAACCCGCGAGCGCAGCCACCAACAGAGACGCCGCCATCAGCGGCAGAATATTTGAGCAGGCAAACAGTTTCATTAGTAATGTCTTTGAAATAGCTTGTTTTTATGGAATACGCGAAACGTCCTTTGGCTTTCACTATGCGAATATTGCCATAGCTGTGGCAAAAAATGCAAGACTATCGCTGTCCATTTGTCAACTGATTGACATATTAAGCAGGAACTCAATGTTGCTGTTTGTTTTTCGCAACCTGCCGAGCATGAGGTCCATGGCTTCCACCGGCGGCACCCCGGTGAGCGCGCGGCGCAGCACCACCACCCGGTTGTATTCGTCCGGATGGTAGAGCAATTCTTCTTTGCGGGTGCCGGAGCGTTCGATGTTGATGGAGGGGAAGATGCGGCGGTCAACCAGCGCACGATCCAGATGAACCTCCATGTTCCCGGTGCCTTTGAATTCTTCAAAAATCACTTCATCCATGCGGCTGCCGGTATCGACCAGCGCCGTGGCCATGATGGTCAGCGAACCGCCTTCTTCAATATTCCGGGCGGCGCCAAAGAAGCGTTTGGGTTTGTGCAACGCGTTGGCGTCCACGCCGCCAGACAAAATCTTGCCGGAATGCGGCTGCACTGTGTTGTAAGCCCGTGCCAGGCGCGTGATCGAGTCGAGCAGGATGACGACATCGCGCTTGTGTTCCACCATGCGGCGCGCTTTTTCAATGACCATTTCCGCAACTTGCACGTGCCGCTCCGGCGGTTCATCGAAGGTGGAGGAAATCACCTCAGCGCCCTTACAGGTGCGTTCCATGTCGGTGACTTCTTCCGGACGCTCGTCAATCAGCAGAATGAACAAATAGGATTCGGGGTTGTTTTTCAAAATCGCGTTGGCGATTTTTTGCATCATGACTGTTTTGCCGGTGCGCGGCGGTGCCACGATCAAGCCGCGCGTGCCCTTGCCGATCGGGCAAACCAAGTCCAGAACCCGCGTGCTCAACTCATCGGGCGAGGTTTCCAGAATGAACCGCTTGTTTGGGAACAACGGCGTCAGGTTGTCAAAGTGAGTTTTGTCCTTGGCCTTGTCGGGATCCTCACCATCGACCGCCTCAACTTTCAGGAGCGCGAAGAATTTTTCCTTCTCTTTCGGCGGACGAATCTGGCCGGTGATCAGGTTGCCCGTCTGCAAATCAAACCGGCGAATTTGCGATGGCGAAACGTAAATATCCTCCGGGCAGGGCAGGTAGTTGAAACTTTGCGAACGCAAAAAGCCGAAGCCCTCCGGCAAAACTTCAATGACGCCTTCGGAAAACAACACGCCGGCGCGTTCCGCGTTTTTTTGGAGGATATGAAAAATAACCTCGTGCTTGCGCATGGTGCCGAAGTTTTCCACGCCATACTCCTTGGCCATCGCGTTCAATTCCGTCATCTGCATGGCCTGCAGCTTGGCGATGTTCATGGAGGTGGCGATGCGGTCGCGCTGGTAGCCCCGGCGCTCAATGTAGCGCGGTTCTTCTCCCGTTGGTTCAACCGGGGCTGAAGGCGGGCGCAAGGCCGTGGAAGACTTTGCGGATTCCATTATCGAAGCATCGCGTTGAGCATCCTCCTGGGCGGCGGCTTTGATGCTGTCCACCGTGCGTTCAGCGGGCAGTTCCGGTTCGACCGGCGCGGGAGGAGCGGGTTTTTCAACCGGCGCCGCTTTGGCCTTTTCGGCGGCAGTTTTGCCGGAGGCTTTTTCGGAAGTTTTGGGTGCAGCGGGGACTGGGGCCGGCTGGTTGACGGCAGGAGCCGCCGTCTCAGTCGGCGGTGTGCTGGCGGCGGCGGCGGCTTTGGCGGATTTCTTGCTGGCGGGCTTTTTGGTGGAAACTTTTGCCATAAATTCGATCTCAGTTGGCTGACCGGGAAACCCAGTGGCAGCCGACAATGCTTCAGGATGATTGTCCCGAATTGGACGGTCTGCGTCAGGAAAAGTTCAATTTGGATTTACTGACCGATGGGATTTTTTTCCTCAGATCGGCAAGGGGAATTTCGCAGTCAACGGAGCCACTGTGGCGTAAATACCTTGAAGTGTCAAATTGGATTTTTGATGCCAAGCCCCGATTCTGGCTGATTTGCGCAGGATTCCAATGGCGTTACCGGGTTCCCTGGTGCAAAAAAGGCGTCCGTTTCCGGACGCCTTGAAGGGTTCGTTAAATGTGGATTACGCGTTGGTTTCGCCGACTTGAAAGCGGACGAAACGGCGGATGGAGATTTCATCGCCGAGCTGTTTGCCGATCTGGGCAACGTGTTCTTTGACGCTGACTTCGGAATTGCGCTTCACGAAACCCTGGTCCACGAGGCAGTAGGTCTGGAAGAATTTTTCCAGAACGCCGGCTAGAATCTTTTCCATCGCGGCGGCGGGCTTGCCTTTCAAACGATCCGAATTGGCGGCAATTTCGCGCTCTTTCGCGATGACTTCGGGCGCCACCTCTTCGCGGCTGACCGCGTGGGGGAAACCGGCGGCAATCTGCAAGGTGATGTCCTTGACCAACTGCTTGAACTCATCCTTGGCTTCGGTCTCGGCTTTGGTGCAGCCGACTTCCACCAGCACGCCAACCTTGGCGCCGGTGTGGATGTAGGCGGCCACGAGACCGTTGCCGCTGACTTCGAGTTTGGCGTTGCGGGCGATTTTGATGTTTTCGCCCAGCTTGCTGACGGCCGCCTGGCGGTCAGCTTCCAGATCGGCGCCGGGATTGGAGGCGATCTTCTTGGCGAGTTCGTCCGCGAAAACACGGAATGCTTCGTTGCGGGCAACAAAATCGGTTTCGCAATTGACTTCCAACAGCAAGCCGGCCTTGCCGCCGGGGGCGACAAACTGAGCGATGACGCCTTCGTTGGCGGCGCGGGTCGCCTTTTTGGCGGCACTGGCGGCGCCGGATTTGCGGAGCAGATCCACGGCGGCTTCAATATTGCCCTGCGCTTCGACGAGCGCCTTTTTACATTCCATCATGCCAACGCCCGTCATCTCACGGAGCTTGGCCACATTTGCAGCAGTGATTTCAGCCATAAATTTTAAAAGTTGAAAATTTAAAATTGAGCGGACGGAAGCGGGTTCCGTCCGTCAAGTTAAACCAGTTTTAGGCCGTTGCCGGGGCTGCGGCTGCGGTGGCGGCGGGCGCGGCGTCTTCGTTGACGCGGCGGGATTTCTTGGATTCGAATTCCGCGCGGGCTTGCGTGATCGCCTTGGAAATAGCGCCGAGAATCAGACGAACGGAACGGATCGCGTCGTCATTCGCGGCAATCGGATACGTCGCGTCATCGGGGTCGCTGTTGGTGTCCACGAGGGCCACGACCGGAATGCCAAGTTTCTTGGCTTCGGCGACGGCGTTGTGTTCGCGTTTCACATCCACGATAAACAAGGCGGCGGGCATTTTGTCCAACTCGCGGAGGCCATCAAAGTATTTCTGCAGCCGGGCGCCTTCGCGGCGGATGACCGCTTGTTCCTGCTTGACGTAGTCGTTCATGGAGCCGTCGGCATCCATCTTTTCAATTTCCTTGAGGCGTTTGATGGAGGTCTTGACGGTGGTGAAATTGGTCAATGTGCCGCCGAGCCAGCGTTCCGTGACAAACAATTGGCCGGTTTCCTTGGCGACGTCTTTGACCACCTGTTGGGCCTGTTTCTTGGTGCCGACAAACAAGATTTTGCCGCCTTTGCGGGCTGTGGCGGTGAGAAAGTCGAGCGCGGTATTCAACTGCGCTTCAGTCTTGCTCAAATCGATGATATGAATGCCGTTGCGCGCGTCGAAAATGAACGGCTTCATCTTGGGGTTCCAGCGCTTGGTCTGATGTCCGAAATGGACGCCGGCATCCAACAATTCTTTTACTCCGATAGTGCTCACAATTTTCCTTTGGTTAAAACTCCGGTTTCCCGAAGCATCCCGCGGAACACGGGATTATGTTTGGTGTGGTTATGGCCGCCGATCTTGAGGTCAAAACCGGCTGAACCGTTAAAATGTCCCGGAAAAACCGGGGCAAACGAGCGAAAATACTAGCAAATACCCGCTCGCTGACAATCCAAATTTAGCGGAATTTTTAACCCGAACTCCGCAGTTGGGGAGCGCCGGCGCTGGCCGGCGGTGTTTGGCGGCCCGCCAAACCTGGCGTCCCACCATGATCTTCATCGAACAAAACGGAGAAATATTGGTTCAACGAGGTTTTCGGCCGGCCGCCGAAAACCACCCGCGAGCTGCGGGTGGTCCCCATGCCAACTGCGGTTTTCGGGTTTAAGCGCGCAGTTCGATGGAAAAATGACGCTCGCGGAGTGAAATCGTGACGGATGGGAAATAATTACGATCCCAGGCATCTGCCGAACTTGGAAAACCGTGTTTATTTGGTTGAAGGTATGATGGGCGGGCGTTGTGAAATGGCCTGCAGTTTGAACTGAAATTTTTGATTCCCGGGTTCCAGTTGCACGGCTTGTTGATAGCATTCAATGGCGGCATCCAGATGGCCGGCTTTAAACAGGGCATCGCCCAGATTGGCGCAGATTTGCGCGTTGTCCGGGGCGGTTTTCAGCGCGGCATAGAAGTGCCGGGCGGATTCCTCGTAACGTCCCAGTTTGAACAGTGCCGTGGCCATGTTGTTGTGCGCCTGGCCGTAGTCCGGTTTGATTTTCAGCACCGCGTCAAAGTTGCTGGTGGCTTCCGGCAACTGGTTCAAAGCCAGTTGGGCGCAGCCCAGATTGTTCAGCAAATCCAAATCGTTTGGCGCCAGGCGCAAAGCTCTCTGATAGATGGCGGCGGCTTGCGGCCAGCCGCCTACCCGCGCAAAGGCGTTGCCCACGTCGTAGAGCGCGAGCGGGTCGTCAGGTTTCATTTTGAGCGCGGCATCGTATTGCTCCAGCGCCTCTTGCGTCCGGCCGTTTTTGGCCAGCCACGTTCCCAGATCGATCCGGGCCACATAATTGTCGCGGGTGGTCGCGAGACTGTGCTGAAACAACGCGCCGTCGTTCGCCCAGTAACCCAGCTGAACATGGGTTTTGCCGATCGCAAGACATAAGACCAGAACCAAAGCCAACCTGATGGGCCAGCGAGCGATTTTCCATTTTGAAATCAGAAGATAAATTCCCCAAACCAAAATAACGAGCAGCCCGATGATGGGAAGATAGGCATACCGATCCGCCATGGATTGAGTGCCAACTTGAATCAGCCCGATGACTGGAACCAACATGCCCACAAACCAAAACCACCCGAAGAAAACCCAGGGCGCTGCTCGCATCAGGCGAAACGCCGCCGCGCTCGCCAATACAAACACGACCAATGAGGCCAGCAATAAATTCCAGGGCCAATGTCCCGGGTGCGGATAGGGCGTGGCCAAGGTGAGGGGACAGATAAATTTTCCAATGTAGCGGAGGTAGGAAACGAAGACATTTTCCACGCGAACGGACATCGGAAACGTGGCCAGTGATCCGACGGCGCCACCTTCCTTCTGGGCCAGAATGGTGATGGCACAGACCGCCAGGGTGAGGACAAGAAACGGGATTTTCTCGATGATTATCGGTCGAAGTTTTTTAATTTCGCCGGGGCGGAAACTTTCCAGCGAAAATCGGTGCAGCGGCCAGATGTCAAGCAGCAGCAACACGAATGGCAACGTGACGGCCATCGGTTTGCTCATCAGCGCCGCCGCGAACCAAAGCAACGACATGAGGTAGGCCAACTTGGCTGGTTTTTGACCGGGTGGCGGCGCGGCCCAGCGGCTGTAGGCGAGCAATGTAAGCAGCGTAAAAAACGCGCACAGCAAATCCTTTCGCTCGGAAATCCAGGCCACGGATTCCACATGGAGCGGATGCACGGCAAACAGGGCCGCCACGATGGCGCTGGGCCAGAGTTTTTTCGTCCAGCGGCGCATCAACCAAAACACGAGCACGCTGTTCGCGGCGTTTAGCAGCACATTGACGAGATGAACGCCGTGCGGGTTTTTGCCGAAAAGGTCAATGTCGAGCATCAGTGACAGCCACGTCAGCGGATGCCAGTTGGCGGCGTCATTGGTGAGAAATGCCCAAGCCACGTTGTTGAGGCTCAATCCAGCCAGAACCCGCGGGTTCCCGGTGACATACATCGGGTCGTCGTAGCTCAGGAAATCAAATTGACAAGCCGGCCAATACAGCACGCACGTCAACCCAAACAGCAGGAGCGCGATGACGAGCGGTTGAGATATTTTGAAATTCTCCCACGCCGGCCGGTTGGTGGCCGGACCTGACTGTTCCTCGCGTTTGAAGTGTTCAGCGACTTTCATGGGGAACCGGCCTTGCCGCGCGCGCCATCAATGATTCGCAATGGCCGTGATTACACGACGAATTCCAATTCCTGCCGGTGCGGAATGATGCCGCGGTCAAAGGCCTGGCCGAGGAAGCGCCGGATGGATTCGCGGCCTTTTTCGCCGTAATCGAGGGTCCAGTGATTCACATACATGCCCACGAATTTGTCGGCCAGATCGCGTCCCATGTCGCGGGCGTATTGCAGGGCGTGCTGCACGGCTTCGGGGCGGTGATCCAGGCTGTAACGGATGCTGGCGGTGAGGGTGTCGGAAATCTGCTTGCGCACGGCGGGGGCGAATTTCTTGTGAATCACATTGCCGCCCAAGGGCAGGGGCAGCCCGTCGTTTTGCCGGCCCCACCAAATGCCCAGATCTTCGCAGACGACGAGGCCTTCGTTTTGATACGTCAACTGGCCTTCATGAATGATCAGGCCGATTTCAGCCATGCCGTTTTTCACGGCGGCAAAAATCTGGTCGAACGGCACCACGACGTAGTTGAATTCCTTGGCCGGCTTGCCGAGCCAGAGTTGCAGCGCGAGAAAGGCGCTGGTCATGGTGCCGGGCACGGCAATTTTCTTTTTGGCAATTTCGTCCCGCGAAAATTTCTGTTTTGCCACCAACATGGGGCCGTAGCCGTCGCCCATGCTGGCGCCGCTGGGCAACAGGGCGTATTTGTCGGAGACGAAGGCGTAGGCGTGAATGCTGACCGCCGTGATGTCGAGTTCGCCGCGGGTGGCGCGCTCGTTCAGCGTTTGAATGTCCTGCAAAATGTGTTCGAAACGATAGCCGGGCGAGGGAATCAGTTCCTTTGCCAAAGCATAAAACATGAAAGCATCGTCCGGATCGGGCGAATGGCCGAGGGTCAAGGTCGTCGTTTGCACCGGCGAAAATTATACCAAGCGGCCTGGGCTGTCACGACGAGAAGGCTGATGAATGTTATGCTCGGCAGTGGATTCATGGTTGGTTACACGCACGCGCCACGTTAATCCAGTTGCAACCGACCACCACCTCCTTGATGATGCGCGGTTCAAGTTGCAGGCAAATCAACCGGGCGCGTGCGAGGTGTTCCTCCTGTTTTGAAAGCGGTTGAAACGGAACGCCGGTTCCCCAACCCGCGTTTGCTCCAACCGCCTGGGTTCCCCACCCAAAACATAACCAAACATTTCAACCGACGCCAACTTTAGCACAGGCAATGCCAACCCGAAAATTACGGTTTTTCCATTTAAAATCGGGTTTTCTCCAATTTGAGTGTGCCGGCAAGGTGTTGTTATTTTTTCAGGGCGGATAAAAATATCCGCGGCCGGTGAAACCCCGGTTTTGCTCCGGGCACGTCGAATTTCCGAACGCAGATTTTTCTCTGGAAACAGGATTTGATGAATTAGTCTTTCAAGATGGCAATCATTGGCCGCCGCAACACGCTCACCGTTTTACGCTCCACCAGCCCGGGACTTTATCTCGATGGCGGCGAGCTGGGCGATATTCTTTTGCCCAAGCGTTATATTCCGCGCGAGGTGCAGTTGGGACAAAAATTGCCAGTATTCGTCTATCTGGATTCCGAAGACCGGCTGGTGGCCACCACGGAAATGCCCAAGGCCATGGTGGATGAATTTGCTTGTTTGAAAGTGGTGGGCATCAATTCACGCGTGGGCGCGTTTTTGGATTGGGGCTTGCCGAAGGATTTGCTGCTGCCTTTCCAAGAGCAGGAAGTTCCGGTGCGGGTGGGTAAAACTGTCACCGTGTTTGTTTATCTTGACCCGCGCAGCCGGCGCATTGTCGCCAGCACGCGCTTGCGCAAATTCTTGAATCGCTCCGGCGACACGTATCAACCCAAACAGCCGGTGAAATTGCTGGTCACGGGGCGGACGCCACTCGGATACAATGCCATTGTGGACAATGATCGAATGGGACTGCTCTATCACAGCAACCTGGCCGGGCCGCTGACCGTTGGTGAAAGGACTCAGGGATTTGTTCGCGCGGTGCGGGCTGATGGTAAATTGGATTTAAGCCTGGATCTATCAGGTTATCAACGGGTTGTTCCGCTCAAGCAGCTTATCGTCCAAGCTTTGGAGGCGAATGGCGGAGCGTTGCCGTTCGATGACAGCACGGCTCCGGAAATCATCCGGGATCGGTTTGGGTGCAGCAAAAATGCGTTCAAGCAAGCGCTGGGCGCACTTTACAAGTCACGACGGATCGCGTTTCAAAGTCCGGGTATCCGGCTGCTCGATAATACGCTTTATCTGCCTGGGAAGCCGTCCGCCAAAGCCGGCTGAGGCCCCTTCATCCGGGCTGAAAGAACTGTTGAAGCGTTTCCTGACGCGTGAAGAATCGCCGCTGCTTCGGGCGATTTACTTAAGAGTCTTAAAACTCGAACTTGTTTCGTGGTGATCTCTAAATTATATTTTTTCAATCTCACATGTCTTCCCGATGCATCGTAGCCGCGTTGTGGGCGAGTATTATTTTCGCCGGATTTTCAGCTTCCGCATTTGCCGCCAATCTCACCCATCGATACCCGTTTGATGCCAATGCCCGGGATGTGGTCGGCGGCGCCGATGGCCAACTGGTCGGCGGCGCGGTCATCAACAGCGGCAAAGTCGTGCTCGATGGTTCCAGCGGCTACGTGAATTTGCCCAACAATTTGGTGACCAATTACAACTCCATCACCATGGAAATGTGGGTGACGGACTACGGCAGCAGCGCGTGGGCGCGGCTTTTCGATTTTGGCAACAGCTCGGGCGGGGAAGATTTTCCGCTGGGTTCCAGCACTTCCGGCCTGCAATACATGTTTTTGACGTCGCCCAGCGGTTCCGGGGTATTGCGCGGAGCTTACACGGTCGGCAGCGGCGAACAGGGGATCGATTGGACCGGAAACAAACTTACCGTTGGTCTGCGCAAACACGTCGTCTGGGAATCCGATGGCGATGCGCAGGCGGCCTGGCTGTATGTGGATGGAATGTTGGTGGGCAGCAATAATTACGTGACCATCACGCCGGCTGCTTTGGGGCCGACGGTTAACGACTGGATCGGACGTTCGCAATGGCACGACCCATTGTTCTACGGCAGCTTTGACGAATTTCGCATTTACAATGGCGCCATTGATCCGCTTCAAATCGCCATAAATGATGCGGCGGGACCAGACACGGTGGTGACAAATCCCGGGACGTTGCTGGCTGTGAATTTGCATGTCAGTTCCACGATGATTCCGGGATCGGCCCAATCCGCCGGCTTGACCGGAGATTTTTCCGATATAACCAATGTCAGTCTGCAATCGTTGTCCGGCGTGCTTTACACGTCGAGTGATCCGAGTGTGGTGTCCGTCAACCCGTCCGGTTATATCACCGCCGTTCAATCTGGAACCGCAACCGTCACCGCCAATTTTGAGGGCGTGATGGATTCCCAAGTCATCCAAGTCACCGCCCCGCCGCAAACCCTCATTCACCGCTACAGTTTCAGCGCGGATGCCAGTGATTCTGAAGACAGTGCCAACGGCACTCTTTCAGGGGGTGCCGCCATCAGCAACGGAGTCGTATCCTTGAACGGTTCGAGCGCCTACGTGGATTTGCCGAACAACCTGTTCACCAATTTAAATTCCATCAGCTTCGAAGCGTGGTTTACGGACAAGGGCGGCAACGGCTGGGCGCGGCTTTATGATTTTGGCAACAGTTCCGGCGGCGAGGGCAAACAAGGCGGTGGCGTGAGCTACATGTTCATGTCCATCCCGGCGGGTTTTGGAGGTGTCCGTGGCTCCTACAATTTAGGTTTTGGTGAGCAGGTTTTGGACATCGCCGCGCGACCGTCTCTTAACATCGAACATCATCTGGTGTGGACGCAGGATGCGAATTCCCAAACCGCCAAATTATACATCGACGGCGCGCTGGCGGGCGAGAATGACAGCTTTACCTTCACGCCTGCCGCCATTGGCAGCACGGTGAACGACTGGCTTGGCCGTTCCCAATACAATGATCCGTATTTTTACGGCACCATCGATGAATTTCGCATTTATTCAGCCGCATTGTCGCCGGCCGAAGTGACGCAGAATTACCAGTTGGGGCCGGATGTTTCACCGCAAAGCGGACCGGTCATCGTCTCCGGCGGACCGCAGGATGTCGCGGTCAACGAACAACAGCCGGCGATTTTTTCGGTGAATTATTACGGCCGTCGCCCGGTGCAGTTTCAGTGGTTCCGCAACGGCCAGGCGTTGGCTGGCGAAACCAATGACACGTATCGTCTCAGCAATCCGCTGCCGCCGGCCAGCGGAGCCGTATTTTCAGTGGCCCTGACCAACACCGTGGCGGGCGTGAATTACAGCGCGGTCAGCGCAAACGCCACGTTGACGGTTTATCCTGACACCAATCCCCCGACCCTTTCACGGGCGCTGAACATCGGCATCACCAACGTGCAAGTGGTTTTCGCCAAACCAGTGGAGGCGGCGAGCGCCACGAACACAGCCCATTACGTTTTCACGAATGGCCTGGCCGTGACAGCGGCCACGCTGGCGTCTGATCATGTCACGGTGACGTTGACGACGGCGCCGCTGGTTTACGGCAGCAATTACATGATCCTCGTCAGCGCGGTGCGCGATCGCGCCTACACGCCCAATTTAATTGCGCCAAACAGTGCGGTCGCATTTTTAGCCTCGCCGTTATCTTCACAAGATCTCGGTGGTGCTTTGCCGGCGGGCTGTGCCGTGCCCACGAGCGACGGCTTTGATGTCACCGCCGGTGGCGGTGATCTCGGTGGTGTTTCCGACCAGGTTAATTTCAGCTTTCAGATCGTTTCCGGCGACTTCGACCGGCAGGTGCGCGTGGCGGGCTTGGGGAGTTTGGATGCGTGGGCCAAAGCCGCTTTGATGGCCCGTGAAACGCTGGATACCGGAAGCCGGATGGCGGCGGCCGTGGCCACGCCGGGCTTGCAGGGGAGTTACTTTGAATACCGGCAAATCGCCTACACGAAAGCCGTGATGACCGGATCATTTCCGCCGAATCCCCAGAAGCAATGGCTTCGTTTGAAACGCACCGGCAATCTGTTCACCAGCTATGCCAGCTACGATGGCGTCATGTGGACGCAATTGGGCAGCGTTACCCTGGCCTTGCCCAGCTCAATTTATTTTGGGTTGTCCGTTTCCAGCCACCGCAATGGCAATGCGGTGACCGCGCAGTTTCGCGATTTGGGGCCGACGGTGAGCACCGTCGTGGGCATGGTGGACACCGGCACGGAGCCGCTCGGGCCATCCAGCCGGCGCACGCCCATTGCCATTTCGGAAATCATGTATAAACCGGCCAAACGCGCGGATGCTCGCAACACGGAATTTCTCGAATTGTTCAATTCCAATCCGTGGTCTGAAGACATCGGCGGTTACACGCTGGCGGGACAAATTGCTTTCACTTTTCCAGCGTACACGAGCATTCCCGGCAACGGATTCATCGTCGTGGCGGCGGTGCCGTCCGATTTGGAATATGCCGACGGCATCGGCGGCGTCATGGGGCCGTATGTCGGCTCCCTCAAAACCACCGGCCCAATTGAATTGCTCGATGAAAACGGCGCCTTGCTGCTGGATGTTAATTATGCGGACACGGCGCCTTGGCCGATGGGGGCTGATGGCACCGGGCATTCGATTGTGCTGGCGCGGCCGTCTTATGGCGAAGCCGATCCCCACGCGTGGGCGTTGAGCGATGGCGTGGGCGGTTCGCCCGGAACCTTTGAAACGTATCATCCCAGCCCATTGCGCGCGGTGGTGATCAATGAAATTCTGGCGCATACCGATCCGCCGGATTACGATGCCATCGAGCTTTACAATCACGGCAACACAGCGGTGGATCTTTCCGGTTGCACGTTGAGCGATGAAGCGGCGACGAACCGCTTTACCATTCCCACCAACACTGTCATCCCGGCGCGCGGCTTTCTTTACTTCACCCAAATGCAACTGGGTTTCCGCCTGAACGCCGCGGGGGAATCCGTTTATTTCAAGAATCCCGATGGCTCGCGGGTTTTGGATGCCTTGAAGTTCGAGGCCCAGCGCAATGGCATTGCCTGCGGCCGCTATCCGGATGGGGCCGCGCAATGGTATCCGCTGATGAGCAAAACCCTGGGCACGAACAACGCCGCACCGCTTATCAGCCCCGTCGGCATCAACGAAATCATGTATCATCCGATTTCCGGCCAGGTTGAGGATGAATATGTCGAATTGTATAACCACGGCACCAACGCCATCAATTTGGGCGGGTGGAAATTCGTTGCGGGCATTACCTACACCATTCCGACCAACACCCTGATTGCGCCGAACGGTTATCTGGTGGTGGCGGAAAACGTGGCGCATCTGCTGGCCAATTATCCGCAGTTGAACTCCACCAATACCGTGGGTGGCTTTAGCGGCAAACTGTCCGGCAAGGGCGAACGGCTCGCGTTGTCCCTGCCCGGCAGCATTGTGGATACAAATACCGGCGTGAACGTCACCAACTATGTAGATTTCATCGTCGATGAAGTGACCTACGGCACCGGCGGACGCTGGGGCCGATGGTCGGATGGCGGTGGCAGCAGTCTGGAATTGGTGAATGCGCGGTCCGACAAACGCCTGGCGGCCAACTGGGCGGACAGCGATGACTCGGCCAAATCCGTCTGGACCAACATTGAAACCACGGGGGTGCTGGACAACGGCGCCAACTACGGTTCGAGCATCAGCTTTGCGCAGATCGGCCTGCTCGATGCCGGCGAATGTTTGGTGGACAACATTGAAGTCCGTCCCGGCACCAACGGAGACAATTACGTGGCCAATCCCGATTTTGAGAGCGGCTTGGGCAGTTGGCAGTTGCTCGGCGATCATTCGCGATCGAGCTTGGAGGCCAACGCCGGCTACCCGTCCGGTGGCCATGCGCTGCACCTGCGCACCGATGATCGCATCTGGACCGGCGGCAACTCGGCGCAAGTCGAGCTCTCCAACGCGTCGCTGGCTTCCGGCGATACGGCGACGCTGCGATTCAAGGCCCGCTGGTTGCATGGCTGTCCGGAAGTGCTGTTGCGTCTTGGTGGCAACTGGCTGGAAGCCACCGGCCGCCTGCCCATTCCGGCAAATCTCGGCACGCCGGGTCTGCCCAACAGCCGCGTGGCGACCAATGCACCCCCGGCGATTTATGAAGTCACGCACACGCCTGCGCTGCCGGCGGCCGGTCAGGCGGTGGTCGTGACGGCGCGGGTGGCTGATCCCGACGGCATCAGTTCTTTGAAAGTCAGTTACCGCCTCGATCCGGCCACCACTTACACGGAGGTGGCCATGGCGGACGATGGCACAGGCGGCGATGCCATTGCCAAGGACGGCGTTTATAGCGCCACGATTCCCAGGCAGCCGGCGGGCGCCACCGTCGCCTTTTATCTCACCGCCACGGACAAAGCCGGTGCCAGCAGCCGTTTTCCGGCGCTGGTCAATGACAACGGTGTGACGCCCGAATGTGTGGTGATGTTTGGCGATCCGAATCCGCCCAGCACGTTTGGCGCGTATCATTATTGGCTGACCCAAACGAACGTGAACCGCTGGGTGGCGCTGCCCATTTTGAGCAACGAGGAAATGGACGGCACCCTGGTTTACGGGAACCGCGTGATTTACAACATGAAAGGTCGTTACGGTGGGAGCCCGTATCATCAGGTGTTTGATTCGCCCGCCGGCAACGCGGCCTGCCATTATAAATGGAGTATGCCCAAGGATGATCTGTTGTTGGGGGGAACTTCTTTCAACAAAATCGCCTGGCCGGGGAATGACATTCAGGACGACAACATCAACCAAAATGTCAACGACGCCACGTTGCAACGTGAACAGGCCGCCAACATGCTCCTGCGGTCGGTGGGCGTTCCGTGGGTGAACCGGCGGTATGTCGCGGTCTATGTGAATGGACACCGCCGCGGGGCGCTCATGGAAGACGCGTTGCGCCCGAGCGTCAGTGCCAAGGACGAATATTTTCCGAATGACACCGGCGGATCGCTTTACAAGCTTCAGCCGTGGTTTGAATTTGCCGCCTCGCCCAGCGGCAATTATCTGCCGTTTAACAACGTCCGTTGGAATCAACTGACCCAGTTTACCACCGCCGGTGGCGCGCAGAAAATGGCGGCTTATCGCTGGAACTACGAGATGCGGGAAACGCCCGATTCATTGAACAATTATTCCAATGTTTTTTCGCTTACGCTGGCGGCCACATCGTCGTCCGCCAATTTCGTTCAATTGATGGAATCCGTGGCCGACATGGAGAACTGGATGCGGCTGGTGGCGGTCAATCACGCGGCGGGGGACTGGGATTGCTGGGGGGTGCAAAACGGACAGAATGTTTACGGCTGGGTCAGCCCGCAGCACCGCTGGACGATGTTCATGTTTGATTTGAACATTGTGCTGGGCAACCGCATCACGTGGGGGCCGGGACAGAATCTCCTGACCAATCCCGGCGACACCGGCTGGTCCAAGATTTACAGCACCCCGGAATTTATGCGCATGTATTGGCGCGCGTTGAAGGAGTTGGTGAACGGCGGCATGACGGATTCGGTCATGAACCCGAAATTGGAGGCCAAATATGCGGCATTTGTCGCCGATGGTTTCAACGCGCAAAATCCATCCGCCATTGAAACCTGGGTTTCGCAGGCGCGTGGCAGCATCGCCACGCAGGTGGCGGCGGTGGATGCCGCCGATTTCACGCTCAGTGCCGGCAGCTTCCAGGCGAGCAGCAATGCGGTGACGCTTTCCGGCACCGCGCCGTTTGAAGTGACCGCGCTAATGATCAATGGAGAAACGTTCAAGCCCACGTGGAACAGCCTGACCGGATGGACCATGTCGGTGCCCGCGTCATTTGGCACCAATCTCTGGAGCATCACCGCCCATGACCGCCACGGTGATTTGATCGGCGGCACCAATACCGTCACCATCAAAAACGCCTCCGTGCCCGCGTCGCCGGCGGGCAATATCGTGTTCAGTGAAATCATGTTCAATCCGGCGGTTCCCGCCGCGGAGTTTGTGGAATTGTATAATCGCTCCACCAACACCACGTTTGATCTCTCGGGCTGGAAGGTGAACGGCTTGAGTTACACGTTTCCCGCCGGCACCCTCCTCGCTCCAAACAATTACCTGGTGCTGACGCGGAGCGCGGTGAACTTCGCAAATGCCTGCAATTCCACTTGTCCGGTGTTTGCCGAATTTAGCGGCAATTTACCACCAGAAGGTGAAACCCTTTCGCTCATCCAGCCGGGAACGACGAACGTGGTGATCGACCGGGTTCGTTACGAGACGAATTCACCCTGGTCATCCGCCGCGTTGAATCCGGGCGCCTCGTTCCAGGTCATTGATCCCAAGCAGGACACCAGCCGCGCGGGCAACTGGTCTGTCGGCCAGGGCAATCCGGTGGTCACGCCGCAGTGGGTGTATGTGTGGACGAACATGACCGCCACGTCTTCGCGCTTTTACATTTATTTGAAGAGCGCGGGCGACATTTATGTGGACGATTTCAAACTCGTTCCCGGTTTGGTGCCCGAAACCGGCGGCAATCTGCTGACCAATGGCGATTTTGAACTGCCCCTGAGCACGGGCTGGAATTTGACGGCGAATTTTACTTCCTCCGCCATCAGCTCCGCCCAAAGGCACAAAGGCACAAACAGTTTGCATGTCATCGCCACGGCGGCGGGCAGCGGCGGCGGCAACGCCATTTATCAGGACACCGTCTCGGGACTGACGGTGGGAGCCAAATACACGCTCAGTTTCTGGTATTTGCAAACCACCCATGGCAATCCGCTCATCACGCGTCTTTCCAGCGCTTCGATCGTCCCGACGTTTAATCCGGCGCCACCCTCGGTGGTTTCCACAGCGACCGCTTCGCCCGGATCAGCAAGTTCCACAGCGGCCACGTTGCCGGCATTTCCGCCACTCTGGCTGAATGAAGTTCAACCCGAAAATCTCACCGGACCAACGAATGCCCTCGGCGGACGCGGTCCCTGGGTGGAATTGTATAATCCGGGCACCAACACCGTCAGTTTGAACGGACTTTATCTGGGCACCAATCTTTCGGTGGCCACGCCGTGGACGTTCCCGGCCACTTCCAGCATTGCGCCGGGCAAATTCATGACGATTTGGTGCGATGGACAACCGCAATTATCCACGCCGGCTGAATTGCACACGAGTTTCCGGCTGGCGCCGGGCACCGGATCGATTTTGCTTTCGCGCTTTGTGGGCAGCCGTTTGCAGGTGGTGGATTATCTGAATTATTCCGCGCTGCCGGCGAATTATTCCTACGGTGATCTGCCGGATGCCCAGCCGTTTTACCGTCAGCCGATGTATGCCATCACGCCCGGCGCCACCAACAGTGCGGCCCAGCCGGCCATCTCCGTGGCCATCAACGAATGGATGGCTGGCAATACCAACACCATCCAGGATCCGTTGGACAACAACAAATACGACGACTGGTTTGAACTTTACAACTATGGCACCAACACCGTGGATTTGGCGGGGTATTATTTGACCCATTCGCTTACGAATGAAACGGAATTTTTGATACCTTCGGGCTACCCCATTCCGCCACACGGCTTCCTGCTGGTGTGGGCCGACAAGAAAAACACCGCCGGCGCGACCGATTTGCACGTTAATTTCAAGCTCAGCAAAAGCGGCGCGAGCATTGGTTTATATGATGCGGCCGGCAACGCCATTGATTACGTCACGTTTGGCGAGCAGGTCAGCGACATCAGTGAAGGCCGTTACCCCGATGGTGGCGCCACTATTTACACGCTGCCGCACGCCACGCCGGGCATCAACAACGTCGCCCCCAACACGGCGCCGCATGTCGTTTCCCCGGGCAACCAATATTTGTATTTCGGGCAAACCCTCAGCTTTGCCGTTCAGGCGACAGATGCCGATGTGCCCGCGCAAACGCTGACCTATTCGCTTGATCCGGGCGCGCCGGCAAATGCCACGATTGATGCGGCCACGGGTTTGTTCGTGTGGACGCCGACCGCGGCGCAAACGCCCGGCACGAATGCAGTCACCGTGCGCGTGACGGATGATGGCGTGCCGCCGCTCAGTTCCGCGCAGACTTTCACGGTTACCACCTTGACTCCGCCCGTGGGCACTTCCGACGGCATCAGCGGCCATTCGCTGACATTGAGCTGGCCCACGGTTCCCGGGAAAACCTATCGGATCGAGTATAAAAACAACCTGACGGATGCGACTTGGACGCAGTTGGGCGTGGAACAGACCGGCACGGGCGCGCCGGTGGTTTTGAATGTGGATCTGACCGCGACGCCCGAGCGTTATTATCGGGTTCAGGTGGTGAATTAACCGGCTTTCAAATCAATCGCCCCTGGCCAGCCGATGGTTTTGGCGATTGGCTGCCTGAAGTTTCCAATCATGGGCGGCAGGTCGCGTCACGCGTTGCCGCTTAAGCTTGAAAACCGAAAGTGCGGCGTCGGGGCGTTGCCCCGGTCTGCCGCTTTTGTTTCGGCACAAACTGGGAAAGTATTTCGCGGTCTTGGCAGTCCGGTCGCCAGCATCCATGAGCGGCATCATGACGTCGCTGATGATCAGGACTGGCTGACGTTCCAGCAGCGCCAATGCTTCCCGGCTATTTTCCCCTGAATGACTTTGTAGCCGGCGGACTCCAGAATGTTGCAATAGGCCGCCTGCGTCCGACCGTCTTCGACAATCAGGATGAATTCCTTGCGCGTATTCGCCGGATCGTTCAGATCGGTTTGGGGCGGGTTTAACGCGGGTCAGTTTGCGGTGGACAACGCCGCCGCCGCGCCCTTTCGGGAGGAACTGATGGATTCATAAACCACCGTCCGGTTGAAGGTCACCGGCTTGTATTCGGCGTCCAGGTTCACGGTGGTTTCGGCGGAACCAAGAAACAGGTAGCCGTGGGGCAGCAGACAATTGCGAATCCGCTTTAAAATGTTTTTCTTGGTTTCGATGTCGAAGTAGATCATCACATTGCGAATGAACACCAGGTCAAACGCCGGCAAAATGGGCCAAGGTTTGTTGAGATTCATCTGCCTGAATTCCACCAGTTTTTTTACTTCATCTTTGATGGCCCATTTGTTGTTTTCGGTTTTGGAGAAATGTTTGATCAACAGTGGGGCCGGCAAGCCGCGGTTCACCTCCAGTTGGGAATAAATGCCTTGTTTAGCCTGGGTCAGCACCGTCGAGGACAGATCAGTGCCCAGGATGGAAACATTCCATGAAGCTAGTTCCGGGAAATATTCCTTGATCAACAAGGCAATCGAATACGGCTCCTGCCCCGTGGAACTTGCCGCGGACCAAATCATCAGCCGTCGGCTGGTTCGGCGCTGCTCGATCAGCTGCGGCAGGATTTGATGTCGCAACGCTTCATACGGATGAAAATCCCGGAAAAAGGAGGTTTCATTCGTGGTTAATGCGTCGATGACTTGATCGTGGAATAGCGTGTTGGCGCGATCTCTCCTCAGTTTGTGAATGAAGTCGTCCAGCGAGTCGAACCCGCCTTGATCGGCCAGCGGCGATAGCCGGGTATCCACCAAATATTCTTTTCCCGGCTCCAGCACAATGGCGGCGCTTGAATAAGCAAAGGACCGGATGAATTCAAAATTTTCTGAACTTAATGGCATAGAATTAATGCGTTAACCCACCCGGCATTGGGGGCCGGCGCAATTTGACGCGGCGATGGATTTCGGTGCAGACTTGGGACAGCGGCACGACCGTATCCGCCAGCCCCGCCTCGGCCACGGCGCCGGGCATACCCCAGACCACGCTGCTTTCCCGGTCTTGGGCGATGATCTGTCCTTGTCGTTCGCGGATTAACTGGCATCCGCGCAGGCCGTCATAACCCATGCCGGTCAGGATCACCCCGAGCGTGCCGGCGCCATACGCGGCCACCACGCTGCGGAACAAGACATCCACCGCCGGCCGGCAGGAATTTTCCGGCGGCTCTTCGTTCAACTGCAAGACGGGTTTCCCGTTGAACCGGACGATTACCATGTGTTTGCCTCCGGGAGCGATGTAGCCTTGCCCGGGCAGCACCGGCATGCCTGCCTGGCCTTCCACAAATTTGACGGGTGTGCTGGCGGATAAACGTTCCGCCAAAAGCGCCGTAAACATCGGCGGCATATGTTGGACCACGACGATCGGCACGGGAAAATCGCGGGCAAACCCTTTGAACATTTCCGCCAGCGCATTCGGGCCGCCGGTGGATGTGCCCACCGCCAGTATCTCCACGGGCTGCAAGCCGTCGGTGCGCTGGGAAGGCAAATAAGCTGCCGCTTTAGGCAGGCGGGGGGGGGCGGGAACGACTGCGCCGGGACAAAGGTGCTTGATCTTGGGAATCAACTCGGACTCCAGCCGCTGAATGGATTCGGTGACATTGCCCACATTGGCGGGCTTGCAAACATAATCGCTGGCTCCTGCCGTGAGCGCTTCAATCGTGGTTACCGTGCCCTTGCCGGTCAGCGTGCTAAACATGATCACCGGCAGCTTGGCATAAGTCTTACGCAGTTCACGGATCGTTTCCAATCCGTTCATTTCCGGCATTTCCACGTCCAGAATCACGATGTCCGGATTCACCTGCGGAATCTTTTGAAGGGCGATCTTGCCGTTGGACGCCAGGCCCACGACTTCCAAACCCGGGTCGCGATTCACCGTTTCGCTGATGATCTTGCGGATCACCACGGCGTCATCGACGACCAGCACGCGTGTTTTGGGCATAATCCCTACTCCTCAAACCCCAGAATTTGCAGCTTCTCGGCCAGATTATCCTTGGTCACTGGTTTCATCAGAAAATCATTGGCGCCGGCTTCCAGCGCCTGGCTGATTCGCTCGATGCTGTTGGAGGTCGTGACCATTAAAATCTTCACTTCATTGAAATCTCGGTTGCGCCGGATGTGCTGGACGAATTCCAATCCATTCATGCGCGGCATGTCCCAATCCACGAGCGCGATGTTATAAGGCTCGCGCGGATCGTTTTTGATCATGGTGTCGAGGGCATCCCGTCCGTCCGCCGCCTCGGTGACGGCAAAATGCATGGGCTGCGCCAGACTGGACAAAAAAGTCCGCATCGCTTTCGAGTCATCCACTATCAACATTTTCATAATTATTGGGAACAAAGTTGCGGAGGGCTGGCCGCGACAGGGGTTGGCCCGGAGAACGCAAGGGGGTGAGGCGTGGCGTTCCCCGGCGACCGAACGATTTAAACTTTACCCTGTTCCACCACGCGCTTCAGCTCGGCCGCGAGCTTGGAGAGTTCCGTGGCGGCGGTCAGGGTGTTGTTGGCGCCCTCCGTGGTGCTGCGGGCGGCTTCCGACACATTGGTGATGTTCTTCGAAATTTCGTTGCTGCCCTTGGCGGCTTCCGCCGCGTTGCGGGCGATTTCGTTGGTGGTCGCCGTCTGTTCTTCCACCGAACTGGCGATGGTGTTTTGAATATCGTTGATCTGGTTGATGATCTTGCCGATCTCCTCGATGGCGGAAACGGCGCCTTTGGTGTCGTTTTGGATCGCCTCGATTTTTTGGCTGATCTCCTCGGTGGCCGTCGCGGTTTGCTTGGCCAGTTCCTTGACTTCGTTGGCCACCACGGCAAATCCTTTGCCCGCCTCGCCGGCGCGCGCGGCTTCGATCGTGGCATTCAACGCCAGCAGGTTCGTTTGCTGGGCGATGGAGGTGATCACCTTGATGACCTTGCCAATCTCAATGCTGCTCTCGCCGAGTTTGCCGACGGTTTTGTTGGTGTCATCCGCCACTTTGACGGCCTGCGTGGCCACCTTGGCGGCGTCGCTGGCGTTCTTGGCGATTTCCTTGACGCTGGCGCTCATTTCCTCGGCGGCGGTGGCGACGGTGGCCACATTCTTGGTCACTTGTTCGGAGGCGCTGGCCACCACATTGGCCTGCGTGGAGGTTTCCTCCGAGTTGGCGCTCATTTGCTGGCTGACGGCGGTGAGTTCCTCGGACGAGGCGGACAACGCCTGGGCATTTTCGGATACGGTTCGCAAGGTGGTCACCAATTTGGCCTCGGCCACTTTGCGGGCGGTAATATCCGTGGCGAATTTCACCACGCGGTTGACATTCCCGTTGATGTCAAACTGGGGATTGTAAGTTGCCTGCAACCACACTTCCTTGCCCCCTTTGCCGATGCGTTTGTATTCGGCGGTTTGGAATTTGCCGTCGTTCAGGTCGCGCCAGAACTGCCGGTATTCCGCGCTCTCGCGATAGGCCGGTTCGATAAAGGTGCTGTGATGCTTGCCTTTGATTTCCTCCACCCGGTAGCCCAGGGCGTTGCAGAAATTCTCGTTGGCACTGAGGCAGACGCCTTCGTTGGTGAATTCAATCACCGCCTGCGTGCGGTTGCTTTCCTCAATCTGGCGCTGGTTGTTCAAGCTGGCCACTTTGGCGGAGGAAATGTCTGTGGCGAATTTCACCACCTTGAAGGGCTTGCCGTTGAGGTCGAAAATCGGGTTGTAGCTGGCTTGAATCCAGACTTCCTTGCCGCCCTTGCCAATGCGTTTGTATTCGGCGGCCTGGAATTTGCCGTCGTTCAAGTCGCGCCAGAACTGTTTGTATTCAGCCCCGGCACGGTAAACGGGATCAACAAATATGCCATGGTGTTGTCCCTTGATTTCGTCCAGCGTGTAACCCAACGCCTGAAGGAAATTGTCATTGGCGGTGATGACGGTTCCATCGAGATTAAATTCAATGACCGCCTGGGCCTTGTTGATGGCAGCGAGCTGCCCTTGATAGTCGGCCTGTTGCAACCGGGCGGCGGTGACGTCCGTGGCAATCTCCGCGATCTTGACCACCCGGCCCATGTCGTCCTTGACTGGCGAATAAATGGCTTGCAGCCAGACTTCGCGGCCGGCTTTGGTGGTGCGCTTGTAAATATCGGCCTTGATGTTGCCATTGTTCAAATCTTGCCAGAACTGTGCGTAGGCCTGCGAATTGGCTGTGGAGGCATCCACAAGCATCCGCTGGTTTTTACCGACAAATTCTTCACGTTGGTAACCCAATATCCTGAGCAATTGATCGTTGGCCTTCAGCACGTTTCCTTGCGTGTCAAATTCAATGTAACCGTAGGCGCTGTCAATCGCCGCCAGCACGCCGCGCATGTTTTGGCGTTCCAATTCCATGTCGGTAATGTCGTAGCGCACGCCGATATATTTCACCGGCTTGCCATCTTTGCCCATCACCGGGGCAATCACCGCGTCCACGTAATACGGATTGCCGTCTTTTTTGCGGTTCTTGATGATGCCGCGGAAGGTCTTGCCCTGGCCAATGGTGGCCCACAATTGACGGAAAGTTTCCTTGGGCATGTCGGGATGACGGACGATATTGTGCGGCTTGCCAAGCAATTCTTCGCGGTGGTATTGGGAGACTTCGCAGAATTTTTCGTTGATGGTGATGATGTCGCCCCTCAAATCCGATTCAGACACGATGCTGGTCATGTCCATGATGTCGCGACGAGTCTTAAGGTCGGCCACTTCCGCTTGCAGCTCGGCGATTTGGACAAGCAAGGCTTCAGTCTCTGCTGGTGTGCGCTTGGCCGCGCCCCGGGCTTTGGGGGTTTTGCCGGGACGGATTTGACGGCTCTGGCCGTTGGTGGTGATGGACGGAATGTTCGCTTTCATAACGGATGGGGATCTTCGGTTCTGTGGGTTGGTGATTTGTGGTTGGTTGTTCAAATGGTCAAGGCGGCGGACACGTTGATGGTGCGCTCGGTATCAAGGATGAGCAGGAGGCGGTCTTTGAGTTTGTAAACGCCCAGAATCAGGTCGCGGGCCACGCCATGCAGGGTTTCCGGCGCGCTCTCAAAAACATCGTCGTTGATTTCCACCACGTCGCCGATTTCATCCACCAGCAGGCTCACGGCGCCATCATCGCTGCGGACGACCACATTCATGGGCAGCTCGCCATTGGCGCGCGGCGGCAGCTCCAGCCGGTGACGCAGATCAATGGCGGTGACAATCTGACCGCGCAGATTGATCAATCCCTGAATGGTGGGCGAAGTGAGCGGCACGCGGGTCATGTCTTGAAAACGGATGACTTCCTGAACCTTCAGCACTTCCACGCCGAAGAACAGGCCGTTGACAAAAAACGTGCAGAATTGTTTGCTTTCACTCATAGAATGGCCTGCATTTCCGGGGTTGAATCTGCGGCCGGAGAGTGGTTCTCGTAAAAAGCCGGCGCGGCCACGCGGATAATGGCCGGAATATCCACCAGATCCGTGACCTTGTTCTGAATGACAGCGGAGCCCAGGATGCCATTGCCCGCCGCCTCGCGTTTGACGGTGACGGTTTCCTGGACGATGTCGTTGATTTTGCTGACCACGAGGCCCACGCTGCGGCCCTGTTCGGAATAGACCACCACCTGCATCGGGTCCGAGCAGATCGGCTCGGAGGGCCGCGTGGTGGTGACGTATTTGGAAACCTGGATGAGCGGCAGGATTTGGCCGCGGTATTGCACGACTTCCTGGGTGCCGGAGTTTTCGACCTTGGCCCGGGGAAATTCTTCCAGTCGCGCCACCAGCGAAAGCGGCAGCGCCATGCGCGAGCCGGCACCGGCATCGAACAGCAGCAGCGTCTGGCGATTGTCGATCCGGGTTGCGGATTCTTCCTTGTCCAACAAAGCGTGATCGCGGACTTCCGAAATGACCTTGGCGTGCTGGGCCAGGCCGAGCACATCCAGAATCAACGCCACTTTCCCATCCCCCATGATGGTGGCGCCGGCAAAACAGGTGATCGCCTTGAGCTGTTTGCCGAGCGGTTTGACGACAATTTCCTCCGTGTCATTGATCCCATCCACCACCAAACCAAACTGGCGTCCGTCTGCCTGGAGGACAATGATGTTGATGTTCTGATTTTCGACGATGCGTTTTTCCGCGTTGGTGAGGCAATTGAAGACGTCACGGGAGATGTTTGTGGCGCGCTTAAATGCGGCCTCGGCTTTGACTGGGTTTTCCGAAATTTTCTGAGCAACCACCTCCTTGACGGCATCGTGAAAATGTTGATGGACTTTTTCGAGGGCTTGCATTTCAGGCACTGCGCCGAATTTCTTCAATCCATCCGCGTAAATCCATTTGCCTAGCGCGCAAAGCGTATGCGAGCCGGCTTCTTCCAATGTCATGGTCTGGGTGCCCTCAAGCACCTGGCGCAGCTTTCGCAGCCAGTTGCGGTGCGCTTCGCGGGCCTTGAGGAACAGGTCGCCGGTGTCATGGGCCTGTTGCTGCATGAACCCTGAACCGCCCGCCCGCTCCCGGGAGGTGCCGGCCAGCGTTTGGTTCAAAAAAACCAGTGGCAATAATTGTCCGCGCAGGCGATAAACCGGCGCCCCGTAAACCGTTTCGATGCCCTTGCGCGCCTGTTCCGCTTCGAGCCGCACCAGTTCCAGCAGGCTGACCTGCGGAATGGCGAATCGCTCGCCCCCGCTCGTGACGATGAGCGCGGGAATGATGGCCAGCGTCAGCGGGATCTTGATTTTCAGCGTGGTGCCCTTGCCGTTTTCGCTCAGAATATCCACCGAGCCGCCAATGCGTTCGATGTTGGTTTTCACCACGTCCATGCCCACGCCGCGGCCGGAGACGTTGGTCACTTTTTCCGCAGTCGAAAAGCCGGGAAGAAAAATTAAATTGAACGCCTCTCGGTCGCTCATCCGCGAAATTTGATCGTGATTAGCAATGCCTTTTTCGATCGCTTTTTGTTTAATGCGGCCAATGTCGATGCCGCGGCCGTCGTCGCTGATTTCAATGTTCACCTGTCCGCCCTCGTGGAAGGCGCGCAGCACCAAATTGCCCTGAGACTTCTTGCCGGCGGCGGCCCGGGCTTCGGGTTTCTCGATGCCGTGGTCAATGGAGTTGCGGACAATGTGCGTCAGCGGATCTTTGATGGCCTCAATGATGGTGCGGTCCAGTTCGGTTTCCTGCCCTTCCATTACCAGTTGCACGTCTTTGCCGAGTTCATGCGCCACATCGCGGACCACGCGCGGAAATTTGGACCAGATGTTGCCGATGGGCTGCATCCGGGTTTTCATCACGCTCTCCTGCAATTCGGTGGTGATGATGTTGAGGCGCTGCGAGGCGGCAATGAGGGCGGAGTCCTTCGCCTGGCCGGAATATTGCACAATCTGGTTGCGGGCCAGCACCAGTTCCCCGACCAGATTCATCAGCTTGTCGAGCTGGCCCACGTCCACCCGGATGGCGGAGGCCGCTGCGGATGGCGCTTTACTGGCGGGACTGTCGCTTTCCGCGGGAGCAACGGTTTTGGCCACTGGCTCGGCGTCGGGTTGGGGGGCGGGAACGTTTGTTCCCGGTTCATCTTCGAACAGGCCAAACCCAGCCGGGGCGGCGGGAGCTTCGGGCGCGGGGGTGGCGGTGGTGTCGAGCAAGTCTTGCAATTGTTGCAGCAAATCCGAATAGTCGGCGCTGCCTTCGGCGCCGGTGGTTTCCAAACAACGGAGCATTTCCCGCAGCGCGTCCGAGTAGGCGAACAGCGCGGTCGTCATTTCCGGGCTGACCTCGACTTTCCCGTCGCGCCAGGCGCTTAAAAGGTTTTCGCCGACATGCGCCACGGATTCAATTTTATTAAGCCCCAGACAACCGCTGGTGCCTTTGATGGTGTGAATGACGCGGAACACGATGTTGGGGGTTTCCGTCGTGCCCTCGCCTTTTTCAATGGCCAGGATTTCGCGGTCAAAACGGTCCAGACCTTCAGCGCTCTCAACGAGCAGGTCTTTGATCAATTGCTGTTGGAGGGCGTCGTTGTTGGCCATAAAAATGTCGGTTGGATTAAACGGGGAAAAGTCGCTGCAGGAGGGCCACCAATTGTTCCGGTTTGAAGGGTTTGACAATCCAGCCGGTGGCGCCGGCGGCTTTGCCCTGGGACTTCACTTCCGGGGCGGATTCGGTGGTCAGCAAAATGATCGGGACGGTTTTGAAATTTGGTAGTTCGCGTAAACGGCGGGTTAGCGTAATGCCATCCATGTTGGGCATGTTGACATCGCTAATGACCAAATCCACTGCTTGGTTCCGGAGCAGGTTTAGCGCGATAGCTCCATCCGCCGCTTCAATGACCTCGTGCCCAGCCTCTTTTAACGTAAAACTGATCATTTTACGCATGGTCATGGCGTCATCCACCGTAATAATCTTTTTTGGCATAGATGCTTGTAAATACCCGCCATGCTCGTCATTTAATCCTAGCCCCTATGGTTGGATGAAAAGCACAACAAATTTCGCATCGGCTAATTTGCTCTAGTCTTTAAGGGTATTTTTAAGCTGTAAGTTAATGCTTAATGATCAGCCGTTTACAAAGTGGCTTGCGGGCTCCGCGAATTAGTGGATTTAAAAGAGTTATTTTGACCATTCAATTACTCAAATTGTCGAAGTATGACTCTTGGCGAGACGAGTTGAACGTTTGAGACTTCGATGAACTCAATAACCTGAATTCAAAGGATCAAACTTTTGCCCGAAAATCTGTAAATCCGCTTTTTGAAAGTGTTTTATGTTCAGCGATTTGCGTCGATTAACTAAGTGGTTGGCGATGCTGGGGATGGCGCTGAGTCTCAAAGCTCAAACCAACAGCCTGTCTGGGATGGAGCGTTTCTTCGTTCCGCCAGCGGTTCACTTGCGGGCTGAATTTGCCGAAGCATCAGTAAAAGCTGTTGAATTGCGCGAACGTAAAATGAAGGAGATGGCGGTGCTGGCGCAGCCAACCCCGACCAAGTCGGAAGCCAGACGCTCGGACACGTATGCCGTTTCCATGACGGGCAGTGCGGATGGTCTTCAATCATTGCAGTCATTTAAAATTATACCGCCCCCAAAATCGTCGGGAAACTTTATTGAGTCCGCGTTCCGGACGGAAGTGTATCACGTTGGCAAGACGAAGATTTCCTGTTCGCTTTTAACGGCCATCAAACGGAAAAATCCCTTGTGCCTGTTAAATCCCATTTTTCTGAATATATCTTGGTGACGGGTTGATTTAGCGGGAATTCGTCATGCGCCGGCGAATTGTTCCGGCGTTCAAGCCAGCGCATCGGCAATCACTTCGGCCATGTGCTTGGTGCGGACGGTCGCCAGATGTTGCACCTGATGCCGGCAACTGGTGCCCGAAACCACCGTGGTGGTGCCGTAAGGCTGATGAATGATCTTTTCCACCAGCGGTTCGGCGATCTTTAGCGACAGTTCGTATTTCGATTCGAGCATCCCAAAAGCGCCCGCCATGCCGCAACAACCAGTGTCCAACAATTCGGCGGTGCGTCCGGGAAGCCGCGCGGCCAGACGTTGCATGTTGGCCGGGTCGCTCAACGCCTTGGCATGACAATGGGCGTGAATAACAATCCGTTCCGGCTGCTCGGTGAATTTCAGGGCGTCGGGTTCGCGTTCGAGCAGTTGCCCGATGAAATCCTCAAACAAAAAACACCGCGCGGCAATGTTGCCGGCCCCCGCCAATTTCAGTTCGCGATAATCCTCTGCGAACATGGAAAAGCAACTCGGCTCCAGAAACAGAATGGGTTCCTGATGTGTGGTCGCCTGCAACAGCGCCAGATTGTGCCGGCCAAGTTTTTCGGCTTTATCCAAATCGCCCGCGCTGAAAGCCGGACGGCCACAGCATTGGCGATGGGCTGGCAGTTTGACCTCAAAGCCGGCGGCCTCAAGCACGGTCACCGCCGCCTGGCCAATATGCGGTTCCTGGTAACGCACGAAGGTGTCATCCCACAAAATAACCACGCCACGAACCGGCGTGATGGCGCTCCGCCGGCGCGCGAACCATTTATCAAATCGCTCATGCGCGTATTCCTGCAAATAACGCTCGATCGAGAGGCCGAAAATCTTTGCGGTGATGTGCCGGACGGAATTTAAATTGATCAGCACATTCATCAATCCCGGCATGGCGGTGCCGATCCGGCCCAACAAATCCGCCGAGCCGATGAGCCGTTGCTGCCAGGTGATTCCCTTGCGCAATCGCCGTGCATGAACCAGCTCGGCTTTCAACAGCGGCAAATTGACGTTGGACGGACATTCTGTGGTGCAGGCACGGCAGGAAAGGCAATTGCTCAGGGCGTATTCCCTTTCCTCCGCAAACACGGCGTCGGTGATTTCCCGGCCTTCCAGGGCCGCGCGAATCAGATTTGCCCGGCCACGCGTGGACATGCCTTCCTCGCCTGTGGCCAGGTAAGTGGGACACATGGTTGGCGTTTGCTTCGTGCAGGCGCCGCAGCCGTTGCATTGTTCCAGATTGGCGATGAACGATTCGTCGCGCGTGGCAAAAGCCAGTTTGGGCGCAAACGGCAGGACGAGCGGGGCATGGTTTTTGGTTCGCAGGTCGCGGTCGATTTTGAACCGGCCGTCGTCAATAATTTTCCCCGGATTGAACAGGTTGGTCGGATCAAAGACCGACTTGATCTCGCGCATGACACTGTAAAGTTCAGCGCCGACTTGTTGTTGGAGAAACTCCGTGCGGGCGATGCCCACGCCATGTTCCGCCGCCAGGGAACCTTTGAACTGCGCCACCAGCGCGGCCACTTCATTCGCAACGTGCCGGAACTTCTTCAAATCCTCCTTGCGATGCAAATCCAGCACCGGACGAACGTGCAGCAAGCCCGCCGCCGCGTGGCCGTAAAATGAGGCTTCGATTTGAAGCCGCGAAAACAGTTTCTGCAGCCCGCCGACATACGCCGGCAAATCCTGCGGACGCACCGCCGTGTCTTCCACGAAGCAGGCGGGCTTGGCGCTGCCTTTGCGGCTGGTGAGCAGGGACAAACCCGCTTTGCGCATGGCCCAGACGAGATTGCGCTCGCCGTTGTTCTTCAAAATCATTTGGCGCAAACCCAATTTGCGCTGGCTCATGCGCTCCAATTTTTCCGGTGCGCCTTCGAAAAATTCCACCACCAGAATGGCTTCGCAGGGATGCGAATCCAGTTTTAACAGGTCGCGAACCGCTTTGAATTCCCGGTTGCCACGGGTTTGGTCGAAGAGCGGACGGTCAATGTGTTCGATGGCGGCCGGCTGGAGGTCCAGCAGTGCCATCGTGGCTTGCATGGCTTCGGCCACGGAAGCGAAGAAAATTAATCCGGCGCCGCGTTCGGCGGGCAGGGGAGTGACTTTCAGTTCCGCGGAAAAAATACCCGCGAGCGTGCCTTCGCTGCCGCACAGCAGCGGAATCAGGTCGCCCGGATTCCGCGCCGCCCGGCTCACGGCGTAACCCGGCCAGCGTTTGAGCAATCCGGCGGGAAATTGCTCGGAAATCAGCAGCGAGTTGAGCGCCAGCAATTCCTCAACGTGCAGCCGTTGTTTGCGCAAAGTATCCAGATGGGCTCCGATGCGCGTGATTTTGCCGTTCGCCAGGACAATTTCAATCTCGCGCACGTGGCGGCAGGTGGTGCCGTAAACCGGCGTGTGCGCGCCGGACGAGTCGTTCGCAATCATGCCGCCCAGGGTGGCGCGAGAACTGGTGGCCACATCCGGGCCGAAACAATAGCCCAACGGATGCAGATAGGCGTTGAGCTGGTCCAGAACCACGCCGGCGCCCACCCGCACGGTGCGGGCTTGGTCGTTGAAATCCCAGATCAAACGATTATGACGGGCGAAATCAATGATCAATCCGTCGCCCAAAGCGCCGCCGCTCAAACCGGTGCCGCCGCCGCGCGGGGTGACTGAAATATCGGAAATCAAAGCGGCTTCAATGATGTTCGCTGCCTGGCTGGTGTTTTTGGGAAAGGCCACCGCTTCCGGAACAATCTGGTAGGGCGAAGCATCTGTCGCATAGAGCTGGCGCGTGCGGTTGTCAAAGGCGACATCGCAGTTTGCCGCATTTAATGCCGCCATCTGTTGCGTGGAGAGCACGTCGGATAACCTATCGGCGCAAGTGGCAATTGACAATGGGGGAAACTCGGTTTTGAGTGTTTTATCTCACTTCACTCAGGGTTTGAAGATTTTGTTCGAAGACGATTTGATCGATCTTTGCCCGTCAGAAAAAGGTGTCCGGCCAGAAGCATGAGCGTGGCAAAGGCGCAGCCCCGTGCCAGCCAGCGATCAACCGGCAGGTGCCCGCGAGCCGGCAAGCGAAGTCGCGCGGCCATCACGGCGGCATTGCCGGGCATGGGGGCGCTGGCAATGACGTTGCCGGTTGCATCGACCGCTTGGGAAATGCCCGAACTGCAAAGCCGGAAAATGGGAACCCCATATTCGGCCGCGCGCACCGGGGCGACGAGCGCATGCAACTCGTGTTGGCGCCGGCCCCAATATTCCACGTCCATAGTGGGGACGATGAGCAGTTGCGCGCCTTGGCGGATCAGTTTATCGGTGACGCGCGTGTAACTCAGATCGTAGCACACGCAAAGACCGATTTTTCCCCAAGGCGAGTGCCACACGTTCTGTTCCCGGGCGGGCCGGCCATCGTTGAAGAATTGAATGGGCACGCATTTGGCCTGCTGGAAAACAATCCCGCCGTTGGTGCCAACCACAAACGCTGTGTTGTAATAAATGTCGTTGGTGATGAAATCCTTTCCGCCCACGACCAAGTAACGTTGATGTTTGCGGCACCAGTTTTTGAGCGCGTCGGGAATCCCGCCGTTGAGCGTGTATTCGCTCAGGACGAAGATGTTTGCGTCGGGATGTTTGGCGTAGGCCTGGTCCAGCACCCGGGGGATAAGCGATTCAGGAGGGAATTCCAGTTGGACGCCGACGAGCGAGATGGCCGGCGCGTTCTTTAACGCGTTTTCCGGTTTTTCCTTTGGAATTAAAATCAGCGCCGCTGCGAGCAAGATTGCCAGCCCCAGGACGGCTTGCGACCGTTTGGTCAGGTTTCGCCAGTTGAGGAGGATTGCAGCCAGCGCAAATATCAAAAAAACGGCGCCATACATTCCCAGCCGGGCGCTGACGGAGGACAGAACATAGCCGACGTTCAGCCACGAAAATTTCAAAAAATAAAGTTCGCTGCGGAAGAACTCAATCCCGGTCCAGAGAATTGGGATCAGCCAGAACGTTTTGGCCCGGCCCCAACGCCGGCTGCCGGCCCAGACAATGGCCGAGAATAGTCCCACCCAAAATGCCAGAACGATCCAAAGGACAATCGCGGCAAAGCTAAAAATATGGTAGAAGAAAAATAGCTGCGGGGCATATCCCAGAAAGGCGGTGGCCAATCCAAAGTAAAACGCCCGGCGAATGGTTGGCTGATCCGTCAGTTGAATCAGTCCGCAAACATATCCAAAAATGCAGACGCCGGCTGCGGGGTGTTTGAGCGAGTAAGCCAGTTGAAAACCAGCCACCGCCATGACGAGCCAGACGAATGAGCGCTTCCAGCTCAATGTTTCATTCCGGGTTGCCCATAAGGTTTTCATAAGCGTGTTTTTGTAGATTGCTATGCCAGAGGGTATAACGGAGTGGCTGGAGGGTGTGAGTTGAAAATAATTATGAGCTGCATCGGTTAAAACAATTTTGGGGGCCGCGTTGCAAATGGCAGGCGTTGCTGATTTCCAAGCTTGTTTCCACGGCGATTTTACCGGATTAATTGGGCATGCAAAAGGAACGGACGTTGCTGGCTTTTCTGGATGATGTTTACGAGGACTTGGAGCTTTGGTATCCCAAGTTGCGTTTGGAAGCTGCGGGCTATGCCCTGAGTTGTGCGGCTCCGGAAATCAAAATCTACACGGGCAAACATGGCTATCCGGCAAGTTCAGAGGTGTTGCTGAACGATGCCCGCAGCGAAGACTACGTTGGCCTGCTGGTGCCGGGTGGTTTTATGCCGGACAAGTTGAGGCGGGAGGCCCGGGTGATTTCACTGACCCGCGAATTTTTTGAGCAGGGCAAATTGGTGGCGTTTATCTGCCACGGCGGCTGGATTCCGATTTCGGCCCAAATATTGAAAGGCAAACGCGTGACCGGTTCGCTGGGCATCAAGGATGACCTGGAAAATGCCGGCGGCATTTGGGTGAACGAGCCAGTGGTGGTCGATGGCAACTTGATTTCCAGCCGCACGCCGCGCGACCTGGCCGCCTTTGGCGAGGCCATGGTGAAATGGCTGGAAACCGGTATTCGGCATTGAATTTTCCCCGGTAAAAACTAAACTTTTGGCCATGGAACATACGCCGCCATCGCAGCTCGCCCAATACATCCCGGTTCTGATTCTGCTCGCCGTCGCCGTCGGTTTTGCAGCCGGCACTTTGCTGGCTTCCCTGCTGCTGGGCAAATTCGCCCGGACCACCAAGGCCAAGGACACCGCTTACGAATGCGGCAAAGATCCCATCGGCTCCAATTCAACGCGTTTCTCGGTGAAATTCTATTTGGTGGCCATGCTGTTCATCCTGTTCGATATCGAAGTGGTTTTCATGTATCCGTGGGCGGTCGTTTATCGCGACATGCTGGCCGAACATCTCACCCGCAACTTGATTCTGGGATCCATGATTTCCTTCCTCGGCATTCTCTTTGCCGGTTACCTTTACGCATTGAAGAAAAAGGCCTTTGATTGGAAGGGCTGAATCTCTGCTTTGTTTCAGAACGCCACCGCATCCCGGTGGCGTTTTTTTATTTGTTCGGAGAGCGAAGACCAGGTCACAGGTAAGGCGAAAACAAACGGGCGCCGGCATCCAACAGTTTGACGGGCATCGAGCGCCCGTCCGCTTCGGCCAAAGTGACTTCCTTGGCGCCGGACAACTTGGTGGAAATCACCTGTTCCATCGCTTCGGCAAACTCGCGTCCGTAGCACTCCACGTTCAGCTCAAAATTCAAACGCAAACTGCGGGCGTCCCAATTGGCCGAACCCAGCAACACCCAGTGCCGGTCCACGATCATTAATTTGGAATGATCAAACGGCGGCGGTGTCAGCCAGATACGGCAGCCGCGTTCCAACACCTGCCACCACAAAGCGCGTGACGCCCAGTGCACAAACGGCAGGTTGCTCTTTGCCGGCAAGAGAATGTCCACCTGCACGCCCCGCAGCGCCGCCAGGTTGAGCGCGGCGATGATGGTGGCATCCGGCAGAAAGTAGGGCGTGACAATTTTGACGGACGTTTGCGCTTCGGCCAGCGCGGACAGCAGCGTCCATCGGGCATTCTCAAAGTCGCCATCGGGTCCGTCGGGAATCACCCGGGCAATGATGTTGCCCGCATCCGTCAATTCGGGAAACCAGCGTTCGCCATCGAGCATTTCCCGCGTGGTAAACGCCCAATCATTCGCGAAAGTTTCCTGTAGCGAAGCCACGACCGGCCCCGTCACGAGAAAATGCAGATCCCGCACCGGGCTGTTGGTATTTTCCGACAGCACGTTGCCGTGGCGGATGTTCATTCCGCCGGTGAAAGCCGTGTGGCCGTCAATGATGAGCGATTTGCGGTGATTGCGCAGATTCATCGTGGCTACGCGCCAGGGCGTGAGCAATGAGGCGGGAAGAAATTTGGCAAACGGAATTCCGGCCGCCCGCAGGTGCCAGGTGATGGGCGGCCAGGAATAGCGGGTTCCCGCCGCATCCACCAGCACGCGCACGTCAACGCCGCGTGCAACCGCCTGTTGCAATGCCGTGATGAATTTTCGCCCGGAAAGATCATTGTCAAAGATGTAGGAGCACAGCGAGATGGATGATTTCGCGGAGTGGATGGCCGTCAGCATGGCTGGGAACGCCGCATCGCCATTCACCAGCGGTTCAATTTTGTTGCCGGTGGTGAGCGGCTGACTGGTGAAACGGCTGACCACGCAGGCAATGTGCTTGAGATGCTCGGCGCCCGCGGGCTCGGGTTCGCCGAAATCCTCCGGCACGGGGCGGCTGAAAGTCTTGTGAACACCCAGTCGAACAGCGCGACGGCGAATGCGGTTCACTCCCAGCGCCAGATAGAGAATCGATCCGAGCACTGGCAGCGTCCAAACGATGCTGATCCAGATGGTGGCGGCCCGCGTGTCCCGCTTGTTGAGCAGCGCATGAACCGAGGCGAGCGACGCGGCCAGCAAATCGAATCCCGCGGCGATATGCGGCCAGAATCGGGTGAGTTGATCGATCCAATCCACGGGCGCGAGCGTAAGTGTTAAAGTGGCCGAATGCAACTTCCGGACGGCTCGGAGCGGATAATTTCAGCAGACCGAAGAAATTATCCGGAAGCCCGGGTTTTGGTGTTGATCTGATCAATCGCCCACCGCGCGTGTTCGGCGATGAGCGGCTCCGGATCGCCGGCAGCTTTTGCCAAGGCGGGCAACGCAGTGGCGTCTCCCGCGTTGCCCAAGGCCACGCAAACATTGCGCAGTAAACCGCGCCGTTTGGCGCGCAGAATGGGCGACTGGCTGAATCGCGTTTTGAATTGGGGCTGGTCGAGTGACAACAGCTCCATCAAGTCCGGCGCCTGCAAAGCGGGTTTAAAATACGGCTGCATCAAATGGCCGGCGCGGGCAAAGCGGTTCCACGGGCAGGTGGCCAGACAATCGTCGCAACCATAAATGCGATTGCCGATCGCGGGTCTCAGTTCCACGGGAATGGAGCCTTTCAACTCGATTGTGAGATAAGAAATGCATTTGCGCGCATCCAGCGTGAACGGCGCGGTGATGGCGTGGGTCGGGCAGGCGGTGATGCACCGGGTGCAATTACCGCAATGATTTTTTTCCGGCGGATCGGGTTCCAACTCCAGCGTGGTCAAAATCTCGGAGAGAAAAATCCAGTTGCCGAGCGTGCGGCTGATCAGGTTCGTGTGTTTGCCAACGAATCCGATGGAGGCGCGTTGAGCCAGGTCACGTTCCAAAATTGGTCCGGTATCCACATACCAAAGCGAGCGGGTGTTGCTGTCGCCCAAACCGTTAATAAATTGACACAGGCTTTTCAGCGGCGCGGCGAGGACGTCGTGATAATCGTCGTAACGAGCGTAACGCGCGATGACGCCCTTGGAACTACGGTTAGGTGGCGGTGATGAATCCGGGATCGCGTAACTCGTGGCGAGCGTAATGACGCTTTTGGCTCCGGCTAAAACCTTTTGCGGATCGGTTCGCTTTTCAGCGTTGCGCTCCAGCCAGAGCATTTCGCCGTGTTGCTGCTGGGCGAGCCAATCTTTCAGTTTGCCGGCATGGTCGGAAGCGGCCGCGCTGGTAAACCGGCAGTCATCAAAACCGAGTTCCAGAGCCTGCTGGCGAATGGCCGCTTTCATCCGCGCGTGGCGAGTTTGAACTGCAATTCCACCTGCTGGGCCACTTCGCGGGCGGAACGAAGATCGGTGTTGATCAGCACATCGGCCTGTTTGTAAAACGGCTCGCGCGCGGCCAGCAGATCGCGGATTTTTTGCTGGGGATCGGCGTCATGGAGCAGGGGGCGATGCGATTGGTGGCTCACGCGTTCCCAAATTTTTTCCGGCGACGACCACAGGCAAATGACCAGCGCGTGGGTCTTGAGCGAGACCAGATTGTCGGGATTGGTCGGCAGGCCTCCGCCGGTGGAAATGACGGTTCTTTCCCGCGTCGCCAGTTCTTTTACCACTTCGCGTTCGAGCGCGCGAAAGGCGGCCTCGCCCTCCCGGGCAAAAATGTCATTGATGCTGCGGTTGGTGCGCGCCTGAATCATTTCATCCGTATCCAAAAAGTTGAAATGCAGGTATTCCGCGACCAGCCGGCCCACCGACGTTTTGCCCGTGCCCATGAATCCGATGAGCGCGAGGTTGGCAGGAGTGCGAGCAGTTTGCATGGGGATGGATTAGCGGAAAACGGCGGTGGAAGCACGCTAATTTCAACGGCTCGACACGGCGTCAAATTCGGATAAAATCAGGCTGTGAATTTGCCGCCCATTATCCTGGCCTCGGCGTCGCCGCGCCGCGTGGAACTGCTGAAATTATTGCAGGTCAAATTCAAGGTCTTGGCGGCGGATGTGGACGAGGTCTCGCACGATCACCTCACGCCCCTGGAGGTATGCCAGCTTAACGCGCACCGCAAGGCGCGGGCCGTGGCCAAGCAAATTCCCGACGCTTTGGTCATTGGCGCGGACACCCTGGTTTTTTTGGACAACGAGATCCTGGGCAAACCCCGTCACCGAACCGAGGCTTGCCGCATGTTGGAGCGGCTTCAAGGACGGACCCATCAAGTGGTCACCGGGGTTTGTCTGATGCGTCTGCGCACCCATCGCGAACGCATTTTTGCGGTCAGCTCCGACGTTTTATTTCATCCGCTCGCCCCCCGGCAGATTCGCGCCTATCTGGATCAGATTCATCCTTACGACAAGGCGGGCGCCTACGCCATTCAGGAAGGCGGCGAAAAAATCATTTCGGAAATCTCCGGCTCGTTTAGCAACGTGGTCGGTTTGCCGGTGGAGAAATTGCGCGAAGAACTGGCGCGGTGGGCTGAGTAAAACCGGGTTCGTTTCCACCTGGGAAAACTTGTTTGCGAAATTACTTTGCGCGCGGCTTTCGGCTGATTAACTTTTCGGGAAATCAAATTCGCTGGCATTAACTAATAATGGCTGCCCCAACCCTTTGTTGCGGCATTTCCGGCGAACTTGTGATTCCCTGATTTATGAGTATTGCCTACCAAATTGTCGTTTGTGCCGGCATCGTTCCGGATCCGTTGCAAACCCTGGAACCGGTCACATCACCCGCCGGACCGGCCTTGAAAAATGAAATGATGCTGCCGGCTGTCCTCGATCCGTGGGCGGGACACGCGTTGTTCGAGGCGGCGAACCTGGCGAAAAATCTGCCCGGCAGCAAAGTCTGGCTCGTGAGTTTTGGCCCCAAGGCCAAACTCCAGCAGGTAATGATGACGGTCGCGCAAAAAGTGCCGTTTGAACTGGTGGCGCTTGATGGCCCGGCCAGCGGTTTTACCGAGGCGACGGAGGTGGCCGCCGCGCTGACGGAGGCGATTCAAGCGATTCCTGCCTTGGACAAATCCAAACTTCTGGTGTTCGGCGGATGGGAATCCGCCTCGCGCGGCGCCGGTGCCACCCTGCAAATGCTCGGCGAACGACTCGGCATCAGCGACCAATTTCAAGGGGTGGATGAATTGAAGGTGAGCGCGGATGGAACGATGGAGATTTGGGAACGCATCGAAGGCGGACGGCATCAAGTTTCGCAATGCGCCGGCGCGCCGGCGTTGCTGGGCTGGGCCACGGGAAATCTGCCCGAGCCAAAAAATAACCCCCAGGTCGGCATGACCAACATGCGCACGGTGATGCCCGCGCTGCAAAAGGCCAAACCGCAAAAGCTGGCGGGTGACGGTCTCAAATTTGCCAGTGTCACGCTGCCCAAGCAGATGCGGGACACGAAGATCGTGAAAGACGCCAGCCCCGACGACATTGCGAAGGAGATCGTGGATTGGATCAAGCAATGAGAACCCCGCATCGCGCCTAAAATTATTCTAACAATATGGAAACTATTCTTGTTCTTGCCCACACCGAAGCCGACGGTTCACCGGCCCAAACGGTTCGTGAATCCCTGCACGCGGCGGTGAATTTGCACCAGGCATCGCCGGATTCGAAACTGGTTGTTGGATTGATCGGAACCAATGTGGAAGCGGCGGCCAATGCCATCGCCGCCTGTCCGGCGACGAAATATTTCGGCGTGACCGGCGCTGAATTCGCCCAGCCTCGTTACGCCACGGATTGTGCCGCCGCCGAGGCGATTTGCAAATCTGCCCAGGCGACCATTGTCATTGCACCCGCCACCGCGCGCTGGAACCGCGTGCTGGCCGGACTGGCACAACGCCTCGGCGGCCGGGCCGACACGCATGTGACCGGCATCTCTGCTGAATCAGGCGTGATCGGCATCAGTCGTTGGTATTACCGTCAACGCATGGAAGCGCTGGTTCAGCGCACGCAGCGGCCCTGGATCGTGGCCATTGATCCCGGAAGCCAGACGCCGTGCAATTGCGGCGCGGGAACGGCGGTGGTGGAGGTCATTTCAATGCAAATTCCCGAAGCCAGTTTGCGGACCAAAGTGGTGGGCGTTCGCGCGCCCGCAGCGGATGCGCAAACCATCCGTCCCGATGCGAAATTGCTCTTCGTGACAGGGGCCGGCTGGACCAAGAAGCAGGCGGATGGTCAAACGCATGTGCCGGAAGCCGAACATCTCATCCGCGACTTCTTGAAAGTCAGCCGGGCGTCCTTGGGCAGCAGCAAATCGCTGGTGGATTTGGGCGGGGAAGGCCAGGCGATCTTGCCGTTCCTTTCGCATTTGAACCAGATTGGGCAGACCGGAGCGACGCCGCGCCATCCCAAAGGGCTTTCGACGTGCTGCCACGGCGAAGAGCCGCACACGGTGGGCTGGCGTTTCATTGCGGAACGACGGGCGATCAGCCTGGATGCCAACTGCGGCTGGGCACGGGGCAAGACGGATGTGCTTTATGTGGCGGACGCGTTCCAAGTCATGCAGAAGGTCAACGCGCTGTTGGCGGCAAATCCGTAAGTTGATTTGAAGGCACGCCGGTGGCCAGCTCGCGCTCAGTTTTCAGGCGCAACTGGCCGCAGGCGGCATCAATGTCGCCGCCTTTTTCTCTGCGCAGGGTGGCGGTGATATTCAACTTTTCCAACGCCGCGTGAAAGGCTTCGCATGCCGGTTCGCTCGGCCGTTCCCAAGGCAGCCCCTCGACCGTGTTGTAGGGAATCAAATTGACCTTGGCGTTGAGCCGTTTGGCCAATGTCGCCAGCGGTTTGATTTGATCCATTGAATCGTTGATGCCGGCGATCAAGATATATTCGAGCGTGATCATCCGTCCTTTTACCCGCTGATAATCGTCGCAGGCGGCGGCCAGTTCGGTGAGCGGATACTTCTTGTTCACCGGCATGATGCGGTTGCGGACTTCATCCGTCGCGCCGTGCAGGGAAATGGCCAGTCGGAATTGCAGCGGTTCCTTTGCAAGCTGACGAATCTGCGGAGCCAGGCCGCTGGTGGAAACGGTGATTTTACGGGCGCCAATCCCGCCGCCCCACGGAGCATTGAGAATTTTGAGCGCCTTCAGCAAATTTTCATAATTGGCTAGCGGTTCGCCCATGCCCATGACGACGATGTTGTTGACGACGCGGTTTGCGGCTGGCTCAAGACTTTCCTCTTTGGGCTGCGCGGCGTGCCAGCGTTCGGTGGCCAAAATCTGGTCCATAATTTCATGCACGCCCAGATTGCGTTTCCAGCCGTCCAGCCCGCTGGCGCAGAAACGGCAACCGTAAGCGCAGCCCACCTGGGTGGAAATGCAGAGGGTGTGGCGATCGCTGGCTTCGCCATAGAGCGCGGGATTGGCCGGGATCAAGACGCTTTCGATGAACGCGCCATCGGCCAGTTTCCACAAAAATTTTTGCGTGGTGTCGCGCGCACCTTGCTTGCGGGTTAACACAAGTGAATTCAGGGAAAACTGGCTGCGCAGTTTTTCGCGAAGCGGTTTTGACAGGTTGGACATCGAATCCCACGTCGTGGCGCGGCGGGCGTAAAGCCAGTCCAGCAACTGGTTCACGCGAAATGCCGGCTCGCTCCAGTCGTTGAAGAGGGTCTCCAATTCGTCGCGGTTTAAAGATTTGATGTCGGTCAACACGCCGGAAGGTTAGCGGGAGGTGGCCGGGAAACCAAGGCTGCGGTTTGCCGCCAACAAGCCATGGCACCGGCAATTTTGCGGACGCGAAAAATTGGCGGCTGGAATTTATGAATCAGGAGCCTGTTCATTCGTTCGTTTTCTGGCGAGGTAATTCCGGGTAGTTTTCCTGATGATCAATCCTGAGAAAATGATCAAACCAAGGCCGAACAGGGCACCAAAAATGGAATGAACCCTGTCTTGATCTGCGAGGCTGAAGCCGGTGATGGCAAGGCCGCCCAGCGCCATTCCGCCAAAGATCAGCCAGATGCCCAGCACAATGATAAATTTATGCGGGCGTTCCGCAGCTTGTCGATAGACGCTGCCCTCGGCAAAAATCGATTCAAACGGAGCCGTGGCGGCGTAGGAAGTCAAGGGCGCGCCGCACTTGGCGCAAAAGTGGTTCGCCAGATGATTGGGTGTCAGGCAACTGAGGCACAGTTGTTTTTCTTCGGCGTCTGGTGTTGAAGGAGGAAGTTCGGTGGTCATGGTGAAGCAACGGGTTGGCGCCGGGTGGCGTGTTGTTGCAGCCAGAGGATGTCGGGATTGTTTGGCGAGGCAAAGCTGTCATAGGTTTCGCCGTTAAAATTAAGCGGCGGCAGGGTGCGGCCATCTTGCCAGCGTTTGAGTTCGGCGTGCCCATCGACGAACGAAAATCCGCCGGCGCGATGATGATAGCTGCCGGGAAGATCGTAGAAGCCGGTCTGTTCGGGATGATCCGGCCAGCCGGTCATGTCGGTGGCAAAATTGCCCCAATCAATGCTGTCTTCGCGCATGTCGAGGAACAGAAATGTTCCCGCCGGACCGGGATCGGTGAACTGGCTCATTTTCAAATAAACGCGCCAGGGAGACCCCCCCAACGTGCCCGCCGGGTAAGGATACGGATTCACCCAGCCGAGTCCCCCGGAAAGTCCGCCGTCATAACCCACAAAACCGCCGATCCAGAAATTCATGGACATGCTGCGCACCCGCGGTTTGGCGACGCCATTGACCGTGACGTAGGAATGATCGGCGGGACATTTCCAGATGCCGGCATTGCGGGCGCAGTAATTCCAAAGCGGACTTTTGGCGATGTCCTGGTTGACATCCCAATTTGACGGGTTCTTGGGGTTGAAATCCATTTGTCCGCTGACCCAGGCAAATTTGCTTTGTTCATCCAATGCCGCCGGTCCGTAGGGCCAGTGGCTGGCGTAAGGAAGCACATCGTGATTGTCATCGACATACATTTTCCACGAGATCGCGAGTTGCCGGTGATTGTTCATGCATTGGATGGCCTGGGCTTTGAGTTTGGCGGTGGTCAACGCCGGCAGAAGCATGGCGGAGAGAATTCCAATAATGGCGACAACGACAAGCAGTTCGATCAGCGTGAAACCCATGGTGCTGGATTTGCTCAATGACTGGTTGCGGGTGGCCAGGTCCATGGGGCGTTTTCAGGGAAGGTAGTTCCAACCTTCCTGGGCGCAAGTGAATTAATAGCGATGTTTGGCGGGGAGCCATGACCGTCTGCCGAAGGATGCAGATCAGTTGCCGCCCGCGCCTTTGATGTGCGCCTGAAGGCGGCGCACATCATCCAGATCATCGGGACTGCGGGCGCGCTGGCCTAGTTCCAGTCCGCGCTTGGCGGTGCGCCAGGTCCAATGCTCGGCATGACCGTCGGCAAAACTGAGGTTGGCTCCCTGTTGATGCCGGTCGGCCGGAATATCCAGCCAGTAATCCGACCAGTAGGGATAATCGGCGGGAATGACTCCAAAGGTGGAATCCCAAATCCCATTTTCATCGGTATCAATGAAAACAAACAGACTGGTGGGAACTTTGATTTCGCTGGTTTTGCGGAAATGATTGTCCGCCGCGCAATTGGCGCTGTTGCTCATGTTGTAGCTGCGGTTCCGCGGCATTTCTGGATGATCTTTGACTGTGGAATGATCATCCGGACAATGATAGATGGCCGGGCTGCGGTTGTAATTGAAGAGCAGGGAGGTTTGTTCGGTGATGGCATTGGTGTCCAGCGGAGCCAAGCCGCGGCACCAGGTCATTTCGTCCTCGTTGAGCACCGGATCTTTGGAGGTGCCCACGCTGATGGTGTAAACAAAATTGTTGGGCGGAATAATATCTTCATTGTCATGGGCATACATGTGCCAGCAGATCTGGAGTTGCTTGAGGTTGTTCAAGCAGACAATGGATTTGGCCCGTTGTTTCGCCTTGCTCAACGCCGGCAGCAGAAACGCGGCGACAATGGCGATGACGGCGATTACCGTGACCAATTCCAGCAACGAGAAACCGGCGGCGATCTTTGGCCCCGGACTTCGTTTGGCGTTGGCTGAACACATTTTGGCTTTTCTGGAAAATTAGGCCGTCTTCCGGATCGCGCAACAGAAATTTAGTAGATCAACATTTCCACCTCGCGCCGGCCTTTTTCGGTGAGTTGCCAGCCCCGGCTGTGTTGCACCACCAGCTTGCGGCACGGATGCGCCTTGTATTCGGCGGCATTGACGGAAAGAAGCTGGATTTTGGCGGGGCTTTTAATTTCGCTGGCGGCCCGCGGCATCAGGGCAAAGGCCACGCCGTTGTAGTTCAAGGCGATTTCATAGCCGGCAACGCCTTCTTTTTCGGCCACCGGGTTGGTTAGCACCAAAGCCGTGTAGCGCCGGAGATACGGGAAATTGGTGGCGCGGACGAGCACCCGGCAAAGTTCGGTCTGGCTGCGGACGTAATTGAGCAAACTGAATTTTCTGGCCCCGGGCCGCTCGCCTTCGAAGATTTCGAGCGGGTCAAGTCCGTCCAAATTTTGGCCATTCCACATGCCGTGGTCGTTCTTTTCGCCGGGTGCATTGCGTTTATACCACGCGGCGAAGTTGTCGTTCACCAGCAGATTCAATTCAAAATGGACGTGGGCTCGATCTTTGTTGATGCGTTGACCGGTCCGGCCCATGACGGCGATCACCTCACCCCCGCGAACGGTTTTTCCGGGCGTTATGCCGGCGGCAATTTCGCTCAGGTGCCCATAAAGCGAGTAAATCTCCAAGCCTTCAATCACATGGCGGATGACGATGTATTTGCCGTAGTTGGACAACCCGGCTTTGAAATTCACATACATCACCGTGCCGTCGGCGGCGGCCATGACCGGGTCGGTCGGCTCGCCGTTGCGGTCGTGCTGCAAACTGCGAATGTCCAAGCCCTCGTGCATTTGCCAGCCGTCAGTGCGCACGCAGCCGAAACTGCCGGTGGTCCAAGGGCGATCCGGTGAAGTCGGAGCCAGGAATTTGATTTCCCCGCCGGTTTCATAGAGAAAATGATTGGCCGTGGGAAATTGAAACGGGGTTTGCGCGGACAGATTGGCGGCAACGGCCAGCAGCGCGACGGAGGCCAGTCGGGAAATCAAACCGCTCATGTTATTTGCCTTTGGCGATCTGTTTGGCCACTTCGTTGAGGCCGTCCACGATCTTTTTAACCTCTTCGGGCGAGGCGTCCGGGGTGAACGAGAAAACTCCGTTGGAGATGCGATGGGAAATCAGCGGCGCCGCGAGCCAGCGCGCGTCCTCGGCCGATTCGCCCCACTGGCTGAAGATGGCGAAGTGGCGGCCCGTGTTGGCCGAGGTGTATTGTTCCAAAATCCAGGTGCCCGTTTCATCGAATTTCACTTCGATGGCGCACCCGGCGATCGTATTCAACACGCGCGCGGCCACCACATTGCGTTCGGTCAGAAAGGGATCGTCATTGATGGTTACCAGCACGGGCATGGAGCGGAGCACCGAGACGGTTTTGCCGGTGCCGGGCACCTGGGCCCGATTCTCCATATGCATCCTAAAGGTGGCCAGATGTTTGCCGCTTTTGCCGGTTTTGCAGCCGGTGAAGGCCATCAGGCCGGCCAGCAAGACCAACAAATAAAGGTTGAATCGTTGCGTGTAAAAATTCATAGTGCTGACACAAAATCGCAATCAGCGACCAAAGTAAAGTAACATATGGGAAAACAACATAATAAAGACCAGCACAAGCAGCGCCGCAAAAGTTATATCAAACGCCAAAAAGCAGCGGTCAAAGCCAAAATTGCCGCTGCCAAAAAAGCTTGAGCCGGATCTGATCATGCGAAAGGCCGTCTTCGGACGGCCTTTTTCATGCCGGGCACGTTTGCGTTTACCCGGAGGAACGACGTTGAATCGAACCTTAAATCTTCGTATGGTCCCCCGCTGACAATGTTTCCTCTTGTCCGGCTTTGGGTGTGTTTCTGTGTTTATGCCAGTCTTTCCGGCTGGTGTTTGTCCGCTTTCGGACAACTGAACCGAGTGGGTTGCGCGGTCAGCTTGGCCATGTTCGTCGCTTTTATTGGCTGGCAGCGAAAGTCCTTGGGGCTTGTTGGCGTTAAAATGAAGCTGCGGCGATTTCGCCGTCCGTTGCCGTTTAGTTTCCTGGTTTTGGCCGGGTTGGTTTTTCTGGGAGGAATTTTGTATCCACCCAGCAATTACACCGGGCTGACGTATCATGTGCCGCGGGTCTTGCACTGGCTCGCCCACGAACAATGGCATTGGATTCATACGCCGGTGGTGCGGATGGATTTCAGCGGCTGCGGCTTCGAATGGCTCTATGTTCCGATCTTGTTGTTCACCGGGTCGGACCGCGCGTTGTTTTTGCTGAATTTCATTCCTTTTCTCTTGCTACCCGGTTTGACCTTCAGTGTGTTTTCGCGCCTGGGAGTCCGCCCCAAAGTGGCCCGACAATGGATGTGGTTGCTGCCCACCGGCTACATTTATTTACTCCAAGCGGGCAGTATTGTGAATGATGCTTTTGTCGCCATTTTGGTGCTGGCGGCCATGGATTTTGGGTGCCGGGCCTGGCAAACGCGGCCGTCGCGCGACCTCCTCTATTCGATTTTGGCGGCCGCATTGATGACCGGAACCAAAGCGACCACATTGCCATTACTGCTGCCGTGGCTGCTGCTGGTGGTTTTACGGCTGCCAATCCTGCGGCGAAACTGGGCGGTTACGATCGCGGCGGCGATAATCGCGGCGGCGGTTTCTTTTTTGCCGGTCGCGGTGATGAACAAAGTGCATACCGACGACTGGCTAGGCGCTACGATTGAGACCTCGCATCTGGAAATTAAACAACCGCTGGTCGGACTGGCCGGGAATGCCTTTCAACTGACTTTGGACAATTTGACTCCGCCGGTTTTCCCTTTGGCCGGCTGGTGGAATCAAAATGTGCCGTTGATGATGCCGCAAAGCGTTCGCGACGCGGTGGCGGCCAATTTTGACCACGGGCTGTTTGCGGTGGGCGAATTGCCGACGGAAGATTGGGCCGGCGTGGGCTTTGGCATCAGCCTGTTGCTGGCGGTTGGCGTCGTCGGCACTTTCTGGTTTCAATCTAAAATTCCAAAACCCCCACTGATTTTTTCCCTGGCGATTCCGCCCTGGCTCAGGCGCGGCGTTTTGGCGGCGGCCTGGATTTCGCTGGGGGCTTACAGTGTCAAATCCGGGATGACCACGGCGGCGCGTTTGGTGGCGCCGTATTATGCGCTGCTGATTCCTTCGCTTTTACAAGGCCCGGCGCTGTTGCGGGTGATTCGCACCGTGACCCGGAAAGTGCTGGTGGGCGTCGTCGTGATCAGCGCTTTGGCTGTTTTGGTAGTGTCGCCGGATCGTCCGCTTTGGCCGGCGAAAACGGTTTTATCCAGATGGCATCATCAGCATCCGAACCAAAAATTGATTGATCGGGCCTTGCGCGTTTACACCACTTATGCCGGACGTTTTGATGCCTTGGCGGACGTGCGGGCGCTCCTGCCGCGGGGAACCAAAGTGGTTGGCTTCATGGGCACGGCGGATGACAGTGACATCTCGCTGTGGCGGCCGTATGGCAGCCGCCGGGTGGAACATTTTTTCTTCAACGATCCGCCGGAACTGATGCGTTCAAAGGTGGATTGCCTGGTGGTGTCGGAAGGTGTCCTGGCCAGCAATAAAACGACCATTGACACGTGGTTGGAGAAAAACCAGGCCGAATTGATTGCCTCCACCAAAGCCACGCTCAAAGTTGGGGAAGGACCGCTAACGTGGTATGTGGTCCGGTTTAAAAACTGAGCCTGGACCGCGCAAACAAGAATTCATGTCGAAGCGCGTTCAAAAACAAAGAGGTTGTTCAAGCCCAGTTGGAAGGTCTTTTTTTGGACTAATTTGAAGGCTGGCTCGGGGAAGATTTCCGCAGTCTGCTCCACCCGGTAACCATGATGTTCCTCCAGCGACATGCCATCCACCAGCCGAAAAAATTTCAACACCGCCAGGACTTGGTCAACTTGCGGTGAAGGCACGGTGATCAACAGTTTGCCGCCGGGACGCAGGAACTGCTCGCAGCCGGCTCGCAGTGCTGCGTAAGCTTCCGATGGAAAATGCTCCAGCACGGCCAGCATGGTGACGACATCAAACGGGCCGGCGGACGGCGGCACCGCTTCGGGAAATTTTCCCGGCAGCAGCTTGCAATGATTTACTTGGATGGTTTCTGTCAAGGTCGGGTCCACGCCCAAACTGCCGGCGCCAACCGCCGCGCCCAATTGTTGAAACAACGCGCCGTCGGCGCTGCCGATATCGAGGATTTTCGCGCCGGGAGCCATGAACGGGCGGATTTTCCGGATGCGCCAGCGCTGCAACACGCGATCGGTGAATTTCATTTTGGTGCGTCTTTGCCGGGGTTTTCCGCCACGGATGGCGGGCGCCGCGCCACGGTTTTCAAGCCCAGCACGCTCATAAAGAAGCTGGAAAAGATGGTTTGGATACCGAGCACGATCAATGTGGCCGCGGGAATCAGACGCCGCAGATTTTCCGCCATGATCAACGGGCCGAACCCGGCTTTGCGCCACAACCAGAAATCATGCGCCACCATCACGGTTCCCGTCACCAGCACGCCCAGACCACAGGCAATGCCCTTTTCCAATGTGAAAAATTTAAACCACCGATTCATTTTGGGGTCTTCCGGCAAAAGCTCTTCGGCGATGGCAAACACTTTGGTGTAGAAAGCAAAAGCCACCAATTGGACCCCCACGATCACGGCCATGCAGGACATCATGAGCGTGCCGACATCCAGGTGAATATTGCCGATCCGCACATCGCTGGCGGTCAACAGGCTGGAGAGGCCCAGCCCCGCGGCGGTGAGCCCCAATCCCGGCAATAAAAACAACCAGCGCGGCGAATAGATCAGCATGAAGCGCAAGTGCCGCCAGCCGTCGCGCCAGGGTTTGAGATGCGGCGGACGGGAGCGCCCGTCCTTGTGCAAAGTGATTGGAACCTCTGAAATTTTCAGACGCTTGAGCGTGCCTTTGATGATCATTTCCGAGGCGAATTCCATGCCGGTGGTTTGCAAATCCATTTTGGAATACGCTTCTTTGGTGAAACCCCGCAGCCCGGAGTGGAAGTCATGGACCGGACAATTGAAGAAAACCCGTCCGATGTTCGTCAGCACCGGATTGCCGATCCAGCGATTTTTCCAGGGCATCGCTCCGGGGCGGATGGTGCCGCCGCCGGAAGGCAGACGACATCCCATGATCAACTCATCGCCCGCTTTGAATTTTGCCACGAAGCGATCGGCTTCCGAAAAATCGTAGCTGTCATCGGCATCGCCCATCAGAATCCATTTGCCAAGCGCGGCTTCGATGCCGCCGCGCAGGGCGTTGCCGTATCCTTTTTCCGCGACCGCCACCACGCGGGCGCCCAATTTTTCGGCGATGGCCTGGGAACCGTCGGTGCTGCCGTTGTCGGCGATCAGGATTTCACCCGTGATGTCGGTGCGCGCCAGGCCTTGCCTGGCCTTTTCGATGCAGCGGCCAATCGTTTCGGCCTCGTTCAGGCAGGGCATGAGGATGGTCAGTTCCACGGGTTTGCTCATGTTGCTGACGGTTAATACAATTTGCCGGGAAATTTGGCGAGCATGGGTTTATGGCGACGGGGAGTGCGAACGATCACGGCGGATCAGGCGCGGGGCTTTTTCACTTTTTTCGGCTTGTCAGCGGCAATCCGGATGGATCGCTGCGCCCACGTCACCAGCTCGGGGGCGCATTCCAGAATGTCGGCTGGCACTTCGTGGTAGGCCATGGTCAACATTTTGCCTTGGGACGCGTAGGTGAAGGGTTTCATGCCGCGTTCTTCGTAAGCGGTTTTGGCTTGGGCATCCGTTTTGAAGAACAGCTTGCCGTCGTCCACGATGCCGAAAAAGTGTTCGCCGGAATAAATGCCGAAGGCGCCAAACATGGCTTTGGCGCGCACGTCCGGCAAGGCGCTCAACTGATCGAGCACGAAGGCTTTGAAGGAATGGTCTGCCATGGGGTCAGTTTTCAAATTCGGCCTGGGGCTGGCAAGTCGTAAACGAATGCCGCGGCCGGCGGCTGGGTGAATGGGGCGCGGGAATGGGGGGCGGCGAACGGTTTTTTGCACAAAATTTTCAACTTTTTCGCGGCGGCGGAATGTTTTTTTTGATGCTGGGATGTTTAAGATCGCCTTTGTTTACAATGGTTCCGCGTGGTTGCGGCGCGGGGTTGGATTTTTTTGCAAACGGGCCTCAAGTGTTGGCGGTTTCCACCGATGAATGGGTTGTCGCAAGACTGGTGGTCAGCCACCAAATAGAGCTGACAGGGTAAACGGTGCATCGCCCTCTAACTGATGCGCCCGCGGCAAGGACGCCGCGAAAAATCAATGCCCCTCACGGGGCGACTCACGGAAAGAGTTATGGTAATCAATACTAACTTGTCGGCGCAGAGCGGCGCTTCGCTGCTCATGCAATCCTCCACGCAGCTCAGTAAATCCCTCGCTCGTTTGTCCTCAGGCTCGAAAATCACTTCACCCGCGGATGACAGCGCCGGTCTGGCTGTGTCCATGCAGCTCGTGGCCCAGATGGGCCGCAATACCGCCGCCTCCAACAACGTGGGCGACGCGATCTCGTTCAACCAAACTCAGGACGGTTATCTGTCCCAGTTGTCCAACGCCTTGAACCGCATGAGCGAACTCTCGGTGCAAGCGCAGGATGTGACGAAATCGAATAGCGACCGCGGCCTGTATCAACAGGAATTCAACACCTTGGCCAACTACATCAACAATGTGTCCACCAAGGAATTCAACGGTGTCAGTCTCTTCAATGGCGACACGCTTAAGGTGACCATCGACAGCGATGGCAACACGTTTGACATGAAAGGAGTGAATCTGACGGATTCCACCTTCTCGACCCTGGCCAACACCGGCACCAACGACATCAGCACCACGACGGGTGCGGCGACCGCCCTGGGCAACGTCAAGTCGGCCATCGCGCTCCTGGCGGCCGACCGCGCCAATATCGGCGCCAATGTGGAGACGCTCAACAACTACAATAATCAGCTTTCCACGCTGAACAACAATCTTTCCGCGGCCAACAGCCAGATCATGGATGTGGATGTGGCGCAGGAAAGCACTAGATACGCCAAATACAACATTTTGGTGCAAACCGGCACGGCGATGTTGGCGCAGGCGAATTCGCTCCCGCAGATTGCTCTGAAGCTTTTGGGGTAAAATTCAACGCCGGCAGTTAGTGGGCTTGGGCGGTTCATGAGGAACGTCCAGGCCGGCTTTACCGGCAACTTTTAAACCACCTCAAATGACCTATAAAGCGGATGAAGGAGCACGGCTATGAAGCCTCGCCTAAACCAACCAGCGCAACCCCCCCGTGGCAGATTCCATTGCCCTCCGGCCGAACGTCTAGCGACCACGTTCGCCACCGAGAGATGCACGATTCGATTCGCCATGACTTTGCCCCCGGGGGTGCTGGTTCGGCTCCTCGCCCGTCAGAACCGTCTGTTAAGTCTCAGTCTCAGGAACGCCATCGGCTTCGGGCTGGGGCAAGGTTTGGGAACCGTCAACCCCGGTAAATTTCGCGGCTCAAGTATTGGCGCCAAACGCCGATAAAGAAGTTGCGACATGGTGCTGGCGACCATCAACGGCCAGAGAGGAAACAACAGGTGAACGCCTCATAATCAAAGGTTTGCCTCGCGGCAGGGATGCCGTGCAATAGATCCCCGCAAGGGGTGACTCATGGAAGGAGTCAGTTATGGTAATCAATACAAACACATCAGCACAAGCAACCGCACAGCTGCTGGGACAATCCAGCGCACGGTTAAGCGCCTCACTTGCGCGTTTGTCTTCCGGTTCGAAGATCACTTCGCCGGCGGATGACAGCGCCGGTTTGGCGGTCTCCATGCAGTTGACCGCCCAAATGGGGCGGAATACGGCGGCGCAAAACAACGTGGCTAACGCCATTTCGTTCAACCAGACGCAAGACGGTTATCTGGGACAGGTGACCAATGCGTTGAATCGTATGAGCGAATTGTCGGTCCAAGCCCAGGACGTGACCAAGTCGGACAGTGATCGCGCTCTCTACCAACAGGAGTTCAATACTTTGGCCCAATATGTGAACAACGTATCGACCAAGGACTTCAATGGGGTGAGCTTGTTCAGTGGCAACAACCTGAGCGTTACGGTGGACAGCGATGCCAACGGGTTCACCAACAAGGGCGTTGATCTGACGACCAGCGCCTTCACGGGCCTGAATTCGGCCACCGTCGGGACCACCACCGGTGCGGCAGCGGCGTTGACCTCTGTCAAAGCGGCGTTGACCGATGTCGCCTCCAAGCGCGCTGATGTGGGTTCGAACATCGAAACGTTGACGAACTACAACAACCAGCTCGCCACGTTGAACAACAACCTCTCCGCTGCGAACAGCCAGATCATGGATGTGGACGTGGCCAAGGAGAGCACTAACTACGCAAAAGAAAATATTCTTGTGCAAACCGGCACGGCCATGTTGGCGCAAGCCAACGCCATGCCGCAAATCGCGCTGAAACTCTTGGGTTAATCAGCCGGTTTAGCCGCAGTTACATCCTCGGACGGCGCGGTGCGCCGTCCGGGGTTTGAACTTGGCGGCGGCGGGCAGGTGGTTTGAGTCAGGTATGGTTGGCCGTTTAAAATAACAAACCGATTTGAAAACATATGTCGAGTTCGCTATCAAGCAGCCTGTCAATTTCCGGTCTGGCCTCGGGCATGGATTGGAAATCGGTGATTACCCAGTTGGCCGCCGCAGAGCGGGGGGCGGAAACGCCCTGGACCACGCAGCAGGCCACCATTAGCAATCAAAAATCGGCCTACGATACTGTCAAAACCGATCTGACCACCCTGCAGGCGGATGTCAAAGCCCTGCAAGATTCCACGCTTTACCAGAGCACCACGGTCAACAGTTCCAATGCCACCATTGCCACCGCGGCCACCGTGGCGGGCGCGGCCAGCGGCAGCTTCACTTTCAATATTTCGCAACTGGCCACGGCGGCCAAAATCAACGGCACCGCCAGCATCAGCCAGGTGCTGGCTCCCGGCGGAAATCTGAGCAATGTCACTTTGGGGACGGCCGGCTTTATGACGCCCGTCTCGGCCGGCACGTTCACGGTGAACGGCACGCAGATCACCATTGCCGCGACGGATTCGCTGCAAAGCGTTTTTGACCAGATCAGCGCAGCCGGGGTGACGCCGACTTATGATGCCGCCGCGGATAAAATCACCCTCACCAGCAACACTTCCGGGCAGGCGATTACTTTGGGCAGCGCGACCGACACCAGCAATTTTCTCCAGGCGGCCAAGCTCTATAACAATGGCACCGGCGCCATCACCAGCACCGCAACGCTGGGCGGGGTGCGGTTGACGGCTGCCATGGCCAACTCGGACCTGGCCACGGCCATTACCGGCGATGCCAACGGCGATGGCCAGTTTTCCATCAATGGCGTGACGATCAATTACAACGTCAACAGCGATAGCATCAGCAACGTGCTCGACCGCATCAACAATTCCAGCGCCGGGGTCACCGCCAGTTATGACACCCAGAACAACCGGTTTGTGCTGACCAATAACAGCACGGGGGATGTGGGCATTACCCTGCAATCCGTTTCGGGCAAAGGCAATTTTCTGGATGCGGTCGGGCTGACGGGCGGCACCCTGGCGCGCGGCAATAATCTGCTCTACACGCTGAACGGCGGCACGCAGCAATTGGTCAGCCAATCCAACACCATTACTTCGGACAGTTCCAATGTTGCCGGACTTACGGTGACGGCGCTGAATCAGGGTTCCGTGACGATGGCGGTCAGCACTGACACATCCAAGATCGGCACGGCCATCCAGAAGTTCATCACGGATTACAATGCGGTGCAAACCACCATCAGCGCCCAGCAGATTGTCACCACCGGTTCGAACGGGAAGGTGACTCCCGGGATCCTGACCAGCGATCAGACGATCACGGGCATCGCTTCCAACCTGCGTTCGTCCGCTTTTTCCCCGTTGAGCGGTTTGTCGGGAGCCATTCAAATGCTGGCCAGCCTGGGCATCCAGACCAACGGTCAGGACAACACGCTGACCCTGAAGGATTCCACGGCGTTGAGTTCCGCCCTGGCCAACAACTTGAACGACGTGAAGAATTTCTTTTCCGACAGCACCAACGGCTGGGCCACCCGTTTGAACACGTTTCTGGATAATACGATTGGGGCTGGCGGCACGATTGCCACGCACCAGGATTCCCTCACCCAGCAAAACGATGCGTTGGCCAGTCAAATTGCCACTTTGGAAAAAAAAATCACCGCGGATACGGCCCAGTGGACGGCCGAGTTTCAAGCCATGGAGACGGCGCAATCACAAGTCAATCAGCAACTGACCTATTTGCAGCAGGCGGTCAACAACGGGTCGCTCTAGGAACATGCAGCGCGCCAATGATCAACTTAATGCCAAATCGGATCAGATCCGCTGTTGGTGGCTGGTGAAAACCCAAAGGCGGCTTGGGGTGTTAATGGTTTGTTTGCTGGTTCCGGTTTCAGCCGAGCCGGGAGCCTGCTCCAATCCGGTGGATAATGTGTTCAGTTTGTCGTCGGTTTTGCCGGTCACGCTGCGGCGCGTGGCGGTGTTGCCCTTGGCCACCGCCAGCGATTCCTCGGATCGGATGCAGGGGTGCGAAGCGTTGGGTCCCATTTTGAACGCCGAGCTGGGCAAAACCGGCAAATTCGAGGTGGTGCCCATCGCGCCTGAAGACTTGCGCGGGGTGACTGGACGGCTCAGTTGGACCGGGACCGAGCAACTGCCTGCCGATTTTTTTGACGCCTTGCAGCGGATTTCGGGTTGCGATGCGGTCTTGTTTTCGGAGTTGTCGCAGTATCGGGCGTATGCGCCTTTGGCGGTGGGGTGGCGGTTGAAACTGGTGGATGTGCGTTCGCACCAAGTTTTATGGGCGGCGGATCAGTCTTTTGACGCCAGGCAACCACAGGTATCCAAGGAGTTGCAACGGAAGCAACCCGCGAAGTGGCGTTCAATTTTTGATTGGAATCAAGCTCAGGATGGCATAAAAGAAGCTTGGGAAATGGATAATTCCCCCCGAAAGTTTGGGGAATATACCGTCAGCCGGGTTCTGGCAACGTTGCCGGCACGCTGAGAAATGATTAAAGTTTTCTCCACGTCTGCCGATGAGACAAGTAGGCAGGCCTTGGCTGAAATGGAGACAAAGGTCTGCCACCAGAATTAGCAAACGTATGGAAATAGAGTTCAATACCGGCAGAATTCCGCAAGCGGAATCCAGCCCGCAGGCGGCCAAGAGGACTTCGGTCCCGGACGCATCGGCCGCCGTATCGTTCTCAGCGTCGGATTCGTTGAAAAGCCAGTTGAGCAGTCTCTCTGCGCCCCGGCCGGAGGCCGTGGCCAAGGGCAAGCAATTGGTTGCTGACGCTTCCTATCCGCCCGATTATCTGTTGGACCGAGTGGCAAAGCTGCTGGCCATTAGCGGCAATTCCAGCTCTTCCGTGCAGTCTAATTTGAGTTAGTTTAAGTTGGTTCGTTGGAGCAACAATCTGTCTTCGTTTAAGGCATATTCCCTATGCAAACCGCCAATCCATGGAAATCATACCGTCAAATTACCACGCTTACCGCGTCGCCCGGACAAATCATCCTGATGCTCTTCGAGGGGGCGCTGCTGGCGTTGGAGCGGTCTTTGCCGGGATTTGCCTACTCGGATCCGGCGGAAGCCAACATGACCATTCACAATAATCTCCAGCGCGCCCAAGACATCATCCGCGAATTGAACGGTTCATTGAATCTGGAAGCTGGCGGAGAATTTGCCCGCACCATGCGCCGCCTCTACGAGTATTTTGACCGCCGCCTCGCGGAAAGCAATTTCAAGAAAGACGAGTCCGGGGTGAAGGAAGTCATCCGCCACCTGACGGAACTGCGCAACGCCTGGGCCCAGATGCTGGAAAATCAAAATCCCTTGCGGTGCGAACCCAGCCGGCTGGCTGAATGTGTCACCGCGTAAAATCGCCCATGAAAGCCGAACGCGACCTGACCAATGCCTATCGCGAGTGGCGTCGTCTGGCGGAAGCCGAAGGCGAAGCCATCGGCGAAGGCAATTGGAGTCTGGTCGCGGCCTGCCAGGCGGCCCTGCTGCAACTTCAAAAACAAGTTTCCAGTCTGACCCAAATCGTCCGGGCGGAATGGTCCCAATCCGGGGGCGACGTGGCGCGCAAAGAGCGGACGTTGACGGAAACCATTCAGGAACTGATCGTCATTGAACGCCGCAACCAGACATTGCTCCAGGCGGTGCAACAGGCCATGCGGGCCAAACTTGCCACCATCAACCAGGTCGGCCAAAACTTGAAACACATTCAACGCTCCTACGGCGGCGTCCATTCACCGGCGTTGAACACGCTGTCGTAAAAATGGGATCAAGGTGATGGCATGAACCTTCCGGACACCAATGCTCATCCGGCCGCTCCCATTTTGGTGGTGGACGACGAATCCATCATGCTCACCACCCTGCAGCAAACGCTGCGGCGTTGCCACTACGAGACCGTGGCCTTCGCCGATCCGCTGGCCGCCCTGGAACAACTCAACCAGCAGACCTTTTCGATGATCATTTCCGATCAGGTCATGCCGGCCATGTCCGGTCTGGAGTTGCTGGGGCGCGCGCGCAAAATCCAGCCTTACGCGACCCGCGTGCTGATCACGGCCGTGGTCAATCTGAACACGGTGATCGACGCCATCAACAAAGGCGAAATCTTCCGGTTTCTGGTCAAACCCTGGCTGCACGAGGAATTTCTGGCCACCATCAAAAATGGCGTGCAACGCTACGAGCTGATCTGTCAGAACGCCCGGTTGCAGGCCAGCACCCAGTCCATGAACGAACAACTCGTGGAGCTGAACCGTTCGTTGGAGCAGCAGTATCAACTGGTGGCCAGCCAGAACCGGCAACTGGCCGACGTGAACACCGCCTTGGAACGCAATTTTGTCCGGTCCATGGAACTGTGCGTTCACACGATGCAAACCTTTTATCCCTCGCTGGGCAACCAGGCCCGGCGCGTGGCGCAGTTGTGCAAGGCCATTGCGCAGGTGCTCAAACTGAGCGATGAGGAGCGGCGCGTGCTCGAAACCAGCGCGTTGCTGCATGACATCGGACTTGTGGGCGTGCCGCGTCAGATCATCCGGCATTGGCAGGAAGACCCGCTTTCGCTGGATCAAGCCGAAAAAGCCTTGATCGAGCAACATCCCATTCTGGGCCAGGAACTGGCCGCGTTTGGGAGCGATCTCAAAAATGTGGGCGAGGTCATCCGCGCGCATCACGAACGTTATGACGGGGCGGGGTATCCCGATCAGCTTATGGGCGAAAACATTCCCTGGCTGGCGCGGCTCTTGGCGGTGGCGGTGGCTTATGCTTCCTGCCGGTTGACCGATTCCGACGCCAGCGAGAAGGTGAAAATGGAATCCGGCACGGCCTTTGATCCGGAGGCGGTGCGTGTGTTTTTGCGGGCGCAAGTCATGGCGGTGATCCCGCGCAAAGAACGGCAGGTGTTGTTGACCGAACTGCGTCCGGGCATGGTTTTGGCCCAAGGCGTTTATACTCAGAATGGTTTGTTGCTGGTGCCGGAAGGCCAGCGCCTGAATGCCACCTACATTGAAAAAGTGCTTAATCACAACCGGATTCAGCCGATTACACAGTCATTGGTCGTCTATGGGTAATCGCACCCGGTGGTTGACGCATGAACGATTTTTCCGATCAAAAACCAGCATTTAAGGACGAGTTTGCCGGCCAGTGGTGGGCCAATCTCTTCGAGGCCTCGGTCGAGGCCAAAATGGTCTGCCGCGCCGATGGCACCGCCGTGCATATCAACAAACAGGCCCGCCGGCTGTTCAAACTCAAGATCGATTTGGACCGGGAATCCTTCTCGGTTTTCAAGCTGCTGCCGTCCACGGCCATTCGCAAGGTCGGCTGGGTTTTGCAGCAACGTCCCTCCTACACGGAGAAACTGCATTCGGTTTTGTTGCTTCACGAGGGCTGTCCGCAATCCTTGATGGACTTGGAAATGGTGGCGTTGCAGGGCGGTTTTGCCTTGATCGTCTTTCGGGATTCCGGCCATCGCCTCCGGCTGGAATCGCATATTCAACGGCTCATCACCGCCATTGACGCCACGCCGGATGTGTTTTTGGTCACGGATGCCGATTTGCGGATTACGTTTGTGAACCCGGCGTTTCAAACGGCAACCGGCTACAGCTTGGAGGAAGTGTTGGGCCGCTCAGATGAATTTTTGCGGGCGCCGTTTGAACTGGCCAAGGTGAATGCCTATCGCGAGCGCGTCAGCCAGGGGCGCGAGTGGATCGGTGAATTCGTCAACCAGCGCCGCAACGGCGAAAATTATCACGTCGAATCCACCATTTCGCCCATTTCGGACATCGCCGGACGGTTCATGGGCTATGTCGTGTCGGAACGCGATATTACGATGCGCCTGCGTTTGCAGGAAGAATTGCGGGCGGAACGCGATTTTGCCCAAAGCATTTTGCAATCGCTGGACATGGCGGTTTACACGCTCGACCCGGTGTTTCGCATCACCCACGCCAACGAAGGCTGGCGGCATTTCTCGACCGAACATGGCGGCCTCCGTTTGAATGGCGCTCCGCAAATCGGCAAATCGCTCTTGGACTATGTCCCCGACCCGGCGCGGCGGGTGGAGTTGATGACGGCTTTCACGGAAGTTGTCAACACGGGCAAGGCGCAGGACCATCATTATCACGCTTCGGACGGCCAGCATTGGCTGGTGAAAATTTCTCCCTGGATCAATGCCTCGCAAACGCGCGGCTTGATTTGCAATATTTCCGATCAGACCCGGCATTACGAACTTCAAAACCAGTTGTTCCAATCGCAGAAGATGGAAATCATCGGCACCCTGGCCGCCGGCGTGGCGCATGATTTTAATAATCTGCTGCAAGTCATCCGCGGGCACACCAGTCTGGCGCTGATGCAGGCGCCGGAAGGCACGCCTTTGCGTCATGGCTTGCAGCGCGTGGACATGGCGGCGATCCGGGCCGCGGAAATCACCCAGCAGTTGCTTTCCTTCAGCCGCGTTTCCGACGAACGCCGCATGGTGCTGGATTTGAACAAGGTGATCAAAGAGGCCAATCACCTGGCCAAACGAACCCTGCGCGGCAATGTGACCGTGGAATTGAACCCGACGGCCAAGCCGATTCGGGTGAAAATAGATCCCACCAAAGCCAGTCAGGCGCTTGTGAATTTGTGCGTCAACGCCCAGGACGCCATGCCGGATGGCGGACGTCTGACCTTGACCAACGTCATTGTGGAACCCACGACCGAACAAATCGCCAGCCACAACCTGCCGGCGGGAGTTTCCTACGCCCGTTGCAGCGTGGGCGACACTGGCTGTGGCATTCCGTCGCATATCCTGCCCCGAATCTTCGAGCCTTTCTTCACCACCAAGGAAAATGGCAAGGGAACTGGTCTGGGCCTGCCGATTGTCAAACGCGTGGCTGAGGAGGCGGGCGGATTTATCGAGGTGGAAAGCGCGCCCGGTTCCGGCACGACCTTTCATCTTTATCTGCCGCTGGTGGCGGAGCAGTTGGCGCCGGTGCCGCCGCAGGTTGAAGTGAAACTGGCCCACGGCAAGGGGCGCGTGCTCGTGGTGGATGACGTGGATTTGTTGCGGGATTTCACCCAGAAATTCCTGCAAATGACCGGACTCAAAGTTCTGGTTGCCAGCAGCGGCCAGCAAGCCCTCAAGGTGCTGGAAGAATCCGTCGAGCCGGTGGACTTGGTATTCACCGACTACAACATGCCGAACATGACCGGACTCGAATTGATCGAGGCCATTTCCAAACGATGGCCGAGAACCAAATTCATCCTCGCTTCCGGGTTCTTGGACGACGAAACCTATGCGCGCATCGAGCAGTGCCAGGCCAGCATCCTGGCCAAGCCCTACGACATGCATGACGCCGCCAAAATGGTCACCGAAAAACTGGCGGAAAAAAGTGAAGTCGCCACGCTCACCAAGGCAGCCGCCTGATAGACTGCTCGCAGTTTTGTAACTTCTCTGGGAAATCTTGACCGGGAAAATTGGGGTTGGTTAATTTGAGCGGGGCTGGTCATAACTCTGCCTTTTCTCTGCTTTGATCAATTCGTTGGTGGAGGCTTGTCGGTTAAATTTAATTCATACTTCTGAATGATTTATTGTCTTGAAGTGAATAGAAATTCCTGAATCAATAGCTTCATTCAGGAGTTGAGTTAAACAATAAAATTCATTGAGGTGATATATGACGAAGGTATTCAGAAAATGGGCGCTTCATTGGTGTCTCTTTATGTCGTTATTTACTTGCGTTTTTTCGCTTTCCGCGCAGGTCAACAAGACTTGGAGCGGTTCGGCCAGTTCGGACTGGTATAATCCAACCAACTGGGTGCCGGCGGGGGTTCCCGCCACGAACGACATCATCAACATCAGTTCCGGCAACCCCAACCTTACCGCTCCCGTCACCATTAACGGACAGATGAATTGGACCGGTGGCAGCTTGAACGGAACGCTCTTGACCATTGGTGCCGGCGGGGTATTGAACTGGAGCGGGGGGGATATGGGCGGGGCGCTGACGGTGGGGACGAACGGGGTGGTGAACGTGAGTGGAAATTACAAGACGCTCTACAATGTGTTGACGAATTACGGGGTGGTGACGTGGAGCGGCGGTGGGCTGCGATGTGCGTGGAACGGGAGTTCGTGGCTGGGGTCGGTCTATAATGAGCCGGGAGCGTTGTGGGACTGCCAGAGCGACCAGGGATTTGATCACTACTGGAACAACGGGGAAACCTTTTACAATTACGGGGAGTTTCGGAAGACGAGCGGGAGCGGGATTACGAGCATGAATTTACCGTTCAACAACAGCGGGTTGGTGAATGTGTTGCAGGGGACGGTGAACTTCAACAGCGGCGGGGTGCTGGCGGGGGCGACGACGGCGGGGGCGGGAGCGGTGATGAATTTGAACGGGGGGACGTTTAGTTACACGAACCCGGTGGTGCCGGTGTTTGGGGGTTTGGGGACGAACCGGTTTACGGGTGGAACGCTGGTGTTGGTGGATGATGTGCTGGCGAACCTGGGGTTGAACGGGGGGACGCTGGTGTTGGGCACAAATTTTCAAGGCGGCACGATTACGAATTTGGTGACAAGCGGCGGATTGAGCGGCAGCTATGTGGTGAGCGGCGTGTTGACGGTGAACAACGGCGTGGCCGGCGGCTTGCAATTGACGAGCGGGTCGGTGCTGAACTGGAACGGGGGCAGCATCAACAGCGGCCTGGATGTGACGAACGGCGTGGTGGTGAACTGGAGCGGGGGCAGTTTAGGGGGCACCTCGCTGGTGCGAGACGGCGGGGTATTGAACTGGAGCGGGGGGGATATGGGCGGGGCGCTGACGGTGGGGACGAACGGGGTGGTGAACGTGAGTGGAAATTACAAGACGCTCTA
>JAKALA010000044.1 GCA_021813325.1 bacterium | reverse complement strand
GCCTGCCAGCCATGAAACAATCCGAAGTTGCGGGTATCCTGCCCGGTCGCTGGAGCCCCGCCGCCAAGTAACCTCGATCACGCCAATCTGCCCGCGTCAACCCTGCAGCCAGTCGGACGCTTACGTTTTATTGGCTACTTTGAAGGATCAATAGGCTTGAAACTAAAACTTGAAACAGATCGCGGTTGAAGTTCCACAGAATAGTATTGGTCTGCCAGTCGATTGGGTAAACAAACACTCCAGTTTTGTTGCGCGGATGTTTGCACCCCGGAAACCTGTGTTGGCCATCCCGCGAATTGGCTGAGGTCAAAGCAAAGTTTCAACGATTTGTCTTCGTCATTAAGCGCCACAATCGTCAGCGAATGCCGGATCGGATCGTATGCCGCGAGTGAATTCGCATCATCCACGGCAATGATTTCGGCGCCGGGACGGATAAAACGACTGAACTGTCCCATGACAAAATATTTCTTGTTGAGCGCCGGCATGGAATCACCTTCATCGCTGAGTGGATTCCGCAAAAATCCCCAGCCGCCGGCATTGTCAACGACTTGCCAGTAAATCCATGCGGAAACCCGGGCTTCCGTAATATCATCACGGATGCGCCGCGCCAGAGTCAAACCGCTGGCATCGCCGTCGCCATATTCGGAAACCCAGGCGGGCTTGGACCAGCGCTTCGCCAAATTGCGGATGCCCGAAGGATCATTGGCGTGATAAGTGTGCGTGGCAATCAACGCCACATGCCGTTCGGCCTGACCAAAGCTCTCCAATGCCGACACCGCGCTTCTCTCATCGTTGTCTTCGTTGGCAATTATCCGCGTGGCCAGCGACTGCCGGTCCAGGGCGGTTCGCAGCGTGTTCACGAGCCGCGCCTGTTGACCCGCGCTGACGTGGCAGCCCTCCTGCCAATGGCCGAGCTTCCACCAATTTGCCGAAGGCTCGTTCAACGGCGTCACATAATCAAACCGCACGCCATCCAGCACGGTAAGGTTGCTGACCACCGTGGCCAGATATTGGCAAAAAGCCAGTTCGCATTCCGCGCGAAGATTATTGCTCGAACCATCCGCCGTGCCGGTGACGCTCCGGCTCTCGGTCATCCACCACGGTGGGGAATTGGCAAAAGCGACAACGCGATCCGCCCCGAGCGCCACCGCGCGCTTCAACATCCAGCGTTGATTTGCATCCGCATTCCAATCCCAAACGCCGTCGGCCGGCTCAAAGCCCGGAACGCGCGCCCGAAAGGCCAGCGTATTGGGAATGTTGGGGTTCTCGCCGCCGCCGATGTTGTAACGCACAATGTTCAATTTCAGCGAGCGAAAGGCCAGTTCCGCATAGGTTTCGCGATTGGTATAACCGCCGCACACATTCGCCCACCAACACAGCGATGTTCCCCATCCTTCAAAATTTTTGACCAGCACCTTCTCCGGATGAACCACCACATTGGTGGTTTGCGCCGAAATCCCATTCTCCGCGACGCCCAGGAAGCACAACGCCCAGCCGCATCGCCAAAACTTTTTCACGGCAAGTATCCAAGAATGACGAACGTTTGATCGCATCCTGCGCATGGCCATATACTGATGGAGCTTTTCGCGTGAATCCAAGCCTGATTGTGGTTTTGCCATAGTGATCGAATTCAACTGCAAAAAATCAGCAGCATCAAGGTTCGGCTGCGACCTGTGGCACGCCGTCGTCCCACTGAATTGGCACCCGCGATAATTGCCAGGTGCGCCCCTTGTCTGCATTGCCTTGATAGAACAGCCATGTCTGTCCATCGCGATCGACAAACACACCCGGATGGCCAGATTCGGAAGCGTTCCATTCACCGGGAGATCCATTGGCCAGAAGCGGCTCGGCATAGACGCGTTGCCAATTCAGCCCGTTGGTGCTCGCCGCCACGCCAATTTGCTGAGGTTCGTTGTTGTAACCGCCGGCATAAAACATGAACAGCCGATCGCCGTGGCGACAAATCGTCGGCGCCTCAATGCAACGGCGTTCCCAGGCCAATTCCGGACGGAGCACCGGTCCGTCCGCGAGTTGATGCCAAGTTCCGCGACTGAAATCCGATTTCAAATCCGCGCCGGCCACGCTCACCATTTGCGTCTGCATTTGCGGATCGCGCGTGGCGTAGAAAAGCATCAGTTTTTCACCCACCGGGAACACCTCGGCATCGATGGCCCGCCCCGCCGTCCACGCCCCGGCGGGATGAAACACCGGATTGCTCGCGTCGCGCACAAAATGCACGCCGTCATCGGAAACCGCGTGACAAATCGCGTCGTTGGTCCAATGGCCATAAGTCTGATAGAAAAGATGCACCTTGCCGTTGAGCACAATCGCGCCGGGCGCACAAAGTCCCTTCGCCTCGCAGGCTTGTTGCGGCCACAACTCGCCAATCTTGTTCCACGCTTTGAGATCGCTGCTTTCCGCAATGCCAATCGACCAGCCGGCGGGAGCGTTTGACGGCGCCAATGCCGGATCAAACGGGGGCAGTGAAAAATACATCAAATAGCGGTCGCCAAAGCGAATGACCGAAGGATCCTTTGAAAACGGACGCCCCAGCCGCGAATGATCCGCCCATTTCATCGCCGGAGAATTTGTAGCTGCCATCGGCGCGGCGACTTGCATGAGCACCACCGCGCTGCTGCAAGCCCAGGAGCGGCGCGGGCCGGGCGGAGTTGGCTGCGGCCAGCGACACCAGGACAGATTGTCGTAACGCCGGCGCGCCTGCCACGCCGCTTCCGCATTTTTCTGGAGCCAGGATTCAAAGACAGATTGTTCGCCGCGATCTTTCATGAAGCGCGCAATCCAGCGGGCGGCAATGCCATTGAAGCCGCCGCCATCCCCGTCTTCGCCAGCCGGCGGCAGCATCCCATCATGGCAAAGCTCATTCATCGTGAACATGGCGGCGAGCAGGGCTTCGTTGGTGTAACCCAGAAAATTCGCGGCGCCGACAAACGTGCCCTGATTATACGTCAAAGAAAACCGTCCAATCCGGCCGTTGGCATGAATGTTGTCATAAACCTGGCCGGTCCTGGCATCAAACAAGGTGTCACGTTCCCAGCGGAAAATATTGGTGGCGATGGCCAGATATGCCGGACGGTCCGTTGCCCGGCCCAGCAAATAAGCGGCGATCGCGCCCGGTCCGTTGACACAGGCATTTTTTGAATGCACGTCCACTTTCCACCAAAGTCCGCCGCCAAGGTCCGGCGAGGCCGCCCGCGCATAGCAAAGATCAAAATTGGTTTTCGCCACCGTCAGAAAATCCGGGTTGCCGGTCAGCAGATGCGCCCGCGTGCAGGCAATCACCATCCACATGATGTCGTCATTGTAATCATTCGTCTCCCAGGTCCGGCCGTGGTCGGCCAGGAAACCATTGAACAAATTGGAAAACAGGACCAGTTGATCGGGATTATGATTCCGCTCATACACATCCAGCACCATTTCCATTTGCTCCGCCCACATCCAAAAATCAGCGGTGCCGCCCTCCGTGCTCTTGGCAAACCATGCCTTGCCATCCTGAACGTGATAAAATGCCGCCGTATGAGCCTGCGCCATCGCATCGGCATTCGCTGAAGTGAAAGCGTGCAAATTAAACGGGCCGATCAACAAGACCACACCGAGGCAAGCGATCTGGCGAAACCAGGCCACCGTGAATAATTTAAGTTTGATTTGATCCATGTGGTGATAATCCAGGAACGTTATTTTAATTTTAATTCAACAGGCAATCCGTGATTGGCCGCATATTTTCGATCAAGGAGGCGCAGCCGCTCCCGTTCGGCGCCGGAAACAATGGGCGCGTTCATCCGGCCATAGGCATCTTCCAATTGCACCAGCGGATCAATCATGCTGAATGTCAGCCACGGCAGCCAGACATTCACGCCATGTCCGCGGGGTGGCGCCAACGATAGGGCTTCCGTGCAAAGTCCCGGATGGCCGTAACCCAATGAACCGTTAATGTCCACGGCCTGCTTGGTGTCGTAGAGCAACTGCCGCGCGATTTCGGCATAGTGAATATCTCCCGTCTGCAAATAGAGGCGATAAAATAAAAATGGCGCGCCAGCCAGAAACAAATCCGCTCCGGAATGGCCCGTGGCAATGATGCTCAATCCCGTAGTCGTGGCTCCGGTCGGATACGTCACTTGCGGATCGTTGGTTGGGATCGGCACATTCCACGCATAAGCCCAAGTTTCGGTAAAATCCGCCGCCTGTGTTGCGGCATTCAGCCAGCTTTTTTCACCGGTCAAATCATGCAGCGCCAGAAACGCGTCCATGGCCAGGAATCCGGCTTCCTTGTCAATGACGTTGGGATTATCCACCGTGCCACCGACATAGGCAAACGCTTCATGCACATGCTGCCACGCAAACGCACCGGCCCGCAAGGCAGCCTGGCGATAGGTGTCATCGCCCGTGATCATCCATAAATCCACAAGAAACCGGATGGGATGCGTGGTGTTTTGCTTTCCAAAATCAACCGGCTGACTTTGCCAATCATATTCGCGAAACCACGAGCCATCCGCATTTTGATGTTGCACGAGCCAGTCGCCATAACCGCGACAAAAGCACAGCCATTCAGGCTTGGAACAGTGATGACTCGCCATGACAGCCCACGCCCGCAATGCCCCATCCATGCCATCACTGGCGACGCGAAGAAATGTGTTGTAATGCCGCCAATGCGGTTGTGGATACACATCAAACCAAGTTCGCGGCAGTCCATTAGTCGTCGGTGAATTCGTCGCCCAGAAATCGACCATCGCCTCGCCTTTGACCAAAGCGTTTGTATCTTCGTGCAACAACCCATAACGCAACAGATGAAAGGCGAGGGGTAATTGTTGGCCGACAAATCCCATTTGGAAATTCCAATCCGTTTTGGCCATCAACCGTCCGGCTGGCAATTCCAATCGAAAGGGCAAGCCCGAGCAACCGTTGTGCGTCTGCGACCAATCCTTCAACAACTGAATGCTCGCCCCGTAGGCGTCTCCCAAATGGACTGGAGCAGGAACCGGATGCGATTGATCGAACGCTTCACGCCAAGTCTGTCGCATGGCTTGGGGAAAATCCGGAGCGTGCCCGACAGAAATTAGAACGGAATATTCATGGCGCACAGCTGTTATCACCGGATGAAATCGTTCCGCTCCCGTTTCGCTTCCCGATGAAAACCCGCGCCGCCGCAAATAAGTCCGGGTTCCTTCCGTGCCCGGATAACACAAGGCCACCGCTGGATTGGTTTGCGAATAAAAGCCGAGCGAAGCGAACTGCAAGCGTGCACCCACCAGCCGACCGGCGGTGTAATCCGCCAAACACGTGTTGCCGTCGGGAGCCAAGTGCGTCAAAGCCACCGTCGTTCCCGTGCGCGGATTCATCATCATCGCCAGCGGCAGCGGCAACCGATCTTCGCGCACAAGCATCGTTTCTTCGGCGTAATCAGCCAACAATGCGCGCGGCGAAACGTGTTCATTGCGCGCGTAGGCGACCGCCGGCATGAACAATTCATGCTCCCGCAACGGCAATGCGGTTTGCTCGTGCAAACTGAAACGCGTTGCAAAACCCGCATCCGCCGCGGCAACGGCTTTGACCAAAACTTTGCGATCCAAACGGAACGTGTTGGCGACTGGGCCAAGGGAATAAACATCTTCAAATTCAAACAGCGAACCGGCCGGTGTTTTAATCTCTCCCTGGCAGCGAAGCGTCTTATTGGAGTTTACCACGCTGGAATAATGGCCGCCCAACCAATGCGTGTCCTGATTGGTTCCCAAACACTCCAAGTTGAGTGGCGGCAAATTGCTGCACCGTCTGGCAGGATTATCGGCATCAAAGACAACCACACTTTCAAAGGAATTATTTCCGGGACCGGTAATTGCAAGGACATCGCTACCTGACCGAAGCGAAAACGAGTCGTATCGAATGATGTTACTGGCGCCAGCCGCCAGTAATTCCCGCGCGTTACTAAGCCCGAACAACACCAACGCCACCGAGAACGCCACCCGTTTAGTCCGACTGGCAATGGCAGATAGCTGCCTGCTCCTCCTTTTTTCGGAGAACCATCTCCACCAGAACTTTGATGGGATTGTCGTCATTTCGAGGGGGCGGCAATCTTCCAATTGCCGTAGCATTGCCCGCTCACCCACGCTTCGCGCGTCACGGGATGGACCCGAATCCACGCTACTTCGTGCGGGCCAGTGCCGGTGGTGAGATTGTTCCAGGTTTTTCCGGCATCTGTGGAGCGACAGATGGTGGCGCTGCTGGCGTAAATATTTTTCGGGCCTCCCACATAGACCACTTCCGGGGCCAGCGGATCCACCGCCACGGTGATGACACTGGTGCCGCCGTATTGGTCTCGCGGTGTTTCAATAGTGCTCCATTTTCCGTTCTCGAACTGTTTCAGCAGATTTTCCGAGGCGAAATAATACCGCTCCCGCCGGCCATCAAAGGCGACATCGGAAAATCCGCCGGCAACTTCCACCACCGCTTGCCAGCTTGCGCCTGAGTTGGTGGAACAGACCAGGGTGTTTTGTTTGCGCCCGAGCAGACGACCGCCGTCTGCGTCCATAAAAACGCCATCGCAACCGCTCATTTCCGACCAAGTCAGTCCTTTGTCCACACTGCGCCATTGCGAAGCAAAAAGGATGTTTTGATTCTTCGGATCGGCAAAGGAAACATCCGCCCCACGCCAGACGCACAAATTTCCAGACGCATCATGAGCCATTTGCCACGAGGTGCCACCGTCGCGTGAAATGCGCAATCGACGCGGCGTATTCCAGTTTTCCGCCTCGCCACACCACATCACCTGGGAATCCACCGCGCAGGCGCCATAGCAATGGCCGCCCCAGCCCTGGCCGGAAACGTCGCGGTAATTCCAAATCGTGCCGCCGTTGGTGGTAAAAGCGCCGTTGTAATCCTGAAAGCCAAGGAACACGGTTTCCGGAGCATGGCGGGAAAAGTTAAAGGAAGCGCCCACCATGATTCCATTGTAACCGTTGTTCCACCAGGCAAACGTGCGTCCACCGTCGGTCGAACGGGTCACCCAATCGCCTCCCAGCCCATACGCGAGATTGGGGTCGGTGGGATGCCACGCGAAATAGCCGTTGCGCACATTGCAGGGCAGCACCGCCCCGCCACCCGCCTGAATTTTAATGGGTTGAAAACTCCGCCCGCCATCTTGTGAAACATATCGAACCCAATTCCAATTGGCGCCCTCCACCCAACAAAGCATCCGCCGCCGGTCCGCCGGACTGACCACGAGATCGCGCACAGGCTCGTTTGCTGACCGGGCCACGCCTTCAGCCGCGAGTGAAGTCCATGTCTGTCCGTCATCCTTCGAACATTCCAGCCCCATGGAACCGCTCAAATAAATTTCGTCTGGCGCCGTGTCGGGCACCGACAGACCGTAACACGCACCATCATCGCGCAATTTTTTAAAAGTGCTGCCCTGATCGTCACTGCACCAAAGCCCCGTTTTTCCGGCCAGATAGACCCGGCCAGTTTTTGAATTCACCGCCAGCAACATTCGGTTGAAGGTCTCATTGGCCATGCCAATGGGCTGACGACTGACCCGTTTCCAGGACATTCCTCCGTCGCCACTGCGGAAGAGTCCCAGATCGTAAGAGGCAAAATACGCCACCGAGCAATTTTGCCCAGCGGTATTCCATGAGGTCGGATCAAAGGCCAGCGCGCCGCCGATGGCGGGATTGAATGATAAAACCTGAATCCAATGCCCGGCCCGATCTGTGGAAGCATAAAGTCCATTCGGCGAATTGGTGCTCCAGGTTGAATTCCAGTCCATCGAATTGCCGCCAATCCCCAGCACGTGATTTGGATTTACGGGATCAATGGCAAAGCCGTTTGCGCCACGGGCATTCCAGCCTTGCATGGCCAGATTCCAGTGCCGTCCGGCATCCAGCGAACGATAGACGCCGCCGACATCGATGGGCAGCAGCAAAAAATTGGGATCAGTTTTGCTCGCCACCACCGGCCCGCGCGGCCATTGCGCGCCTTCGCCACCCGGCGAAATTCCGGCCGCCGCCGCTTCCGGCGACAGCAACGGCAGCTTGACCCAGGGAAGGTTTCCGGCATACCCGGCACTCACCAGCGACAACGCCAGGCTGATTAAATAATCTTGAAATCGTTTCATGATCGGCAGGCCATGCCTAACGCAGGGTCAAGACGCGGGTTGGATTGAGCGGGTGACAGTCAAAATGATTTTTGTGCCGGCCGGTTTTGTCAAACAAATGGAAACCAAAAATAGCCGGTTGAGGTATTTGAGTTATAGTTTGCGAATTCGGTAAAATCCGTTGCCCGCCGGCGACGTGATGGAACGTGTCAGTCTAAATACGTCGCTGGCAGAAACCGGCGAATCAAAAGGCGCGAAACCTTGCTCCAAATCAGGTGTCCACTCGATTTGATAAACTTCGCCCGGTGTGGCGCCCCAGGTGAGCTGGCCGGATGACGGCGGCAATGATGTCAGGCTGACGGCATAACCCGGATTGGCCGGTAACATCTGGCTTTGCCGAAAAATCTCCTCGGCACTGAGCACGCTGCCGTAAATCTTCACGTCATCCAATCCGCCTTTGAAATAGTTTATACCGGTTTGCAAACTGCCGATGCGCAGCGTGGGTGGAGCCGTTTTTTGTCCTGTGGAGGCAGTGCCCGTGACATCCAATCGGCCATCAATATAAATGGCAATGGCGCCGCTCGACACATTGCGTGTAACGGTCACATGATGCCAGGCACGATCCGTCACCGTCTTCACGGATTGAATGGTGGTGTCGCCGCTGGTCGAACCCACGCCAAAGGCAATTTGATCGCCGGTCAGCGAAACGCCAAAATCGTTGGCCGCGCCGGAAACCTCGCCATCCACCAAACCATCGCCTGACCACCATTGGCTGCCGCTGCCGCCGGAAGCCGATGCCTGCATGAAGAAGCTGATGGTGAAATCCCCGGAAATCGGCCGGGGAATTCGCACGGCATCGTTGACGCCATTAAAACGCATTCCCGGATAAACGAAAATCGGCGCTCCCAGCACCACGCCATTGCGATTGTAACCCGAGATGTCCTGAACATTGCTTTCAAGTGGATACCAGGCCAGGGGAGCTGTGGATACGGTGTTCAGACAAACCGCCCAAGTAAAGCAGGAACTACTTTCCGGTCCTTGCGCCGAGGTGGTTTTTATAGTGACATCGTAAACGCCCGGCATCCCTGCGGTTCCGGAAATATTGCCGGTGGAAGGCTGGATGCTCAAACCGGTCGGCAATCCGGTCGCGCTATAGGTCAGCCCCGAAGCTCCCGCCGCCGTAACTTTCAGATTGATGGCATCACCCAAGTAAGAAACCTGATCGGCGATGGGCGCTAACACGACGCGCGAGCGGCTTAACCGGTAAATTTCCGCCGCCGAAATGGCCGCGCCATAAAGGCGAACTTCGTCTAACGCGCCGTTGAAATAATGAATGGCGGTTTGCAAGCTGCCAAGGCGCAACACCGGCGGTGCCGTTTTGGCCCCCGTGGTGCCAGTGCCGGTGACATCCAACGTTCCATCAATATAAATCGCCATGGCGCCGCTGGTGGCACTGCGCGTCACAGCCACATGATGCCATTGACCATCCGTTACCTTGCGCAGCGATTGAATGGTCTTGTCACCACCAGTTGAACCGATCCCAAAGGCAATCTGGTCGCCCGTCAACGTGACGCCAAAGTCATTGGCGGCACCGGCCACTTCGCCATCGACCAAACCGGAGCCGTTATACCATTGACTGCCGGTCAAGCCGGATGCCGAGGCCTTCATGAAGAAAGCGATCGTAAAGTCATTGGCGATGGAACGCGGGATGGAAACGGCATTGTTGCTTCCATTCAACGAAACCGTGTTGTTGACGAACGTCGGCGAACCGATGGGCGAAGCCGCACGTCCATTGCCGGAGAAATCCCCGTAACTGCCCGCGGTAAATGGATACCAAGCCACGGGTGCCGTCGTGGCTCCCGCATCCACCAGCCATGCGAATTCACACGTATTCTGGCTGCCATCGCCCGCCGTGGCAGTCAAAGTCACATTATAACCGCCAGCGGTATTGGGCGTGCCGGAAATCAACCCCGTTCCTGAGTTGATGTTCATTCCCGCAGGCAAACTCGTGGCAGAGTAGGTCACGGGCAAATCACTCACAGCGGTCACTTTCAGATTCGTGGCCACACCCAGTGATGAAACTTGCGTGGGAATCGGATAGAAATAAATCGGACGTGACACGCGGAACGTCATGGCGTTCGCGGGCGCACTGATACCCGTTAAATTCATGCCCGAACGCTGCCCTTTGTGCGCGTCATAAACCCAGTAGGAACCGGGCGTGGTGGTGTCGGTGTAACGATTCCGGCCCGCGGCTTTGAACAAAACATTCGCCGAGTCGTTGGCAATGACGCCATTGGCATGAACCAATTCACACAGCAGCGGGGTGTTGGGATATTGCGCGTTGTCTCCCTGCAAATTAATCCGCCACAATGCCAACCCTTCGTCCGGAATGCCCGGGCAATACTTCAAATTCTTGGTGTAGGGCCGGATGAAATAGAATTCGTTCGGCTGCGCAGCGTCGTAATAAACCAGCACGTTATAGAGATCGAGCGAGTTCATGGCCCGGAAACCGTAGCTGCCGAAAACATTCACCGCATTAATCCACCCGTTTTCATACAGGAGATACGGATTCGGCAAATCCGTCCAACCGCCGCCCATGATGTCCCACGTGCCGGTGGGAACGCCGTTGTAAGAATAAATATCCGGCCAGTCGGCGATCAAATGACCGTGCTCATGAATAATGGTGCCGGGATCGGTCGAGGCGGAGGTGGTGCAATACCGGCGAAAAGTCACGCCGTTATAGGTTGGTCCGCTGCCCCACCAGCCGGAATGAAACCACATGCCCTGCGCCCAGGTTTTGGGGCTGCCGGTATACATGACGCACAAGTCCAAAACCTCGTGATTGGCATCCACCGATAACTGGCTGAAATCAAATCCGGAAGCTTGAAGCTGCTGCAAGGCTTCGCCCATCAACAGCTGCGCCCCCGTGCCATAGCTCAGGCTGTCGTAATAGGCAAAGGTGTTGGGCGCGCGGTAGATGCCATAAACATAGTTGCTGACAATGAATGAACCGTGCGACACGTCTTCGTAAAAGGTCCGCAGCGAATTCGCCCGGCCATCGCTCTTGTGGAAATTCGGCTTGTTGATGGAATCAACGTAATCTTGAAACGTCGGCGAACTGCCGGCGGGCGCATCCGAAAAGTCAATGACCAACACAACACCGCGGATGGTGACGTTGTTGTATTTCTCAAGATTGCTCTTTCTGGGCGGGAGCGATGCCGCATCGTTTGCCTTGATCGAACGGCCGCCCGCCGGCGTCGCCCCGTTTGGCGAAGGCCTCGTTCCTTCCACCAATTCCGTGTGCGATCCCAGCAAAGTGGTTTTGGCTAATTTGGCCTGGCGAATGCGGTTTGCCGGCGACAAATCCAGATGCGGTGTCAATGTCAAACGGCTCAGAAGTGCTCGCTGTTCCACCGATCCAGCCGCTGAATTGGTTCCCCGATACGGCACGCCAGTCGAGACGAAACCGGTTCCATCGGGCGACAATTGGGCATAACAAATCCAGTCCGTTTTCGGATCGCGCACCACAGTATAGCCGTCCGGCGTTTCCGCCCGCAGGTAAAACTCGTCGCCATTCAAAACCAACGGCACCTCGGTTCCGTCCGGTTGCATAAACGTTCGCACGCCGCCAAATATCGGCGCCGCCGTCAGCCGGATCGTGCCGGCCGCGAAAATGATTGCCAATAATAACGGCCAAATCCGATCGGCACATTTGCAGCGCTTTATTGTATTCATAACAACACAACCCAGCCTACCACATGACATCAAGCAAAGTCCCGCCGCTATTTGGCCGATAGGTTTTTGATTTTTGGAATCAACAAAACAAACCCTGTTCATCCAAAGACGTGCGGGGAAATCATTGCTTGAGCACTCACTGCGTTTGACTGGGTAGTTCAAAATTAAGAATACCCGAGCCGCGGCGCGCGCTCATGTGGCATGAATTGGCCACTCGTTGCATCATAAAGAGCATTCGGACGGCAGCTCGAATCAGTCGCAGGTAAACTTTAATGTCAGCGATTTGCCAGCGACCTTTTCTTGCGACGGCGTCGCCGTCTGAAATGGAACTGACGATGCCGGCGCGACCGCGAAACGCTTCAACAAAGGCTCATCAACATGCAGATTGAAAACCACCTGATATTGTGCGCCCGATTTATCCGACCAGTTTACCTGAAGTTGCTCCGGCTCATAGTTCGCGACTTGAACAGCGCCATCCTTTTCGCCGCCGGAAAAATCCACCAGCGGCGCACCACGCCCAATCAGCGGAAAAACCAAAACAAAAAACATGCGTGGCCAATGGAGAAGGCGGGGGCTTGTTTGCGGAAGCATGTTGCTATTTGATGCCGTGAACCGCGCGACAGTCAATCTCGTTTGAACGCCAGCGAATCGAAGATTATCGTCAAGCCACGCTGGCTTCCAGGAGCAGGTCTTCACCCAGTTTGTGCCATTTTAAATCCCGCAACCGGACGGCTTCCGCCAGTTTTTTCGCGCCCTCACCGGCGACGCCTTTGCGGGCATCCCGACCGCCAAGGATTTTGGGCGCATAAAAAAAGGCGATGCGATGCGCCAGGTGGTTCAGGAGAAAGGAAGCATTCACTTCGCCTCCGCCTTCCACGAGCAGGCTGGCGACTTGTTCGTCGCCCAAGCGTTTTAGCAGCCAGCGCAAATTGATCCTCGTCTGGTTGGCGCCCTTTGATTTTGTGTGGGGAGCCATGAGCACGTTGACGTGTTTGGACAGGGCTTGGACGCGCGCTTTGAGAGCCAGCGGCGTGACCACAATAGTCGTCTGACCGGCAAAGGCATCGGTCGCCACCCGCGCGTTGAGCGGCGTGCGCGCCCGCGAATCCAACACAATCCGCCGGATCGGACGGGCGTTTTTGGTCCGCGCCGTCAGGCTGGGATCATCCGCCAGAATGGTGTTTACGCCCACCAAGATGGCGTCGCTTCCCTGGCGCAGTTTCATGCCGCAAGCCCGAGCTTTTTCACCCGTGATCCATTTGGATTCCCCGCTGGCCGTGGCGATTTTGCCATCCAACGTCATGGCCGCTTTGACGGTGACAAATGGCGTGCGATGAACAATCCAATGATTGAAGGCCGCGTTTAAGCTGGCACATTCCCTGGCCAAGGAGCTTTTCGGGCCGGGATTTTTGGGATCGCGCGGGAAGACATTTTCATCCCACGAAGTTACATGAATGCCGGCCCGGCGCAGAATGCCAAAGCCTTTGCCGGCGTGATGTGGATTTGGATCCGCCGCTCCGACGATCACCTTTTTGATGCCGGCGGCCATGATCGCTTCGGTGCAAGGCGGCGTGCGGCCATGCGTGCAACACGGTTCGAGCGTGACGAAAAGCGTCGCGCCGGTCGGACTTTGACCGCGCTTCCGCGCGTCACGAAGCGCTTCAATTTCCGCATGGGGCGCGCCCGCCTGCCGATGCCAGCCGCAGCCGATGATTTTGCCGTGTTTAATCAGCACCGCGCCGACCATGGGATTGGGCGAGGTGGTGCCGTAGCCGCGCCGCGCCAGGCGGAGAGCCAGCCGCAGGGCCTGGATTTCGTTCGGCTTGGAAGTGCGCCCGGAACGTTTCATTCCCACCAAAGGCTGAGCAGAAATCGGGGTTCGTCGGCTTTGAAATCTTGAAACTGGCGCTGGTTCCGGGTGGCAATCCGCGCGCCCTCGCCCCGCGAAACCCATTTCATTTCCGTGGCCAGCCAGTCGCGAACCAGGTCTTCCAGAGATTGTTGCTGGCCGGGTTTGGGGATGATAAAGAGCCGGTCCAGATTAATATCTTCTTTGGATTTGTTGCCCATCGCAATCATATCGACGCGATGCCGCAGTTCCGTGTCAGCGGAACCCGTTGGAATGCGGGGTTGCCGGGTAAAAATGGCCGTTTGCCACAAGGCCAGGTGACTGCGCAAGTCGGCGGCAATTCGCAGCCCGTTGAACCGGTTCCAACGACCGCTGGCTTGAATCATTTCAAGGTATTGTTCTTGTGCGGAGGTAAGCTGTTCCATGCAAACGGGCGCGGAAAATAAATGGCGCGAAGTGAAAACTGCGGGCCGTTCAATGGCCGGGTTCGTAGGGATTGGCCAGCAGGGTCAGGATGCTTTTGACCGGTGCCGGGGCGGCGGCGCCATCGTAAACATGAACGTGCCACTGGCCGTTTTCCAAAACCTGCACGATGACCCGTTGCCCGGCTGGCGGCAGTTGCCCGCCATCATCCGGCAATTGCGCCACCGCTTGATCCAGTTTTTGCAAATCATCGGCTGAAAGCGGCTTCACCGGAGCGCGGCTGCTTTGGGTGTTGGAGGTGAAGTAACTCAGACTGTCGCCATTGGTGGCCACTTCGGTGGCGGAAACCATGATGTGGAACGAGAGGTAAAGCCGTTCCTTGGGAGTCATGGCGGCCACCGCATCCGGCGCGGCTTCCCCGCGCACCGTGGTGACAATCAATTTCAGCTCCGCGCCATTCAAGGCCGCGCTGGTGGTTGGCCGGGCCGCCCAAGGCTTGATCCATTTGGCGTAGGCCGAAGCAGATGGGGATGTATCAGCAACGGCCAGCAGCGACACGACGGTCGTGAAAAAAACGGCAGCCACCGCAATTCTTTGGAGCGAAGCCTTCCAAAGACGGTTTGAAGGAACCTTCCGCGAAACGACTTGAACTTTCATGCTTCCGACATTGCTATTGCCGCCGCCGGTTGTCGAGCAAAATTGGGCTTCCGCAAAACGGTCCAAGCCGCCTTGAATCGGGTTGGCGCCGGGCGCCAAGCCGTGAAATCCGCAACTCACTTGCCGACAACTGGTTTCTTTCGTCCCCAGCCGAACAGTTGCTTGGCTTTGATCAACGCGAAAATTTGCGGCGGAATGAGTTGGGCCAGGCTTTCGTCGCCGGAATGGATCTTTTCCAGCACCTCGCCGGAATAAATATTCAAAGCGGATGGCTTATACTCGGCCAGGTCTTCGATAAACCGGTTCTCCACCAAATAGGTGTAGAGATGACGCAGCTTGGGCGCGATGTCGAGGTTATGCACGGTAAACAGCTTGCCCGTTTTTTTGTCCAGCGAAGGATACACGTAAAGCTTGGCGCCGTTTTTGAACAACTGGCCGAGCGATTCCATAAGGCCGCCCGGCAAATCCGTGTAAAATTTTTCGTCAAAAACATCGCGCAAACGGACCAGCCCGATTGGCAGGCCGATCGGCCGCTGCGTCTGCCGCGCGAGATAGCTGACGAGCCGGTGATAGCGCAGGAAATTCGAGATCAACACCGGCTTGCCCAAGGCGCTCAAGGTATCCACGCGATCCAGAAAATCACGGTGATCAATCGCGTCGCCCACCTGCAACTGGCGCAACGTCATTTCGAACATCACCACCGGAGCTTCGCCCTGCAACGCCGGTTCCGCGGCAAACTTCGTCTGCGCCCGCTCCAGCATGTCCAGCATGGGATTGGTCAACGGCCGAAAACTGCCGCGCTCCAGAAGCACCGGTTTTTTGTAAAGCAATTCGCCGGGAATGATGTTCTCGCCGTCCGCCGTGAACATGGCGGCTTCGGTCAACCATTGTTCCACGAGTTGGAGCGCCATGAGCCGGTTATCCACCCCCACAAACGCCGGCCCGGAAAATTTGATCATGTCCACCTCAATCCGCTGGCAGGTCAGCCCGTCCAGCAGCGAACCGATCAACCGCGTAGGCTCGATATTTTGATAAAATGCCCCATAGATCAGGTTTACTCCCATGATTCCCACCGCTTCCTGCTGACGGGTGGTTTCCCAGTCCAGCAAACGCACGTGGATGATGATAGACGACGGCTCGCTGCGCGGCATGGTTTGAAATTTGATGCCCAGCCAGCCCTGACCTTCCTCCTGACCGGGTTTGGCGACGTGCTTGGTGGCCACCGTGTTGGCAAACGCAAAAAATGCCGAACGGTCGCCGCGCGATTTGTCGAGGCGCTGCAGCAACAGCTCATACTCCAAATCCAGCATCGCCTGCAAACGCATACGCGACACATAGCGCTCGGCCGGACCGTAAATGGCGTCGCTCACCGCCATGTCGTAGGCGGAAATCGTCTTGGCCACGGTGCCGGAAGCCTTGCCCACCTGAAAAAACCAGCGCGCCACCTCCTGGCCGGCCCCGATCTCGGCAAACGTCCCATAGCGCCGGGCGTCGAGATTGATTTGAAGTGCTTTTTGGCCGGAGTTCAGTTTTTCCACGCTCATATCCTTGAAGGGCACAATACACAAAAACCATAAAGTGTCCAACAAGATGCGCGAAAGGCGGCTCAGAATTCATGAGCGCACGATAGTTTCGCGATTTTCATCTGTTGCCGTCCAAAAAATCCGGGGCTATCGTGTGCCTGTGCCCTGGCTTGGAGCCTCGCTAAAACCGTCACCGCTGCTGCTGTTGCTGCGGACCAACGCCATTCACAGTTGGCGGCGTCTCCTCGCCATCCGCCAACAATCCCGGCTCCTCTCCGGCATGATCGGCGTTTTTGTGGCCGGTTATCTGGTCCTGGCGTTTGAATTGTTTTTCCACGGGATGAAATTCATTGCCAAATTTCCCGGTTTGGGCGCGGTGCTGACCGAACGGTTGCTTTACACGCTCTTTGCGTTTCTGTTCGCCTTGCTGTTGTTGAGCAATTTGGTGATTGCCTACACCAATCTGTTCCGGAACCGTGAAACGGCTTTTTTAATGACCCTGCCGGTTTCCCATCAAACCATCTTCCGTTGGAAATTTATCGAAACCACGATCCTGGCATCGTGGGCGTTTTTATTTTTAATCGCGCCGCTGCTGGCCGCCTTTGGCCTGGTGCGCGGAGTGCCCTGGCATTTTTACCCCCTGACCGTGCTGCTGATCGGGCTTTTTATCATCCTGCCCGCCGTGTTTGGCGCGGTGCTGGCCATTGGTATTGGCCGGCACCTTGACCGCAAAAGCTTTCAAGTGGTGCTCATCCTGTTGGCCATCGTGTTGCTGGCCTTTGCCGCCTTCTGGTGGAAATCAAACCCCGTGGACGATGATCTTCTGGACCGGAGAACACTGGAAGCGCTGGATCGTTTGCTGGCCAAGACCCGTTTTACCATGTTTCCCTTCCTGCCCAGCTACTGGCTTTCGGCCGCCGTGCTGCAATGGGCCGAAGGCATCTTTCGCAACGCCACATTCTTTGCCGCCGTCTTGTTGAGCAACACGCTGTTTTTCGGCAGCATCGCTTTCACACGTTTCGGCCACTTGTTTTACAATACGGCTTCCGCTGTGCAAAGCCGCGCCAATGGCGGATTCAAATTCCACCTGTTTTCTGGCGAACGGAATTCGCATCGTCCCGGCCTGTTGGAAAAATTTTTCAACGGCCTGACCTGGCTGGCTCCCGACACGCGGGCGCTGGCCGTGAAAGATTTGCGCATGTTCTGGCGCGACACCACGCAATGGGGCCAGAGCGTGATGTTCTTTGGCCTGCTGGGCGCCTACATCATCAACCTGCGCAATTTCACCCACCAACTCTCCAGTCCGTTCTGGATTCAAGCGGTGGCCTTTTTAAATCTGGGCGCCTGCGCCTTCAATCTGGCCTCGGTTACCACGCGCTTTGTGTTTCCCCAATTTTCGCTGGAAGGACGCCGATTGTGGATTGTCGGCATGTCGCCGATGGGCCTGCCACGCGTGGTCAAAATCAAATACTGGCTTGCCAGCACGCTCTCGTTGGCGGTCACTCTGGCCCTCGTCACCCTTTCCTGTTATCTTTTGCAAATGCCCTGGACCGATGTCGCCTTTTTTGGCGCGGTCATTACCATCATGACTTTTACCCTAAACGGACTGGCAGTCGGTCTCGGAGTAATCTACCCGAACGTCAAGGAAACCAACCCCAACAAAATTGTCAGCGGATTTGGCGGCACGCTCTGCTTCGTGTTGAGTTCCATTTACATTATTGCGTCGCTCAGCTTGCTGGTGCTTGGCGGCGGAGGCTATCATTCGCACAGCGACTGGGTCTTCGTGAGCCTCGGTGTTTTTTTAGGACTGTCCCTTTTAATCGGCTGGCTGCCCATGAAATTGGGCCTTCGTCAGTTGAGAAGCTTCGAAGTTTGATCCACGAGTGCCGCGGTTGGACGCTGCCATTCACCTCAGCTTCGCCAAGGCCGCGAAGAGCTGATTTGATTGTGCAAAGTGCTTTTGCGACTTGGGTAAAACCAGGCTGAACCCCTTGCCGTAAGCCGGCCCATTGGCCACGCAGGCATCTGTTTTGCAATCGAGCAATTGCTTTTTCGCGGCCCGCAGCGCATCGGCGCGACCGCCATCAGCTTCATATTTCCAGCCCACAATCCAGGTCTTCGGAAACCAGCCGCGCAATGAGGCAATGATCTTGGGCGTCGGCACCAACTCCACCAGCAGGCGGCCCCGGCGCGTCGAAATTTTTTTGGCAGCCTTTAAGGCAACAAATTCATCCGCCGCTTGTTCCACAAAAATGTGTCCAAATCCAAAATCGCTCACGGCGGCCGCGTGAAAAATCACATCCACCTGCCGGCGTGAAAGCGCTTTCAGCCTGGAACACAAATCGGCCGTGGTGGAAAAAACTTTCACCGATTGCGCTTGGCGCTCGCCCGGATAAGTCGCGGATTCGCCAATGAGCAACGTCACCTGATGACCTTGCGCCGTCAGATAATTGGCCAGCTCCGTGCCCAGTCGCCCGGTGGAAAAATTGGTCAACCGCCGAACATCATCCAGCGATTCAAACGTCGGACCGGCCGTCACAATGCAGTTCATGCGTCGAGTTTATCGCCTCCCAATCGTCAAAGCCATACAACTTCGCGAACCGCCGCCGATGCCGGTTGCCATCCAGCACATCAAAGTGACAGGGAACCATCCAGCGCGGCTTGAGTTGGCGGATTTTTGCCGCGCTTTCCGGAAATAATTCAGGTGCGCTGTTTAGAATGGCCGGCGGCTTGTGGGTGTTGAAGAAATAACTGCCGAACATGTCGCCGCTAAATAACAGCCGATGGCGGGCGCTATAAAATCCGCAGTGTCCCAAGGTGTGTCCAGGCAAATGGATGACTTCCAATCCGCCCCAGAACGGCAGCATCTGCCGGTCGGTCAAGCATTGATCAATTAGCGCCGGCCGCGTTCCAAAAACTGTGCGCCCGGCGGCTTCCAAGCGACCGCACCAGCGATTGATACCTTGATACGGATACGTGCCATCCACATGCGCCTGTTCATGGGTATGGGCATATACTGTGGCGCTAGACCATTGTTTCAACCACGCGAGATTTCCGGCATGGTCCAGATGGCCGTGCGTCAACAAAATGGCTTGGAGCGATCTCGGAGTCAGGCCCAGCCGCCGAAACAATCGCCGGATAAAAACAGGCTCACCGAACAAGCCCGCATCAATCATGACGCTCTGATTGCCATCGTGCAGGAGGAAACAGCATCCCATGATGCCACGGATATAATACAAATTGGGCGGAACGTTTCGCACGGGCCCTTTTTAGCAAAGAACCGGAGCTGTTCCATAATTCAAAAAAAACACTGAATCGCTAAAAAAATCGATGGGACGAGCTTCCGATGCACCCAGATAAACCGCCAGGGCAAGTTTCAGGGAAGTCGCGCCGGCGACCGGTTAAGGAGCCAGAGGACCACGGACACGATGGCAATTAATATGGCCGCAAACAGGATGGTAAAAAATCGCATTTGCTTTTCGTGGGGCGTGGGCCGGCGCTGATCACTCACCGGTTCAACTTAAGTTTTTCTGACAATTCCGGCAAGGTTTTAGAACAGATAATGGGTTAAAAGCGGCGCCAATCCCAGTGCCGGAAGGTAATTGGCCAGCTCCACCTTGCGAACTTCCATAATCACCAGGGTCATGGAACAAATCAGCATCCCCGCCGTGGCGTTGACCGACGGGATCAGTGCTGGCGATGTCAGATGCGGCGCCCACCAAACATGCGCTGCAACTGTGAGTCCGTTTAAAAATAGAAAAACCGGGATGGCCGCCAGCGCCACCGGCCAGCGGAACATCTTCACAAAACTCGTCAGGGCCAATCCATCCATGACCGCCTTGATGGCCAGCGGGAAATAATAGCCGCTCAAACCATCCGTCACCGCCCCGACAATGCCCAAGGGGGCAGCACAGAAAAGAATCGTCGCGGCCAAAAATCCGTTCCCGGCTTTGCCTGTTCCGGTTTCGGCGTTCGCCAACAGTTTGGCCGTGTGACGCCCAAAGTGATTGGATAATTTTTGCAGCCCGAGCAATTTGCCCAGCAAACTGCCCAGCATCACCGCCGCAAACATGATAAAAAACTGCTTCAACACGATGAAGGCGCTGCCGCCAACATTGAACCAGATGAGCTGTAGCCCGCAAAATGCCGTGAAGGCGCCCAGCGCTGATTTAAAATAGCGTTGCGTCTGGACGGTCAGCGGCTCGCGCCGCGCCAGCCCAAAAAGCGCGCCCAGCAGAATGCCGAAGGCGTTGAGAAATGCGCCAATCACCCGGCCATTTTGGCCGGATATCCGCGGGAAGGAAACGAAGAAAAGTTTTCACTTCGCCAGCCAACCGCCTTAACGTGTCGCCCTGCCATCAATGTCTGATGCCCATAAACATTTGCGCCGCCCATGGTCCTGGGTGCCTACGCTCTATTTCGCCGAGGGCCTGCCTTATGCCCTGGCCTTGTCGGTGTCGGTGGTGCTTTACAAAAATCTCGGCCTCTCCAACCCACAGATCACGTTTTACACGGGCTGGCTGTATTTGCCGTGGGTGATCAAACCGCTGTGGAGTCCGCTGGTGGATTTGCTTCGAACACGGCGGGAATGGATTTTTGGGATGCAACTGCTCATGGGCGCCACGCTGGCGGGGGTGGCGTTGACGATCCCCACCACCCATTTCGTCCAGCTTACCCTCGCCTTTTTCTGGTTGCTGGCGTTTGCCTCCGCCACGCATGACGTCGCGGTGGATGGGTTTTACCTCGTGGCCCTGCCCGAGCACGATCAGTCGCTGTTCAGCGGCGTGCGCAATACATTTTATCGCATCGCCACCATTGTGGCCCAGGGCGAACTGGTGGTGCTGGTCGGCCAACTATATCAGCACACCGGCAAATTCACGACCGCTTGGGCGCTGGCGTTCGGACTGGCGGCAATTTTCTTCGTCCTGCTGGCGGCGTATCATTACTGGCGCTTACCACGCCCGCCAAGTGACGTTTCGAGCGTGCGATTGAATGAGCGGGAATTCTGGAACACCTTTGGCGCCTTCTTCCGCAAACCACAAATCGGCACTTTGATTGCCTTCCTGCTGCTCTACCGTTTTGGCGAAGCGCAGTTGATGAATGTAGCCAAGTTCTTTTTGCTGGACCCGCGCGAAAATGGCGGACTCGGCCTCACTGATGAACAATTCGGCTGGCTCTATGGATACATCGGCGTCGGCGCCCTGGTTGGCGGCGGGTTGCTGGGCGGCTGGGTGATCTCGCGTCAGGGCCTGAAATTTTGGCTTTGGCCAATGTTGCTGGCCATTCATTTGCCCGACGCGGTTTTCATCTGGCTGGCGACGGTCCAACCGCACAATCTTATTTTGATTGGCACCGGCGTGGCGATTGAACAATTTGGCTACGGCTTCGGTTTCACGGCCTTCATGCTTTACATGATACATATTGCCCGGGGTGCGCATGGAACGGCGCATTACGCCTTGTGCACCGGCTTCATGGCTTTGGGCATGATGGTGCCCAACCTGTGGAGCGGCTGGTTGCAGCAAAAACTGGGCTACCCGCTCTTTTTTATTTGGATAATCCTGGCCACGCTGCCCAGCTTTTGGGTGGCCCGCAGGATTCCATTGGAAGCCTCCTTCGGACGAAAAACTGAGAATTAAACGCCCATTTTAATGCCGAAAAGGATTGCTTTGAACGGCGGGACATTTCCAAAATCAAAGTTCTCAAATGAAATGTAACCGTCTTTTGATCGCGCTCGGTGCAATAATGTCATTCGGCATGGGGGCGCACGCTGATTTGGCTTCCATTTTCACCAACCAACCAACCACCGCCCGGGCGGCAATTCCGCGCCGGGCCAGCGTGATTTATATTCAGTGCCATGACCTGGCGATCGGTGATTTGAGCTGCTACGGCCAGACCAATTACCAGACCCCCAATATTGACCGGCTGGCCAAGGAGGGTGTGCGTTTCACCGATTACTTTGGCGGCACCGACAGCGCTTCAACGATTTCAACCCTGTTGAATGGCAAGAATGCGCCGCTTCAGCCCGATGAAATGAATCTGGCCCAACGACTCCAGCGTAGCGGTTACACTACCGGACTCGTGGGAGAGTGGACTTTTGACCGAACGCCGTGGACACATGGATTTCAGGAGTTCGCCGGTTTCTTCACCGATGACGAAGCGCAAAACTACTACCCGGAACGCATCTGGCGCTATCCGCACAAAATTTTGAACGAATCCAACCGCGTGGAACGACTGCAACTCGAACACGAGATGCTTTATTACAACACCGGCGGTAAAAAAGGCCAATACATTCCCGATTTGCTGTTCAAGGTCATCGACAATTATATGCGCATCCACGTGCCGGACGCCGCCAATCGTTATCGCCCGTTTTTTCTGCTGGTCAACCTGCCGGCTCCGCGCAGCGCCAAATTGGATGCCGAACATTTTCCCGTGCCCAGCGACGCTCCGTTCACCGGCGAAGCCTGGCCGCAACCAGCCAAAAATCGGGCGGCCTTGATTTCCCGCATTGACAACAACATCGGCAAGCTGCTCGAAAACGCCACCAAATACGGGATGACCAACAATCTGGTCATTGTGTTCAGCAGCAGCACTGGACCGAAGCCATTTGCCAACACGAATATGAATTTCATGCTGCCGAAAAGCAATTTTCGCAACCCGACGAATGCGGTTCCACAAAATTTGCCGATGATTGTTCATTGGCCATCCAAGATTCCCGCCGGCAAAGTGAACGATACGCGCTGGACGGCGGCGGACTTTGCCCCAACCGCATTGGAACTGGCGTATGTGCCGCCCATAACCAATTTCACCGGACATTCCGTTTTGGCAGCCTGGGAAAACCGACCCGCGAGCAAGCCGGAAGATTCCAAACCCTAGCGCGATTTGGCGGCTTTGCGCACCCGTGGTAATGTTACCGGGGCAGTCGCTCCATCCAGAAACACGGTTACGGCCTCCTCGCTGATGGCGCGGCAATGAACCGTGATCGTTTTCTCAAGCAGTGGAATTTCCTTGGTTTCACCCACGCCCAATGCCATTCCATTAATAATTGCCTGCCGGGCATTGCCAATGATGGAAATCCCCGTGAAAGAAAGCGTCTTGGGTCGCAGCACCGGGGTTGAGGAAACGGTGACCGGCAATAAGGAAATAGCGCCGGCAGCCGGGTCGGTAAAATTGGAAGCGGTCCCGGTTTTGACCCAATTGAAGATGTAACCCATGCCGCGTTGCGCCTCGATTGCCAGCAAAGTTTTGATGACGCCATGCGTGTAGGGATTTTTCAAAATGCGTTGCTGCTGGTCCGGAAATTTGTCCGACTCCATCAGTTTATAGGCCACCAATTCGCAGATGGCTTCCAAAGTGTCCCCATCCATCTTCCGGTCAGGCTGGCGGTTTTCATTGATCCACAGGTGGGTGTATTCGTGCGCCACGGTTGCTTTTAGCTCGTTTCGCAGGCGCCCGCTCAACAGGATAATTTCATGCGTGCAGGCACCCTTGGACGAAGTTCGCGTGTTCGCAAATCCAAATTTGTGCAGGCCGTCGGTGGCGTCGTGTTCCGACCAATAATCCACGTCAAACAGGTTGACCGTGACATCGGGATATTGCAGCGCAAAGCCTCGTCCAAACAACTCGATCAATTCGCGGCGCGTCTCCGCAAAAACGTCTTTGGCTTCCGCCTGGTCCAGCACCGCATTGGGCCGGTCAAACTTGCAGATGTAACGGCCGTCGCCGGTCTTGGCAAAATCCTTGGCAATGGGCAGCCCGCAAATGGAACAATGATTCTCCAGTTGATAACAATTGGTGCAGACTGCGCCCCACCGGCAAAGCCAGACGCGCCCCACCAGCGGTCCCTTGCCGCAAACCACGCAAAAATAATTGGTCTCGGCTGCGGCCGTGGAAGTCATCAATGCCAGCCAGGCGAATACCAAAATTTGCGCCAGGCTTCGTCGCATAACTTACGCGGTCAACGCGGCATCCCAGTCCTTCCAAACCGGCTCGTAACCCAGATGGCGAATTTGTTCGGCCACCTCATGCGGCGGACGTTCATCCGCGATCTGGAATTGTCCCGTGGCGTTGGTCGCCCGTGCCGGCACCGGCGCCCATTCGCTGGAGCCGGAGGCGATTTCCTTGATGACGCCCCGTTCCGTGTGATGAATTTTATTTTTCCCCGCGCCCGTGTAACCACCAGGTTCGGTGCGCGCCCCGGCACTCATCATGGTAATGCCCAGCGGAATCAAGCCGTTGCGCAGCCGGGCCGGTTCGCGCGTGGATAGCACGAGGCCGACATCCGGAAACATCAGGCGAAACGCGCAGACCAATTGCACCAGGTCACGGTCGCTCAGATGCGTGAGCGGCTGGAACTCACCGGCGCACGGACGCAGGCGCGGTAGTGAAATGGTGACCGCCGCCTTCCAGCAATTTCGCAGCAAATATTCCGTATGCGCGGCCACGCTCAACGCTTCATAACGCCAGTCGGCCAGCCCATACAGCGGACTGATGCCCAGCCGGCGAAAGCCCGCGGCATAGGCGCGTTCCGGCGTTTCCAGACGCCAATCAAAGTTGCGTTTGGGGCCGGCGGTATGCATCTCGGCGTAAACCGCACGATCGTAAGTTTCCTGATACACCACCAGCCCGTCCGCGCCCGCGGCCACGAGCGGACGATACTCCTCCGTGTCCAGTGGACCGACTTCGAGCGAGATGCTGGGCCATTCGCTGTGGAGCGCCTGAATGCATTCCAGCATGTAGCCGTTGGAGACAAATTTGGGATGTTCCCCCGCGACGAGCAGCAGGTTGCGAAAGCCCTGTTCTTTCAACGCCGCCGCCTCGCGCTTCACTTCCTCCAGCGAAAGTGTGACGCGCAAGATCGGATTGTCCCGCGAAAAACCGCAATAGGAACAGTTGTTGATGCATTCGTTGGATAGATAGAGCGGCGCAAACAGGCGAATGACTTTGCCAAAACGCTGCTGCGTCATCAAATGAGCGCGGCGTCCGATCAGCTCCAAGCTTTCCGAAGCCGCCGGCGAAATGAGCGCGGCGAAATCCGCCAGCGAAATCTGGGATCGGGCCGCCGCTTCGCGAACGGCACTGGCGCTTGTGGACAAGGATTTTTTGACCAACGCCTCCAACGGCAATGAATTAAATTCTGCGGTAAAACTCACAACGTCATTCTACCTTTTGTTCAAGCGAAGTCGAGCCACCGCACAACGCTTGTTCCAAGCTTGCAGATTTGTTACCGTCAACGCCTTGCAAATGAAAACCGCCCTGTCCGCCCTCGGCCACCGCACCGTTTCGCCGCCGATCACCTGGTTGATGAAAACGGCGCTGGCGCATCCGCGTTTGATTTCTTTGGCCGCCGGCTTCACTGACAACGCCAGTCTGCCGCTGGGCGCCACCCGGAAATTGCTCGATCAAATTTTGAGTTCGCCCCGCACCGGGCAGCCGGCCTTGCAATATGGCACCACGGCCGGGGAAATGCGCCTGCGCGAATTGACCGCGCGCCATCTGCAAAAATTGGATGGCGGCCATGCCCTGGCCCATTCGCCGGACCGCGTGGTTATTACAGGCGGCTCGCAGCAATTGCTCTACATGACGATGGAGGCATTGTGTGATCCGGCTGACATCGTGCTGGTTGAAGACCCGACGTATTTTGTGTTTCTGGGCATTCTTCAGAGCCGTGGCATTGCGGCGCGGGGCGTGAAGCTGCAGCACGATGGCATTGACATCGCGCATCTTGAGACGGTGTTGGAATGTTTGAAAAAATCCGGCGAAATTCAACGGGTCAAAGCCCTGTATTTGGTGACCTATTTTCAAAACCCGACCGGCGCCACCACCAGTCTGGCTAAAAAACGGGCCGCGCTGGCGTTGTTGAAAAAATATGAACACGCGGCGGGACATCCGATTTATCTGCTGGAAGATGCGGCATACCGCGAACTGCGTTTCGATCACAACGCGGACGTGCCGACCGCGCTGACGCTGCCCAACGCCAAAACGCGGGTGATTTACGCCGGCACATACAGCAAACCTTTCGCCACAGGTGTGCGCATCGGTTTTGGGATTTTGCCCGAACCCGTGTTGACGACCGTTTTGCGCATCAAAGGCAACCACGATTTTGGCACGGCGAATTTGCTCCAACACCTGCTGGCACGGGCGCTGGCCGGTCCGCTTTACGATCAGCAGGTGGCCACGGCGCGAAAGCATTATGCCCGCAAGGCCGCCGTGATGAAGCGCGCGTTGGCGGCTTATTTTCCTCCTGAAGTGGAAATCTGGGAGGCGGGTGGCGGGCTGTATTTTTGGGCGCGACTGCCAAAGGATATTGCTACCGGTATGAATTCCAAGGTCTTCCGCGCGGCATTGAAACAAGATGTGCTCTACGTTCCGGGCGGACTCTGCTACGCCAGCGATCCATCACGGCGCAAGCCGGATTGCGAAATGCGCCTGAGCTTTGGCAACGCCAGCGACAAAAATATCCGCGAAGGCATCCGCCGGCTGGGCATCGTCCTGCAAAAGCTTATTTGAGCAAACCGGCAAAAAGAAATCGTGCCATCCGGCAACATTCCTGTCTTAATTTCTCGACATGAATATTCAAGTGGCGGTCCTTTGCGATGCGGCAACCGACGACAACGGCAAACTGAATTTGCTCGGGGCATTTGACACTATTTACACCCCGCAAATGCCCGCCGTGCATCCGCAATGTGCCGTGGCGTTGCGCCTCACATTCATGCCCGGCGATGAGGGCACCCGGAAGCTGACGCTGAATTTTATCAATGCCGACGGCCATCCGATCATGCAGGGCATAGATCTGCCCGTGCCGGTGCTGTTGCCGGACGACGCCCATTTTTTGACGCGCAACTTCATCGTCAACATCCAGCAGCTTAAATTCAACGAGCCGGGCCTGTATTCCGTGGATGTGCGGCTGGATGATGAAACGCAAACGAGCATTCCTTTGCTCGTCAAGCGTGTGGAATCGCAAACCGCCTGAAGGCTGTGACCGGAGTTTTACAAAACTTCTGTTAATCTGAACAAAAATTTTTCATAATACCGCCATGAACGAACCAATTTTATCCCTCGATTTACCAGGCATCCAGAAAGTCCGTTCCGGCAAAGTCCGCGAAGTTTATGATCTCGGCGACGCCTTTCTGCTGGTTGCCAGTGATCGCATTTCCGCCTTCGACGTGATCATGCCCAACGGGATTCCCAACAAAGGCGCGGTGCTCACGCAGATCTCGCATTTTTGGTTTGAGAAATTTGCCGCGCTCGTGCCCAATCACCTGCTTGCCAAAGCTGACGGTCCGTTGCCCGCCAACTTGCAACCGTTTGCCGGTCAACTGGCGAAGCGTTCGATGATCGTGAAAAAAGCCAAGCCGCTCGCCATCGAATGCATCGTGCGCGGTTATTTGTCCGGCAGCGGCTGGAAGGAATACAAAAAGTCACAAACCGTATGCGGCATTAAACTTCCCGCTGGCCTGACTGAATCCGCCGAATTACCCGAGCCGATTTTCACGCCGTCCACCAAAGCCGAACAGGGCCACGATGAAAATATTAATTTTGAACAAGCCTGCGACATTGTCGGCAAGGAACTCGCCACCCAAGCGCGCGACCTGAGCTTGATGATCTATAAGGCCGGACGTGATTATGCCCGCCAGCGCGGCATTATCATCGCCGATACGAAATTTGAGTTTGGCCTGTTCGACGGCAAGCTCATCCTGATCGATGAAGTGCTCACGCCCGATTCCTCGCGCTTCTGGCCCGCCGATGAATACGCGGACGGCAAAGGCCAGCCGAGTTTCGACAAGCAGTTCGTCCGCGATTACCTCGAAACGCTTGATTGGAACAAGACCCCGCCCGGCCCGAAGTTGCCTGAAGACGTCGTCGCCAGGACTTCCGCGAAATATCTGGAAGCCTATGAGCGACTGACCGGGAAGAAACTGTAACCAGTCCCAGCCGGTTGCGTTGTCGAAATGAAATCCTGTTTCTGACCGGAGCCGGAAGCGGTTGGACGGACCCGCGCGGCAAGGGAATCCGGGGAATCTTCCAGTCCTCGCTTTTCAAATAGAAGGCGAATGACGATAATTCCCACATGCGAGTCACACAAGTTGCCGTTCGCCCGAGCGAAGCTTCCGGGGCAGTCCAACGTCCGTCACTGACGCCTGAACTGCTGGCGGCGAGTGGTGCGCGGTATTCCCGCAACAACGAGGGACTCGATTCGATTCTTGCCAAGATTGATCCCAATAACTTGGAGAAGTCGGTGGACTCGATTTTCCGGATGGTGGACTACGGGCATCAATCGATTGCTGACATGGTGCCGGTGGCCATGTTCATTGATGATGTTTCCATGTGGCTCGCCTATTACATCTGGACGCTCTGTCCAACGGCGGGCGGACAAGAATCCTCCACGCGCTACATCAAAATCGCGGTTGACGGTCTCATTTCACCCGAAGCGCTAGGAATCCAATCCGAATCGGTCGCCGAATGGCGCGGATTGATGGAGGAATGCTTCCGGGCCTACCAAGCTTCGCTGCAACTCTGGGAGGATTTGGCGTCGGCGAATCCCGCGTTGATGGGGATTCCCCGTTCCCTGTTGGAAGACAGTTCTGATTCGGCACAAAAGAAAGTGGCGCGGATGAAGCGCAATTATGCGTTCGACCGGTCAAGGTATTACCTGCCGGTTGCCGCCGCCACCAATGTCATGCTGATCATGTCCGCTCGTGGGTGGGTCAGTCTCTGTCAGCATCTCCTGTCCCATCCGCTGCCGGAATGTCGCCGGTTGGGAGAAATGATCCGCAGTGAACTGGAGATTTCCGCTCCGCGCATGATTCGACATGCCCGGGCCACGGAATATCACCAGGCAATGCTGGCCGCGGAATTTCAGAAGCTCGTGCGGGCGGCACAAAGCCAGTCTTCCGTGTTGACCGAACCCGCCGACGTCGAAGCGGCAGCAATTCCCCACCTCACGGTTGGCGTTCCTGAGGGCGTGACCGAGGACGAATTGGCCCGCGATCTCAAATACCATTCCAACCGCTATGCTCCCGTCGGCAGCGGCTTACAGCGAACCACTGTCCGTTTTGGTTGGTCTCGGATCGCCTTTGCCGAAATCCGTGATTTGAACCGTCACCGCCCCGGCACCAAGCATTGTCCCCAGATCCCGATGGGATTTTATGATGCGGCGGACCAACTGCCACCGGGCCAAGATTCCAAGAAGATGCTGTTGAAACAACAATCCACTGTGGGCAGGAAGGCATCGGCGAAAGCGCGGTCGTTGCTGAAAAACGGCGATGCCGCTTATGCTTGCTGGACAGTCCTGGGAACTGAATACCCGTTTGAACACACGACCACGGCCGACAAATTCATTTACGAAGCGGAACTGCGCACCGGATTGGGCGCGCACTACCGTTATGCGAAACATCTGCGCGATGTCCTGGCCTTGTGGTATCAGCGATTTCCAGCCACCAAGGGGCTGATTTTAGAGGGCAGCGGCGAGCCTGAATAGGACTGGTCTGGCGGCGGGCCTCCAATTTGCCTGGAATTTAGATGAAACACTTCAAGGCCATAGCGGCGATGTCGTTGAACCGCGTGATCGGCGCGGGCAACAAAATCCCGTGGCATTTGCCCGAAGATTTCCAGTGGTTCAAGAAAATGACCTCCGGCCACGTGGTCATCATGGGCCGCAAAACCTTTGAAAGCCTGGGCAGCCAGCCGTTGCCGGATCGCATCAACATCGTCCTGAGCCGGCATCCGGGGCGGTTGCAACAAAACCTGCCGGAAGTGTTCGGCCAGGCGTGGGTGGGCCGCGGCAAAACGCATTTCCCGGACCAGCCGACCCAGTTTGAACTGCCGAAAGTCGGCGCCGCCGCCAGCGTGGATTTGCGCCTCATCAAAAACGTCCTGAAGCTTGATCCCGCCAGTTCGCCGCTGGAGTTTTTTATCTGCGGCGGCGCGCAGATTTACAAGAAGACCCTGCCGTTCTGTTCGGACCTTTATTTGACCGTGGTTAAGCGCGAGGTCGAAGGCGACGCGTTTTTCCCGCCCTTCGAAGAGCGCTTCGATCTGATGGAGGTTTTGCGCGACGAGCCGGAGTTCAAAATTTTGCATTATCAGCACCGGTCGCTGTTTGCGCTGGCGGCATAAGCAAAATCCCCTTGCCGTCGCAGCGCAGCGCGCTTGCGCTGGACGCGTTTTGCCCGCACCTTATGCGCCCGTGCAGGATCTGCTAAAAAAAATTGAAGCCGCCGCCGAGGTGCGCTTGACCTTCTCGCCCAACGTCACGCCCGCAGAAAAGCTCGCGCGGTATAAAACGTTTCTCAAGGTGGAAACCCACCGGCTCAAGCTACTCCATCGCAGCGGCGCCGACGGCATTGAAATTTGCCAAGCACGAGCCACCATTTTGGACGCCTTGATTCGCCATTTGTGGGAGTCCGTGCGCAAAGGTCTTTCGCCCCAGGCGCAGAAGGAATTTCCCCACATTGCCCTGGTGGCCATTGGCGGGTTTGGTCGGGCCGAACTGAATCCGCAGAGCGACATCGATTTCATGTTTCTGCACGAGGGGCAGGTGGCGGTGACCAAACCCCTGCCGCATCTCGCCAAGCTCATCGACGGTATTTTGTATCCGCTTTGGGACATCGGCTTGAAGATTGGCTATTCCGTGCGCGATCTGGATGACTGCGTGAAAGTCGCCAACACCGACATGCAGTCCAAGACGTCGATGATCGAATCGCGCCTGATTGTCGGCAGCGCCACGCTGTTCGCCAAATTTTCCAAAACGATCGTCAGCAAATGTGTGCTGGGATTCGAGGAAAAATACATCACCATGCGGTTGGAGGATCAGGCCACCCGCCGCGGCAAATACGGCAACTCCGCGTGCATGCAGGAGCCGAACATCAAGAACGGTTGCGGCGGCCTGCGCGATTTCCAAAACCTGCTGTGGATGTCCTTCTTCAAACACCGCACCCGCTCGCTCCGCGATTTGCAGGAGTTGGAATTCGTCACCGCTGCCGAACGGCGCCAGTTGGAGGCCGCGTATGATTTTCTGCTGCGGGTGCGGACCGAACTGCACTACCACACCAACCGGCCCCAGGATGTGCTGGGCAAAAATTTGCAGCCCGCCGTGGCCACCAATCTGGGATATTCGGACCGTTCGCCCAGCCGGCGCATCGAAAAATTCATGCGTGATCTCTATGTCCACATGCGCAACATCTACCTGATCACGCGCACGCTGGAACAACGCATGGCGCTGCTCTCGCCCTCCCAAACCAGCCGGCTGGCCAGGCTGCGCCGGCTGTTTCCCGTCCGGTCGGCCCGCAAAATGCCGGAACCGGTGGACGGTTTTATCTTCGTGGACGGCGAAATTAGCGCCGCCAACAACCGCATTTTCCGCGATGCGCCGCGCCGTTTGATGCGTGTTTTCCTGCACGCCCAGCAGCGGCATCTGCAACTGCATCCCGACCTGGCGCAACTGATCCGCAACCAAATGGCGCTCGTCAACCGCGAATTCTTGAACGATGCGCATGTGCGCGAAACTTTTTTGACCATTCTCGAACGTCGCGGCGATGTGGCCCACATTCTCCGCGCCATGCACGAAGTGAATTTTCTGGGCAAATACATCCCCGAATTCGGCAAGCTCACCTGTCTGGTGCAGCATGAATTTTATCATCAATACGCGGCTGACGAACACACGCTGGTTTGCCTGGAGCAACTCGATAAAATCTGGGAGGCCAAGGAACCGCCGCAAAAACATTACGCCCCGCTGCTGCAAAGTTTGGAGCATCCGGGTTTGTTGTATCTCGCCCTGCTCCTGCACGATGTCGGCAAGGCCACGCCGCACGCGCAAGGCCGGCATGCCGAGATCGGCGCCAGTCTGGCCATGCGCGCCGCGAAACGGCTGCAGCTCGATACCGCCGCCGCGGATACGGTGGAATTTCTCGTGGAAAACCACCTGCTCATGGCCACCTTGTCGCAGCGGCGCGACCTGGATGATTCCTCTGTGATCCGCAACTTTGCCCGGCAAGTGGGGACGACCGAAAAACTGAATTTGCTGACGCTGCTAACCTTCGCCGATTCCCAGGGCACCAGCGACAAATTATGGAGCGGTTTCAAAGATTCATTGCTCTGGCAGTTGCATTCGCGGGCGCTAACACTATTGGCAGGCGGCACAGAATTTCGGCGGGCGTCTGAAAAGGCCAAAGAAGAAATCCAAAACCTGGTGCGTGAGCTGGCCCCCAAACGCATTCTGGACGAAGAACTCGACGCGCATTTCAGCCTGCTGCCCGCGCGTTATTATGAAATTTACACGCCCGCGCAAATCCTGGATGACATCGAACTGGCACATCGGTTCATGCATCGCCTGTTGATGGAAAATTCGCGGGCGCTGGCGCCGGTGACCGCCTGGATTGATGAACGGGATCGCGGCTACAATTTGGTAAAAGTCTGCACCTGGGACCGCGCCGGCCTGTTCAGCAAAATTGCGGGGACGTTGAGCGCCTCCGGCTTGAACATCCTGGGAGCGCAGATTTTCACGCGCGCCGACGGCATCGCCCTGGACACTTTTTTCGTCAACGACGGACGGACCGGAAACCTGGCGGAGCGGGAACAGCGGGAAAAATTCACCGACCTGCTCGAAGCGGCCATGACCGGAGAGGATCTGGATTTATACAAACTCATCGCCCGGCAAGCCGCTTCGCGCCCGGCCTACTCCGCCTATTTAGGGGAACGCATCGGCACCAAAATCCGCTTTGACAATGAAACTTCGGAAGAGCGCACGCTGATTGAAATTGAAACCGAGGACCGTTTGGGGCTGCTTTATGCCATCTCGCAAACCTTTCTGGCCCTGAATCTGGATATTTCCGCCGCGCGCATCGTCACCGAACGCGGCGCCGCCATTGACAGTTTCTACGTTAGCGATGGCAGCGGTTGCAAGCTCATCGAGCCGGCCCAACAATCCGAGGTCAGCCAGCAACTACAGTCCGCGCTTGAACGGCTACAGGTTCCGGTATGACCTTGGCATCGGCCACATAATCGGGATTGCTAGCGCCCGTCCGGTCTGTTAGCAATAAAGCTGTTCAAGCATCACGCCGGCAGCGGGTGTGGTTCAATGGTAGAATGTGGCCTTCCCAAGGCTGAGACGAGGGTTCGATTCCCTTCACCCGCTCCAACGTTTATAAGGGAAATATTGGGGTTTTCTTGGTCTCCTGACAGATTCATGACATAATCGGCTTATGTCAAACCCCAAGTTTTCCATCAAGGTCAAGCGGGGGCATACCATCGTCAAAATCTACCGCACGCCCTCACGCGGATGCGATGCCTACACGGTTTCCTATTACCTCGGGGACAAGCGCGTGCGGAAAACTTTCGCCGATTTGGAACTGGCAACCACGGAAGCCGAGACGGTCGCCAACAATCTTTCCAAGGGCGAGGTCAATGTGCTGAAGCTGGAGAGCGGCGACCGGCTTTCCTACATTCGCGCCATCGAGGCGTTGAAGCCCACCGGGGTGCCCCTGGAGATGGCCGTGATGCAGTTTGCCGAAGCCCACGCGCTCTTGCAGGGCGGGTCGCTGGTGGAAGCAGCCCGTTATTTTATCAAGCGCAATCCGCCCCAGATGCCCAGGATGCTGGTGCCGAAAGTGGTCGGGGAAATGATTGCAGCCAAGACGGCGGACGGGGTCAGCAAGTATTACACTTCTGATTTGAAATAGCGGCTGGGGCGATTTGCCAAAAAGTTTCCCGGTTCCATCACCTTTCTGACGAGCGCGGAGATCCAAGACTTCCTGCGTGATTTGAAGGGCGAACCGGACGAGGCTGGAAAAGCGCTGCCGGTGACGGGCCGGTCCCGAAACAATTTCCGGCGGGCCATCGGCACGCTGATCAATTTCGCGGTGTCACGCGGCTATCTGGTGAAGGGCACGGTGGAAATCGAGGATGTGGCCCAGGCGCGGGAAGAAAACGGCGAGATTGAAATTTTCCGGCCCGAGGAAATGGCGGCGGTCTTGAAGATGGCCGACAAGCGCCTGATTCCGTTTCTGGCGATCGGCGCGTTTGCCGGTCTGCGCCATGCCGAACTGCAACGATTGGATTGGGCCGAAGTGCGGATGGAGGACGGATTCATCGAGGTGAAGGCGAACAAGGCCAAGACCGCCAGCCGGCGGCTGGTGCCGATTCAGGATAATTTGAAACGGTGGCTGAAACCCCACCGCAAGGCCAGCGGGCACATTTGCGATTATGTCAACACCTCCAACCAAATTGACAAGCTGGCGGCGCGGGTGGATGCAAAATTGAAGAAGAAGGACCCGACGGCGGCGTTCACCTGGAAGCGGAATGCGATGCGCCATTCGTATATCAGCTACCGCTTGGCGGAGACGCAAGATGTCGTCAAAGTTTCGCTGGAGGCGGGCAATTCGCCGCAGATGATTTTCCAACATTATTGCGAGCTGGTGCGGCCGGAAGACGCCAAATCGTGGTTTGCCATCATGCCGAAGGGCAAGGGCTGAAACTGGGCCCGCCGCTGCCCGGACAATACGAAAATCCGAAGGGGAAAAATTTTCGGTTGGACAGGCATTGTCCGGGGCATGTGATAATGTGATGCCATGTGCGGGCGATATACAGCGGCGAAAGATTTCAGCGAGCTGATCAAACTGGTCGGCGTCATCATGTCGCGGGTGCCGTTTTTCGGGCCGCGCTACAACATCGCGCCGACGCAGCTCGCGCCGGTGATCCGGCCGGGACGGTGTAAGATTTTGTGCGGATGGTTTCCTGATCCTGACGCGACACTTGCGCCGGGTTGTCAGATTGCACAACGCTTTGCTCAATGCCGCCGGCTGGTTTGTTGACCGTGCTGGCGTGCTCTACGTCTCTACCGGGTTCTGGATCATTATCATCGTCATCATCTTCGTGGTGCATTCGATATGGCCCACCCTCTGAAACCAAACAGGCGAGCATAGTCGTTTGGCCACAGGCCACACGACGCTCGCAAGGAGGGTGCCCCCTCCTTGACCTCCCATGAAATCCCGCCGCCAGCACGTTTTGAAGATTCGCCTACCCGCCTTGACGCTGGCAGGCACAGAGACTTTCTCACGATTGTCTCCGTATCATTATGATTAAAAGCTGTTGTCTCGGCAGCTTTCGACCCAACCGTTACCAGTCGCGCCGATGCCGATAGGCTACTGTGGACGGAACCACAGGTTCGTCTTACTTCTAGTATCCACTTGCAAAGACAAGCGTAATAACAAAAGATGGGGGCATGGCCCGACCCGCGACCCCCATCGAACTCACCTCAACCGAACG
>JAKALA010000004.1 GCA_021813325.1 bacterium | reverse complement strand
GCCCATCGTCTCCGGCAGCAGCTTCTCTCCATACGCCCCGTTCTCCTGCACAAACCCGATCCCCGCCTCGCGCGTAATATCCGTAAACTTGACCAGCGGGATTTCCGCTTTTGGTCGATCAGGAACTGTAAGCGCGGCTAACCGGGTGATTTGTTCCGGAGGCGGTGCGGGTTTTCTTTTGAGAACAAGCACGGCAATGCCAAATAAAGTCCCTAAAATTCCCAAGGCCACAAGCGACCCGCGGATCGCTTTGCCAATGATCGCATCATCGGCGTGTGCTAATTCCTCCTCCTCTTCGGGACGGTGTTGGGGATGATCGCTCATGGTGTGGTTTGTTTGAGCCAGGAAATCTCGGCAGGCGGATTCAATCCGGGGGCACCGGGACGTTGCAGCGGGTAGATCACCGTGGCTTGGGCCGCATGATCTGCTGCCGGATTCGCCCGCCGGGCAATGCTGATGGCCCGGTCCTGGGCGTTGTAATCAGGAAGATATTTTTCATGCTCCTGTCGATGGAACGCCGCCTGCTTTTCATCGCCCAGCTCCGAATACAGTAAAGCGAGTGAATAGTGCGCGGTCAGGTTTTCGGAATCCAGTGCCAGCGTTTTCTGGAAGGTTTGGATGGCCAGATTGAGAAATGCTTTTTGCTGATCGGGATGATTGCGTTCCATTTTGGCCCGCTGGTAATAGGCCTGACCGAGTTCATTGATGACCTCGTAATCCTTGCTGAAATCAAAGCCGCGTTGGTCCAGTTCCGGATAGCGGTCTTCAAGAATGCTGCGGAAGTCAGCAATCGCCTTGTCCATGAAACCATTTTGTTCATCCACCAAACCGGTGAACCAGGCAACCGTCCAGCGGGGTGCGGGCGGATTAAATTTGGAGGCGCGTTGCAGGGCGGCGACGGTGTCGTCCAGGCGGCCTTCCTTGAAATACACCCGGGCCAGATTCACCGGACCATCAGCGTGTCCCAGTTTTTCCACTTGTTCAAAGGCGTGTGTGGCCTGGATTAGTTCGCCCTTTTCGGCGCCCCGATGGCCTTCCAGAAACAGACCAATGCCGTAGTCGTTCCAACGTTGCCATTCGGGAATGTTGGAGGTTTGGGCGGCGATTTCAGCAAGCTGTGCCTTCGTGGCGTTCACACCTTCGATCGGAAAAATGATCTGGTCCGAAGCAATGGTGGTGATGGGCAGGTTGTTTGTCACTGTGAACGGACCGCCTTTGACAAAGTTGGTGTCAAACACGTAGTTCATATAGAGCGTATCGAACTTGCGATATTGCAATTTCACTTCCAAGGTCAGCGGCTCGCTTTGGTTTACTGGCACTACAAAATCGTAATGCACCACCTGACCAGCGCCCGGTGGGATTTGATGGTTGTAGAGTGGCGTGAAAATGTCTTCCGGATTGCGGCGGTCAATGCGGTTTCCATTGTGGTCAAGCATGTAAACATTCACAAAGTGCGACCAGGGATCGACTGCGTTGAAAGCGCCCATGCCGCCGCTGCGGCCGATGATCCGGCCGCCACTCTTAACTTTTGCATCGGCCCAGACTTCGTTGGAATCAACCGTTCCTTGCGTAAACGGGTGGCCCACTTTCAGGGTGCGTAAAACAATTTCAAAGAGATAGCGATGTCCGCGTTGCAGCGCGGGAATGTGCGGACGCAACGGGGCCGCCAAGGGATTGTCGATGGCGCCGCCGTCTTTGATCCCAAAAATATCCAGGCGCAGGGAATTTTTCAGGAAAGCCTCCTCTGTTTTCACCGTGTTAGTGTCGCCCCGGATGGCGGCGAGGCCCGTGTTGGCGGCGGGGAAGAGATGGTTGTGAATAAAGCGGGTGGAATTGTTGGTGGGGTTGAAATAGTCGGCGCCAAAGTCCGACGAAGGTTCCAGCGGCATGTGGCAAGCCGCGCAATTCTTCGCGGCTGTGGGCGGATAATAGAAACTACGCGCGCCGTGACCTGAAACGCCGCTGAGCAAATAGGTGTCGTAGTGATTCTGGCCCCGCAGAAATTCTTTGTAGTGGTTGAGGTCGCCGGGAATGCTGACCTTATGGCAGGTGGAGCAAAACTCCGCCGACCGCATAAACGGCTTCATGAATGTCTGTTTGTGGAACTCCGGCTTCCCCTTGACCAGTTGCTGATTGATGTATTGCAGCAGGCGGTTGGTGCTGAAGGCAAAAGGATAATGGATGGGTTCATCAATGGTGTAGTCGGCATTGCCTTTGGTGCTGTTGATGTGTGTGATGGCATGGCACGCCGTGCAGGTAATGCCGGCTTGCGAGGTGGGATCGTTCACGTCGTCGAAGTGAGGATTGTCAAACGCGCCGCTAAAGAATGGCACGACATCATGGCAGCCGGCACACCAGCGGGCGGCTTTCACATTGCCGTCGCGTTTGAGGGCGACCTGCCGCGTCTCCCGCACGCTGAAGAGATACGGCTGGTTGTTGAACGAACTAAAATGGTGCGCGCTGTGAAACCAGTCGTTGTAGGCATCGGGATGACATTTCAGACAATAGGGGTCCATCATCAGGGTTCGCGCCGGGATGAATTTTCCCGAAGCGGTCCGGGCCAGCGATGGTTCGAAATACTTTTTGCCTTCCGCCGATCCCGATTGATTTTTCGTTGGATGAGCGGAATGCAACAGCACCATGCCCAGGGTCAGTGCACCGACGGCCGCGCCCCAGCGCAAACCAACGCGCCATTTGATGCGCGGGCCGGCGAGCCGGTGCAGAACATATAGCCAGACGGCGAGAATTGGAGTAATCAGATGGGCCCAGTAGGCAATGGTGCGGGCATGCGGATTTTTCAGGCCAATGTTCTTAAATTGGAAAATATCGATTCGCGTCAGCAAAATGCCGGTGATCAAAACGATCAGACTGGTGGCAAACAACAGATACCCAACTTTGGCTGCCCGACGATTGGGCCGTCCGTGCGCTTTCAGCAGGTGAAAAATCCCAAACAGAACCACCGGCAAAACCAGCAGAAATCCCAAACCCAAATGGGTGCCAAACATCACCATGTAAAACCAGTTTTGATAGGTCGCGTCGGGGTTATGCTTGAGCCATTCCAGAAAGGTAATGGCGCTGAGATAAACCGAGTTGGCGGCGAGCACGGCCACCAGTGCAAAGATGACGTAAAGTAAAATCCGCAGACGCGGCCCAATGACACGAACGTATTTCTTTTTGGGAGGCTTCCCCGAAGCGCCTGATTCACCGGCGTCCTGGCGGTTTTCGTCTGGTTTCATGCGGCTTTAGGAAATCCAGTTGGACTTCATGGTTGAGACGGATTACTAATCTGAGTGCAAAAGGCTTATATCAGAGTAATGGCGGTTTGGCCTGGAGAAGCCAAAGCACTTGGGGCCAACGGCGGCATTTTAGGGGCAAGAGGGCGGGCGGCGGCTTAGTTAATGCCCAACTGGCGCAACTTGTCCCGATTCCGCCGGCTTAATGTCAGCCGTGTGTTGTCATTCAATATCAGTTCATAGCCGCCATAAAATAACCGGTGAACCTCGCGGATGTGCCGGAGGTTGACGATGACCGACCGGCTGATGCGCAGGAATGTGTCGGCGAGCAGGCGACTTTCCAGTGCGGCCATGGTTTCGCGCATCAAGTGGGAACGGCTGCCGACATGCAGTTCAGCGTAGTTGTCGGCCGAGCCAATCCAACTGATCTCCGATAATCTCACCCAGACCACGTGGCTGCCCGATTTGACCATGAGCTGTTCGGGCGAGTTGGACGCCGGCAGTCTGCCAGCAGCTTTTGTCTGTCGTTTGGGTTCGTTGCTGTCCGCACGGTGTTGAATCTGATTCATGGCATGCTGTAGTGCCTTCTGAAAGCGCGAGCGGTCAAAGGGCTTCAACAGATAATCCACCGCGTGAATTTCAAACGCCCGCAAGGCAAACTGGTCGTAGGCCGTGACGAACACAATGGCCGGGGCGGTTTCCGCGCCGACTGCCTGCAATACTTGGAATCCGTCCAATTCGGGCATTTGCACATCCAAAAAAACCAGGTCGGGCGCGAGGTCCTTGATGGCCGCAACGGCGGCCCGCCCGTCGCTGCTCTCGCCCACCAGTTCAATTTCCGGTTCTGCTTGAAGCAATTGGCGCAGACGATCCCGTGCCAGGGATTCATCATCGACAATGAGAGTGCGGATTTTTTTCATTCCGGTGGCGGGCTGGTTCGAAACGGGATGGTTAACTTTACGGAAAATCCGCCGCCGGGCGCGTTGCTCAACTCCAGGTTGTGCGCGCCATTGTAAAGCGTTTGCAGGCGGGCCCGCGTGTTGGAAAGACCAATGCCCTCCTCAATTTTCTCCAAGTTAACCGGGCCTTCGCCGTTGTCGCTGACTTCCAGGATGAGCGTATTGTTGGCCCGGTCCGCATTCACAGCAATATGGCCGGGCTTGGCGTGCGGGGCGATGCCATGGCGGATGGCGTTTTCAATGAGCGGTTGCAGGACGAGGTTGGGCACCTGAGCTTCCAGTGTTTCCGGCGACACGCGCATTTGCACCGTCAGCCGGCTGCCAAATCGGATTCGTTCAATCTCCAGGTAACGGTTGAGAAATTCCAGTTCCTGCCGCAGGGAAACTTCGTGGAAATCCGAATTTTCCAAGGCTGCCCGCAAAAGATCACTCAACTGCACCAGCATCTTGTCCGCCAGTTCAACATCTTGATGCATGAGCGCGGAAATGGCATTCAGCGTGTTGAAGAGAAAGTGCGGGTTCAACTGCATTTGCAAGGTTTGCAGCCGCGCCTGGGCAAGCTGTTTTTCCAGTTCCGCGGCGCTGAGTTCGCGTTCGCGATATTTGCGGTAGTAATCAAACGCCTGGCTCACGGCGACGATGACCCAGTAGATCAGCAGGTTGAAATGCCAGGTTTTGACGAGCAACGGCAGAAAAGCTTCGGCGAAGCGGGCGTCGCTTTGCCATTGCCCAACCCAGGCGCGCAGGACCATGTAAGCCAGGGAGAAAATGACACTGGCTGCGAGGTGAACCAGGAGGCTGCGACTCCAGGCGCCGGATTCAAAACGAAATCGTCGCGCCAGTCGGATCACGGGCATGGACAGCAACGCAAAGACATACCAATCGCCCAGCGCATAACTCACGGCTTGCTGCCAGGTCACCTCCAGGCCGGCTTTGGCGCTGGAAATGTAAAATTGAAAGGCAAACGACAGGCCAATCGCCGTCCAAAACAGAAAGCCCAGCAGCCATCGAACCCAGCGGTTGTTCAGGGCGGATTGAATTGTCATGTTGCTCGGCAATTGGTTTGTTGGTAGAAGTCATAACCGATTTCCCGATGCCAAACAAATCCTCTCTTGCCCGTGATCAGGAAATTGCCAGTTGCGCCCGCGGCGCCACGAAAGGCCGCCGCTTACCTGCCTCCCGCCAACGCTGGCAGCTCCATCTGGCGGCGCTGCTCTTGCTGCTCGCCGCCCGGGTCATGGCCGGGCGGGAAAAGATTCCGCTGGTCAAGTTTACGGATATTACGCGCGAGGCGGGGATCGGGTTTGTGCAGGAGAACGGGGCGTATGGAGAGAAGCTGCTGCCGGAGACGATGGGCGGCGGCGTGGCCTTTTTCGATTACGACAACGATGGCGCCCCGGATTTGCTGTTCATCAACTCGTGCTATTGGCCGGGGCATATTCCGCCGGGACGGACACAGCCGACGATGGCGTTGTATCACAATGACGGGCACGGGCATTTTACGGAGGTGACGAAGGGATCGGGTTTGGCTGTGAGCTATTACGGGATGGGGGTGGCGGTGGGGGATTATGATAATGATGGGTTGGAGGACGTGTTGATCACGGGTGTGGGCGGAAACCGGTTGTTTCACAACGAAGGGGGCGGGAAGTTTCGGGAGGTGACGCGGGAAGCCGGGGTCGCCGGTTCCACCAACGATTGGAGCACGTGCGCCGCGTTCATTGATTATGACAACGACGGGAAACTGGATTTGTTTGTCGGTAATTATATCAAATGGTCGCCGGACATTGACGCCGGGGTCGGCTATAAAATTGACGGTCGCACTCGCGCCTACGGCCAGCCGATGAATTTTGAAGGGGCCTATCCGCGGCTCTTTCACAACGACGGGAACGGACATTTTACCGATGTTTCAGCGCAGGCAGGCATTCAAATCAAAAATCCCGCCACCGGCGTGCCGGCCGCCAAGTCGCTGGGTGTTGCCCCCGTGGACATCAATGGCGACGGCTGGATGGATCTGATCGTGGCCAACGACACCGTGCCCAACCTGGTCTTTATCAACCAGCATGACGGCACGTTCAAAGAAATTGGCGCGCAATCCGGTGTGGCCTTTGACAGCTACGGCAACACGCGTGGCGCCATGGGCATTGATGCCGCCTATTTTCGCAATGATGGCAAGCTCGGGATCGGCATTGGCAACTTTGCCAACGAAATGACCGCGCTCTATGTGCAGCAAAATTCGCCGACCAACTTTTCCGACGAAGCCATTACCGAAGGCGTGGGACCGGACAGCCGCCGGTTCCTCAAATTCGGCCTGTTTTTTTTCGATTATGATCTGGACGGCCGCCTGGATCTTCTGACCGCCGACGGCCATCTGGAACAGGAAATCAGTAAAATTCAGGCGAGCCAGACCTACGCCCAGCCCGCGCAATTATTTTGGAATGCCGGTGACAACAGCGGCGGATGCTTCGTGACCGTGCCGCCGGCCAAGGCCGGCTCTGATCTGTTCAAACCCATGGTCGGACGCGGCTCGGCCTTTGCCGACATCGACGGCGATGGCGATCTGGATGTGGTGCTGACCCAAGTGGGCGGCCCGCCGTTGCTCCTGCGGAATGACCAGAATCTCCATCACCATTGGATCCGGCTGAAACTGGTCGGCACAAAATGCAATCGCGATGCCATTGGCGCGTGGATCAAAATTCAACTGAATGGTCAGATGCTTTCACGCCAAGTCATGCCAACCCGGAGCTACCTGTCACAATCCGAATTGCCAGTGAGCATTGGCCTGGGAAATTCAACCCAACTGGACCAGGTGGAAATCGTCTGGCCCGGCGGCAAAATTCAACGCGTCGAAAATACTCCCATTGATCAAACGACGACCATCACTGAAATACCGTAGCCAGCGTCTGGATCATGGTTGGACCGTGTCAGGACGAATTTCCGAATGCCGGATTTGGCCGCCCAAACCGCCGGTCCAGATCATCAAGCCGCCGGCAACCAATGCCCCGGCCAGCAACAGCAGGTTGAACCACGTGGCCAGTGTCCGCCGGCGGAAAAGTCCCGCGCCAGCCAGCGCCAAAACTCCCAGTAAAATGGCCGCGGCCAAAGTAATTCCGGCCGCCGCCTGATGCCGCTCCAGAACGCGGTCAGAAGTGCCGGGCAAACCTTTGATGATCCCCAGCGCATGGCCGCCGGTCAGATAAAGCGGCACCGCCACCAGCGCGGCGAAGATAAACATCGCCACCGCCACGTTCTGCACTTCGGGATTTCTCCGCAGCCAGCCAAAAGCCAGCACGCCAAATCCAAGCAGCATGACAACTGCGGGAATATGGCAGAGAATCAAGTGAATGTGGGCGGCCGTGACGGGATTCATTTGGTTGGAAGGATTACAGATTGTCCACCGGGATTAAACATAAATGGCGGGTTTCACTCAAAACTCCACCGGCACGCGCACGACCAGTCCGCCCATGATGTCGCCCCGCTTGAAATCCTTGCGCCCGCCGGCGGAATTTTGATTGTGACAGTCGAGGCAATTGTCACTGCTCGCGGTTTCCGCATAAATGGCCGTAAAATACTCCCGCCCGCCCAGCGATTCTTTTTCGTAAAAATTGATGCCCGGATGATCGATCACATATTGCAGGCCACGTTTTTCCGTCTCCGTTTGCGGTCCATTTTTGGAATTCACCGGCCAAAGCGAACGCAGGACGTAATGAAATTCCGCGCCTTGTTGCTGGATGGAAGCCGCCGCCTGATTCAAGCGTTGAACATGCAATGCCTTCACCTTGTCATCGTCTCCTGCCATCGCGTAAGTATTCTGGTCCGCCGCGATGACCGCGTGCAACGCGTCCGCCAGTTCCTGCGGTTTGAATATCGCTTGCGCATCATTCTGTGGAATGGGCGGCTGAACCGGGTCATGACATCCCATGCCGGTGGCCAAAACCACACCCACCAGAGCAAAACCGCCGACAATCTTCTTCATTTTAGGTTTCACAACTCGCATTGCTATTGATTCTGATTGGGTTTGATTGGGGAAAATTTTCCGTTTTGCAAAACAACAACGTGGAGTTCGGACTGACGGTTGCCTTGCGCATCAAAACACATCCGGCCGGAAGCACCGACAAATCCGGCTTTCACGGGAAACAGTTCATTGACCGGACGATTGCCGGCGCTGCGCAGAATCTGCATCAGCAGATTGGCCGCATCAAAACCGGCCCTCGCCACAGCGTCGGGCGCGTTCCCAAAACGCCGCTGAAACTCGCCGGAAAATTTGTCATAAGCCATTTGCGCCGGCGGATCCAAAACCGGCTCGGCGATTTTCAATCCGTTCGCCGCCTCGCCCGCCAGCGATACAAACCCGCCCGAATCCAACCACGCCGGCCCGGCCAGCGTTCCCGCAAAACCCGCCCCGCGAACAGTCCGGATCAACGCGCTGGCATTGGTGGCATCCAACCACAAGAGAATTGCATCCGGCTGATTGGACAAAATAGCGCGGGCCAGTTGCGTCAGATTGGGGTTGCCGCCGGCCAGCACGTTGGTTTGCGCGATCGCGCAACCAACCGCGCTGGCCGCCGTGCTTAAATCATGACTCGCTTCACGTCCACTTCGTCCGTCAGGCACGACAATGTTCCAGCGCGCAATCGCGTCGTGTTTCAACAGGATGTTCGCCTGATCCATGGCGCCAGGAACTATGCGCAAGGCCCAAGGCACTCCGGCGCGAGTGACGGAGGAATCCGCGCTCAAGGTAATCACCGGCACCGCAGTGCGACCCGAAACCTGCAACACCAAATGCGTGGCAGCTCCGTCCGGCGGAGCGATCAGTCCGATCGCTCCATCATCTGTGACCATGCGGGCGGCTTCAACGCCATCCGCGCCCCACTGCCCTGCCCGGCCACGGACCACCAATTGCCAGCGCGGTGGAGCGGATTGGTTGGCGAGTTCCACCGCCAACGTGGCGCCCTCGCGCAGACTGACGCCATTTGACTCTTCCGGAGGAACCAGCAAGCCGATGACGGAATTGGTCGGGACAACGTCCGCCCGGACTTCGCACGCGATGATGGCCGGCACGCTAATGACCGCCAACATCAACCAGGTTCGCAGCGAAAACCCCATGGCTCAGTTCTGTGCGGTTTTGACCCGTTTAAGATTGGCCTCGGGAAAGTAAGACCACTTTCCACCGCGATATTCCGCATAAACAATCGGAGCAATATTGTCCCAGCGTCCGTCGAAGCGCATGTAGCCCGTCACTCCGTTGTATTCGTCCAGCGAAGTCATTTCATCGCGAATGCGATACCGGTTTGGCCCGGCCTTCTTGATGGCGGCAATGAGCATTTTTGCGCCGTCATAAGCGTAGGCGGCATAAATATCCGGCTTCAGGCCGTAACGCGCCTGAAAGCGGGCGACAAAATTGGTCCAGGCCGCATCGGTCTTATTCGGATCAAAAAAGTAGGCCGCCGTGACGCCTTCCGCCCCGGCAGGCCCGGCCAGCTTGATAAATTCAGGATCGACGATCCGGTCAAAGCCAAAGAACGCCGCCTTGACCCCCGCCGCGCGCAATTGCGCCGCCGCCAGCCCCGTCTCGGTGGGATTGCCCCAAAACACGACCGCATCCGGATCGGCCTGTTGAATGACCGCCACCTGGGTGTCAAACCGGCGGTCGCCATCTTTAAAATTGATTTCCTGCAACACCGGATGGCCCAGACGCCGCACCGCATCCACAAATGGCCGCACCCCCATCCGCCCCGGGCGGCTGTTGCCGCGCAACACCACGATTTTGCGCAATTCTCGTTCCTTGACGATCAGATGCGCCAGGAGATAGCCCTGCTGCCGGTTGTCGGGAAAATCCCGCAACAGCCAGGGAATCTGGGTTTCCGTCAGCGAGGGATCGGGATCGGAACAATTCACCATGAACGTTTCCGTTTTGAGCACCACGCGCAAAGCCACGTGCGTCGCATTGCCATCAATGGTGCCAATGAAGGCCAGCACATCGTTGTCGGAAAATTCCACGGCGATGTTTGCCGCGCTGCCCCATTGCGGCGAATCCGCCTTTTCGATCACTTCAAAGGGCAACTCCCCGGCTTTCCGCGCGGCGTTGGCTTCCTCAAACGCGAGCATCACGCCTTTCTTGCTCATTTCGCCGCGCGCCGATTCCGGCCCGTAAGGCGGCGGACTCAGCAAGCCCACCTTGAGCGATTTCAGATCCGCCGGAGCCGGGTAATCCCGGCCCGGCCCGCGGAACGGCAACCGGGTCAACCAATAGCGATAGTAAGGCTCGATGTTGCGATACGGCAACAAATCCGGCGGCACGTTGCCGTAATACGGATAATCGCCCTCGCTCTTCTGAACGCTGGGCGCGTCGGGTTTCAGGATCGGCTCGGCCGCGTAATTGGTATTGGTGTCCTCCTTCTCCTCATACGCACCCCATCCGGCAGCGCCGGTGGCGAGCAGGCAAACCAAAATGAGCGCAGTTCTTTTCATGAAACCTCCTATTTGACCAGGATGGCGATGGCTTCAATTTCCACGAGCAAATCGCTCCGGCAAATTCTCGCCTGAATGGCGGTGCTGGCGGGAAATGGATTCAAGTCCAAGGCGCGGAAAAATTCATTTCGAATGGAATTAAATTCGCCATAGTCGCGTTCAATGTCGCGGAGGTAGCAGGTCGTGCGCACCATGTCATGCCAGGTGGCGCCTTCGCTGGCGAGCAGCGCGGTCAAGTTGTGGAACGTGCGCCAGAGCTGGGCGCGAAAGTCGCCCGGATACAATGTCTCACCGTTGGGACCGACGCTGGCGGTGCCGCTGAACAGCAGGTGCGTGATGCCGCCGGGCAAATCCAGACGCAACCCGCGCACGAACGCCGCGCCATACTCCGACGCCTCATTCAGCACGGTGGGCGCGGTAATGGCTTTTTTGCCGACCACCGGACGAGGCTGGGAAACCGGTTGTTTGATGCTGCCCGACCTGGCGGATTTCGCCGGCGGCAGACCAAGCGCCAGGCGTTCGGTCTTTTCCGCCTCGGAATATTTGATTTTGCGACCGGCTTCCGCGCCGGGAATCATAAACTTATGCTTCATATCTGGTTTCTGCGTTCAGGCGGTTGATTTACTGGTCAACCGCGACTTTGGTTGCGGATTGCGTTGGCGACAAAAAGGCGTGGGCGAGCCCATCTGACGTGGCGAGCCAGGCTTCCCGGTCGTCAACCCAGATGCCAAGCACGAAATTATTGGGCAGCGCGGTGGTCATCTTTCGCGTCTCCATGGGTTGGCCCGGGCGCGCGATTTCCATGATCCCATCGCCGTGTTCATCGGTGCGATAGTTCACCCAGATATTACCATCGGTCGTGCTCAACCCGCAGTCCGTGCCCACCCAAGCCACGCGACCATGCGGCCAGATGAAATTGACGAAATTGGATGGCAATGGTGATTTCGTTTCCTGCCAGGTGCGCCAGCGGGAACCGTCATAGCGCGACATGCCAAAATAAGTCGCCTGCCAGAGCACGCCGTCCTCCCACGCGACCCAAGACGTGATGTCGCTCACCGGTCCATCGTCAGGCGCCAAATCAAAATGGAAATCCCGGTCGGGATCCCGATGCTCCTTGAAGATGCCGGAAGCGGGTTCGTATTCAAGAATACCGCCGCCCCAAACGCCAACGAAAACACGGTCCTTGGCGCCCGTGACGGAATATACCCAGGGTTCGTGCATGACGGTGTTGTTCTGGTCGTAAATGCTCCAAGAACCGGTTTTCAAGTTTAACGCGCCCAAACCCGCCGCCGTGGCCACCCACAACGTGTCATCCATGATGTCGAGGCCATAGACGACGTTGTTGGGCAAGCCGCTGTCGGTTTGCGTGTATGTGGTGATGCGCCCCGCGCTGTAACGATTCAACCCGCGCATGGTGCCCAACCACATGTCGCCCGTGCGTTTGTCCTCCACCATGCACATCACCATGCGATGGCTGAGTCCGTCGTTGGTGCTGATGAGATGGAACTTCCCGTTATCCCGGAACAGCGCGCCGCCATACGTGCCGACCCAAAGTTTGCCATCGCTGGCGCGCAGCACGCAGTGAACTTTGTGCGTGGGAAGGCCATCTTTCGCCCCGAAATTTTCAAAACGCTCAATGAGCGGAAACGGCAGATTATTCGTGCTTGATTGCGCTGCGCCAATTGGAACGGCCCCGCAGAAACAAAGGATTTCTCCCATTGCCACCAGCGTGGCCGTCAGTTTATAGATGGTTTTCATAATCTCCAGTTCCAGGCTTCAAAGTGTTTTCAAAAATTCCACCAGATCGTTGAGCTGTTCCTTGTTCATATAACTGGTCACTCCGTGTGTGTCGTTGGTGCTATAAAGCGTCCAGATTTCCTCCAGCGACAAGGCGCGACCGTCGTGAAGATACGGCGCGGTGTTGGCGACGCCCAACAAATGCGGCGTGTCAAACGGCCCGCCGGTGCCGACATCAAATGACAGGCGCACCGTGTAGAGCGGCGGACGGTGACAGGAGGAACACCGTTTTCCATGCGGAATCTCCACCCCGGCTGACGTTTTGGTGGCGAAGAAAATGGCCTTGCCGCGTTCCTGCGCCGGCGTGAGTTTGCCGTCGTGACGACGCGCCACCCGCTGGGGCGGTTGCGATTTGATAAACGTCGTCAGATCCCGCAACTCCTTCGGCGGAATCGGGTCGGTGCGCATAAGCACCTTGGCAAAGCGCGGTCCGCATTGCACCTCCAGACTGGGATTCTTGCCATTCCACTTGAACGGCTCGGTGCCCGCGACCCCCAGCAGACTGCGGTTGTCCAGCAGATTATCCCCAATCCCGCTCGTATCAAAATCGTAGCTCAAACCGTCCACATGGCCGTCCGGATGACAGGAGCGGCAGGAAAATTGATGCTGAAACGTGTAGGCCGCCGTGGTGAAAACCCGTTCGCCGCGGCGGATCGGATCGTTCAAGCCGCCGTCCCCAAGCATGATTCGGCCTTTCGTGGTCAGGGTTTTGGTGTCCACCAGCAGAATGCTGTCCTGTAACCGCTCGGCGACGTAGAGCGTTCCGCCATCCGGACTGATCAACAATTGACGCGGGTTACGCTGCGTGGGAATCCGGGCAATGACGTATTCCGGCGAGAGCGACATGTCATTGATCGCCTCTTCTTTCGTTGAAACACTGGCGGCAGCCAGCCACGCGCTCACCTTGTCCAGGTCAACCACGCTGACCACATCGCTTCCACCGGACGCGATGAATGCGCGTTTTCCATCCGGCGCCACCGCCATGCCCGACGGATCGGCGTAGTAGTTGTTGGCTTCGTCCAACGGCAGTTGAATGACTTTGCATGTGCGCGTGTCGGTCACGGCAAAACCACTCGACATCACCCAGCCGTTCGCCACTTGTGTAATCGGAACCAGGTTCCGAACCTTCACCAACGGATTCAGCACCCAGGAACGCGATGGCACGATCCCGATGGACTCCGACAGATGCGCTGAGGCCAGCGGATCTCGTCCAATGGTTCTGGCGGTAACCGGATCAATCTCGGTCACTTCCGCGGCCGGAACGGTTTTAACCGAAGCCAGCCAGGCCATGCGATTAACCACAAAGGCGCGCGTCCCATCCGGGTTGACCGTAACGTCAAAAGGTTCGCGCCCCGCCGAGGGCCGCCCAATTTCCCGCAACGGCGAAACGGAAAGCACCGAAATGTTATCCGCCATGGAATTGGCCACAATCAACCGTTCGCCCGCACTCGTGCGGCAATAGGCCACCGCAACCGGCGCCATGCCCACGCCGATGGAAGCGGTTTCTTTGAGCGTTTGCGTATCCAAAATTGCCAGCCGGTCGGCATCGCGACAGGTCACAAACAACTTCTGTCCGGCCGCATCCAGGGCCAGGCCAAACGGGCGGCCGGCGACTTTGACGCGGCGCAGCACTTTTTGCGAAACGGCATCCGCCGCGGCAATCTGATCGCGGTCGTCCAGCGCGATGTAAATGATTTTGCCATCAGGCGAAACCGCCAGGCCCGCCGGCGCATCGTGATGCGGACGCGGCTGGGCCCAACGCAATTTGGCGGTGGAAACCATGTGGCAATTGAAACACGTCACATGCGACAAGTCTTTCTGGCCGGACATGCGCGACATGTGGTCCACCCAATAATCCTGACGCAACCACATGGCCACCGCGCCCAGGGCGGCAACCACCAGGAATAGCGTAATGAGACGCGGTTTCATGGCGGTGTGGTTCCAGCCGGCAAATTCAGGCTGGTGATGGGAAAATTCAAGGCCAGCGGACGCGCATTGTGAGGCGCCCGATTTGGCGGCTCGTGACAGCCGATGCAGGAACGGTTCTCCGCCGGCCGCAGCCAGATCACGGGCGGTTGCCGGTGCAAAACATGATTGTTTGCATCCAACGTCTCGAACCCGAGCGGCACATCCGTCGGCACCTCGGCCAGAAATGAGCCATCCGCTTGCACCGGCGCTTCGCCAAGCACCACAGTTGTTCCCGAAGCTGTCCTGGCTGTGAGACGAACGTGGGTTGCCAGCGACTGTCCGCCCATGGATTGGTCGCCAGAAAAGTTTGCATTCAGGCAAAGAATTTTGCCGGTTTGCTTTTGGGGATCCATGGTCGAAAGTCGTCCCATGGGACGCGGGCGAGCCACGGCTTCGACGGCTTCGCAAATGTTCCATTGGGGATCCGTCAAAATCGGTTTGGCTAAAACCGTCGCCGCCGGCTCAACTTGAAACAAAGCGAGTCGATGGCTTGAATCCGCTGTGTTGGCGGCACAAATCAGCAGGTTTGTGCCAAGCGCCGGCTCAACCGAACTCACCAAAGCCAATTCACCAGAAAACAGCGGGGCCAAACTTTGAAATGGTCGCGACAGGCTGACACATTCCGCCACTCCGCGCGTGGACAAGTCATTGGACGCAGCGTGAATAAACGCGACTCTTCCATCCGCGAGCAAACGCGGATGCTCGATCCGCGAGCCGGCCGTCAGCGCCCCGGCAAAGGCCGTGATCTCCGTGCCGTCGCTGTTGATGGTAAACAAAGCCGGACCGGCACTGGCGCTCCCGGCTTCATTGGACGGCGCTTGCACAAACAGAATTCGCCCGTCAGCCAAAATGGTGAGATCAGAAACGGCCCGCGCGCCAAACGAAAGCTGGCTGGGCGATCCATTCGCCGCCCGAAGATAAATTGCCGGAAGACGATTTTGTGGCTGGCCCGGATGCATCTTCGGAACCGGTGAAATGAAAACCAAACTGCCGGTCGGCAGCAAAGCCGGATGCATTGCTCCACCGGGCATAGACGTAACGGGTTTGGGCAAGTCGCCGGAAAGATTGCCCCGATAAATCTGCCAGTCGCTCTCCGGAGTTTCCTTGCCGACAAAATAAACGGCGCAACCATCATACGATACGACCGGATCACCTGCCGCAACCAAACCTTGGGAAAGCACCATTTCTGTTTTTGGATCAGCCGTCTGGTCCATGAACAAAACACGGCTTCCGTTCGGATAACGCGCATCCAGCATGTCCGCCGCGGGTTGTGTGGCGGCAACCGGTGTTTGCACCAGCACCAGCCCATTTTGTCTGGCAGCCTGGCGACAGCCAATGTTCGCCAGCAGCATTGCGCCGGCAATCAAAACGAGAAGCTGTCGGAACACGCTCATGGCTGTTTGCGTTCGCCGGGTTCGCGCACTTTCAGAATTTGATCCGCCTTGAGATTCGTCAGTTCCTGCACTTGTTTATCCGGCCAGAGAATTTCGATGCGATCCACCTTGTCCGCCTGGCCAAGGCCAAAATGCAAGCGACGGTCGCTTTGCATCAGAAACCCGAACGCGCAACGGGCTTCAGCCATCTGCGTCTTGCCGCCGGCCACCACCTTGACCTTGGCGCCAAAACCATCGCGATTGGCCTGCGTTCCCTCCAGATCAATGGTTAGCCAGTGGTTGCCGGATTTGTCGCGATTATGCAGGAGGAACGGGCGGTCGCCGATGGTGGTCACCACCACATCCATGCGGCCATCGTTGTCATAGTCAGCCACCGCGCTGCCGCGCCCGCGAATTTTCGTGGTGAAAAATGTCCCGCCCTTGGCGGCGGCATCCGTGAACGTGCCGTCGCCGCGATTTTCGAGCAGCAAGCTTTCCCAGCCGACGAGATAATGGGCATCGCCATTGGCGATGAAAATGTCGAGTTTGCCGCGGTTGTCAAAATCCAGAAAGCATCCGCCCCACCCCACAAATTGCGCCGTCAACGCGCCCAAGCCGGAAGCCATCATGCGGTCGTCATACAGCCCATTGGTCCCGCCCATGTAGAGCGATCCGTAGCCGAACCGCGTCACGAGCACATCTTCCCGCCCGTCGCCATTGCAATCGCCGATGGTCGCCGCCATGGACCCGGCGGCTTCGCCCATGGCATTGAACGCCATGCCGGCTTCGGCGGCCATGTCTTTGAAATGGCCGTGGCCATCGTTGACGAGCAGAAGATTGGGCGTGCCGTCATCGGAAACATAAATATCCTGGAAGCCGTCGTTGTTGCAGTCAAACACCGCCACGGACATGGCCCGGTGCCCGGCAATTTCAATCCCGGAACTTTTGCTCACATCCTCAAACGTGCCGTCGCCGCGATTGCGATAGAGCTTGTTAAATTGAGGCTTGTAGGAAAGCGGCCCCGGGTAGGCATCCGGATTGTAATAAAGCTGGTAGCTCGGATCAAACGTGAGGTAATTTGCCACAAAGAGATCCAGTTTGCCATCGTTGTCGGCGTCCAGAAACACCGCGCCAATGCCCGTGCCGCCAAGATTCGCCACCCCCGCTTTGTCAGCGACCTCTTCAAATGTGCCATCGCCGCGATTATGATAAAGATAGGAGCGGCCCACGCCCACGACATACAGGTCGGGATGGCCGTCGTTGTCGTAATCGGCTGAAATCGCCGCCGTGCAATAGCCTTCGCCGCGCAATCCGGCTTTGTCGGTGACATCTTCAAACGTGCCGTCGCCGCGATTGCGATAGAGCCGGTTGGGCTGCCGCGCCGTGCCCGGCGCATGATGCGTCACGCCATCCAGCGGACCGGAATTCACGAGAAACAAATCCATCAAACCATCGCCGTCATAATCCAGCCAGCACCCGCCAGCCCCGTTGGATTCCAAAATATTGGCGATCTTCGTGTCGCAAAATTGATTCACAAATTGGATCCCCGCCCTGGCGGTCACGTCTTCAAATAGATCATCCGGCCCCGCGATCACTGGCGGGGTGACGGCCAAAACCGAACGCGTCGGTTCAACCGTCAATGGGTGAGATTGGCCAAAATATCGCCACAGGGCAACGGCGCCAGCGGCCACGGCCAACAAGCCCAAGATGAATATCAACGTTCGACCTGATTTCCGTTTAGGGTTGCGCATAAAGCTTAAGCTCGGACACTTGACGGCCGGCCCCAGCCGCCGCGAATGGCGCCTTCTGTTTCACCATTCAAACCGCAATCACCATATATTGTCATTAGGATTGCACTGGCTGGATGCTCACAAATTAAGAAACCCACCCGGCCAGCAAACCCCACAGGGATGGACGGCGGCATTTTGGGGACGAGTGGCAGTCAGCCTAAAACATCACCGGGACCGACGGAAAACTAAAAATGGCCAGCCGAAGACTCAGAATGGCCAGCCCGCAATTTGCGCTTTCCCTGGAAGCGGTTTCGCGATTAAGTAAGCGCGTCTCGTCCGTTGCACTCCTTCAACCCGGACTGCGCGAGCGAGCAAACTGTTCACTTTATGTCAAAACGCTGGATTTGGATCCTCGCCGGAGCAGCCTTGGTGGTGCTGGCCTTCCTTTTTCTTCGACCGCAAAACAACGAAGATGACTATGTGCGGTTGATGACCCGCGGCAGCGGTTATTTGGAAAAAGGCGACGCCACCAATGCGGTGGCCATTTATTCCAAGGCTTTGAAACTGGCGCCCGAAAATCTGGATGTCCGCCTTAACTTGGCCAACGCCTATTTGCTGAACAACGACGCCACGAATGTGATCGCACAATGCCGGCGCGCGCTGAATCTGGATCACAACAGCGCCGCCGCTTATTACCTCATGGGCTGCGCCTACCTGCATTTGAACCAGCCGGAACCCGCCGTCCAGGCTTTCCAGCAATCCAAACAAATTGATCCCGCCGTCACCGCGCTGCGTTTTCAACTGGGCCTCGCGCAGGCCCGGTTGGGGCATCTGGCTGATGCCATCGCGGAATTTGAAAATGTCGAAAAATTCGAGCCAAACCACGCTTCCGTGCATTACCAGCTCAGCCAGCTCTATCAACGGGCCGGCCGGCCGGAAGATGCCGCGCGCGAAATGCAGCTCCATCAGCAATTGCTGGCCAAAAATTCCGGTGGCCTCAGCAATCAAGCCACGTTTGAACGCTGCCAATACACGCAGCCGCGCATCGCCTTCAAGTTGGATCAGCCGGATCAACACGGCCTTCCCGTCCATTTCGTGGATGCCACCGCCAACCGCATTCCGCAGGCGGCACAATTCCACGGTCCAATGGCAGTGCTGGATTACAACCACGATGGACGCAACAGTCTTTTTGCGATGCAAGGCGAGAACGGTTTTCGCCTGTTGAACAATGAAAACGGTCGCTTCACGCCCATGGGCGAAACACTTCCCGGAAAATCCGGGGCGAACTATCGGCGTTGTCTGGTGGGCGATCTGGACAATGACCGGTTTGAAGACGTCGTGATGCTGGGCGAACAGGCCTCGCACGCCTTTAAATTTGCCACCAACGGCCGGTGCCGGGAGGTGACTTCGTTTGCCGGGCTGAAGGGTTTAAAAGCCCGCGACGGCGTGTTGGCCGATCTGGATTTTACCGGCAAATTGGATTTGCTGACCGTCTTACCGGATGGCGGCGGACTGCGCGTGTTTCAAAATCTCGGCAGCTTTTTCTTCAAAGTGAATACCAATTCCGGCCTGCCGGCGACGCTGCCGGCATCCAAACATCTGGCTGTGGAAGATTGGAACAACGCGGACGTGCCTGGCGTTCTGGTGGCGCACGACAACTTGCCGCCAAGTTTTTTTCCGAAACAACGCGCCGGCAAATTTTACGCGACCAATGCGCGAGCCGACTGGCCCGCGGGCGGCATGATTGCGCTGGGTGATTTGAATAATGATTTGCGCGCGGATCTGGTCGTGGCCAATGATCGCGAAATCAGCATCGTCTTCGGCGGTCTCAATGAGAAACGCACCCTCCCGCTGAATGGCTTCAAAGCCAGGGGCATCTTGCTGATGGATTATGACAACGACGGCTGGCTGGATCTGGTGGCCTACGGCGATGGCCTGCGCGTCTGGCGCAATCTGGGCAAGGCCGGCTTTGACGATGTGACCGCAGCGCTGGGGCTCGATCAAACCGGCCCGGTGGACAGCCTGGTCGCCGCAGATTTTGACAACGACGGCGATACCGATCTGATGTTGAGCACGCCCACGGGTTTGCGTTTTCTTCGGAACGACGGCGCCAATGCCAATCATCAATTGAAGCTGCATCTCACCGGCAATCGCTCCAATGCCAGTTGTCTCGGCGTGCGCGTCGAATTGACCGCCGGCAACTGGCACACCATCCGCACGCTGGACCAGTTGCCCTTTGAAATCGGCACCGGCCAACACGACAAGCTGGACGCCATGAAAGTGCGCTGGTTTGACCTGGCCAGCTCGCTGGTGGATGTCGCCGTGCCGACCAATGCGCTGCCGATTGACGAATTGAAATTGCCCACCGGTTCGTGTCCTTATCTTTACGCCTGGGATGGAAAGGAGTTCCGTTTCGTCACCGACATTCTGGGCGCCTCGCCGCTTGGTTTGCCTGTGAGCAAAACCCATTACATTGAGGCCGATCCCGAGGAATATCTCGAACTGGGGAATGAACAAAACTTCCCGGCCACAAATCAATCCTTTGAACTCCGGATCACCGAAGAATTGCGTGAAGTGCTGTATCTCGATGAAGCCTCGCTCGTCATCGTCGATCATCCGGCCGGAACTCTCGTCCATCCCACGAGCAAGTTGCATCCGGGTGGACCATTCCCACCGCATGAACTTTGGACGCTGCGAACCGTTGCCACGCTCCAAAAGGCCACGCGCAACGACGGACTGGACGTGACCGCCGCGCTGGCCAAAACCGACCGGCAGATGGTTTCGCCCGTCAAGATACGCGAACCGCAATTGCGCGGGCTGGCCGAGCCGTTCTCCGTGACGATGGATTTTGGCGCGCTGCCAATCCATCAACCGCTGGTTCTGGTGTTGAACGGCTGGTTGCGGTTTGGCGGCGGCATGGCCAACATCGCCGCCTCGCTGGATGACAATCTGCCTTTCCCGTTCCCGACTTTGGAAGCCGAATTGCCGGACGGTTCCTGGAAAAAACTGGCCGTGGATGTGGGAGCGCCGTGTGGAAAAACCAAAACAATTCTGGTGGATCTCACCGGCAAATTGCCTGAAGGCGCAAGTCGGCTGCGACTTTCAACCGCCTTTGAAATATACTGGGACTCGGCGGCACTGTGCGAACGGGTTTCCAGCGATCAAAACCGCCAATACACTTTGCGGCCGGCGCACACGGATTTGCACTGGCGCGGCTTCAGCGAATTTTTGCCATTGCCCGACAGCCAGCCGTTAACGCCGGATTACGAAAAAATTCAGGCAAATCCTCCGTGGAGTCGAACGCCCTCCGGCTGGTGCACGCGGTATGGCGCAGTGGATGAACTCGTGCGAAAGGCTGACGATGAGCTGGTTTTACTGAACGGCGGCGATGAGCTGGCATTGTCCTTTGCCGCCGACAAATTGCCGCCGAAACCGGCCGGTTTTGTGCGCGATTTCTTCCTGCATGCAGTCGGCTGGGACAAGGACGCCGACTTCCATGTCGGTCAAGGCTGGCGCGTGGGTCCCCTGCCGTTTCATGGCATGGACGATCAAGCCTACGATCATCTGGAACGCCCGCCGCAACTGCCCAGTGATTGGATTCAGAAATACAACACCCGCTGGGTTGGCCCTTTGACGCTGGACATGAGCCGGGCAAAATAAACCGGCAAATCAATTGGCCGGGGCAGCTTTGGCCGGCTGATGCAACGTCACATTTTTCGCGTTGGCCTCCACCGGAACAGTTTCCATCGCACCATTGGGCCAGTGAATATTCAGGGCCGTGATCGGCAAACGGCTGGTGACGACCATGGTGGCGGAATTTTGCGACCAGTAACCCGAGCCTGCCGTAATGACTTGCGCCCGCCCCAGACCGGCACTGGTGACCGCGCGGATCACCGCACCGATGCACTGGGGATTTCCCATTTCACCCATTAACTTCACCCGCAACCCAGGACGTGCCCGCCGATTGTGCAGCAGAACGGTTTTGTCGTTTGATTGCGCCACCACCAGATCCACCCGCCCGTCGCCATCGTAATCGGCGCAGGCGGAACCGCGCTGTTCCCCATAAATGGCAATCCCGGATTGCGCGGCACTCAGCGGATGCAAACCGCCTTTGCCATCGCCCAGCAACAACAATCCGCGGCCGGCATCGCTGCGCATCATTTCCGGCTCGTAGGCAAAATAGTTTTGCGCGAGAAACACGTCATCGTTGCCATCGCCATCGAAATCCGCCACGGTGACGCCGAAGGCGGGAGCCAACTGCGCTTCAACGGGCAGCGGCACGGCTTCGAAATGATCGCCACGGTTGAGAAACAGCAGGTGGCGCAGTTCGCGGGCTTCCACGTAAGGGGCATTGGTCAGCTTGTCGCCGTAAATCTGCCAGATGTCCGCCTCGGAAAACGCGCGGTAGGTCGGCATCCGTCCGCGAATATAGGGCACCGCGCCCGCGCTGGCAGTCATATCCCGGTCCGGCACCCATTTTTGCGTCAACGGATCCTTGTGCGTTTCCACAATCTCCACACGCCCCATTTCATTAAAGTCGCCGTAATAAATGCGGAGCGGACGGCCTGGCCCCCAATATTCCTCGTAGTTGCTGTTTTCACCCCAGTTGGAGGCCACAAAATCGATTCGTCCATCGCCATCGAAATCGCCGACGGCCACGCCATTCCACCAGCCGGTTAATTTATCCAGTCCCCAAGCGGCTGTGGCATTGGTAAAACCCTGGCCGGTGTTGAGGAGAAGTTGAATCGGCCCCCATTCGCAGGCCGCGATCAAATCCGGCAACCCGTCATTATTTACATCCGCGAAGACGGCGGAAGTCACCAGGCCAAGTCCATTTAAATGACAGGCATTCACATCCAGGTTTACAAACCGATTCTGCGCATCTTGGATCAGCAGCATCGAGTCCGCAGGCTCAGGGTAACTGGCGTATTTCATGCGTCCGCCAACGAACAAATCCAAATAGCCATTCCGGTCCACATCGGCCATGGCCAGCGGTCCGGCAATCAGGCCGGGGCGCTCAATGTGTCCGCCAATCTGCCAGTCACCAGCGGGCGTTCGCCTTAACATTTGCACAATCGTATGCGCGTTGGGATCGTCCCAGCAGGAAACCCCGGCAAACAAAATAGCACCGTTTTGCGGCGAGCCGTATTCGATGATGGCGGTCTGGTCATGCACGGGATGAATCTGTTTGTCCGGCGGATTCAACGGAGCAAAACGTCCGTTGCCCAGATTTTTGAAGAAACCAACTTCACCGCCGTGGGCCGCGGCGATCGTCAGATCATCCAACCCGTCTCCATCCAGATCAAACCAGGTTACACCCGGTCCCAGGCGGCTCAGACGCTTGGGTAACAACGGCTGGGCTTCAAAATCATCGGCGGAACTTTCGTGGTTGGTGTAGTTGAGAACAGCACTGGCATCTTCAAAGAGCGGATCCCATCGCGGCTTGACCAACGCCGGCGCCGGCGCGGTGTTGGTTTCCGTAATCACATAAAGTTGATTGGCCTGGACATTTGCCAGTTCAGTCCGCTGACCATCGCGCCAGTCGATCTGCAGTGTGTAAGGCGCCCAGTCGGCGCGGGCCGCAAAGCTTAAGGTGTAATCGTTCCCGGCGGCATAATGCCCGCCTCCGATGACCTCCTGTTCCTGGGTTTTCCGACCGATGAGTTTCACCTTGGCGCCAATGGCAGACGTGTTGGGCGCGCGCCCCCGCAGCCGCACGGCAATGCGCGGGGCCGCGCAGTCGTTGCGATAAATTTCCGGGGCGCCATCGGCCACGTTGATGACGATGTCCAGATCGCCATCATTATCCAGATCGGCCAGCGCCATGCCGCCATGCGTGCTTTCCACGTGAAAGCCGTATTGCTCGCCGACTTCTCGGAACCGTAAATTGCCGAGGTTGCGGAACAACTGACAGCGCTCATTGAGCTTGGGGAGCTGACTGCGGAATTGCTGCAAATCGCCCATGCTTTGCATCCGCGACATGCCCGCAATCTGGCCATCGGCATCGGTGAGATCCTGGAGATTGCCGCAGGAAACCATCAGGTCGGGATAGCCGTCCAGATCGGCGTCCATGAACATGGCGCTCCACGTCCATTCGCTGGCGGTCAGCCCGGCATACGGCGCGATTTCGGCAAAGGTTCCATCGCCGCGATTGAGAAACAGCGTGTTCTGCATGTATTGCGGCTGAACGGCGTAGTTGTCGATCGGCGTGTTGCTGAGTTTCAAAAGGTCATGCTGCCGTTGCCGGCGCGGATAATCCCGGCTGAGCATGTCGCCGACAAAAAAATCCACGTTCCCGTCCAGATTGATGTCCGCCGCATCCACCTGCATGGAGCTGGAACTCATGTGCTGAAAGACCTGCGGCGACGCCAGTGTGAAATGGCCTTTCCCATCGTTGAACCAGAAGCGGTCCGGGGTAAGGAAGTCGTTGCAAACATAAAGGTCGGGAAAGCCGTCTCCGTTGAGATCGCGAAACTGCGCCGCCAGACCGGAACCATCCAACGGACCCGGCGGCGGTGAACCCGGCGGCATGAGGAAATACGAACCGTCCGCCACTTGAAAATGGCCATGACCATCATTCAGCAGCAAAACATCCGGATCGCCCTTTTCATTGAGATTGCCGCCATCAAGATAGAATTGATTCGTAAACTGCGGTGAGAGCGGTTTGCCTTCGCGAACGTTCTGCAATTCCCGGCTCAATTCCGGATCGGTGCCCATGTGTTCATCAATGTAGGAATGGCTATTGTAATCGCAGATGTAGATGTCCAAGGCGCCGTCGCCGTTGATATCCGCCACGGCAATCGAAGTGCTCGCAAACTTTGAGTTTCGCAGCGGGAAAGTTAAATCCTCGGTAAAATGGCCTTTGCCATCGTTGATGAAGAGCCGGTTGCCGCCGCCGCGCGAGGTCACGATCAAATCCAGGCTGCCATCGCCATTCACATCGGCAAAGGTGGCGCCGACCGAGTGCTGGCCCAGGCAGGCCACGCCGGCACTGGCGGTAATATCTTCGAAACGCCAGTTGCCCAGATTACGATACAAAACATTGGTGCCGTCGTTGGCGCAGAAATACAAATCACACAGGCCGTCGCCATCCACATCACCCGCCGCCAGGCCGGTGGCAATGAGCGTGTGAATCGAGCGAAAACTGGTCATCGTATTCACAAACTTGATGCCCGCCGGCGCCAACGGCACCTGGGTAAACCCCGGTGCGGCCGCCCCGCGAACGGTTAACGGAATGACTTCAACGCCATGGGTTCCGGCTGCTGATGCAGCCACGGTTCCAGTCAACAGCGTCAGAAACCAGCCAACCATCCGCAAACAGCCAGGCCGGTTTAAGCGTGATGAAATGGCGGATTTTATTGTTAGCAGGACATTCGCGAACAATCGAATCGAATTGATTTGGCCGGAACCCAATTGGGAACACGTTGCCACCATGTCAGCGCTATAACGTAACATTGAGCTTCTGATGATTTGCCGGATACGGTGCGAAACGCCATTTGCGTTGGCAAGTCATTCCCATGTGCCCGGCCTGATATTTGTCCAACGCGGGAATTTTAAGCCCGGGGCTGCTTGTGAATAATTTCTTGATTTTCGTCCCTAGCATTATCCGCAGGCGGTGCTAGGTTCGCCTTGGAATCCAACGAACCGTTTATGAACCCGCACGCACATGTTCAAAGTCAGCCAAAACCGGCACCGCCGCCGCCGGTGCAGGCTTTGTTCGTAACCGAATTTTATTCGGTCAGCGATCAAAACGTCGAAGCCAGCACGGATTCGCAGGAGTTTACCAATCGCGCCACGGCTGTGACCACCGTGTTGCGAGACATCATGGAAAAGACGGGGCAAATTCGCTGGGGCATCAACGAATGATCCGGGCTGACTGAAGGCGGCATTGCAGCTTGCTCGCCAGGGGAAACACGGTGGCAAGAATGAGTCGAGCCAACGGCAGTTTTATACCCACACCAACCCAACCTTTGATTTCATGGCTTGCCGATGGAGGAATCGCCATCGCGCACCCATTCCGCCGCATGCAGGAGCAATTCCGTGGAATTCTTGAGTTGCAGCTTCTCCTTGATCCGGTTCCGGAATGAATTGATGGTGGCGATGGTCAGGGTCAGCTCCTCGGCGATTTGACGGGAGGACTTGCCCTGCCCCAGCATCCGAAACACTTCAAGTTCACGATCGCTCAGGGTTTCCAAGGGCGATTTGGGCGGGTGCGTTTCGCCGCGCATCAGGCGGTTGAGCATGCCCGCCGACATTTTTTCGCTCAGATAAAGATCGCCGCCCAGCACTTTGCGAATGGCCGCCCGAACGGTTTTGGCCGGTTCATGCTTCATGACATAGCCCATGGCGCCGGCGCGCAACGCCCGCTCGGCGTAAAGCGATTCGTCATGCATGGAAACCACCAGCACCGGCAAATCATCAAATTCGGCGCGGATTTCTTTGATCAAGTCCAATCCGCTGACCCCGGCCAGTGAAATATCCACAAGCACCACATTGGGATTGGACGCCCGAATGCCGGCCATGGCCTCGCCCGCCGTCGCGGCGTCGCCGCAAACCGTCAGACCCGGCTCGCGTTCAATCAACTGACGCAATCCTTCGCGAAACATCGCGTGATCGTCCACGATATAAATGCGGCTTTTCTCCACGCCGGGGCCGGTTTCCTGAACTGAATTCTGTGCTGCCTCAACCATAATCATGTTTTAACCTTTTTCCGGAACATTGGTTTGAATGAACATTCAATCTGGGTGCCCTGGCTCAATTCACTGCGCAGTTCCAAATTCGCGCCGATCACTTTGGCGCGATACTTCATAATCCGCACGCCCATTCCGGTTTGGCTCTTGTCTTCCAGCTTAAAGCCGGCGCCATTATCCCGCACCGTGAGCTTTAGCCGGTCGCCGTCCGGGGTTAACGTCACTAAAACCTCGGTGGATTTACCATGATTAACCGCGTTCAACAAGGCTTCTTGCACGATGTAATACAGGTGAATCTCCATGTCGCGATCCAATTTGGCCGGGGCATTCTGGCAATCAAACCGGCATTGGATGCGAAAACGGCTGCTGGCACTGCTGGCCAGTTCCTCCAAAGCCATCACCAAGCCATGCTCATCCAGCCGCGAAGGAAACAAGCCGCGCGCCACATTCCGGGCCTGGGTGTTGACTTCGTTGATCAGCCCGCCGATCCGCTCGGCCTCGGCAAACTCCGGGTGGTTCTTTTCCTGCAACTGATCGCCCAAAATATCAACGAGATACGCGATGGCCGCCAACTGCTGGCAGACGCCATCGTGCAAATCATGCCCGATGCGGCGTTGTTCACGATTGCTGATTTCCAACAGTTCGCGCTCCAGCCGGCGGCGCTCGGTAATATCGCGGGCGACGCCTTCGATTTCCGCCGGTCCCCCGGTTTGTTCGACCAAACGGGAACTGATTTCCAGTTTCACCCGCTGCCCGGTGCCACTGATGAAATCCCATTCGGCGGCGGACAAATCGACGCCATTGACAATTTTCTCCAGCCATTGCCGCGCCGCCGGGCGCTGGTCTTCGGCAATCAAATTCACCAGGTTGTGCGCCAGCAATTTTTCCCGCGCCAGCTTGAGAATTTTCTCGCCGGACTGGTTGATGGCGGTGATCTGACCGGCCAAGTCATGGGTAAAAACCATGTCGCTGGCATTTTCAAAGAGATTCTCGTAGCGCGCCTTCAAAGCGGCTTCCATCAGCAGCCGTTTTTCGATGACTTCGGTCTGTTTTTGCACCCGCCGCCGCAAAACCACCACCCAGGCAAAAGCGGCCAGACTGATCAAACCCAGCGCCCCGGCCATCCACAAAACCTTTTCGAGCGTCCACCACGGCGGATAACGCAGCACGATGACATCCCCGGGCGAACGCAGCAACAACCGGAACGATTTGGCGCGCCATTCCTTGCCGGCCTGCCAGTTGTTGCCCCGCTCAATGAGGCAAATGCCGGTCACGGAAACTTCACTGCCACTCAGGAGCGGTTTCAGGCCTTCCGTCTCGACAGCCTGTCCCAGATAGGCTTGGAAAATGAAGCCGCCGGTTTCCAGCACCAAAAATTGATCATGCCCGCGCTGGGCCCGTTCCAAAACCCGGGCATTGATCTGAACCAGCCGGCAATCGTGACCTCCGGTCAGAATTTCATCCAAATCCACCTTGTCCGCCAGCGGAGCCGTTCCGGCGGACAATTTGCGATACACCGCATCCTCCAAAATCGGCGTGTATTCGCCTTTGCCGGGGAAACCAAGCACTTCAACCTGATCTCCCAATTGAACCGGATCGCGCAGGCGGGTCTGGCAGTAAAGCCCCTCATTTTCATCCTCGATGAAAATGGCGCTGCCGGGTTCGAGGTAAACCACTTTGCCTGCCACCTTGACGCGATGGCCAAAAGTTCCCTGAGGCGCGAATTGCAGCAAGCTGTTGATGTTTTGGGCGGGGATGGCAAATGGATCAGTCGGCGCCGCTTTTTCGATCACCACGCCTTCGGAATTGGGAACCAGCAGATGAAACCCGAACAACTGGCGTTGGCGGTTGAACAGCGTGGAACATACGCCATCCACCCTCACCGAGCTGTCCACCAAATCTTCCGGTTTAGCCACGGGCAATTGTTTTGCGTAGGCCACAAAACGCTCGCCGCCCATCACCAGATCGATGAGGAAATAATGGGTTTCCGTCTCGTAATGAACCGCCCGCACCAACCCCCTGACTTCAACCATCTGGCTGTCCTCGTGTCCGCTGACCAACTGTTCCAACGGCACTTCCTTGGCCGCCGGAATTTTGCCCACCCCGACCACGGTCACCGAACTCGGAATGACCACCGGCGCATATTCGCCGGGGCTGGTGATGCCGACCACTTCCACAATTTGCCCCGGCTCCAACTGGGGCATGCCGGCCATTTCCCGCAGATAAATGCCGGCGGTTTTATCCTGAATAAATCGTGAGAATAAACTTTCGTCGTAAAAGGTAACCACGCCCCGCAGTCGGACGGGCAGATGTTTCTCCGCCTGTTCCGGCGTCAGGGTGCGGACTTCTTCGGCCGTGCGAAGCTCATTTGTGGGAGTGATTTGGGCAACCGCCGGAAACCGGAGCAAGGTCAGCCAGGCGGCCAGACAAAAAACTAAACGAACCGGGAGTTTGCCGGACCAAAAGCCTGATTGAGTTGGAGGCATGTTTGCTGGCCAAAACGGAAACCGTCGTTGTGGAAACAGTCCGCTGGTAAATTCAGCCTAACATCCGCGCGCCCCCGGCGACAGCCTTAAACCGCCTTCACTGCCAGGTCGTGCTGCGCTGTTGCAACCAGAGCAGATCGCCGGTTTGCGCGTCCTGTTGGGTGCCGTTGGCGGGCGGAGTGGCGTTGCAACCGAGCACATGCGAGTCGTGCCAGCTTTTGATGTCGGCGTGGCCGTCGGCAAAAGAGATGCCACAGGCGCCGTTATGGTAGCTCGCGGGAATGTCGATCCACACGGGCACATTCGGGTCGCAAACCATCATGCCGTCATTAATGCTGAAGGGATTTTCATCCATGAACACCCAACGATCCGAGGGATGATCGATCGTGGAATTCTTCCGATATTCCTTCAGAAATTTGGTTCCCGTGTAATGCCGGGTATCGTTCCAACTGTAATTCGGATTCATCCACGTGTTCAGCGACATGCTCCGGGCCGTAGGCTCGCCGTTCACCGTCTTTTGATCAGCGGGACATTTATAGACTTTTAGATTCTGCAAATACTCATAGAGCAAACCCGCCTTGATCAAGGCGGTGTTGGTGCATGAGGGAAATGTGGCCACGGTCCCTAAAACCCAGGAACTTTTGATGCCGCCCGGCTGCGCCTGCGGATCGGTGGGAGAAGTCACCAGCGCCTCGTTGCCGGTCACCCGCACGAGCTTGTCATTATTGTCGCCGCTATACATCACCCAGCCAATCTGCATCTGCTTCAAATTGTTCAGGCAACTGATGCCTTGAGCCTTGGCCTTGGCTTTGCTGAGCGCCGGCAACAACATCGCCGCCAGAATGGCGATAATCGCGATGACCACGAGCAATTCAATGAGCGTGAACCCCCGCATCATTCCTGACTGCGCCTTGCAACCGGCTTGATTATTTTTGGAGACTGACATTTTCATGCTTTCACGAGACTGGCGATCTGGGTTTTAACTTTAGGCAATGGATTCAAACAATGACTGGCGATGGCTGACAATTTGATGGTTTGGCTGGGAAGCCTGCCCTGGCCTCCCAGCCCGGGTTCGTGATTTATTGTGTGTTAACAATGTAAAAACGTTGCGATCCAGTGTGCGGATCAGCAACCGTGATCGTATCGCCGTTGCCGTTCACAGTGGTGAGCACCTGCCAGGCGGCATCCGTCAAGTTTGTTTTGTAAAGGACTTGATAGACCGGACCGTAGAGGGTCGGAAAGGAAATGCCGAGGTTCGAACCGGTTGGCGTGACGGTCATCACCGGCGCTTTGAGCTGAAGGGTGGTGTTATCCACATAGACGGATCCACCGGAATCGGCATGATAGGTGATTTGGAAGCGCGCAATCGCCGATCCCGGAGGCGCCACCATGTAAGCGGATGTTCCCAAAGAGGTCACAAAGTCGCCCGCAAAAATATTGGTGGGCTGCAAGTTGATCCACGTGCCCGGCGTCGCGTTGGCATCGATGAACCCGGATCTGTATTGGCGCAACACCGCGCCGCCGGCATCGCGAAACTGAACTTCCAAATAGCATTGGCCCGTGCCGCTGACCAGGTCTTCCGCTGGTGTCAGGAACCAGGCGTTGGCCGTGTAGATTTGGCCGGGCGTCACGGGACGCTCCTGATAGCAGCCATTATAGGAACCGCTGCCCGTGCTGTAAGTTTCAAAACAATTGGAACCACCCAGCACCACCACCGGCGTCGCACTGAAATAATAAAAATCATTGGTGCTTTGCAGATTGGCGCCATTGAAATTCACCCAGCCAGCGTCGGGAGTGGTAGCAAAGGAATTAATTTCGAAGCCCGGATTGATCAGCATGTTGGTTTTTGCCTGTTCAAGCGGAATAACCACCAGGGAACCGATCGAAAGGGCTGAACCTTTGCTGTTTTGAACGGACACCGTGTAAGTGCCCGCATCTGAAGCGACGATGTTGGAAATCGTCAACGAACCGGTCGTGGTGCCGGAAATCCGCCCGCCATCACTTAAAACCGTGGTGCCGTCCGCATTCGCCAGCGTCCACTGATAGGTGAACGGCGCCGTGCCTTTGGCGGTCACGTTGAAATGAGCCGTTTGCCCTTCCACCAAGGCCTGGCCCGCCAACGAAGACAGCGTGGGATCCACATTGCTGACCGCCACCACCACCTTGCCCATGCTCGCCACATCCGTCGCCCACACATCCGGCCCGGTGGTTTCAAAACCATATTGAATGTGATGCCCGGCCGTGGTCTGCATAGTGATCGAAAAATCCTGCCCTGCCACCAACGTCGCGGTGACCGGCGTGTTGGCCGAATAATCCGGGGCGAAATCCTTGATGAAAGCCACCGAGGCATAGCCATTTACCAAAGTGTTCGTCAAACAGGTGCCGGTAAACGTGATGGTCTGTCCCGCCAACGTGTCGTCCTGCACATACATGCTGGCATCCATGATTTTGTTGCCGGTCGCGCCAGGACCGCCCGACGGCAGATACCAGTAAGAATTGGTGTCATTGATGGAGTTGGGCGTAAGCGTCAGAAAATTCGTGCCGGTAAAGACAGCACTCAAATCGGCCGTGGCCCACGCGGAACCGAACATGTAAGCCCCGCCGTTGGCCGGCAAATCAAAGACGTTCATATAACCGATCCAAGGCTTGGAGGAGTCCACGGAAACGGTTGTTTGTGAGAAACCAGAAATGGCCCCGGCTAGGAGCATTGGGATCGCCAAGAGTTTGGCTACACATGTTAGTTTGGTCATTTTCATGGGTTAATGAGTTCGCAGGTAATTAACTAAACCGGATAATTATCAGTTAAATGAGGCAACAAGTTGTGAGGCGATTGTAATATATTTGTTGACACTAAAGGCGTGTGCGTGATTAATTGTTTCCGTGAACAAGCCAATTACTACTACACAAGACGCAACGCGTCAACTTTTTTATTACAAATATTTAAATCTTTCATTGGCTATACTATTGGGCTTGGCATTCCTGTTAGGATCGAATGTCGCATCGGCCGATGATCTTACGCCAGTAAATCGGCGGGTGGCGGATTTGCTGAAGCGCATGACGCTGGACGAAAAAATTGGCCAGATGGTTCAAGCGGATTTGGCGGCGCTCAAAGATCGCCGGGACGTGGAAAAGTATTGCCTCGGCTCGGTTTTAAGCGGTGGTGGCTCAGATCCGACCAATAATTCTCCCGGTGCCTGGCTTGGCGTGGTGACTGAAGTGGAAGCTTACGCTCTGCAAACCCGCCTGAAAATCCCGCTACTTTACGGAGTGGATGCGGTTCACGGGCATAACAATGTCCTCGGCGCGGTTATTTTCCCCCATGAAATTGGCCTGGGCGCAACGGGCAATCCCGACCTTGTCAAAGCCGCTGAAGAAGTCACCGCGCAGGAAGTGGCCGGCACCGGCATTCGCTGGGCATTTTCACCATGCATCGCCGTTTCCCAGGACGTTCGCTGGGGACGATGCTACGAAAGTTTTGGGCAATCGCCCGCGCTGGTTTCCAAATTGGGAGCCGCCGCTGTGGAAGGTTTTCAGGGCGAATCGCTCAATCCCAACTCCGTGCTGGCCTGCGCCAAACATTTCGCCGGTGACGGTGGAACCGTCAACGGCAAAGATGAGGGCGACACCGTCTGCGACGAAGCGACGTTTCGCCGTTTGTATCTCCCCCCTTACGCTGCTGCCATCAAAGCCGGGGTCGGTTCCATTATGGTGTCATTCAGCAGTTGGAACGGCCAGAAAATGCATGGCAACAAATACCTTTTGACCGATGTCCTCAAGAAGGAAATGGGGTTCGAAGGCTTTCTCGTTTCTGATTGGGCGGCCATCGACCAGTTGTCGCCCGACTATAAAAAAGGCATCGAAACCTCGATCAACGCCGGCTTGGACATGGCGATGATTCCCGCCGGGCCTGGCGAACACAACAATTACATTGATTTCATCAAAGACCTCAAAGCACTCGTCGCCGAAGGAAAAGTTCCGATGGACCGCATTGATGACGCCGTGCGTCGCATTCTGCGGGTGAAAGTGCAAATGGGACTTTTTCAAAATCCTTACACCGACCCGTCCCTGACCGCCAAAATCGGATCGGCTGAACATCGTCAAGTTGCCCGCGATTGCGTCCGGCAATCGCTCGTGCTGCTCAAAAATTCGCACCAGGCTTTGCCGCTGGCTAAAAATCTCAAGCGCCTTCTCGTCATGGGAAAAGCCGCCGACGACCTCGGCATGCAATGCGGTGGCTGGACGATTGACTGGCAGGGCAAAACGGGCCAGGTCACCACCGGCGGCACCACCTTGCTGGCCGCCATCAAGGCGACGGTCAGTCCTGGCACCGAAGTGGTTTATTCTCCCGACGGCACAGACCTCAAAAATGCGGATGCTTGCATTGTGGTCGTGGGAGAACTGCCGTATGCCGAATTCAAAGGCGACCGCACCAACCTGGATCTGTCCATGGCAGACAAAGCTTTGATTGAAAAGGCCACGCACTGCGGTGGCCCGGTGATCACGGTGCTGTATTCCGGCCGCCCGATGGTGTTGGGGTCCGCCTTGAAGCACAGCACCGCATTTGTCGCGGCCTGGCTGCCCGGGACCGAAGGTCTTGGCCTGACGGACGTCTTGTTTGGCGACTTCAAACCAACCGGAAAATTGCCGCGCCTCTGGCCGCGAAATAACCAACAACTTTCCGTGCTGCACCCATCGGGCAAACCGCTCTTCCCGGTCGGCTTTGGACTCACTTACTAAAGCGCACTGAAAACTTGTCATGTTAAAACATTTCCCTTTTGCCCGATTAATCATTGCCTTTGCCAGTTGCCTGGCGGTTTTCTTGGATTCAGCCACGTCCGCCGCGGGTGCCCCGGCAAACCTGTTGGCGAATCCGGGATTTGATTTGGATGCCGCCGGTCACAGCCAGACCCTGCTCGGCTGGCAGGTGTATGGCGGCAATGCCTACAACGAAACCGACGTCACCAAGGCGCACAGTCCGACCAATTATTTCAAGGTCTATCAGGCGTTCAACGGCTACGAAAATGACACCGGCATATATCAGGACTACATTTCCGGGCCGGGCGCAATTTACGCCGCCGATGGCTGGGCCTACGTGAACGCCGGCGATGTTCTGGCCGGCAACAATTCCGCCTGGATGGAAATCACTTTTCGCGACGCCAACGCCAATATTCTCGCGCTTTACCGATCGCCATCGGTCACCACCAATCTGATTGTCAACGGAACCTTTCCCAAAAGCGTGTGGAATCATCTGTTCATCACCAACCAGTTTGATCCGTCCACCGACCAGATCACTAACACAACCGCGCGGCTCGCGGCCCCGGCCGGAACGGCATTTGTCCGCTTTCAAATCAATTTTCACGGCGATGCCAATTATTCTGCCGGTTCTGTGTATTTCGATGATTTGAGCCTGACCCAATCGAGCGGCGCGCCCTACGGCAACATGAACATTGTTTGGAGCGATGAATTCAACAGCAACAACATCAATCCCAACGTGTGGACTTACGATCTCGGCAAGGGCGGCTGGGGCAACAACGAACTCGAATACTACACCAGCCGCACCAACAACGCCTTCGTCAGCCAGGGATATTTGCATATCGTCGCCCAGCACGAATCCTACGGCGGCGCCAGCTACACGTCAGCCCGGTTGAAATCGCAGGGTCTCTTCTCCTGCAAATATGGCCGGATTGAATGGCGGGCCAAGCTGCCCCAAGGCGTGGGTTGCTGGCCGGCGCTCTGGTTGCTCGGCAACAACATCACTTCGCTCGGCTGGCCGGGGTGCGGCGAAATCGATGTCATGGAAAACAAGGGCGCCAATCCGTTGCAAGTCCAAGGCAGCCTACATTCCGGCAGTTCTGTGACTGATTACTATAATTTCATTGATGGCAATAACGTGACGAACTTTCACACTTACACCCTGGATTGGAACACCAATGCCATTCTCTTCTATGTGGACGGCCATCTGTATGAAAGTCGCACGAGCTGGTCCAGTTCCACTTCCAATCCCTATCCGTTTCCGTTCAATCAACCTTTCTTTTTCATCATGAATCTGGCGATTGGCGGCAATTACATCAGCAATCCCAGCACCGACGCCATTAATGCCGGCACCGCTTTTCCCAGCGAAATGCTCGTGGATTATGTCCGCATTTACAACCCGACCGAGCCTTTGAAAATCGCGGTCAAACAAACCAGTTCAAGCCTGCTGCTTACCTGGCCCAGCAACATTGTTTGCCACGTTCAGGAACAAACCAATTCCCTCCCCGTCGGCTTGGGCACCAACTGGGTTTCCATCCCCACGAACACCAACCAGATCGAAGTCTCGGCGGGCAGTGGCAGCGGTTATTTTCGCTTGGTCACGCCCTGATTATCCGACCATTGGTGATCACCCGGAATCGACGGAACATCTGGTATTACACACGACTTGCCGGCCGGGCAAATTTTCCGTTTGACTCTCCAAGGGTTAAATATCAATATATCTACATCCGTTGATTTGACGGACTCATAAAGAGTGGTCGAGGGACTGGCCCGACGACACCACGGCAACCGATTGAATTTAGGTTTCAATGACAGGTGCCAAATCCAGCTCAAGCATCATTGGCTTGGGAAAAATGAGACAAGCACAACCGTTTTGTCGCCCTGTCTCCGTGTGAGTCAGGGCTTTTTTGTTTTTTGGAACAAATTAGCCACCGAGTCACAGAGCGCACAGAGGCGGAATACAAATTATTGCTCTGTGTTCTCGGTGTCTCTGTGGCAAAAAATTTATTATGAGTGAACAGCATCAAGGTTACATGAAGGCGCTCAAGTGCCGCGAGTGCGGTCGTGAATATCCGCTGGAAGCCACGCACGTCTGCGAATTCGATTTCGGCCCGCTTGAAGTCGCCTACGACTACGACCGGATCAAAAAGGCCATTTCCCGCGAAACCATCGCCGCGCGCCCGAAAACCATGTGGCGTTACCGCGAACTGCTGCCCGTTGCCGGCGACCCCACCGTCGGGGCGCAAGTCGGTTTCACCCCGCTCATCAAGGCGGATCGGCTGGCCAAGAAACTCGGCATCCGCGAGCTTTGGATCAAAAATGATGCGGTGAATTATCCGACGCTCTCTTTCAAAGACCGCGTCGTCAGCGTCGCGTTAAGCCGCTCGAAGGAACTCGGTTTTGAAACCGTCGCCTGCGCCTCCACCGGCAACCTCGCGAATTCCGTCGCCGCCAACGCGGCCAGCGCCGGATTGAAATCGTTTGTGTTCATCCCGTCCGATTTGGAGCACGGCAAAATCGTCAACTCGCTCATCTACGGTGCAACTGTCATCGGCATCAAAGGCCATTACGACGAAGTGAATCGTCTCTGCGCCGAGATCGCCGGCAAGTTCGGTTGGGCGTTCGTGAACGTCAATATGCGCCCCTACTACGCCGAAGGCTCCAAGTCCATGGCGTATGAAATCGCCGAGCAACTCGGCTGGCGCGCACCGCAGCACACCATCGTCCCGATGGCGTCCGGCTCGTTACTCACGAAGATTCATAAGGGCTATCAGGAACTAGTGAAGGTCGGCCTCATCGCCGATTCGCAGCCGAAGATTTACGGCGCGCAAGCCACCGGCTGTTCGCCCATCTCCACCGCGCAAAAAGCCGGGCTGGATTTCTTCAAGCCCGTCAAGCCCGACACCATCGCCAAGTCGCTCGCCATCGGCACGCCCGCCGACGGTTTCTACGCGCTCAAAGTCATGCGCGAAACCACCGCGGCAGCCGACGACGTGACCGACGACGAAATCCGCGACGCCATCAAGCTGCTGGCCGAAACGGAAGGCATCTTTGCCGAGACCGCCGGCGGCGTGACCGTGGGCGTGGCCAAAAAACTGATTGAATCCGGCAAAATTCCGAAGAATGATTCCGTCGTCATCTGCGTCACCGGCAACGGATTGAAAACGCTCGACGCCGTGCAGCACCATTGCGGTAAACCGCATGAAATCAAGCCCAGCTTGCGCGAATTCGAAGCACTGCTGGCGCATGAGGAAAAGGTGAACGCGTGACATGCGTGACGGACTAACTAACTAAATTTAGTTAACTAACTACTTTTAGTCTTTTAGTCTTGGCGCATGAAAACAATTCGCGTTTCAGACGAAGTGTGGGCAGCAATCGCAGCTCACGGTAAATTTGGCGAAACTGAAGACGATGTTCTGCGCCGCGTTTTCAAAATTTCGACCAATAATTCAGCACCAAACGGGTTGTTAGAACAAAAGCCAGAAAAACAGTATGGCTGGAAAGAACGACGGACATCGGAACAAATGACCCAAAGGGTCGAAGCCAATAAATTGATTCTGCAATTCGAGAGCGGAGCTAAATTTGAAAGAACATTGCCAGATAAAAGCAATCGCCTGGCAATTCGAAAAATTCGAGATGAAGCAATTGAATTTGTTCGTTCCAGCGGTGGCACTAAAGGCCAAGAACATGCGGCAATTAAAGCTTTAACAAGCCGCGGTTATCATGTAGCAAAAGTAAATATTTCCGAATTTGTATAATTTGAAAAATTAAATTTATGCCAAAAAAAGTCCGCATCCCCACGCCGCTCCGCAAGTTGACCAACAACGAGGAGCTGGTTGAAGTCAACGCCGCCACCATCGGCGCGGCCATCGAGGAATTGCAGTCGCGCTTCCCCGGCATCGCCGAACGTCTCGTGGACGAGAAAGGCGAAGTCCGCCGTTTCGTGAACGTCTATGTGAACGAGGAAGACATCCGCTTCCTCCAGAACCGCGCCACCCCGCTCAAGGACGGCGACGAAATCAGCATTATTCCCGCCATCGCCGGCGGTTAGAATTTTACCGGTGGGGCGAGCGTCCGCGCGAGCCGCTTGTGACAAACAAACGACAACTGGCGGTGACGCTCGCGCCGCCAATTTTTAAAATCGCCAATCGGTAATCTGAAGTTGTAGTTTTTCCGCCATGGCCAAAGCCTCTAAAAAATCCGCCACCAAGACCAAGTCCACGACGCCCACCCAACAACGGCTCTGGCTGATGTATCCACCCAAGCTCATCAAGCAGCCGTTTATCTGGGAAGTTGGACACAAATTCAAGGTCATCACCAACATCCGTCAGGCCAGCGTGACGGATGAAATCGGCATCGTCTGTCTGGAACTAGCCGGCCCGCGCGACGAGGTAAAAGCTGCCATCAAATGGCTGGAAAAGAACAAGGTCAACGTTGAGCCGGTGGAAATCAGCGCCATCGAAGGCTGACCGGTTTAAGATTCGCTCAACGGCGTGGATAACTTAACTCCACGCCGTTTCATTTTGGGCATTTCAGGTTTTTATCGCGCCGCTGAGGGTTTGGATTAAACTTCGCTCGTGTTCAAACCCGTCATTCATTGGATGGAAAGCACAGGCGCGTGGGCGCCCTGGCTGTTCCTGATGCTGTTTATCCTCGCATCGCTTTTGATGATTTGGCGTTTGGAGGCCATGAGTGACAGCGGTTTTGAAGGCACCGTTCTCGGCACCTTGGTCATGCCTTACTGCTCTGGCATGGGCAACCTGATCTTTGCCTTCATCCTCGGCCAGACGGGAGGTTCGGGCGCGGATGTCATGATCAATTCGCTCGTCAACAACGTCACCAACATGACCTTGGTGCTTGGATTACCCGCCATTTTCTGGGGCATGCATATCCTGCCGCAAAAGAAAATAACTCCGCCCAAAAAGAAAAAGTCCGAGGTCAAAGCCCGGGGCAAAGGGGAAGCCAAAGCCGGTGGCAAGGCGGGCAAGGAACATGAACTCAACCGGCTTTCCCTGTTGTTGACCCTGACGGCGGTGCTGTTCTTCACCGGAGCCGTGTGGGCGTTGGGCCGGAAAGGCACGCTAAATTTCAACGACGGCTTGGTGCTGATTGGGCTGTTTCTTTTCTGGCAATGCTTCCACATTTTTGAAGTCCTTAAAACCAATGTCCGCCAGGGCAAGTCTCGTTTTGATTGGATGCTGCCCGTGAACCTCGCCTTGCTGGCGGTCGGAGCCGTGGCCATTTATGTCAGCACCGACAGGCTGGTAAACTGGGTGGAACACACTGCCCGGCACGGCTGGATCAAGGACCATATGGGCTGGGTCAGCGGCTGGCTGATGGTGCTGCCCAATGCGGTGCTGGCAATTTATTACGCCTGGCGCAAACAGCCGGAAGTGGTTTACACCTCGCAAGTCGGCGACGCGCACATTTCCATTCCACTTTGCCTGGGCGTCTATGCGCTATATCACACCATGAACATGCCGGCGTTCTTTGAAACCGGCATGTTTCTACTGCTGGGCGCCACGGTGATCCACATGCTGTTCGTCATCCTTTTCGGAAGACTGCCACGCTTGGTCGGCTTGGCGTTGGTCATCGCATATGGTTGGTTTTTAAGCAAGGGCCTGCTGGGATAAATCAATGGGCGACTTTGGCCTTAATATAAAAAGGTGATCTCCTGCCCGGCCAATGAAATATTGAACTGCTCCTTCATCCGGCAATATAATGCTACTCAGCGATGAGCACGTTTCAAATCATCTTCACGCCGTCCGCCGCGTCCGACATGGCGCGGATGCCCAAGGAACTGCAACTGCAAATTCTCGGCGATTTTCGGGGTCTCCCGCAACAGGTCGTGGGCAGCGAACTGGATGATTTCGGCAAGCTGGAAAGCGACGGTCACATTTTGCACCGCTTCCGCGTGGGTGATTACCGCGTGTATTTTGAACGCCACCAGCTTGGCATTCTGGTGCATCGCGTGCTCAGCAAAAATACGCTCAAAGATTTCTTCTTCCGTTCCGGCATCAAGGTCGGTGAAGACCAGGCGCTTCAGGAAAATCCAAAATTTTGGCAGCTTATTGAGTCGGCGAAGAGTTCGTAACTGCTCTGTAGAAAAGTTGGTTTTAAGGTGCTGGCGACGCCTTCGTCGCCGAAAGTATCCAATAATACCGATTGCGACGAGGCGTCGCAGGCACCATTCCAGCAGCTTTTCTACAAAGCAAGTTCGTAAACACTTTAATTGTAATTGGGATTACGTCCCCGATTTCCAAGTCATTGCGAACCTGGTTTTGGCCATACTTTGCCCGCCCGATTGAACCTGGGCATTAATGCGCCAATCAGTTCTTCCTCACGATGCCGCGCAGCGGTTTCATTGGAACAAACCACCAATTCAATCCGCCTGACCTGGCTCATCAGCCGGATGATCCGGCGTGGGAATCGTTCCGGGTTGCCCACCCGGTAAGCAGAAAGCCTTTTGCCCAGATTCTTTGCGCTGCCGATGTAAAGCACCCCTTCCTGATCGCCACAAAACAGATACACGCCGGGCTGCTCAGGCAGCTCATGGAAAACCGGATCCCCAGCCGCTCGACCAGCGGCTTTGAAGGCGGAAACAACCAGAGCTGTCCGGCAGACATGCGGGTGAAATTCGCACAACGTCAAATCGACTGCCAGCGGAGATTTTGCCGGTTGAGCACGGATTCAAATTGAATTGCCCCGCGTCGTTTTCCACTTATGCTTTGAACCCAGACATTTGCCATGACCAAGCCGATTGCCACAGACGTTATTCCCTCGATTCCACTGGGCACCACCATCACCACGCTCGACAACGGCCTGACCATCATCGTGCGCGAGGATCATAGTGCTCCGGTTGTTTCCGCGCAGGCGTGGTGCGCCGCCGGCAGCATTCATGAGGACAAATGGCTGGGCGCCGGCCTTTCGCATGTGCTGGAACACATGTTGTTCAAAGGCACCACCACCCGCCCCGGCAGCCGCATTGACCAGGAAGTGCAGGAAGCCGGCGGTTACATGAATGCTTACACCAGCTTTGACCGGACGGTTTATCATATCGACGTGCCCAATACCGGCGCGGCGAAAGCCATCGACATTCTGTGCGACATCATGCAAAACGCGTCGTTGCCGCCGGATGAACTGGCGAAGGAACTGGATGTCATCCGCCGCGAAATGGACATGTGCCAGGATGATCCGGGCCGCCGCGCGAGCCGCCGGCTGTTTGAAGTGGCCTACACCAAAAGCCCGTATCGTTACACGATCATCGGCTATCTGGACATTTTCAACAAAATCAAACCGGCGGACATTCGGAATTACTACACGGAAAAATACGCACCGAACAATGTGTTTTACGTGATCGCCGGCGATGTCAAAAAAGACGAGGTCGTTGAACAGATCAAAACCGCCTACGCGAATGCGAAATCGCAACCACTGCCACCCATCGTGCTGCCATTGGAACCCAAACAAACCGGTGCCCGCGAAGTGATCGAAGAAGCGCCGGTGGAACTGGGTCATGTGCATTTCGCCTGGCACATTCCGGAAGTTCGCCATCCCGATGTTCCCGTGCTGGATGTGCTGGCGGTGCTGCTGGGCAGCGGTCGCAGTTCCCGTCTCTTCCAACAGGTGCGTGAGAAACAAGGCGTGGTGCATCACGTTGATGCATGGACCTACAGCCCCGGTCTGCCGGGATTGTTTGGATCCAGCGCCATCATCGACGGCGATCAATTCGAAGCGGCGCGCGACGCCATTTTGGCCGAAATTGAAAAAGTAAAAGCCGAATCTGTGTCTGCCGACGAACTGCAAAAAGCGGTCAAACAATTCATCGCCGCCACGCTCGCTTCGCGCAAAACGATGGAAGGCCAGGCCCAAAACCTTGGCGGCAACTGGTTGGCGGCCAATGACCTTAATTTCTCGGAACGCTATCTCGCCGCCGTCAAACAAGTGACGATGGCCGACGTGCAGCGCGTTGCCCGCACTTATCTGACAGCAGAGAACCGAACGCTTTATTCGTTATTGCCCGCAGACACCGCGCCCAAAGCGACAGCCACAACAGAAACCACCACGGAACACGCGATTCAAAAATTTGACCTGCCCAACGGCCTGCGGCTGTTGATCAAGGAGGACCATCGACTGCCATTCGTTGAATTCCGCACGGTGTTTCAAGGTGGCGTGCTGGCGGAAACCGAATCATCCAACGGCGTCACCACCCTGCTCGCGCGCCTGTTGCTCAAAGGCACAACCACACGCAGCGCCGAACAAATCGCCGTGGAAATCGAATCCGTCGGCGGCAGCATTGACTCTTACGCCGGCAATCAAAGCTTTGGCGTGAACGCCGAAGTCTTGAGTAGCGATTTTCAAACGGGCTTGGATTTGGTCGCGGATGTTTTGCTGAATCCCATCTTTCCCGTCGAAGAACTGGAGCGGGAACGCGAAGTGCAGCTTGCCGGCATTCAGGCGCGACGGGATGATCTGCTCAAAAGCGCGAGCCTCGCCATGCGCCGCGGTCTCTTTGGCCCCGGCGGTTACGGCCTCGATCCCATCGGCACGGAAACCAGCGTCACCCAATTGTCGGTTGAGGCGGTGAAGGCATTTCACGCGAAATTGACTACGCCCAATAATTGCGTGCTGGCCATTTACGGCGATGTTAAAACCAGCGAGGTCAGAGCCGCCGTGGACCAAGCCTTTGGCAATTGGAAATCCGGCGAAGGCGTAGATCATTCCGGGGCGAAGGTTTTGAGTCCGACCACGCATCGAGTCACGGAAACCCGTGATAAGAAACAGGCGGTTTTGGTGATTGGATATCCCGGCACCACCATGTTCAGCGAAGACCGCTACGCGTTGGAACTGTTGCAGGAATGTTGCAGCGATCTTGGCTCGCGGCTGTTCCTGCGCATCCGCGAGCAACTGGGGCTGGCTTACTACGTTGGCGCACAGACCTTGTGCGGCGTGGCTCCGGGCTACTTTGCATTTTACACCGGCACCGAGCCGACCAAGGTGGAGCAGGTCGAAACCGAATTGCTGCGCGAGGCGGAACTGCTCCGTTCCGAAGGTTTAACGGCGGATGAATTAAAACGCGCCAAGGCGAAGATCATTGGCCAGAAGAAAATCGCCCGCGCCGATCTCGGCCACCTCGCCACAACGACGGCGCTGGATGAACTCTATGGGCTAGGCTACCAGCGCAGCGAACAAGACGACGCCAAATATGAAACCGTCACTCTGGAGCAAATCAAGGCCGTCGCCCAGAAATACCTGAAACCTGAGACCGCAGTCGTCGCGTTGGTAAAGCCCTGATCCGCTTGCCCGTCAAATCTGCGCGCGGTGCGGCATCAATTTCGCAATAAAAAAGGCGTCCGATTTTCATCGGACGCCTTTTTGTTTCAATTCTCTTACAAGAGCGGATTGACCGGTTCTTCGACTTCCGCAACCACTTCCGGTTCGGGTTCCGCCGGCAATTCCACCAGCGGGTTGACAAACACTTTGCGGTGACGATCGAAACCGCTGCCCGCCGGAATGATGTGGCCCATGATGACGTTTTCCTTGAAGCCACGGAGGCCGTCGATCTTGGAACGCGTCGCGGCTTCGGTGAGCACGCGGGTGGTGTCCTGGAAGGACGCGGCGCTGAGGAAACTGTCTGTTTCCAAAGACGCCTTGGTAATGCCGAGCAACACGGGCGACGCTTCGGCGGGTTTGCCGCCTTTGCGTTCGATCGCCTCGTTTTCGGCTTCGAATTCCAGTTTGTCCACCTGTTCGCCCCAGAGGAATTGCGTGTCACCGGCTTCGGTGATGCGCACTTTGCGGAGCATCTGGCGCACGATGATTTCGATGTGCTTGTCGTTAATCGTCACCCCCTGGAGGCGATAAACTTCCTGCACTTCGTTCACGAGATGTTCCTGCAACTCCTGCGGGCCGCAGACATCGAGAATTTCATGCGGGTCCATCGGACCCTCGGTGAGCTGCTGGCCTTTCTTGACCATGTCGCCCTTGAACACGATGACGTGTTTGCCGATCGGGATGAGATGTTCCTCTTCGAGGTTGGTGACCGGGTCTTTGATGAGCACGCAGCGCTTGCCGCGAACGCTCGGACCAAAGTCCACAATACCATCAATCTTCGAGATTTCCGCGGCATCCTTCGGACGACGGGCTTCGAACAATTCCGCCACGCGCGGGAGACCGCCCGTAATGTCGCGGGTCTTGGCCTGCTTGCGCGGCGTCTTGGCGATGAGCGTGCCAGGCACGATCCGGTCGCCTTCGCTGACGACGATGTGAGCGCCGGAAGGAATGGGATAGTTCGCCACAACTTCGCCCTTGTCATCACTCATGATGATCTGCGGATGCAAATCTTCCTTGTGATCAATGACGACCATGGCCTCTTCACCAGTGGCTTCATCCACTTCCTGCTTCATGGTGACGCCCTCGATGATGTCGTGGAACTTCACCTTGCCGGCCTTCTCAGACAGAATCGGCACATTGTGCGGATCCCACTGAACAAACGTGTCGCCCTTCTTGACTTTGGCGCCGTCCTTGAAGGAAATCACGGCACCGATGACGATCGTATGCACTTCCAGTTCGCGACCTTCTTCGTCGAGAATCTGGATGGAACCGTTCTTGTTCAGAACGATGTTATTTCCGTCCTCCAATTCCACCGAACGAAGATCGCTGTATTTAATGACACCATCGTGTTTGGATTTGATTTGCGGCTGTTTGAACACGCCCGCCGCCACACCACCGGTGTGGAACGTGCGCATCGTGAGCTGCGTGCCGGGTTCGCCAATGGACTGGGCGGCAATGATGCCCACCGCTTCGCCAAGTTTGACAAGGTTGCCCGTCGCGAGGTTGCGTCCGTAGCAGTGCTGGCAAATGCCGTGTTTGCTTTCGCAGGTAAGCACGGAACGAATGCGCACACGGTCAATACCAGCGCCGTCAATGGCCTTGGCCTTGACTTCGTCAATTTCCTCGTTCGCGCGAACGAGGAATTCTTTCGGGCTGGTCGGGTTGACGATGTCATCGCAGGCATAACGCCCCACGAGGCGGTCGGAAATCTTGACGACTTCGTCTTCGCCTTCGAACACGGCGGAAACCCAGATGCCGTTGGTTGTTCCGCAATCGTTCTCCTGAATGATGACGTCTTGGGAGACGTCCACCAGTTTGCGGGTCATGTAACCGGAGTCAGCGGTCTTAAGCGCGGTATCGGCGAGACCTTTGCGGGCGCCGTGCGTGGAGATGAAGTATTCCAACACGGACAAACCTTCGCGGAAGTTTGCCAAAATCGGCTTCTCGATGATTTCGCCGCTCGGCTTGGCCATGAGGCCGCGCAGACCGGCGAGCTGACGCACCTGTTGTTTGTTACCACGCGCGCCGGAGTCCACCATCAGATAAACGGGGTTGTATTCCTTCTTGCCCTGGTTTTGTTCGAGCGTCTTGAACATCACGCCGGAAATCTGGTCGGTGCAATGCGTCCAAATATCGACAATCTTGTTGTAACGTTCGCCGGAAGTAATGACACCTTTGCGATATTGTTTCTCGACTTCCTTGATCTGCTTCTGCGCGTTCTCGATCTGTTCGTCGCGTTCCTTCGGCACGATCATATCGTCGATACCGATGGACACGCCGGACTTGGTCGCTTCGCGGAAACCAATTTCCTTCAGCTTGTCGAGCATGATCACCGTCTTGTCGTGCCCGGCATTCTTGTAACACTTCCAGATCAGATCACCCAGGTCGGCTTTCTTCACCGGTTTGTTGTGGAAACCGAGTTCTTCCGGCCAGATTTCGCTGAACAACACGCGGCCAACGGTGGTCGCAATCACCTTCTGATCGGCATTGCCAAACACCGTCTTCCGGCCAAAGTCGGGATTCGCCAGGCGAATGCGATCATGCGTCTTGAGCGCCTGATCGCTGTAGGCGAAGATGACTTCTTCCTTCGTGGCGAACAACGGGAGTTCGGTGACGTTCGCCGGCATCGGCTTGCGCGGTTCGGCGGTGACGTAATACGAACCCAGCGTAATGTCCTGCGTCGGTGTGATGATCGGCTTGCCGGACGACGGCGAGAAAATATTGTTGGTCGCCATCATCAGCAGACGCGCTTCCATCTGCGCCTCGACGGACAGCGGCACGTGAACGGCCATCTGGTCACCGTCGAAATCGGCGTTGTAAGCGGTGCAGACCAGCGGATGAATGCGAATCGCTTCGCCTTCGATGAGCTGCGGCTCAAACGCCTGCACGGACAAACGGTGCAGCGTGGGCGCGCGGTTCAGGAGAACCGGATGACCTTTCGTCACTTCTTCGAGCACGTCCCACACTTCCCTCGTCTGGCGCTCGATCATTTTCTTCGCGCTGCGAACGGTGTGAACGTAGCCGAGTTCTTTCAAGCGACGGATGATGAACGGCTCGAACAACACGAGCGCCATCTTTTTCGGCAATCCGCACTGGTTCAATTTCAGTTCGGGACCGATGACGATCACGGAACGTCCTGAATAATCCACGCGTTTGCCGAGCAGGTTTTGGCGGAAACGACCGCCCTTGCCCTTGAGCATGTCGGAAAGCGACTTGAGCGAGCGATTGCCTGCGCCGGTCACCGGACGACCGTGACGGCCGTTGTCGAATAACGCGTCCACGGCTTCCTGCAACATGCGCTTTTCATTGCGGATGATGACTTCGGGCGTCTTGAGCTGCAGCAACGTGCGGAGACGGTTGTTGCGGTTGATGACGCGGCGATAAAGGTCGTTCAAGTCGGACGTCGCAAAGCGACCGCCTTCGAGCGGAACGAGCGGACGCAAATCCGGCGGAATCACCGGCAGCACCGTGAGAATCATCCATTCCGGACGACTCTTGGACGACGCGAGACCCTGGAGCAGCTTGATGCGTTTTGCGAGCTTTTTGCGGATCTGCTTGCTCTTGGTTTCCGTCATGGCGATGGCCAGTTCGTCGGCCTGCTTGAGCAGATCCACACGTTCCAGCGCCTCGCGGACGGCTTCGGCGCCCATCTTGGCGGTGAATGCTTCCGCGCCATAAGTTTCCTTGGCTTCACGGAATTCCACCTCGGTCAGCAACTGGTGCGGCTTGAGCGGCGTGGTGCCCGGATCGATGACGAGGTAATCCTCGTAATAAATCACGCGTTCCAAATGCCGCGCCGTCATGTCCAGCGCCAAGCCGATGCGGCTTGGCATGCATTTGAAGAACCAGATGTGGCACGTGGGCACGGCCAGCTCAATGTGGCCCATGCGTTCGCGGCGGACGCGGGACAAAGTGACTTCCACGCCGCAACGATCGCAGACGATGCCGCGATGTTTGATGCGCTTGTATTTGCCGCAGGAACATTCCCAGTCCTTCACGGGGCCGAAAATGCGTTCGCAGAAAAGGCCGCCCTTTTCCGGCTTGAACGTGCGGTAGTTGATCGTTTCAGGATTCTTGACTTCGCCCTTGCTCCAGGAGCGGATGGCGTCAGGCGATGCCAGCGTGATGCCGACATAGTCAACCTGGTTGACTTTTTCGAGGCCAAGCAACTCACGGGCGTTTTCTTTGGAACTGGTCATACAATTTAAATTCAGCAAAGTTTCAGTTGGAGGGTTCCACAGTGGCCAACGTGGCGACTGCCGCGGCGGTGGCATTTCCATCACCCGAATGTTCGATCGGATTGGTGTAGCCGACTTTGACGTCAAGCCCCAGCGACTGCATTTCCTTGACGAGCACGTTGAACGATTCCGGAATGCCGGCTTCGAGGGCGTTGTCGCCCTTGACGATGCTCTCGTAAATGCGCGTGCGGCCCTGCACGTCGTCGGACTTCACGGTCAGCAGTTCCTGCAACGTGTAAGCCGCACCATAGGCTTCCATCGCCCACACTTCCATTTCGCCGAAGCGCTGGCCGCCGTATTGCGCCTTGCCGCCCAGCGGCTGCTGGGTGACGAGCGAATACGGACCGACGGCGCGGGCGTGAATCTTGTCCGCGACCAAGTGACCGAGCTTCATCATGTAGATGTAGCCGACGACAATTTCCTGGTCGAACATTTCGCCCGTGCGACCATCGAAGAGGTGGGTCTTGGCATGTTCGGGCAGACCGGCCTGCTTGAGGTAGCCGCGAATGTCCTTTTCCTTGATGCCATCGAACACCGGCGTGGCAAATTTCAAACCGAGCAGTTTCGCCGCCCAGCCAAGGTGCGTTTCCAAGACCTGGCCGACGTTCATACGACTCGGCACGCCCAGCGGATTCAAAACGATTTCCACCGGCGTTCCGTCCGCGACGAACGGCATGTCTTCTTCCTTCACGATGCGGGCCACCACGCCTTTGTTACCGTGGCGACCGGCCATCTTGTCACCGACCGACAGCTTGCGTTTGGAAGCGATATACACTTTAACCGACTTGACGATGCCCGCCTCGACGCCTTCACCGGCTTCGGCACGTTCCATTTCTTCGTCGTATTGCATCTGCAAATCGTCGAATTTCTTGCGGAACTGACCGATGATTTCGTTGATCTTGTTGCGGATCGGCGACGGATCAATCTCGATCCGGTCATAGACCATGGCGAGCTTGCGCAGGAGCGTCTTGGTGATCTTGCGATTCGCGGGAATGATGATTTCGCCGGTTTCGCTGTTGACCACGTCGAGCGGAATTTTTTCGCCAAGCAAAATATTGCTCAACGCTTCCGTCAATTGATCCTGGAGTTCGTTCGTCTTTTTTTTGTGATCGTCTTCGATCTGCTTGGCATGACGCTTTTCCTCGCTGGCCACCGAGCGGCTCACCTTTTCCGCATCTTTCTTGGACGAGACTTTCACGTCCATGACGATGCCGTAGGTGCCGGACGGAACCTTGAGCGAAGTATCCTTCACGTCCGCGGCTTTTTCACCGAAGATGGCGCGGAGCAAACGTTCTTCCGGCGCGAGTTCCGTTTCGGATTTCGGCGTGATTTTGCCGACGAGAATGTCGCCGGGCTTCACTTCGGCGCCAATGCGAATGACCCCATCCGTGCCGAGGTTCTTCAATGCTTCATCGCCGAGGTTCGGAATATCGCGCGTGATTTCTTCCGGCCCAAGCTTGGTGTCGCGGGCCGCCACTTCAAATTCATCAATGTGGATCGAGGTGAAGATGTCTTCCTTCACGATCTTTTCGCTGATGAGGATGGCGTCCTCGAAGTTGTAGCCGTTCCAAGGCATGAAGGCCACGAGCACGTTGCGGCCGAGCGCGAGCTCGCCGTTCTGCGTGCAGGGACCATCCGCCAGAACCTGGCCTTTTTTGATGTTGTCGCCCTTGTTCACCAGGATCTTCTGGTTGATGCAGGTGGCCGCGTTGGAGCGCATGAATTTGCGCACGGGATAAACGGAAATGCCGTTGGCCGGATCATGCTTGATCTTCTTCTTGCCTTCGGGCAACTGACCGTTTTCGGTGATGATGATTTGGTTGCCGTTGACAGAAGCGACCTTGCCGGCTTCTTCCGACACGAGCACCGCGCGCGAGTCGCGGGCAACCCGGTCTTCCAGACCGGTGGCCACAAACGGCGCTTCGGTAACCAGCAGCGGCACCGCCTGGCGTTGCATGTTGGAACCCATCAACGCGCGGTTGGCGTCGTCATGTTCCAAGAACGGAATCAACGAGGCAGCAATGGAGACCAACTGTTTCGGCGAAACGTCCATGAAATCCACTTTGGCCGGCTCCACGTCGATGAATTCGCCGCGCTGGCGGCAAACCACGCGATCCGTGGTGAAGTGACCTTTTTCGTCGGTCACAGAATTCGCCTGCGCCACAATGTATTGTTCCTCGCGATCCGCCGTCAGATATTCGATGTGGCTGGTGACCTTGCCATTTTCGACTTTGCGATAAGGCGTTTCGAGAAAACCGAAATCATTGATGCGGGCAAACGTGGCGAGCGACGCGATCAGACCGATGTTCGGGCCTTCCGGCGTTTCAATTGGACAAATACGGCCATAGTGCGACGGATGCACGTCGCGGACTTCAAAGCCGGCACGGTCGCGGGAAAGACCACCCGGTCCGAGCGCCGACAAGCGGCGCTTGTGCGTGAGTTCGGCGAGCGGGTTGATCTGGTCCATGAACTGCGACAACTGGCTGCGGCCAAAGAAATCGCGGATCACGGCCGAAAGCGCCTTGGGGTTGATGAGCTTTTGCGGCGTCATCTGCTCGACCGTTTGATCGAACAAGGTCATGCGCTCCTTCACCAAACGTTCCGTGCGGGAAAGTCCCACGCGGCATTGGTTGGCGAGCAATTCACCCACGGTGCGGATGCGGCGGCTGCCCAGGTGATCAATGTCGTCCAAGGAACCTTCACCCTTCTTGAGCTTCAACAAATATTTCGTCGCCATCACCAGATCATCCTTGGTCAAAATGCGGCTGTCGCCTTTCAAACCAAGTTTTTGGTTGATCTTGTAACGCCCCACGCGGCCGAGGTCATAGCGTTTTTCATCAAAGAACAAACGCTTGATGAGCGCACGGGAGTTCGCCGCCGTTGGCGGATCCCCAGGCCGCAGCCGGCGATAAATATCTTTCAACGCCTCCTCTTCGTTCTTGGCCGGATCCTTCTTGAGGCACTTGATCATGTTGCCGTCGTCGATCGATGTATCCACGACCTTGATCTTGCTGATGCCGAGTTCGGCAATCTGCTTGACCACGGCTTTGGAAAGCGGCTCGAAAGCGCGGGCAACCACCAAGCCCTTATCTTCATCCACCGCATCTTGAACCAGAACGCGGTTCTGCAAATCTTCGATCTTTTCCGCTTCCTTCACCGAGAGATCCTCAATGGCGTAGAACAGCTTCAAGATTTCTTCGTCGGTGCCACGGGTGATGCCACCGTTGTCCTTGGATTTGGAACCTTTTTCCTTGTCTTCATGATCCAAGAAGGACAAGGCGCGGAAGAAAGTGGTGGTCAAAAATTTCCGACGGCGCTTTTTGCGGTCCAAGTAAACGTAAAGCAAATCGCTGGTGTCGAATTGCGCTTCATACCAGGAACCACGATCAGGAATCACGCGAAAGCTGTGGAGCATCTTGCCATTCGGATGCTGGGTCGCTTCAAACGCAATACCCGGAGAACGGTGCAATTGCGAAACCACGACGCGTTCGGCACCATTGATGACAAATGTGCCTTGGGGCGTCATCAAGGGCAGTTCGCCCATGAACACTTTTTCTTCCTTGGCGCCCTTGCCTTCATCTTCAAGCAGGAAAGTCACATAAAGCGGAGCCCCATAAGTGGTGCCTTCCCGGAGACATTCCAACCAGTCCACCTTGGGTTCACCGATCTCGTAGGAGGAATACCGGAGCACGACCTTGCCGTCGTAGCTTTCAATGGGAAACACTTCACGAAAGACCGATTCCAGACCGACGTGCTTCTGGCGCTTGGAGGGTGTCAAATCCGCCTGCAAGAACTCCGCATAGGAATTCGTCTGCAACTCGATCATGTTCGGCGGGGCGATGATTTCCTTGATTTTGCCGAAGTTGATACGTTCTGTGGCTCGCGATGGCATTTTTGGCTTTCTTTGTTTGGCGCAACGACGCGTTACGCCGGAATTTACACTTAACGACACAAGGCAAGCCCGCCGTGTTCAACGGCCAGCTTGCCAAACTAGCAACCGACTGTTCTACCGAAATAAAATTATCAAATTGTCCCGCCTTTCGCGGGGTCAAAAAGGGCGACGGCACGAAACCGTCGCCCATAAAAGGACCAAATTACTTGAGTTCGATTTTCGCGCCCGCTTCTTCAAGCTTCTTCTTGGCGGCTTCAGCGTCAGCTTTGTTCGCACCTTCAAGCACAGTCTTGGGAGCACCTTCCACCAAAGCCTTGGCTTCCGCAAGGCCCATTCCGGCCTTCACTTCACGCACGGCCTTAATGGCGGCGATCTTTTTGTCAGCGGGAACCGAGGCCAGCACCACGTCAAACGCGGTCTGAGCTTCAGCCGCCGGAGCAGCGCCACCGGCGGCGGACGCAGCACCCACGGCGGCAACCGCCACCGGAGCAGCGGCGGAAACGCCCCACTTTTCTTCCAGTTTCTTGACCAAGTCAGCGGCTTCGATCACCGTCAGCTTGCTCAATTCTTCCACTAAGTTAGCAATGTCTGCCATAGTATTTGTATTTTTTGTCGTCTCGTCGTCTGCCGGGCCCGGCAATATTGAGTTCACAGCCTATGAACCGACGATTTACGTTGTTGTTGGTTGTTTGTTTCCCGGCTTGGATTCACCCAGGCCGAAATTTTATCAGGCTCCCTTTTCCACCTTGGCCTTAATGACTTGCGCGAGCTGGGTCGCGGGCGTATTAATCAAGGTCACCAGTTTGGTCGCCGGCGCGTTGAGCAGCCCAAAAATCTTCCCACGCAGGACGTCGAGACTCGGCAAATCCGCCAAAGCAATGATCGACTTCTCTTCCAAACGCTGACTGCCCATGTAACCAAACTTGACTTTCAGCTTTTCAAACTCGGCGGCAAAATTTTTAAGCGCCTTGGCCGCCGCAGAAATGTCTTTTTGACCGGTAATGACCGCCATCTGGCCGGCCAAACTACCATTCAAATCGCCAATACCCGCCTCCTTGGCCGCGACGTTAAAAACCGTGTTTTTCACCACATGGACTTCCGCGCCTGCCTGCATCAAACGCTTGCGCAGTTCAGTCATGTGCGCGACTTTCAAACCTTGATAGCCGATCACGATGAAGAACGGCGAAGCGTTCAACCGACCGACATATTCACTCGTCAATAATTTCTTTTCAGCACGCATGGTTCAAATCCTGGTTAGTGGGTTGCAAATTCACGAACATCCACACGAACAGGCGGACTCATCGTCGCCGAGAGTGTGCATGAATTCATATAGCTGCCCTTGAAACTGTTGGGACGAGCCTTGGCCACCGCTTCAATCACCGCCCGGGCGTTTTCTTCGATCTGTTCGGGCTTGAACGAAATCTTGCCCACAATCACATGAACGTTGGCCGCCTTGTCCACCTTGAATTCAACCCGGCCCGCCTTCACTTCTTTGACCGCCTTGGCGGTGTCTTCGGTGACCGTGCCGGTTTTCGGATTAGGCATCAAACCGCGCGGCCCGAGAACTTTGCCCAGTTTGCGCACTTCCACCATCGCTTCAGGTGTGGCAACCGCGACATCAAAGTCAGCCCAACCTGAATTACATTTGGCAATCATGTCTTCAAAGCCAACATATTCTGCCCCTGCACTTTTTGCAGCATCGGCAGGAGCGCCTTTGGCAAAAACCAAGACGCGCACCACTTTTCCACTGCCGTGCGGGAGCGGAACCGTGCCGCGAACCATTTGGTCGGACTGTTTGGGGTCAACCCCGAGCCGGAATGCCAGGTCGATGGTTTCGTTAAATTTGGCTTTGGGGAACTTGGCGAGCACGCCAACGGCCTCTTTGAGCGGATATGCCTTGTTCAGGTCAACCACTTCAAGCGCCTTTTTATATCGTTTGCTGGGCATTGATGATGGTGCGGTGCAAGCGAATCCGAGATTCTCCCGCGTTGGATTGTTAATTAACCGACAACTTCGATCCCCATGCTGCGGGCCGTGCCTGAAATCAGGCGAACCGCCGCCTCTTCCGAGTTGGCATGGATGTCATTGGACTTCATTTTAATGATGTCCAAAATTTGTTTGCGCGTGACTTTGCCAACCTTGTCCTTGTTGGGCTGTTTGCTGCCTGCGGTAATGCCGGCGGCTTTCTTGAGCAAAACGGACGCGGGTGGCGACTTGGTGATAAAAGTGAACGACTTGTCTTGATATACCGTGATCACCACGGGAATCACCAGACCGGCGTCGTTTTTGGTTCTGGCGTTAAATTCTTTGCAAAAGCCCATGATGTTCACGCCATGCTGACCGAGCGCGGGACCGACCGGCGGGGCGGGATTGGCCTGACCGGCCGGAATCTGGAGCTTGATTTGTCCTGTAACTTTCTTTGCCATAAAAATTTTTTATTAAAAACTAGCCGCTTTAGCCCATCATGCGTGACGGGCTGAAAATTGTATCAGGTTTTTTCCACCTGCCAATACTCAAGTTCAACCGGCGTATTACGCCCAAAAATGTTCACCGTGACCTTCAGCTTGCCGCGTTCCGGGTCGATTTCCTCAATGACGCCGCTGAAGTTCAGGAAGGGACCGTTGTTGATCTTGATGGTTTCACCGACGGAGAAATTAACCTTCGGTTTTTCCGTTTCTTCCGAAGCCGAAATTTGCGCCTTTATCGCTTCCACTTCCTCAGTGGGGGTCGGCTGCGGTGGATCACTCAGAAAGCCAATCACACCCTGCGTTTCACGAATGAAATACCAAGGTTTTTCGATGAGTCGCTTTTCATCATCCACCAACACCATGTCCACAAACACATAGCCCGGCCAGAGCTTGCGATTGGTGACCGTCTTTTTCTGGTTGCGCACCTCCACGACCTTTTCCATTGGAACGAGGACTTCATTGATATAGTCCTGCATTTCGTCGGTCTTGACACGCTTTTCGATGCTGTCCTTGACCTTGTGCTCCTGGCCGGAAAGCGTCTGGATGATGAACCATTGGCTGCGCATGAAATTAACGGATAAAGATGGTGAACAGAACACGATCAACTAACACAACAAAGGCGCCCAGCAACAAAATCATAATGCCAATCAAGGCGGTCGAACCTTTCAGTTCCTCCCAACTGGGCCACGAGCATTTCTTAAGCTCCTCGCGCGTCTCCTGCACATAGACGGTCAAACGTTGAATCTGCCCCTGCCACCAGAGGTAACCAAAGACAACCAAAATGATTGCCGACCAAATTGCGATATGTATCCAGTCTTTCACAAATTTTTTGGCGGAGAGGGAGGGATTCGAACCCCCGTTGGCTGTTACACCAAAGCGGTTTTCAAGACCGCCGCGATAGACCACTCTGCCACCTCTCCATTTTAGCAGACTGGCACGGCAGGCAGGACTTGAACCTGCAACCAATGGTTTTGGAGACCACTACTCTACCAATTGAGCTACTGCCGTAACCGTCAAAACCATGCCGTCATCTACGGACAAAAAGGGAGCACGGAGGTTCAAACCGCCGCGCTCCCGTTCCAAATTCGCCTTAGGCGATGACTTCAGAAACAATCCCCGAACCGATGGTGCGACCACCTTCGCGGATCGCAAATTTGAGACCTTTTTCCATCGCGACGGACTTCTGCAACTCAACCGTCACAGAAACATTGTCACCCGGCATCACCATTTCAACACCTTCCGGCAACGTCAGCGTCCCAGTGACATCCGACGTGCGGAAATAGAATTGCGGACGGTAATTGGTGAAGAATGGCGTGTGACGACCACCTTCATCCTTGGTCAAGACGTAAACTTCCGCCTTAAACTTGGTATGCGGCGTGATGGAACCGGGCTTGGCCAGAACCATGCCGCGCTCCACATCCGTCTTGGTGACACCACGGAGCAGAACACCAACATTGTCGCCAGCGCTCGCAGAATCAAGCAGCTTGCGGAACATTTCGATGTCCGTCGCCACTGTCTTGCGCGTATCACGAAGGCCGACGATTTCAACTTCTTCCATCTTCTTGAGAAGACCACGCTCCACGCGACCCGTCACGACCGTGCCGCGACCTTCAATGGTGAACACGTCTTCGACGCACATCAGGAACGGCTTGTCCACTTCGCGGGTCGGATCAGGAATGAAGCTGTCCAGAGCGTCAAGCAAATCTTGAATGGCCTTCTCACCCTCGGGCTTGCCGGCGAGAGCCGCCGTGGCCGAAGCGCGCACAATGGGGGTCTTGTCGCCAGGGAAACCATACTTGGTGAGCAATTCGCGAATTTCCATCTCGATCAACTCAAGCAAATCAGCATCCGCGAGGTCAACCTTGTTCAAGCAGACAATGATGCTGGGCACGCCAACCTGGCGGGCCAGCAAGATGTGCTCGCGCGTCTGAGGCATGGGACCGTCAGCGGCGCTCACCACCAGAATCGCGCCGTCCATCTGCGCCGCGCCCGTGATCATGTTCTTCACATAATCCGCGTGACCAGGGCAGTCAACGTGCGCATAGTGACGCTTGTTGCTCTCGTATTCCACATGGGAGACAGCAATCGTCACAGTCTTGGTTTCGTCACGCACCGTGCCGCCCTTGGTGATGTCCTTGTATTCAATCAAGGGAGCCATGCCCTTGCGGTTCTGCACCGCAACAATGGCGGCGGTCAACGTGGATTTGCCGTGGTCAACGTGACCAATGGTGCCGACGTTGACGTGCGGTTTGGTTCTTTGAAATTGCTCTTTAGCCATGTGATTGTTGTGTTGCTTGTCTCGTTTGCTGCGTTTTTAGTTTTAACTGGAGCCCATGATCAGGATTGAACTGATGACCTCATCCTTACCAAGGATGTGCTCTACCAACTGAGCTACATGGGCATCCAATAAAACTGCGTTCAAACCCGATTCGTAAAACGACAAAAAAACCGACTCCCTCGACCAGCTCAAAATTCAAGGGAATTTCGGTAATTGTTTTTACGGCTCGAACAGGGCAGCAACTTAGGCATCCACCTTTTTACTGTCAACAACTTTTTTAAGTTAATTGATCTGCGCCCGCATTCAAAAACCTGCTGAAAACCGATAAAAATCGCGCCTAATCCAACCGCCCCAACAAACGCAGCAAGCCGTCTAAAATGGTCAACGGATGTGGCGGACAACCGGGCACAAACAAATCCACCGGCACCACCGATCCCGCCCCCTCCGCCGTCTGCGAATGCCCGATAAACGGTCCCCCGGCTATGGCACACGCGCCCACCGCAATCACGATTTTGGGCGCCGCCACCGCATCGTAGGTCTTTTTCAACGCCAGTTCCATGTTGCGGCTCACCGGGCCGGTGATCAGCAGCCCGTCCGCGTGCCGCGGCGACGCCACAAACTGGATGCCAAAACGCCCCAAATCCCAGCCAATCGTGCCTAGGACGTTCGTGTCCGCCTCGCACGCGTTGCAACCGCCGGCGCTCACCTGCCGCAACCGCAGCGACCGTCCGAATAGTTTTTTCAGCCGTTCATCCAACGCCGCCGCCAGCCGCACTTCTTCCATGCCCGGCGCGCCGAGAAACAAATCTTCCCGCCGCCGCACCGCCAGGCGATGGTCTTTGGTTTGCGCAATAGCTTCGGTCGGACAAGCCTCAACACACGCCGCGCAAAAAAGGCATTTCCCCAAATCCAGCGCCACCGGTTTGCCGTCGGCGCGTGTAATCGCCTGAGTTGGACAAACCGGCACGCACGCCGCGCAATCGTCGGCGCATTTCGTGCCGTCCACGCGCAAGGCCCCGCCATGCCGCTCCGGCAGCGCCGGCGCCGTGCCGCGCGGATACGCCATGGTTTCACAACCGCGCCGCGCCCGATGCAAAAGTGTGTCGAAAACAAACATAGGTCAGAGATCGAAGCCGCAATACGATAAGTTGAAACTCTTGTTGCAGATCGGAAAATCCGAGATCGCCTGCCGCCGCAACGCCAGGGCCAAACCCGGCCAGTTGTGGAACGACGGATCCACGATTTTATAGCGCCGGAATTTTCCGTCAGCACCGGTTAGCGCCACGTGACAAATTTCGCCGCGCCAGCCTTCGACCAGCGCCACCGCCAGCGTATCGCCGGGCAATGTTCCCGGTTGCCCAAAAAATTCATCCTCCGGCGGCTGCGTGAGTTGTTCCTCCAAAAATTTCCCGGATCGCTGAATTTCCAGACAACGCACCCGCGCCCGCGCAAACACATCGCCATCCGGCCAAGTGGAAACCGGCGTTTGCGCAAAACGATGCCAGCCCGCCGGATGGTCGAACCGCACGTCGCGCACCAAACCCGCCGCGCGCGCGGCCACGCCGACCAGCCCGAGGTCAGCCGCCTGCCGGCTGGTCACCGCGCCGACCGTCTCGAACCGCGAGCGCACGGAATTCGCATCCCACAGCCAGTCAATCGCCTGATTCACATCGGCCAGCACCCCGCGCGATTTTTCCAGCAATTGCCCGGCGCGCGACGGTTCCAAATCCCATCTGCAGCCGCCGGGACGCACCAATCCGCGCCCAAAACGATTGCCGCAAATCAGCGCCGTCAGATTCAGAAAATCGCCGCGAATTTTCCCGCACGCCGCCGCGGTCGGCAGAAACGCCACGTCGCCCGCCAGCGCGCCGATGTCACCGGTGTGGTTTGCCAGCCGCTCCAGTTCCAACGCGATGGCCCGCAGCCATTGGGCGCGCAACGGCGCTTCCGTGCCCGCGAGCGCTTCCAGCGTCAGCGCATAGGCGGTCGCGTGGCCGATGGTTGTGTCGCCGGCCACGGTTTCCATTTGCGCCAGCGTCGCGCGATGAGGCCCGCCGGCCAAAGCTTCCTCCACCCCGCGATGCTGATACCCCAGCGCGATTTCCAGGTGCAACACCTCTTCGCCGTTGCATTGAAACCGGAAATGTCCCGGCTCAATGACTCCGGCATGAACCGGCCCGACGCCCACTTCATGAATTTCGCCGCCGGCGACTTCAAAAAATTTTCCATTTGCCGGATGATCCTTTTCCTGGCGGCGCACCGGTTTCAACCAGGGATGCCCTTCCGGCGTCACGCCGTGCTGCTCCCAAACTTCGCGCTCGAACATGTGCGCCTGCGGCTGCGCCATGGTAAGCGAGGGATAACCGCCGGTGAACGGCCGGCTGCGCGCCACGGCCAGCGTGTTGTCCGCATCAAAAGCCAGCCCGGCCAACAGGCTGACGCCGTAATTTTCCGGCACGCCCAGCCACGCGCACAACCGCGCGCCGCGCTCCAGTTCCAGCGCCGTTTCATGAACCAGTTCCGCCACCGGCAAAACCGGCACTTCCGGCCAGGGCAAACTCGTGGCGTTGGCCAGTTGGATGAATGAAGTCGTGTTCATGGTGCGGGAAAAAGTTGGGCCACCGCCGCCGACCAGGCGTCCCGCAACAATGGCGGCGTAAACAGCCCGATCCACAAGGACAAGCCGAGCAGCAGCAGCGGCGGAGCAATCACGCCGGCGGTTTCCACAAAACGCCGGCTGTTGGCCACCGTCCCCGGACGCGGACGCCCATCCACGACCCCGAAAACGACCCGCGTCATGCCAAAAAACACCAGCAGCAGGCAAATCAAAAATATGGCCGTGGCCGCCCAATGATGCGCGGCCAGCGCCGCCCGCAGCACCAGCAATTCGCTGAAAAACGGGCTGAACGGCGGACACGCCGTGATGGCGAACAAACCGGTGACGAACAATGCCGCCGAGCGCGGCGTCAATTTCATCATGCCCCGCACGTCATCCATCGAGGCCGAACCCGCCGCGCGCCGGATGTTGCCCGCGCTCATGAACAGCGCGCCCTTCGTCAAAGCATTGCTCCACACATGAAACAGTCCCGCCGCCGCGCCCGCGCCGCCCAGCGACGCCGCCACGGCCAGAATGCCCATGTGCTCCACGCTGGAATAAGCCAGCATTCGTTTGTAGTTGCGCGTTCCCAGCAAAAACAGCGCCGCGACCAGCATGGAAAAAAGACCGACAGCCAGCAGCGTCAAATCAGCGATTCTCCCCTGTCCCGCCGCCGCCACCACGAACCGCACGCGCAAAATGGCCGTGAACGCCACCGTCGTCACCGCGCCCGCCAGCAACGCGCCCACAAGGCCCGGCGCCTCGCCGTAAGTGTCCGGCTTCCAAGTGTGCATCGGCGCCAACCCCATCTTCGTGCCGTAGCCCACGAGCACCAACACCCACGCCGTGAGCACCCACGGACGCGATAGTTCCACGCCCTGCGCCGCCAGCGCGGTGAACGTCAGGTTGCCAACCCCACCGCCATGCAATGACGCGTAGCCCAGGCAGAACGAACCCAACAAAGACAACGCGATGCCCGTGCCGCCGACGAGCAGATATTTCCAGGTCGCTTCAAACGCGCGCGGCGTGGCGTTGAAATGCAACAAGGGCACCGTGGCCAGCGTAATCGCCTCCGTGGTGATCCACAACATGCCCAGATGCCGCGATTGATGGCCCGCGCTCAACAGTCCCAGCACCGCCAGCAGCAGCGCCACAAACACGCGGTTGTTCCGTTCCGCCCGAATATGCAGATAAAACACGCTGTAAATCGCGCACACAAAAAACAGGAGCGACACCGCCGGCAACACGGCCCGCGCCAGCGGATCGAACGCAAACCACGCGTCCGGTGAAAATTCCGGCGGACGGATAAACAGCCAGCCGCACAACGTCACATGCGCCAGACCGACCACGGGCAGCAGCCAGGGGCGCGTGCGGTTGTCCGGCCACAGCGCCGCCCACAGCGCGCCGGCCAGCGGAACCAAGATGAGAAGCAGCGGGTTCATTCGTGAAGCGTCGTGAGTTTGCGCGTGTCGAGCGAATCAAAGGCCCGCTGGATACGGTCCACGATGATGCCGATGACAAACACGCCCACCGTGAGGTCCAGCAGGATGCCCGATTCCACCAGCAACGGCGTGGAGTGAATCAGCAGCAGCCCGAACAGGTAAATGCCGTTTTCCAAAATCAAATAGCCGCAGACCTGCGAAATCGCCTTGGCCCGGCCAATCAGCAAAATAAAACCGGTCAGCATGGACGCCATCGCGCCCGGCACCAGCAACGACCCGGCGTGCTCCGGCAGCAACGGCAGCTCCTGCGCCAGCGCCACCGCGCCGATCGTGCCGCCCGCTCCGAGCAACAGCGACGGCACGAAGCCGATGAACGGCTCCATTTCGCGGTCAATGTTCGCCGCGCGCATCGCCCGCTGAAGCAGGCTGGGAATCAGCACGCCCTTGCCCGCCATCGTGGCTACCGCCACCGCCAGAATCTGCCAGTTGAGCCGCTCATGTTCGATCAGCAGCGGCATCACGCCCAACACCACGCCTTGCAGCGACATCGCGCGGATGAGGGTTGGCAGCCGGCTGCTCCCCAGCGCGAGCAGGTTCAAGCCCATCGCCAAGCCGATGACTAAATTTACAGTTCCATTCATGGCCGTCCTCCTTGCGCAAGCCAGGCGCCGCCACTGACCGTAGTGGCGGCGGCGCCCTCGCCGCCGGGGGTGCCAGCGGCGCCCCGCCGCCCGTTCCCACCAACGCCCCTCAAACCAAAACCGAAATATCGCGCGACGAAGGCGTCGCGTTCACACACGGCGACGAGGCGTCGCCACCACGCATGGACGCGACGGCTTCGTTCCGGTTCGGGAACGCCCGAAAAATCGCGCCGGCGAGTATTAAATGTCAAATGTTCAATGTTTTCCATTTTCGCTCATTTCCAGTTCCACGAAACCAGCAACGCAAACAGACACAGCAAAAACGCCGTGGTGAGCAGCAGCGGCACGCGGCGAAACGCCAGCCGCGCCAGCAGCGATTCCACCAGGCCCACGCCAATCGTCACCGCCAGCACGCCGCCCGCCAAGGCCGCGCCCGCCAGCGGCGCGGATAAATTTCCCAGCGGCACCACCGCCTGCACCAGCAGCACGGAAAACAACAGCAGCTTCACCGACGCGCCGTGCAAAATCGCCGCCAGCGGCGGACCGCTGTGATCCAGCACCATGACTTCGTGAATCATCGTCAATTCCAGATGCGTGTTGGGATCGTCAAACGGCACCCGGCAGTTTTCCGCCAACAACACGGTAAACAATCCCGCCGCCAGCAGCGCCGCGCCCGCGCCGGCGGACGGCGACAACATGGTCACCAGCGACACGCTGCGGGTATGAACGCTCAACGCCAGCACCGCCGCGATGATCGCCGCCTCGGCCAGCACGGCGTAGCTCACTTCGCGCGCCGCCCCCATGCCTTCAAACGCCGAGCCGGTTTCCATCGCCGCCCAGGCCGTGCAGAAACGCGCCAGCGCCAGCAGATAAATCAGCAGCAGCACGTCGCCGCGAAAACTCAGCGCGCTTCCCAGCGGCCCCAGCGGCATCAAGATCGCCGCCGCCAGCAGCGCCACCCAGGCAACCGCCGGCCCCGCGATAAATCCGGGCGACGCGAGCGTGCTCATCACCACGCCTTTGCGCCACAGTTTCGCCAGGTCGTAGTAAAGTTGCAGCACCGGCGGCCCGCGGCGGCCGGCAACCCAGGCTTTTACTTTGTTGATGATGCCGGGCAGCAATGGCGCCAGCAGCAGCCAAATCGCGAGCCGGAGGATGAGTTCAAACGTGTAAATCATCGCAAACCTCCCAAAATCACGAGCAGGCCGAGCGCCACCAGCCCGGCCACAAGATAAAGAATGTAAAATTGCAGCCGCCCGTGCTGCCTGCGGCGCGCGGCGTTGGAAAGCCACATGACCCGTTCAGCCACCGGCGCAATGACGCGTTCCAGCACGGTTTCCGGCACACGCTCCAGGCGGATGGCTTCCGTCGGAAAATAGCCGCGGGGCCGGCGCAATTTCCGTTCCGGCTGTAAAACCCAGCCGAACCAACTGCTGGCGATGCCGGCAAAGGAACCGCCGGTGTATTGAATCCGCGCCGTCGGCGCCGCGTAACCGCAATCCCACGTTGGCCGGCGTTGCAGGCCGTTCGCGCGCGCCTGACGCCCCAGCCACGCGGCCGCCAGCGTCACCACCATGGCCAAAATCATTTGCGCCGCGCCCAGCGTCATCAGGGGCGCGGGAATCTCGGCCGCCGTCCAGGCGGGGTTCCAAGCCGCCACCGCGCGGGAAATGGCCGGCCAAAATAAAAACGGCGCGAGTCCCGCCAGCGCGCACACACCCGCCAGGGCCAGCATCGGCCCGCGCATCCAGTTTCCGCATTCGTGTGCGTGGCTGGCCGCCTTTGTCCGCGGCGCGCCAAGGAAAATGGTCGAACACGCCTTGGCGAACGCCGCCAGGGCCAGGGCGCCCGCCGTGGCCAGCAACACCACCGCCGGAATGGCGATCCACGGCGGATTGGCCTCGGTGGTGACGGTGTCGAACAAGCCGAGATAAATCAGCCATTCGCTGATAAAGCCGTTCAGCGGCGGCAAACCGGCGGCGGCAATGGAACCCAGCGCGAACAGGCCGGCCGTCCAGGGCATCGTCCTGGCAAGCCCGCCGAGCCGGCTCATTTCGCGCGTGCCGGTGGCATGCAAAATTGAGCCGGACCCAAAAAACAAAAGCGATTTGAACGCTCCGTGATTCCACACGTGCAGCAGCGCCCCGGCCAGCGCTAGTTGCCCCCAAAGCGCATGGCCGCGCACCGACGCCAGCAGCGCGACCCCAACGCCAATCATGATGACGCCCATGTTTTCCACCGAGCAATACGCCAGCAGCCGTTTCACGTCGTTTTGCGCAAAGGCAAAGGCGATTCCCAGCAGCGCGCTGACCGCGCCCAGACCAATCACCACCCAGCCCGCCGCCGCCGGCACCGGCAGCCAGCCGCTGAAACGCACAATGCCGTAAAGCCCCATTTTAATCGCCACGCCCGACATGATGGCCGAAACGTGACTGGGCGATTTCGCGTGCGCCGAGGGCAGCCAGATGTGCAGCGGAAAGAAACCCGCTTTCATGCCAAAGCCAAACAACGCCAGCCAGAACAGCGGGGCGAGTCCCGCCTGATCGCGCATCGGACCAAGATCCCAACCGCCGGTCAGCGACGCCAGCGCCGTGAAAAACGCGAATAACGCCATGGTGCCCGCGTGCGAGGCGACCAGATACAACCAGCCCGCCGCGCGCACGCCGCTGCGCTCACCATCCAGCGTGATTAAAAAATAGCCGCAGAGCGCGAAGATTTCCCACGCCATCAGAAAATGCAGGCCGTTGGAGACGGTCAGCACCAATCCCATGCTCAACACAAACGCGCTCCACCAAATCCGGCTCCGCCGCGCCGCGGACGGGGAATGGGCGTCGGGCCAGTATTCGCGGGCATAAATTGCCCCCGCGCCGCCCACGACCGCCACCAGCACGAGAAACAACGCGCTCAAGCCATCAAGCCGAAAATGCAGCGGTTCGCCGCCCACGGAAAATTCGCTCTGCCAGTTCCAGGCAGCCGCGCCCAACAACACCGCGAGCGCCGCGCCCAGCGCCGTCAACGCGCCGCCCACGGTCAGCGCCAGCCACAGGCGCGGCCAGCGGACGCCGGCCAGCACGCCCGCGAGCGAAGCCAAACCGGCCAGCGATAAAAGTAATCCAATGTTCATTGCCATTTATTGCGCGCCTCCCATCGCCACCAAAACGGCCAGCACCGCGATGCCGATCAGCAAATACAACAGGTAGGATTGCACGCGGCCATGCTGGAGCCGCCGCGCCACGGCGGAAATGTGGAGCACCGCCACCGCGACCGGTTGGACGATTTTTTCCAGCACGGTTTCCGGCGTGTGTTCCACTTGATGAGCGCGCGCCGGAAAATTTTCCTCGGGCCGCTGCTCGTGCCGCTCACGCTGGAGAATCCAGTCGAACCACTCATTGATGATGCCGGCAAAGGAACCGGCGGTGTATTGAATGCGCGCCGTCGGGGCGGCGTAACCGCAATCCCAGGTGACGGCGCGGTTCAGTCCGTTGCGTTTGACCCGGCGCCAAAGCCAGATCGCGCCGAGCAGCGCCACGGCGGCGAGGCCCAGATGAAACGCGCTCAACTCGATGAGCGGCGCGGGCAGCGCGGCTCCGGCCCAATCCGGCTGCCAGGCCGCCGCCGCCGGCGCGACCAGCCGCCAAAATAAAACCGGCGCGAGGCCAATGGCCACGCACAACATCGCAAGGAGCAGCATCGGCCCGCGCATTCGCCAGCCGCATTCATGCGCATGTTCCACAAGTTCGGAACGCGGCGCGCCCGCGAACACCACGCCGCAAACTTTCGCAAAGCAGGCCAGCGCCAGCGCGCCGGTGATGCCCAGCAAAATGGCGGCCGGCACCGCCGCCCACAACGCGACACGGTGGGCCGAAACGGCATCGAATAAACCGAGAAACACCAGCCATTCGCTGACGAAACCGTTCAGCGGCGGCAGCCCGGCAATCGCCATCGCGCCGAGGGTGAACAATCCCGCCGTCCACGGCATCACGCGCCAGAGTCCGCCGAGCCGGCTCATTTCCCGTGTGCCAGTGGCATGCAACACCGACCCGGCGCCCAGAAACAAAAGCGCCTTGAACAACCCATGGTTCCAGACATGCAACAAGCCGCCCGCGAGCGCGAGCTGGCCCCAGAGCGGATGGCCGTGCGCCGTGGCGATCATCGCGAAACCAACACCGATGAGAATGATGCCGATGTTTTCGACGCTGTGATACGCCAGGAGCCGTTTCAAATCATGCTGGCCGAGCGCAAACGCGACACCCAGAACGGCGCTCACCGCGCCCAGCGCAGCCACCGTCCAACCGGCGGAATCCGGCAGCGGCAGCCAGCCGCTGAACCGCACGAGGCCGTAAATGCCCAGCTTGAGCGTCATGCCCGAAAGCATGGCCGAAACGTGACTCGGCGCGTTGGCGTGCGCCGAGGGCAGCCAGATGTGCAGCGGGAACACGCCGGCTTTGAGGCCAAACCCAAGCAGCGCCAGCCAGAACAGCGGCGCGAGTTCCGGGTGATCGCGCAACGGTCCAAGCTCCCAACCGCCCGTCCGCGCCGCGAGCAGCGCGAAGAATGCGAACAGGCAGAGCATGCCCGCGTGCGACGCCGCCAGATACAGCCAGCCGGCCTGACGCACCGCGCGTTTTTGCCGTTCCTGCGTGATGAGAAAATAGCAGCAAACCGTGAAGGCTTCCCAGCCAATCAGGAAGATCATTCCGTTGGCCGCAAGCAGCACCAGGCCCATGCACAGCAAAACGCCGCTCCACCAAAACCGGCTGGAGGGCGCGGAGGTGGGATGGGTTTTGTCCGCCCAATACTCAAGCGAAAACAAACTGCCCGCGCCGCCCAAAACCGCGAGTAGCGCCAGGAAAAACGCGCTCAACGGATCTAGCCGCAAATGCAGTGACGGTTCGCCAAAGGGAAGAAACGCGCGCCAGTCCCACGTCGCGCGCGCCAGCAAAATCCACAGGGCAACCGCCAGGCCGGCTGCCGACGCGGCCAGTGTCGCCGCCAGCCAGAGGCGCGCGGAAGGCCGGGCCGTCAGCAATCCCAAGGTTATTCCGGCCAGCGCAATCAGGAGCAGACAGCCCGGCGTCATGGCTGTCGGCTCTCCGGGCCTTGCGCCGCGTTGGATTCAGCGGCGGTGATCGCGGCGAAAATGGCTTCGTCCGTCGCGCCCGCCACGATGGGTTGGCGCAGACCGCCGCGCACCAAGGCACTGCTCAATTGACCGAGCAGTTCCAGATGGGCGCGTGGCGACGGGGCCACGAAGAAAAGAAGCCGCGTGATGGGCGCGCTGTCGGGCGCCGGCTCGTTCAGCGTCAGCGGATCGCTCAAGAGCAAAATGGCAAACGTGCCGGCTTCGCGTCCGAGCGCGACTGGCGCGCGCAAATGCGGCAGCGCGAGTCCGCCACCGACCGCCGCCCAGGAAATGCCATCAGGCTGGCGCAGCCGTTGCGCCAGCAGTTGCCGGACCGGCGGGGTGGCGCCGGGCAGCTTGCCGACGATGGTTTCCAAAACGCTCCGCACGTTGGCGGCGGGCACATCGCGCCAAATGCCGCCGACGCGCAAGAGGGGTTCGAGCCGACGGACGGCACTGGCGGTCTTGGCGGCGGCGAGGAAGCCGGCCTTGGCGGCCAGCCCCCGCGCGGCGGCCCAGTCCAAGACTTGATTGCGATCAAACAAAAGGCGGTTGCGATCCTCAATGACCGGCAACCCCTCATTACGCACCCAGCTCTCGACGACGCTTTCCTCGACGCCAAACGATTCCGCGAGCTGGATGATGTTGAGATACATGGCACTCACGGCACGGCCCAATTTTCCGGGGCCGACAACATTTCGCGATCCGCCCGGGCCGACGCATCCGCCGGCGCCGGCGGCGTCACCATGCGTGATTGAAATGCTGTTAATAAATTCATTTTATTCGCAGGAACAAGTAAATATTCCTTGAGCCTGATGGTGCAACAGCCCGGAGTGAATTCAATTCAAATCGCTTTACCAAAATTGGCAAAGCGTCCCCGTGTCTTATGAAAAAATCGGATCAGGCGCGGGGATGCGCCGCTTCGTAGGCCTTTTTAAGCCGCTCCGTTGAGACGTGCGTATAAACCTGGGTGGTAATGAGATGCGCGTGCCCCAGCAATTCCTGAACGCTGCGCAGGTCCGCGCCGGCATCCAGCAAATGGGTGGCGTAACTGTGCCGCAATTTATGTGGCGTCAGCGACGGGTCGAGGCCGGCAAAGCGCAAATACACCTTCAGGCGACGGGCCAATTGCAAGGGTTTGAGCGGCGAAGCGTTTTTGGTATCCGAGCGGAAAACGGGTTTTGGGCCCATGGGTGGATCCAGCAGATTGTCCCAGTAATCACGAATCGCCCGCAGCGCCGGTTCGCCAATGGGAACGAGCCGCTCCTTTTTGCCTTTGCCCCGAACCCGCACAATTTGTTCCGCCCAATCAATATCGTCCCCGCGCAACCCGCACAGTTCGCTGACCCGCAAGCCGCAGGAATAGATCGTTTCCAAAACCGCGAGATCACGCCGGCAAACTTCGGCTGACAGGGGCCGGCCAGGACCCGGCTTTTCTTTGAGTTTTCCCAACAGTTTGGGCGGCGCCTCCAGCAAATCCTTCATTTGCTGGAGCGTCAAAAATTTCGGCAGCCGCTTTTCAATTTTGGGAAGCGACAGATTTTTTATCGGCAACGTCCCGGCCATGCCCTGGCGCGTCAAAAATTTGTAAAATGTCCGCAGCGCCGAAAACCGCAGCGAAATCGCGGCCCGGCTCAACCGGTTTCGTCCGAGATAACGCAGGTAATTCCGGAAATCATCCCGCTGAAGGCTTGCCCAGGCCACAGCCGTGTTGCGCTCGGCCTGATGCCAGCCCGCGAATTCCTTGAGCGTCTGTTGATAATTGCGCCGGGTATAAACGGAAGCCCCGCGATCCGCGGCCAGATGCGCCAAAAATTTTTCCACCCGCTCATCGCGGATTTCCGGCGGACTTTCAGGCTGAGACGGCGTTTCCACAGGCAGATTTCTAACCGCGAATCCCGTGAAACACACGCCCGAAATTCATGCTTTTCCCCGGCGCGGCATTCACCTTCTCCGCCGCAGCTTTCTCATCAAAAGACAGCGCGACTCGCTTTGGAACAAGCTCCGAAAATTCTGTTTTAAATTTATCGGCCTCAACGATGATAAATCCCGGCGGTAAATGAGGGGCTTTGGCGAGAGGAATACGGCCGTTACCTGCCAAATTGTTTTACCACCAAAAACACCGCTCATGGCGCAGTTGGATAACTGGCCGAGTTCAACCTCGTTCGCCTCCATAAGCTTAAACCTTAAACACCTTCATCACCTCATCGCCCAAATGATTGATCACTTTGACCGCGATGCGGTTGGTCGCGGGTTTGGGGAACGGCCGCGACACGGCGCTGTTCAGGGATGACCACGCTTCCTGGTCAATCTCGGCTTTGAGCGAGGTTTTGAGCGCGGTGTAGGGATCGTTCTGGCCGAGAAAATAGGCGTGACGGACGAAGAAACTTTCTTCGTTGTAATCTGTGTCAATGAACCAGCACGCGATGCCTTCCGGGCCGGCGCTGACGACTTCGCCGGTCTGCGGCTTGAATACGTCCACGCCTTTGACTTGCACGGTGAATTCGCCTTTGCCGGCGGGTTTGATTTCGATGTCCGGCTCGCCGAAGACGACGAACAGGTTGCCCGCGCCGGTGTTTTTCAATTCGCCGGCCATGTGCAAATCGGGATTCATCCGCGCCTTCAACACCGGGATGCGGCCGAGTTTTTCAAATTCGGCGGCGTGCGCCTCGTAATTGAAAGCACACGCGATCAACACGTCAAAATTCGCGTCCGCTGCTTCCCGCGCGGCGGTCACCAAATCGGCGCGCGACACCGTGCCGAATTCCGGGCCGATGAAAATGGCGGCGCGCTTTTGTGCGCCTAAATTATCGTCGTCCGCCGGAGAATTTTGTTTTTCCCCAACAGCCCTCACCCGGCCTTCGGCCACCCTCTCCCGCTCCCGCGGGCGAGGGACAGTTCCGGCGGCTTGCGCAGTTCGTGCCCCCTCGAAATACCGGCCTTCGGCGCAGATGAATTCGCCGGGCCAGCCGGAGAGCGACGTGAAGGTGATGCGGTCTTCCTTGTGCGCCTGCTGCACGCCGGCGAGTTTCAGATTTTCGAGGATGACGGCGGCGAAATCCGGCGTGCCGGCGACCGCCGCCTTGGCCTTGTTCTCGGACAATTTCCAGCCGTCCACGACGTTGTCGTTTTCATCCACGGTGAGGACGCGATGCGGCGAAAGCGTCTCGACTGTGAACGGGCCGGCGACGCGCACTTTGGATTTGTCGTCGTAAGGTTTGTCGTAGAGAAATTCAAACTCGGCTTTGGCGGCGATGCTGGCGTCCATTTCCTTTTGCCGGGCGATGCGCGCCTGCCACCAGGCGGCGTGAAGTTTTTCGATTTCCGTAGGAGCCGAGGTCACGAGGCTCTGACTTTTCGGGGAATTAGTTTGAGCCTCCTTACGTCGGCTCCTACAAAATTCAGAGATGTCGCGCGGGATTTCCCATTCCTGCCAATTCTTCTTGAGCGCCTGGTTCAACTGCTCGCGCAACGGCTCCAGCGTCTGCTGCCATTTGTCCCAGATGACATCCAGCTCGGCGTTGTTGGCGATGGATTTGAGGGTGATGTGCGGCACGCGCTCATAGACGAAGCCGTGGCGAAGATTGCCGTGTGTAGGCTGTTCGGACGGCAACATGCGGGTGACTTCGGCTTCCTTGAGCTGGCCGTCGCGGGAATCGGCGAGCAGGTAGAACGGATAGCGCGCGCCCATGATGCGGGCGCGGGCGAGCGCGAGCGCCACGCGGCTGGTGTCAATGGTGATCCAGCGGCGTCCCCATTGCTCGGCGACGTAAGCCGTCGTGCCGCTGCCGCAAGTCGGGTCAAGCACCAGGTCGCCGGGATCGGTCGTCATCAAAAAGCAACGCTCGATAACTTTCGCGCTCGTTTGAACAACGTAAGTTTTGGCGTCAATGTAACCAGGCCGATTTGTGTCATCCCAAAGATTCGTCACCGGCTGAATTGAAAAATCATCCAAGAATCGAACGTAGCGAATGCTGTTCGTTGAGCTTTCAATTCGATTTGCTTTTGCCAACCGCAGCATTCCGCCCATCGAAGTTTTCCAATGCGCATTGTGTCCGCAAGAAAACTGGCGACCTTCAAATGAAAATGTGCTGCTGCCGGTTGCCGTTGAACCTTGAGAACTAATTCCGTCGAGTGAATACGGACGAATTGCTTCGCCACGTTCAAGCCGTGCTTTCACTTCTGGAACTCCAAGATTTGGGCGAGTTAAATCTGGTAGCTCTGCGCGTGAATGCGCCCAGCCACCGCCTTCGCGAAGTCCTTTTTCTTGGTATAACTGGCGGTATTTCAAAGCGGGCTTACTTTTTGCATACCACATCAGGTAATTAAAAATGTTGCCGATGTCCGCCGCCGATTGTCCGCCAGTTGTTACAAAAGGAATTAAGGCAATTCGATTATCCGCGCCGAAAGTTTCATCCAGCAACGAGGTGATGTAATGAAAATTTTCATCGCCGATTTGAACGAAGATTGAGCCGGAGTCGGCGAGCAAGTCGCGGGCAACAGTGAGCCGGTCTCGCAAATAGGTGAGATAGCTGTGAATGCCGTCGCGCCAGGTGTCGCGGAAGGCTTTGACCTGTTCGGGTTCGCGGGTGATGTGGTCGGCGTTGCCGTCCTTCACGTCGCGGCTGGTGGTGCTCCATTGGAAATTGGAATTGAATTTGATGCCGTAGGGCGGATCGAAGTAGATGCACTGGACTTTCCCGCGCAAGCCTTCGCGCTCGGCGAGCGAAGCCATGACTTGCAGGCTGTCGCCGAGAATCATGCGGTTGGTCCAGTGGGCGTCGTGCTGGTAAAATTCGGTGGCGCGGGCGTCCTGGGGCAGGCCGTTGAAATCGGCAAAGAGGTCTATCTGCGGGGCGTCGGCCTGGGCGCGCGCCTTGGATTGCCGGAGCAGCTCGTCAATGAGGACCTTGGGATGGACTTTTTCCTGGATGTAAAGCGGCGGCGCGGGCACGACGAGGTCGGACCAGTCCTGGTCGTCCTTGCCGCGCCAGACGAGCTGGGGGTCGAGGTCGCGGTTGCGGCGCGCGTAAGCGACGGCGATGGGCGATTTGTCCTCCGTCCGCATGAGGGATTCGTATTCGGCGGTGGGGAGGTTTTTGCGTTTGGCGTCGTGGCGGAGCGTGGCGATGGTCTTGGCCTTGGCGGGTTTGGCGGTTTTGGCTTTGGGCGGCATGGTCAGGTCGTGGGTTCAAATCCTACTGGGTCATACTCAGTCATACTTTTTGCTTGTAATACTTGTGCTACAAACCGATATTTGTTGTGGCCTGCTACCACTGAAAGTCGTCTCCATGGCGTCGCGGGGTATCCCGCTCAGGTGGAATGTGGGCCGAGCTTATTTTTGGCGGTCAACGGGTTTCGCTGGTTGTCGTAATAGTTCTGGTTGCCGGCATATTTCTCCGCGTTATACAAATCCACGACGAGCCGGATTTTCTCGCGCAGGTAATCGTAAAAACGGGTTTCCCCTTTTTCAAACACACGCTGCACCGCCCAGCCGAGATAATCGGCGACATTCAAGATCGGTTCACGGCCTGGGTTTTGGATGTTGAAAACCACCTCGCCTTTGAGTTCGTCGGCTTTCCAATGTTTGTGCGCGCGGCGGGTGGCCTTGCCCAGCGCATCTTCCAAAACTTTGCCGCGCGTGCTGGAACCGCGCTCGGCGATGTTCAAAACGAGCCGCTGCGGTTTTTTGAGCCGGCCCTTGATGAGATGGGAAAGGACGTCCGCGTAAAATTCATCGTCGCGCCCGTGGTGTTTGTTGGCAAACAGGGAAGGGATTTTGCGGGCGACGGCAACCTCGGCTTCGCAGGGCAATTCGCGCAGGTAATGAAAAAACAGGGAGCGCACTTCCGGCATGTCTTTGCACGCGTGAAAGTAGAAGCCGCCGCGCTGAACGCGTTTGACGACGCTGGGAATGGTGTTGAGCAGCGGGTCGGTCTCGACCTGCTTTTGAAGCGCGATAATTTCGTTGCGGACATCGTTGAACGGGCGGTCAATCCGCACGATGGTCATGCCAAAAATGATCGAGACGCCTTCGGTGCCGAGAATCAACTGCCGGCCCTTGCCGTAAAACGTCGTGTCACCGGCTTCGTCGAGAAACCGGTGCGACGTTTCGAGCGGGGTTGTCATTTCTTCGGTCATTTCGCGGCGATAATTTTTTCGATGAGTTTGTCAAAATCGCGCTCAATTTCAAAAACACTGGTGAATTCCGCGAACGCCCAACGGCCATATTTGCCGAGGTTGTTGACGCCGGGAATCCAATTGTTGCGCATGGTGGCGGCTTTGTATTTGGCATCCTCGCCGCGAAAACCTTTGATCTCGACGATGAGATTCAACGGATCGGGCTGGCCGTCGTCAATCTGCACAATGAAGTCCGGCAGATACTTGCGCGGCGTGCTGCGCATGAGATACGGGACTTCCAAACCCAAGCCCTGATTTGTGACGTAGGCTTTGACGCGCGGTTGTTCCTCGGCGACGCGGCAAAATTCCGCTTCCCAATCGCTGTCACATACCACCCAATTCACATGACATTTGCGCGGGTCGGTTTTCCAGCGCGTCTGCTTGGACGTAGTGAAATTGACATAGGCCGTCGAGCCGGCGGGATTGTAGGCGTCGAGGATGGCTTTGATCTGGTTTTCACCCTTCAGGGTTTCGGTGATGGCGTGCTTGATGCGCTCACAAGCCATGTCGGCGATTTCGCGGTAAAGCACCTGCGCCGGGAACGTGCCGCCGGCACAGCGAAGCTGGCCCTGTTTCAGCCATTGCTGGACGATTTGTTTTAACTGGCCGAACAAATGCAGCTTGGGTTCCTCGCCGGGGTCGCGATATTTGGTGAACAGCAAATGCCGCGCAAGATGAAACGCGATGGTGGCCTCGCGGATGTCTCTCAGATGTTCGACGGTGAGTGTGACGCCTTCGCCGATGATGCCTTCGTTGCGGACGATGGACGGGCCTACCAAGTTGGGCGTCAGGCGTAGCGCTGAATCGGCGGTGAACCGGGCGGCCAAACCTTCCGCCGGCAATTCAACCCGATAACCCTCGACGCGCGGGAAACGGATTTCGAGCGCGTCGCGCTCGGGCCGCACGGCGCACACGCGAACCGTCGGGCGCGGTGGCTTGGGCGGGGCGACCACCGGTTTGGCGGTAAAATCAAAGGGAATGCCGAGAATGTCGGCATATTCGACGGCAAGCAGACCGTTTTCATCGAGGTCGTAAGACTGCCGGCGCAGACCGCGCCCGACCACCTGCTCGCAGAGCAACTGCGTGCCGAACGCGCGGACGCCAAGGATGTGCGTGACGGTGTTGGCATCCCAGCCTTCGGTGAGCATGGAAACGGAGACGACGCAACGGATGGATTCACCCAGCCGGCCTTCCTTGCCGACGGTGTTCATGACTTCGCGGAGCAAATCGGCATCGGTGATTTTGCGCGCCTTCTCCACGTCGCCGCGCTCAATCATTTCCCGGCGGAAGCGTTCGATTTCATCGGACGCCATATCGCGGAAATCCTTGTCCAACGCTTCGCCGGATTCGAGCTGTTCGCTGTCAATCAGGAGCGTGCGCGGGCGGGCATGACGATTGCCGGATTCATCGTAGTTGCGAAACAGTTCCAAACGGCCGGCATGATGGACGGGCGTTTTGCCATCCTCGCCATTGCGGTAGAAGCCGGCGACGTAATCATACACGAGTTTGGACGTGGAAGTGTTGTTGCAAACGATGATGAACACCGGCGGCACCGCGATTTGTTCCTGTTTCCAAAGCGCGAATGTTTTTTGGTAGTGACCGTAAAGGGCGTCCAGCGCGGTCTGCAACTCTACCGGCAGATTCAACGGGTCAAGGTGGCCGGATTTGCCGCGTCCCTTTTTGGGCATTTTCTTGCCGATGTGTTGCCACAGCTCGCGGTAAATGGGCACGTCCGCGCCGGGCACATTGTCGGCAACGGGGACGCGCGGCAATTTGACGATGCCGCATTCGATGGCATCCATGAGCGAGAAATCGCAAACCGTCCAGGGAAACAACGTGCCTTCCGCGTAACCCGAGCCGTGCAGGAAAAACGGCGTGGCTGAAAGGTCAAACACGGTGCGGACATCGAGCTTGCGCTTGACGGCTTCGATGCCGGAAATCCACAGACGCGCGGCCTCGCTGTTTTTTTCCGCCTCGTCCCTGGCCTCGGCATCAAGGTCTTCATCTTCCTCGCCCGCCGGGGTGACTTTGTGACGATAGCAATGATGCGCCTCGTCGTTGATCACGAGGACACTTTTCAAGCCCATGAGGTCGGGCATGACCCGCTGTATCATCTGGCCTTCCGTTTCGGCGGTTTCCAGTTCCGGTCCGCGCCCTTTCAACAAGGCCCGCCCCACTTTGGAAACATCAAGCCGTTCGCGCAACTTGAACGCATGATAGTTGGTGATGACGATTTTGGCGCGCTTCACCTCGCCCAGCAGGTCAGCCGGCACGAGTTCACGATGGTCGTAATAATTGTCCGGGTCGCTGGGCAGCACGACGCGCAAACGGTCGCGGATGGTGATGCCGGGCGTTACGATCAAAAATCCGCGCGTGAAAGTTTTACTGGCCGGACGCCGGACGGCATTGATGGTTTGCCACGCGATAAGCATGGCGATGACCGTGGTTTTGCCGGCGCCGGTGGCGAGCTTGAGGGCGATGCGAAAAATTTCCGGGTTGGCGTGCTCGTTGGCGGATTTCAGGTAATCGAGAAATTTTTTGCCGCGCTCGCCCTGATGCGGGGCAACTTCCGTGAGCCAGATGGCGGTTTCAATGGCTTCAACCTGACAAAAGAACGGGCGGATGCCGCCCTGAAAATCATAGCTGCGCCAGTGCTGTAGCAGGCGAGCGGTTTCCGGCGTGACCTGCCATTGGCCGGGATTGGGCAGTTTGCGCCACTGGTCCACATAACCGCGAATCTCATTGATGATCGTGTTGGCGTCGTATTGCTGGGCGACCGTGGAAAGCCCTTCCGGATCAGCCAGCAACAGGTCGGCTTGTTTGGACGATTCGGCGCGGCGGCGTTTCTTGGGTTTGGGAACCGGGGTAATGAATGCCGATTTGCGGCGGGACTCAACAATTTGGTTGGTGGGCTGCCCGTCGGCATCCAACTCCCAATGCCGCTCCGGATACGCATAGGGCGAATTGAGGATGGGTTGGTCGAAAAATTGATTTGGCATGCCGTGAATTTACCCTGCCGCACCAGCGACTTTATTATTGCGGATGATTCCGATGTGTTTCATGCGCCCAAGGTGATGGCATCCTATTTCAAATCGCGAAACCAGCAACCAAAAATGCACGCAACCACTGGGCGGTTCCGGTGTTGAAGCAACCATGTCGCAGCCCTCGGACAAGCCAGTCGCCATGCTCAAACGGCGCGCCCGGAGTGACGCGCCCCCCCACCCCACCAGATTTCTATCTATCTGTGGCCAACCGTGGTTGACAACAAACTTCAACGGCATCGTTCCGGCTCAGAGAAATTCGCGAACCAACCGCACGAATTCTTCCGGCGCATCGGCGTGAACCCAATGTTTGGCCGCTTCGATCGTCGCAATCTGGGCCGCCGGAAAATAGTTTTTTATTTCCAGCGCATCGGTTGCGTTGATGTAATCGGACTTGGCGCCGCGAATAAACAACGTGGGTTTGGGAAACGGCTCCTTCGAGGTTAGCACCTCACCCAAGCGACCGTAATTCTCCGCCACGCCCCGCAGATTCATTTTCCAGACAAACCGCCCGTGCTCATCGCGGCCCAGATTTTTCAACAGAAATCGCCGTAAATTCAGTGAAGAAATTTCCGGGGCCAACGCCGCCTCAATTTGCTGCCGCGTTTGGAACGCAGCCAGGTCCAGTGCCAGAAGCGCCTCAAAAATGGGATCATGCATCCGCTGGTAAGCGCGCGGCGCCATGTCCACCACGACGAGTTTTTGGACCCGAGCGGGAAAATCCAGCGCGAGCTGCATGGCCACTTTTCCGCCCATGGAATGACCGATGACGTGCGCGCTTTCCAGTTTGTGCGTGGCGAAAAACCTATCCACGTCCGCCGCCATGAGCGGATAATCCATTTCCGGATGATGCGGCGAATTCCCATGGTTGCGGAGATCCAGGGCAATCACCCGAAATTTTTCCGCCAGTTTCGGCGCCACGCCAAACCAGTTGTCCGCCTGACCGAAAAGCCCGTGCAGCAGCACCAGCGGTTCGCCCTGGCCAAGTTGTTTGCAGTGAAGTTGCATCCGCCCTGTATGTAACAAGCCAAACGGTTGCGCTCAATGCTTGAAATATATTCGGAGGCAAAGAAACTATCGCGATGTTTTTGAATCGCGTCATGAACCCGGTCCGCTGGGTCGCCCTTGGGCTGGCCAGTCTGCTGGCCCCGGCCGCTTTGCGGGCCGCGCCGTCCGGACCGACCCTCCAGTTGGATTACGGCACCGGCCGACCGCAGGAAAACAGCGTCACCAAATTCATGTATTTTGTGCCGCTGATTTCGCCCGATCCATCCATCATCTACACCAACGCCGCCAATTCGCAATGCGCCCGGGTCACGTCCTTTGAATGCCGGACCAACGGCGGCCGGTTCCGGGCCACTTGCAAATTTGAATTCACCGGCGCCGGCGGCCTGCAAAATGTGTTCGACTTGACGGAGCATCTGCGCAGCCGCGAAAACCGGCTCAAAGACGGCGACACCGTCAAACACCAGCTGGTGGCCATCAATGTCACCGGCCCCGGCCATGGCAGCGTCACAGTCGATGGCGCGCTGGAAAACGACCTTCCCACGGTCAAGGAATTGGTCATCCGCTTTGACCGCGACGGGATGCCCAGCCCGGTGACGGTGGATTTGCAGGACTACGTCTGGCACGACGGAACATTCACCGCCGAAAACGAACGCGTGGCCAGCGTCAACTCGCTGACTTTCCGCCGCACCGACGCGCCGCCCAAAATGGAAGTCTCGCTCGGCTCCATCAAAGCCAAGAACGCCAGAAACAGTCTGTGGGGAAATTTATTGGGCGGGTTGAAAGCCGCCACCGCCAACCTTTTCCTGCCACCCTTGAAAATCACGGATGAAGGTCAGCAGACCATGCTGGATTTCGGGCAGGCGCTGGCCTCGCAAAAATCTGAATTCACGTTCCCGCATGCCGACCGGCTGAGAGGAACGCAGCGGGCCAATGAATGACCCCGGCATGGTCGTGGCGGCTTGGCAGAGCGCGGCCATTCCATTCTGAAACTTTTTGGCTGGCGGCGGTCGGCCGACCGCCGCAACGGTTACTCCGCCCGTTCCGGAAACTCGAAGGTGATTTTGCCCTTCTTGTCCATCACCAGAAATGCCGGAAACGGCTTGCCGGATTTGGAGATGAACTTGTCCAGCACATCGCTTTTGCTGTCCTTGAGAATCTTCGCCGCCTGGGTCGCATCAATTGGCTGCTCTAAAATCGTCTTTTTGATGCTGAACTTGCAGGGCTTCTCTTCGCGCTGCGAATTTTCGCAGACATAGCCGGCGTCAACCCCGGTGTCAAACACCTTGCCCCCGCACTTCGGACATTTGCCGATCTCCGTCTTGCCGGTGAAATCAAGCTTCGGCGGCGGCTCGCTGCTCTTGCGACGGCCCTGGCCTGCGCGCGCCGGAAATTCAAAGGCAGTCTTGCCTTCTTTCACAATGAGAAACGCCTCGAATTTGCGGTTTGTCTTCTTTGAGACGAAGCCTTTCAGCAAATCGGTTTTGCCTTCGGCCAAAAGTTTTTTCACCTGGTCCACGGAAATTTCCTGCTGCAAAATGATCTTGCCGGTGCGGAATTCACACGTCGGCTTCAGGCCCACATGATGTTCGCAGGTGTAATTCATGCCGGTATCGAACACGCGGGCGCCGCACTTCGGGCATTTGCCCAGCGGCTCCTTGCCGGTGAAATCCACCGGCTCGGCGGATGCGCCTTCCTTCGGCTGCCCGAAATCGAATTCGATCTTGTGCTCGGCATTCATCTTGAGCACGGCGGCAAACGGGAACCCCTGCTTGCTGCGGAAGCCCTGCAACGGCCCGATCACTTTTTCCGTGATCAGTTTCTCCACTTCCTCTGGCTCAAACATCCGGCTGCACAGCGTCTTCCACACCGCAAAATCGCAGCCATCCTTCACGCATTGATACTGGCGGTATTTCTCGTGGATTTCGCCGCCGCACTTCGGGCACGGCACGGTCAATTTGCCGAAATCACCGGGAATCGTGTCGTGCTCGTATTGCTTCGCGCGATCGACAATTTTGCGTGTCATCTCGGCAATTTCCCGCATGAACTGCTCGCGGCTGATTTTCTTCCGCTGCATTTCCTTGAGCTGAAATTCCCATTCGCCCGTCAGTTCCGGCTTGGTGAGTTCCGTCACCCCGAGGCCGTTTAACAATTCCATCAGCGAAAACGCCTTGGCCGTGGCCTGCAATTCGCGGCCGATGCGATGCACATATTCCTCCAGAATCAAACCTTCGATGATCGCCGCGCGCGTGGCCGGCGTGCCGAGGCCTTTCTCGTTCATCGCCTCGCGCAATTCGTCATCGTCCACCAATTTCCCGGCGCCTTCCATGGCGGACAGCAACGTCGCTTCCGAATAGCGGGCCGGCGGTTTGGTGACATTTTGCTTCACCGCCACCTCGCTCGTCTTGACCGTTTCGCCCGGCGTCACTGGCGCGAGACTCGGCGTTTCATCCGAATCCGACTGCTTGCCATAGACCGTCAGCCAACCCGGCGTCACCAGCACCTTGCCCGCGCTCTTGAACAGCTCGCCCGCCACGCGCGTGATGCGGGTGGTTTCCAAAAATTCCGCCGCCGGATAAAAGATCGCGAGAAAGCGTTTCGCGACCAGATCGTAAAGCTTTTGCTCCGGTTCGCTCAGGGCTTTGGGCGCCAGCGACGTCGGGATGATGGCGAAGTGATCCGAAACTTTCGCGTTGTTGAAAATGCGCTTGTTGGGATGCACCCAGCCGCTCTTCAAAATCTGCGCGGCGAACGCCGAATAGCCGGTGACGTCTTCCAGCATCGCCATCGTGTTCTTCACCGTGCCGATGTAATCCTCCGGCAACGCGCGCGAATCCGTTCGCGGATACGTCAGCACCTTGTGCTTTTCATACAACGCCTGCGCGATGCCCAGCGTGTTTTTGGCGCTGAAACCGAAGCGCGCATTGGCCTCGCGCTGCAAGCTGGTCAAATCGTAAAGCAACGGCGACATGGACGTCGTCGGCTTGCTTTCCTCGGTGACGATTCCGGGTTTGCCCAGGCATTTGGCTTTGATGGCTTCAGCCTTTGCCACAGCCCAAACACGCTCCGCCTTGAGCTGCTCGTCGGTTTCGGACTTCGCAAATTTCTCATCGAACCAGCGGCCGGTGTATTGGCCGGCGGCGCATTCGAACGTGCCGATGATTTCCCAGAAATCACGCGGCACAAACTTGCGAATGCGCTCCTCGCGCTCGACGAGAATCGCCAGCGTCGGCGTCTGCACGCGCCCGACGGGCGTCTTGAAAAAGCCGCCCTGCTTGGAATTGAACGCCGTCATGGCGCGCGTGCCGTTGATGCCCACCAGCCAGTCGGCCTCGGCGCGGCTCGTCGCGGCCTCGGACAGGGGCAGCATGGATTCGTCAGTTTTCAGCGCGGCGAACCCTTCGCGGATGGCTGCGGGCGTCATGGATTGCAGCCACAGCCGTTTCACCGGCTGCCGGGCCTTGGTGTAACGGACAATGTTGCGGAAAATCAATTCCCCTTCACGCCCGGCGTCGCACGCATTGATCAGTTCCGTGACATCCTCGCGCTTGATCAACTTCTTCAGGATTTTCAACCGGCTTTCAGTGCGCTCAATCGGCTGCAAATCAAAGCGCGGCGGAATGACCGGCAGGCATTTGAAGGTCCATTTGCCCTTTTTGACGTCGAATTCCTCGGGGACGGTCAACTCCAGCAAATGACCGACCGCCGAAGAGATCACGAACTCGTCGTTCTCGTAGTAATCGGCGGTTTTCTGAAATTTCCCGAGCGCCTTGCTGAGGTCGCTGGCGACGGATGGTTTCTCGGCGATGATGAGAGCTTTGCCCATAATGCGGCCTTTCTTTACGCCGCACGGTGCGGTTCGCGCAACTTATTTTTTGCCAGCAACTCTCCCGGCAGCGGGTGAAGCGAGCCGGGCATTCCGGCCAAAGGCCCGCATTTTCCGGGATTTTCCCGCTGATTTGGCCGGTCGGATGTTCGCCAAAATATTTGGGCGCAAAGCGATTGACGCCGTTGGCCGCTTGCCCTAGGGTCAGTTTATGAGCCAGATCAGCGGCTTCAGTTCACGCGTCCGGCGGCTTATTCAAGCCTTGGTGCCGGCCTTCAAACGCAGAACGATTTCCCGGCGGCTGGTCTTCTCTTTTGGCACCACGGCCTGCGCGGTGCTGCTGGCGGCCAACTGGCTCAACTATACGGCCAGCCGCAAAGCCTTGGAGGCACAGATCAACGCGGCGGTGTTGAACGCCCTGGAAAACACCGGGCGCAACCTGGATTTGTTCATTCAAAAATGCGGCGCCCGGTGTGAGCCGATTATCTCGCGCGAACTGGAATCGGGCCATTGTCCGCCCAACGCGATGCGCAAATTTCTCGTGGATTTGCTGGCCCGCACGCCAAAGGACGAGGCGTTTGATTTTTACATCACCTACGAAAACATGGATTATCGCGATCCCGACTCGGATCTGGTGGTGGACCGGCTGAGCTGGCCAAAAACTTACTGCGCGACTTACGACTACCACGAAGACCGCCAGGAATGGTATCACATGCCCAAGGTCACCCATCAGCCGCATCTGACCGAACCTTATTACGATCTTGGCTCGGTCAACCAATCCATGGTGAGTTATACGCTGCCCGTGCTGGGGGCTTCCAACGAATTCCTCGGCGTGGTGGGCGTGGACATCCTGCTGGATTCCATCACCAACATCGTCTCCAAACTGGATGTCATTCCCGGCGATGATGACCATGCGGAATTCGCCTTTGTGGTCAGCCAGACCAGCCGGTTGATCAGTCATCCCGATGCGGCCCTGCTGCCTTCCAAAAATTTTTCCGGCGCCGGTCTGGCCGCGTTGCCGGAAGGTCCTTATGTCCACGATCAACCAGAAGGTTTTGCCCGGGTGACGATCCGTGGCGAAGAGCGCCGGCTTTACTGGGCCACGGCCCCGTTCACCCACTGGAAAACGGTGATCGATGTTTCGCAGGACGCCGTCATGGGGCCGATCAACGCCCTCACCTGGCAAATCGCCGGCAGCAGTGCCCTGGCGCTGACCGCCATGATCGGCATGATTTTTCTCTCAGCACGGCGCGTCTCCAAACCGATCCGGCAACTGGCCAATTCCACCAGCCAGCTCGCCGCGCAAATCACGCCGGACGATCCGTCGGAGCCGGCCGGCGATGAAATCGGCCGGATTGGCCACTCCGTCCGCAAGCTGGTGGATTACCAGGCGGAACTGGACCGGGCGAACCGCGAACTGGAATCCTTTTCCTATTCCGTTTCCCACGACCTGCGCGCGCCCTTGCGGGCCATTGGTGGTTACACCCAAATTCTCTTGGAAGACCACGCCGCCACGCTGAACGAGGAAGGCCGGGAACTCTGCCAAAAGATCCGCGCCAATACCCGGAACATGGGCGAGTTGATCAGCGATTTGTTGAATTTTTCCCGGTTGAGCCGGACTCCGATGGACACCGCGCCGTTGGATATGCGGGCCTTGGCGGAAGCAGCCTTCGCGGCTGTCACCCCCGGCGACACCGGCAAAAACATCGAATTTCAACTCGGCCACCTGCCGCCGGCCACCGGCGACGCGCCATTGCTTCGGCAGGTCTGGATCAATTTGCTGTCCAACGCCGTCAAATTTTCCGCCCGGCGGGAACACCCGCAAATCGTCGTTGCCGGCGAACTAAAGGGGCGGGAATTGATTTACTCCGTGCGCGACAACGGCGCGGGTTTCGACATGCAATACGCCGGGAAATTGTTCGGCGTTTTCCAGCGCCTGCACAGCGCGTCGGAATTTGAAGGCACCGGGGTCGGCCTGGCCATCGTGCAGCGCGTGGTGCACCGGCATGGCGGCCGCGTCTGGGCCGAGGGCAAGCCGGAGGCGGGCGCCACTTTTTACTTCGCCTTGCCAAGCGCCATGGAATCTGATCAACCTAAGCCGGTCAAACAAGCAAGCCTTGTCGCTGATGAACATGCCAAGCCCTGGTGAAATCCGCATTCTGCTGGTGGAAGACACACCCAGCGATGCCGACCTGGCTAAACGCGAAATTTCCCGCGAACTGAAAAATTGCGTCTTTCGCTGTGTGGAAACCAGCGAGACGTTTCTCGCAGCCCTGACCGATTTTCTGCCGGACCTCATCATTTCCGATTACAATTTGCCGCGCTTCAACGGCCTGACCGCCCTGCGCCTGGCGCAGGAACACGCGCCGTTGACCCCGCTGATCATTCTCACCGGCTCAATGAACGAGGACACCGCCGTCAGTTGCATGAAGGCGGGCGCGTCCAACTACGTGATCAAGGAGCAAATCAAACGGCTGGGGCAATCCGTCATCCGGGCGCTGGAGGAGGCGCGGCTGCGCCGGGAAAATCACGCGGCCGCCCAGGCGCTGATTCGCAATGAGCGCTATTTCCGTTCGCTGATTGAAAACGCGCAGGATCTCATCACGGTGATCGATGCGCGGGGAATGATTCATTATCAAAGCCCGTCGGTGCAGCGGGTGCTGGGCTATCCGGTGACTGAATTCGTCAACCACAACGTCTTTGACTTCATTCATCCCGAGGACCGGCAGCGCTGTTACGAGGCCTTTCAACGGACCGTTTCCAACACCCAGCGCGCCGACAACATTGAATACCGCATCCGCCATGCGAACGGCTCCTGGCGGTTTATTGAAAGCGTGGGGAAACGTTTGGTCGGCGAGGAACCGCCCTCGGTGGTGGTCAACTCGCGGGATGTCACCGAAAGCCAGCGGATCGAAGCACAGTTGCGCCAGGCGCAAAAGATGGAAGCCATCGGCCAGTTGTCCAGCGGGGTCGCCCACGATTTCAACAACATCCTCACCACCATCATGGGCAACGCCTCCCTGCTCCGGCACGAGGAAGACTTGCCGGACGAGCACGTTGAGCTGACCAATGAAATTTTGGAAGCCGCGGAACGCGCCTCGGGCCTGACGCGGCAACTGCTGCTTTTCAGCCGCAAACAGGCGTTTCAACTCGTGGATCTGGACCTCAATGAAGCCGTGCGGCAAATGCTCAAGATGTTGCAGCGCATCCTCGGCGAGGACATTGCCCTGGAAGTGGATTGCCCGGGCGAACTGCCTTCGATTCGCGGCGATGTCGGCATGATCGATCAGGTCATTCTCAATCTGGCGGTGAACGCCCGGGACGCCATGCCCGGCGGTGGCCGTTTAAAAATCCAGACGTTGACCTGCTCAAATCACGAGGAAAAGGGGACCAGCTCGCGCACTAAATTCGTGTGCCTGAAAATCAGCGACACGGGATGCGGCATTTCTCCCGACCATTTGTCCCACATATTCGAACCGTTTTTCACCACCAAGGAAGCCGGCAAAGGCACCGGCCTGGGACTCGCCACGGTCTATGGCATCGTTCAACAACACAACGGCACCATTGACGTGACCAGCGAGCTTGGCCAGGGCACCACGTTTCAGATTACCTTCCCGGCCATCGACAGCGCCGGGCAAAGCCGTCCCGCCGCCGTCACCCAATCCGTCCGTCGGACGAACAACGAGCTCATTCTGGTGGTCGAGGACGAATTGCCGGTTTGCCTGGTAGTGAGCAAGCTGTTGCAACTTTCCGGATACCGGGTGCTGACAGCGCAATCCGGCCCGGAAGCCTTGCTGGTCTGGTCCGAGCACAAACGCGACATCCACCTCATGCTCACGGATCTGGTCATGCCCGACGGCATGACCGGGCGCGAACTCGCCCGCCAACTGCGTGCGGATGCCCCGCAACTTCGCGTCATCTACTCCAGCGGTTACAGCCCGGAACTGGCCGGCCGCAACCTGCACCGCGAGCCGGGCACTCGGTTTCTCCAAAAGCCTTATGCCATCGACAGCCTGGCCCGGACCGTTCGCGAGTGTCTGGATGAATTTATTCCGGCCCCAACGCAATAATTTCCCGGGCGCAAAAACCCACAAATATCTTCAAATTGGCAAGATTCACATTCCTTTAAAACGGGGATTATAAATTTGCCCGCCAAATTTCTCCTGTTCGCTTGCGTTCGAGTCGTGGCGAATTAAAATCCGCAGCCCATGTTGGATTTGTCCACGCTCAACCCGCAGCAGCGCCAGGCCGTCGAAACCATTCGCGGCCCGGTGCTCATTCTGGCGGGCGCGGGCACGGGCAAAACCCGCGTCATCACGTTCCGCATCGCCCACATGGTCCGCCACGGCATCGCGCCCGGAAACATCCTGGGCGTGACCTTCACCAACAAGGCCGCCCGCGAAATGCAGGAACGCGTGTCCAAGTTGCTGCCCAAACGCAGAACCGGGGACGGCAAAAAGCCGGAACGCCCGACGATTTGCACCTTCCATTCGCTGTGCGTGAAGATTTTGCGGCAGCACATTGAAAAGCTCGGCTACAAAAAAAACTTTGTCATTTACGACGAATCGGAACAGCTCGCCGCCGTCAAAAAAATCCTCTCCGCCATTTCCATCAAAGGCGAAAAGGTCGATCCCGGCGCCGTCTTGGGGCTGTTGAGTAAATTCAAAAACGGCGGTGAAAATTCCAGGATGTTTGTGGATCCTAATTTGCGGGCGCTCGCCACGCACGTGGCCAAACGTTACGAATCCGCCTTGCACGCGTGCAACGCGGTGGATTTTGACGACTTGATTTTGCTGACGCTGCGGTTGTTCAAGGAACATCCCGATGCGCTGCAAGCCTGTCGCGACCAGTATCGTTTTGTGATGGTGGACGAGTATCAAGACACCAACGCTTCGCAATTTGAACTGGTCCACGCGCTGACCAAGGAACACCGGAATTTTTGCGTGGTGGGCGATGATGATCAAAGCATCTATGGCTGGCGCGGCGCGGAAATCGCCAATCTGCTGAACCTGGAAGAACATTTCCCCGAGGTCAAAGTCATCAAGCTGGAGCAGAATTACCGCAGCACCAGCACGATTCTCAACGCCGCCAATGCCATCATCAAAAACAACGCCCGCCGCCGCGGCAAAACGCTGTGGTCCGGCAAAGGCGCCGGCGCCAAGATTCAACTGAACACCTACGGCAGCGACGAAGACGAAGCGCGCGAAGTCGTCTCGCAAATTGAGTTCAAGCGCCTGGCCCACCGCATTCCTTGGAAAGACTGCGCCATTCTCTTCCGCACCAACCAGCAGTCGCGTCCGCTGGAAACCGCCCTGCGCACGGCGGGCGTGCGCTATCATTTGATTGGTGGTCAAAGTTTTTTTGACCGGCGCGAGATCAAGGATTTCCTGGCCTTTCTCAAGACTTTCATCAATCCAAACGACGACATCAGCCTGTTGCGCATTGCCAACGTGCCGGCCCGCGGCTTGAGCGACGTGACGATGGAGCGGCTGCTGGGCGCCAGCCACGAGCGGAAATGTTCCGTCTTTGCCGCCATGAAAAATCCGCTGGTGACCACGCAATTTCAAAAGCATACCCGCGAATGCATCGAAGCGTTCGTGGCGTTCGTGGAATGCGAGCAAAACCAATTGCAGACGACTGAAAACAGCTTTCGTCTGCAGACATGGGCGGAAAACTTTTTAAACGAAACCGGCTATTTCGGCGAACTCAAGCGGCTGGAAAAGAATCCCGAAAACGCCGAAGCCCGCATCCGCAATCTGCGCGAGTTGATGGCCACCATGGATGGCGCGGGCAACGCGCCGACCGAACGGCTGGAAAATTTTCTGGAAAGCATCACGCTCGACAACGAACGCGAGGAAGAGAAGGAGAACACGCAGGACGCCGTTACCCTCATCACCATGCACTCGTGCAAAGGGCTGGAATTCCCGCATGTGTTTGTGGTCGGGCTGGAGGATGGCCTGCTGCCGCATTCCCGCTCCAAAGTCGAAGGCACGATGGATGAAGAGCGCCGATTGTTTTATGTGGCCGTCACCCGCGCCATGCAAACGCTGGCCATCAGCCATTGCGGCGGACGCAAAAAATATGGCCAGGTGTTGCCCTGCCATCCATCGCCATTTTTAAAAGAACTGCCGGCGGAGCTGGTGGAACATTCCGACGCCAAATCCAAAACGCCGGTCGGCCAGGCATCAGGGAAAACCCTGTTCGCCGCCATGCGATCCGCCGTTTCGGAGTAAAGTCGATCCGTTGGCATCCCTGGCCATACGGTGAAAAAACCCTCGGTGATCCGAGCGTCCACGCAAGCCGTTTTGGAAAATGGTAACCCTCCGCAAGGAGCGGCTCGCGGGGACGCTCGCCCCACCCGCCAGCCAAACGGGCCAGGCCATTTTGAACAGCCTAGTTTTGCCGTCACCGCCGCCCGTCATACCAAATGTGCGCTTTTTCACGGCTGGTGAGCATTTTGCGCTGGTTAAAGGCGGCGCGCACAAAGAAGACGAGGATTTCCCGAGCCGAATAAAGTTTCAACTTGCGGGCGGAGGTCTTCAGCGGATGGCGATGCAAAATGATGATTTTTTTGTCCCGTTGACGCGCGAGCCGTTTCAAGCGTTTGCTTAAATCAATTTCCTCGCCGGCGAACAGCACTTGGCTGAAACCGCCAATTTCGCGAAAGGCCGCCGCTTCCACGAAAATGAATGAACCAGCCATAAGCTTGCCCCAGCGACTGATGCAGACCCACAACTGCGTCATGGACTGGCTCCAAAAGCCGGATTCATCCATCCGCACCGTGGCGCCGCCCGCGAGGCAACGTCCAGAAGCAATCTGTCCGGCCACATCCGCAAACAACCTTTCGCTCGGATGGGAATCCGCGTCCACAAAGACAAACCAGTCGCCTTTGGCAACGGACGCGCCGGTATTGCGGGCCCGGCCGATTTGGTTGACCGGCTCAAAAACCACGTTCGCCCCGGCGGCGCGGGCAATTTCGGCGGTGCGATCGGTGGAATTATTGTCGCAGACGATGAGTTCAACCTGCCAGCCGCGCCCGGTGAAAGCCTTGGCGGCTGAATTCATTTCAGCCAGCGATGCCCCGAGGAGTTTTTCCTCGTTGAAGGCCGGCACGATGAGGGAAACAAGCACGCCGCAAAAGATAATCGCAACGGGCGCCATTTCCAATCACCGGCTTATTTTCGTCGTGCATTTTCGGCGGGATGTTTTTTAATGTCTGCCATGACCATTTGGATTCTAGCAATTTTTGTGTTGGCGGTGGCAGCGCTGGCCGGCTGGCGACAGGGGGCCATTCGCGCGGGTTTTTCGTTCTTCGGCATTTTATTGGGCGCCCTTTTGGCGGTGCCGGTCGGCAAACTCGTTCATCCCTTGCTGCTGCACATGGGAGTGCATAATCCGCTCACGGCATGGGCGCTGGCGCCGGTGATTGCCTTCATCATTATCAACACCGCGCTGGCGCTGGCCGGGCAGCCGCTGCACAAAAAGGTGGAGCATTTTTACCGTTACAACGCCGGCGATCTGCGTCAGGCCCTTTGGGAACGCATGAATTCGCGGGTCGGCATCTGCATCGGTTTGTTGAATGGCGGGATTTATTTCATTCTGATTATCTTTCTGGTTTATAATTTTGCTTATCTGACCACGCAGGCGGCCAACACCCCAAACCAGCCGGCATTGATCCGCGGCGTCAACCGGCTGGGCGAGGATTTGCAAAGCAGCGGTCTTTCCCGCACCGCTTGTGCCGTGGGCTCGTTGGCGCCGATGTATTATCAATGCGCTGATCTGGCCGGTTTCCTGATGCAAAACCCGAAAGCCGGCCAGCGGTTTGCGGATTATCCCGGGCTGACCTCGCTGTGGGAACGCGAGGAACTCCAGCCTTTGGTGCAGGATCCCATGCTGACGAATGCTCCGGCTGCGGGTGCCAGCCTGGGTGAGATTCTGGATGATGTGAATGTGAAGACCTTTCTGGGCAACAAGGACCAAACCAAGTTGGTTTTGGACGCGCTGGCAACCAACATGGACGATTTGACGACTTACCTTGAAACCGGCAAGTCAGCGAAATACGACGGACAAAAAATCATCGGCCGCTGGGATTTTAACCCGGCGGTGTCGCTGGCTTGGATGCGTCAAGCCAACCCCAAGATGCCTGCCAGTGAAATGCGCAACCTGCGCGCGTGGTTCATTCAAGCATTCGCCCAAACCCATGTGCTGGCGACCGGCGACAATCAATTGTTTGTCAAAGGCATGCCCCGAGTTAAGGTCGAGGCCAACCAAGGGCCAAACATCGAGCACAACGACTGGAAAGGCGACTGGGCGGCCAACGGCACCAACTACGATTTGCACCTGGTTTTTGGCAGCGACGAAAAATTCATGACGGCTTCCGCCGAGCAATTGCGTCTGACCATCAAGGACGGCAAGAGCATCATGATTTTCGACCGGGCATATTGATTTTAGGCGCGAGTTCCGAATTTTGGACAGTGCTTGAGGGAAAGCAGCCCGTTTCCCCGGTTTTTTCCGCCCGGCCTGATTCCTGCTGGTTCGGGCGCATGGGAATCAGTCAGACAGCTTCAGCCGTCATGGTATTTCTCGCCGGATTAGTGCCGGCGAGTTGCCATAAGAATGCTTCCGCTCAGAAGCCAAATCCCCAGGCGCCGGTTGTCGTCGGCACGAAATCGATGGCCGCAACCTTCACAAATAGTGCCGTTCCAACGGCGAGCAATGCTCCGGTCGCAGTGACCTTCACGGGTGATCTGGGTAAAATCAATCTGACCAACCGCACGGATACTTGTCTGCTGTTCGCGGATGGTCAAAGCTGCACGATGACACCGAAAATGATCGATCGTAATAATGTGCGCATCACCATCGCCCTGGAATCCAAAAATGATTACGGCGAAACCCATAACTTTTCCGTCTGCCAAGTCACCGGAACCCCGGACAAGCCGATGGAAGTTGCCGTTGGCGATCTGAATCTTTCGTTCGTGCCCCACATTGTTTCCGACAACTGAACCCGTTGAAGGTGTTCTTCTGACAGATCTGATCCATGCCTTGGACAGATTGCCCCGGTTAACCTCAGACCCGGAATGAAATGCTGACCAGCCAACCGTTTGGCCACATCATCTTGAACAGCAAGGAAGAAAACGGCTTTGCCGAAGACTGTCCCCAAATCAACCAGTTTGGTTTGAAGCTCACAAGCTGGATCTTCACGCCGTCTGGCATCCCACAAAATCCCGGCTCAGTGCGAAACCAGCAAGCGCACAATCCCCACCAACGTCATCGCCATCAGGCCGGAAACTGCGACGCCAAATAAATCAAAACGCGCGACCTTCCGCTGCCGGGCGGAGTTGAAGTTGGTGATCAAGTGGCACAGCGGACTCCGTTTTTTTTCAGTGTAATGAATCATAAACCATCTCAAGCAATCCCCTTGCCAACCACTTAAAAAGCGGTTCCAGGATCGACGCCAAGGCTCTCCGAATACTGCAATCATCTGCCGTTGGAACAGTTATCAATTTTCCGCGAAACGGAGGGAAAATCGGCTTTCCACGCACGGCTGCCAACTGTCCATTGCACGGTGGAAAATCCTGCCAAAAGGACCCGGTTGCATTTGGCCCAAAGCCATCCAAAAACTCGCGCGAGCGCGTCACCAAAACTTCATCCGGCGTTGACGTTGCGAACGGGGACCGCTGAGTTCGGGTTCACCCGCATCACGCGGTTTTGCCCGAGCCACACCAAGACATTGAAACGCGCGCGGCTCTCGGCAACACTAGGAACGTGGCCATTCAACTCTACGACTTGATCCCGCGCAACGAACGACCGGATAATGATTTATTGCTGGGCCGGTTTCTGGACTATGTTCAAAAACGGAATTTGCAACTCTACCCCGCGCAAGAAGAAGCGGTGCTGGAAGTGTTCGAGGAAAAGAATGTCATCCTGAACACGCCCACCGGTTCCGGCAAATCGCTCGTCGCCACCGCGCTACATTTCAAAGCCCTGGCCCAAGGCCGACGTTCCATCTACACCTGTCCGATCAAGGCGCTGGTGAATGAAAAGTTCATGGCGCTGTGTCATGAATTTGGACCGGACAACGTGGGTCTCAGCACTGGCGACGCCTCGGTGAATCGTGATGCGCCGATTCTGTGTTGCACTGCGGAAATTCTCGCCAACATTGCGCTGCGCGAAGGCGGTGCCGCCAATGTGCAGGACGTGGTCATGGACGAGTTCCATTACTACGCTGATCGCGAACGCGGCGTCGCCTGGCAGGTGCCGTTGCTGGCTTTGCCGCAAACAAGATTTCTCTTAATGTCCGCCACGCTGGGCGATACGACCTTTTTTGAAACAGAACTGACGCGGCTTAACGGACGCCCCACCGCTACGGTCACATCGGCGGTTCGGCCCGTGCCGTTGACTCATGAATATTCGGAACTGCCGCTGGCCAAGACTCTGGAAAGTTTGGCTGCCTCTGGACGCGCGCCGGTTTACGTGGTCCATTTCACGCAACTTGAGGCCGCTCAGAGCGCACAGGATTTCACGAGCATCAACGTCTGCACCCGCGAGGAAAAGGCCGCCATCGCCAGCGCGTTGGAAGGGATTAAATTCACAAGCCCGTATGGCCCGGAAATTAAGAAATGGCTGCGGCACGGCATCGGATTGCATCACGCGGGTTTGCTGCCAAAATATCGCGTCCTGACCGAGCAACTGGCCCAGAAAGGCTTGCTCAAGATCATTTGCGGCACGGACACTTTGGGTGTCGGCGTCAATGTGCCCATCCGCACCGTGCTATTCACGCGGCTCTGCAAATTCGATGGCCAGAAGACCGGCATTTTGAGCGCGCGCGATTTTCATCAGATTGCCGGACGTGCCGGACGCAAAGGCTTTGACGATCAAGGCTGGGTGGTGGCGCAAGCGCCGGAGCACGTCATCGAAAATCTTAAACTCGCGGAAAAATCAGGGCGTGATGGGAAGAAAGTCGTAAAGCGGCAGCCGCCGGAAAAGAACTTCGTCAATTGGGACAAAAACACTTACGCCCGATTGATTGTCGCGCCGCCGGAACGCCTCGCTTCGCGCTTCCAGGTTTCGCACGGCATGTTGTTGAACGTGCTCAGTCGCAAAGGCGATGGCTGTCACGCCATGCAAAAACTCATCCGCGATTGCCATGATTCACCGCGCCAAAAGCAGGCGCACCGGGACCGCGCGTGGCAATTGTTTCGCTCGCTCGTAAACCGGAAGATTATTGAGTTCATTCCCAAAAGCGCCGACGGCTCTTATCTGCGCGTGAATGTGGAGTTGCAGGATGATTTTTCGATGGACCAGGTGCTGTCGTTGTATCTGCTGGAAACGATCCCGCTCATGGATCCACAAGCGCCAGATTATGCGCTGGTGCTGCTGACGCTGGTTGAATCCATTGTGGAAGATCCGGACATCATTCTCCGCAAGCAACTCGACCGCGTAAAGGATCAGAAGATGGCCGAGCTGAAAATGGAAGGCATCGAATACGATGCGCGCATGGAAGAACTTGAGAAATGCGAATATCCCAAGCCGAACCGCGAGTTTGTTTATTCCACCTTTAACGCGTTTGCCGACCGGCATCCGTGGGTGGGCCAGGAAAACATCCGGCCCAAATCCATCGCCCGCGAAATGTTCGAACAGTTTCGCTCGTTCTCGGATTATATTCGCGACTACGAATTACAACGGGCCGAAGGCGTTTTGTTGCGTTACTTGAACCGTGTTTTTAAAGTCCTTTCGCAAACGGTTCCCGACAGTGCCAAGAACGATACCGTGCGGGAAATGGAGTTGTATCTGGACGCCATGATTCGCCAGGTCGATTCCAGCCTGCTGGATGAATGGGAAAAATTACGCGATCCGAATTATGTCCGCGCTGAGTCAAAAGAAATTAGTCCACCCGGCGCGGAAGAAGCCGACAAAGACGTCACGCGCGATGCCAAGGCGTTCACCGCAGCGATCCGCCAGCGCATTTTCACTTTCCTGCGCGGCCTGGTGATTGGCGATTTCGCGGCGGCCATCGCACCATTTGCATCGCCGCAAGACGCAGAAGGTCAGGCGTGGACCGCCGATCGGTTTAAAGCCACGCTGGACAACTATCACGCCGAACACAAATACATCTGCCTCGATCCCAACGCCCGCAATTTGAGGCACACGTATGTGCTGCCGTCCGAAGACAAGAAAACCTGGCGCGTGCAGCAAATGCTGGTGGATCCGGAAGAATTCAACGACTGGGTCGCCGAATTTGCAGTGGACCTGGCCGCATCCCGGAAACAGGGCGCGCCCAGTTTAAAATTGCTCCGCCTCGGCCGCCTGACGTGAAGCCGGCTGGATTCACACCTGTTGATATGGCTGTTTTCGTCACGGCGAGCGGAGGCGATAGTAGCGCTGGGGATAATTTGTCCATTGCGGGTCGCCGAAATAGGATGAGCCGCCGGTCAGCGTATTGGTTTGGACCGCAAGCCACACGGGGGCGAATAGATTGGTGGAGGCTTCCACGACCACGGAGAGGTTTGTCGCCCAAGAGATGGTGAAGTGGAATCGGCCGGCCAGTAATCCAAAGCCGGATTGGTGATTCAGGATCACAGGATACGGCAGTGTCCATGGCGCAGTCGGGCGACCATCGAATGTCGTGCTCCAACCAAGCGTGCCCGGCAGGTAATACACGGCGCCGTTATCGCTGAAGATGGCAGTGGAACCAAGGCTTGGAGCATTGCCTTGGAAATAGGCCGCCGTCAAGTTGGAGCAGCCTGCGAAGGCCTGGTCTCCGATATAAGCGACGCTTTCGGGGATGAACAGATTCGTCAGATTGAGGCAGCCCTGGAAAGCAAAAAAATTGATGCTCGTGACGCTGTTAGGAATTGTATAGCTGGTGGCGCCATTGCCTGCCGGGTAATGGATGAGGGTCGTTTGGCGCTTGTCGAAAAATACTCCCTGACTGGAGCTATAGGCGGGATTGTTGGTATCCACGTTTATCGCCGTCAGGCTCCCACACCTATCGAACGAGTCATATCCAATGCTGGTCACGCTATCGGAAATCTGGACGGTGACGAGGGAGCCGCAGTCAGCAAACGCACTGTCTCCAAGGCTGGTCACGCGGTGGGGGATCTGAACTTTGGCCAGGGAGCCACAGCCGGCAAACGCACCGTATCCGATGCTAGTCACGCTATCGGGAATCATGAGGTTGGTCAGGCTTTGACAGTAATAAAACGCATCGTCTCCAAGGCTGGCCACGCGGTTGCCCATCGTGACGCTGGTCAGGCTGTGGCAGTTAGCGAAGGCACTGCCAGCAATGGTGGTGACGCTGTTGGGAAGCGTAACACTCGTCAGGGCGGAGCAGCCGGAGAATCCATAACTTCCGATGCTGGCTACAGCTTGACCAAATGTGACGTTAGTCAAGTTCCTACAAAGAGAAAACGCACTGTATCCGATGTTTGTGACGCTGTCTGGAATCGTAACACTCCCCAGATAACTGTAGGCAAACGCCATTTTTCCAATGCTGGTGACGGGAAATTGACCAATGGAGCCGGGAATGGTCACATCGCCTCCCGAGCCGGTGTAGCCGGTAATGGCAATGGTGTTGTCGGCGTTGGTGATGAAGGTGAATTGCGCCTGCGCCGCCGCGGGCAACAGCCACATCGCACTCAGCAGACAGATTTTATGCAGGTTCCATCGGGCTTTCATATTCGAATGACTTCAATTGGCTCATATTCCCCGCCGCGGGTCCAACCAATTATTAACTTCTGGCCCCCCGTCGTCCAAATATCGACAGGCTGAAACCCATAAGATTTCAGCGGTTAAATACGCCAATTCCCAGCAAGAATCCTCTCTTTACGCGAAGCTCACTTTCCTGTTTTCCCCATTTTGGAAAAACCAACAGCCGCGCTTGCAGAACGATCGACCGCACTAGACGAGGCGCGCATCACCGGTTGCTTCTCCCAATGCGGGAAAAAATCACACCTGAGGTTGGATGTCTCACAACCACGGGGATTCTACGCCAGCAACTCCTGAATCTCCTCCCAACTGAGCGATTCGGTGAATGCCTCCTCGCCGCCAAGCGTGGCTTGAATGATCTCGCGCTTCTTGTTTTGCAGCAGCAGGATTTTTTCCTCCACGGTGTCGCGCGTAATGAGTTTGTAACTGGTCACGACCTTCGTCTGGCCGATACGATGCGCGCGGCCCGTGGCCTGATCTTCCACCGCCGGATTCCACCACGGGTCGAAATGAATCACCGTATCCGCGCCCGTCAGGTTCAGGCCCACCCCGCCGGCTTTCAGGCTGATGAGAAAAACCGGGATAGCAGTATTCCGCTGAAACTCTTCCACCACCGCGCCGCGATTGGTGGTTGAACCGTCGAGATAACAGAACTTAATTTTCTCCTCGGCGAGCCTGTCTTTCAACAGCGCAAGCATGCTCGTGAACTGGCTGAACACCAGGACGCGATGGCCGCCATCGACGACTTCCTCCAGCAATTCGCCGAACAAATCCAATTTGCCAGACGCATTGGCCGGATTGACGTTTTCCAGATTCAGCAAACGAAGATCGCAACAAACCTGACGCAAGCGGAGTAAAGCGGTCAAAACCACCATGCGACTCTTGGCGAGACTCTGCGCGCCGACGGCCTCCAGAACTTCCTTGCGGCTGGCCTCGATGACTTGCTGATACACGCTGCGCTGATCGTCGGTGAGCTCGCAGAACGAGACTTGTTCCAGCTTTTCCGGCAAATCCGCCGCCACTTCCTGTTTGAGCCGGCGCAACAGGAACGGGCGCAATCGACGCGCCAGTCTGGCCTGAGCATCGGAGTTTTTCTCTTTGGCAATGGAAAGCTCATATCGCTCACGAAAATCCTTCGCCGTGCCAAGATAACCCGGCATGAGAAAATCGAAAATGGACCACAGATCGAGCACGGAATTTTCCAGCGGCGTGCCCGTGAGGACGATCCGGTGCTTTGATTTCACCGCCTTCACCGCCTGGGCATTTTGCGTCTGACGATTCTTGATGTGTTGCGCCTCGTCCAAAACGACCGTGTCGAACTCCAGCTCGCGATACCGCTCAAAATCCCGGCGAATCAGCGCGTAACTCGTGACCACCAGATCGCTGGTTTTAAGCTCCGCAAACTGCGCATGCCGGTTGGGACCATGAATGGCAATGGCTCGCAGCTCCGGCGTAAACTTTCGGACTTCCGCCAGCCAGTTGAAAACCAGGCTGGTGGGACAAACAATCAGCATTGGCGGGCTTGCAGGATTTTGGCGTCGGATGAAACGCAGGAACGCCAATGTTTGCAGCGTTTTGCCCAAGCCCATTTCATCCGCGAGAATGCCGCCAAAACCGTTTTCGCGCAGAAATTGCAGCCAGGCCACGCCCTGTTTTTGATACGGGCGTAAAACGGCATCCAGTTCGCCGAGGGGCGGACAAACCAGTTTTGCTTCGCCGCTCTGCTTGGAAGCGCGGTCGCGCCAGGCGGACGGAGCTTGAACTTTCCAACCGGCATGTTGCCGCAGTGTTGCCTCCAAAAATCCAACCTGCTGATTGCTAATGCGGTAGCCCGATGCGTTCTGTTGTGGCGCGCAATCCAGCAGCACTTCCTGCAATTCTTCCACGGCGCCGGTGTCGATCACCGCCATTTTGCCGTTCTTCAGCCGGGTATGATTTTGCCCGGATAAAATCAACCGTTGAATGTCCGCCGCCGAAAAAGTTTCACCGCTGCCCGCCGCAAAAACCACGCTGAAATCAAACCATTGCACACCAGACGAGGTGATTTGGAATTGAGGCTCGACCCGCTCAATGTTTCTCAACGCGCGGTTTTCGAGTTGCTCGTCGAGCGTCACGCTCCACTCGCGCTGCAACGTGACAAACTCGCGTGACAAAAAATTCAGCACGCTGTTTTGGCCCTGCAACTGCAGCTTGCCCTGCGCGTCCGGGCCGGCAAATCCGCAGCGTTGCAACCGGGCTAAAGCACCGCGTTCAGCCGTAAAATCGCGGGTGGAATAGCGAGTGGGCACATCCGGATCGGGCAACCAGACATTTTCATCGGCAGCCGTCACCCCGAGCGTCATGATGCGCGTGCCGTAGGCGCATTGAACCCTTGCGGACAACTGCGACAAGCCGCCTTTGAGCTCGAGCAGAAACCGCGGCGCCTGCGGTTCGAGGGCGAAGTCCGACAGTTGAAAATCGGCCTCGACGTTTCCGCCGGCTGCCAACTGCGGCCATTGCTGGCTCAGAAACAGCGGCACCTGCGAGCGCGAGACGCGAACGGGACCTTGAAGAATATTTTGCGCCAGCGGAGGCAATCCCAGCGGCTGAAAAGTCTGCTTCTGCCAAACCCAATCTCCCACACGCACCAGCAACGCCGATTTGCCGGCCAGCGATAAAACGATTTCGCCATTGGCTTCCAACGTGGCGCGCGCGGGCAAGGTCAGCGGCGTTTTGGTGACGGTTACCGGATTGGATTTGCCAACCATGAGATTTTCGTGCCCAACCAACAACGGTAGAAGTGAGGCAAAGTCTTTCGTCTCTATTTGCATCATCGCCGGTGTTTCACCGTTGGTCAGGTTTTCCACATGATCAATGATGGCGCTGTCCGACGCACTGAAAGCGAAAGTTCGACCTTTCGGCAAGGCATTCAACGGGCAACGTCCCCCGTCCCAACGCGCCTCAAACACCAGCATGATTTTGCCGCGTGAAATGGCCTGGTCGAGATTGGGTGGGAAAATCAAATAAAGTTCCGCCGGCTCTCCGGAGTTATCACGCCGCAAAGAAGACGCCTTGCGAGCTGGCGTTTCAGATTTGGAGGGCGACGCGGACGCCTGAGCTTTGTTTGCCGGCGGCGCGGATTCGCCTTTTTGCGCATTCAGCCAGTGCAATCCGACCGCCACACCGTGCGCACAGATTTTGCCCCATTCCCGCGCGTCGCGGCAGTTGCAACGATTTTCAATATCCACGCCGTTGTGAATCACCATGGAAGCGCGAAACGAAGCACCGTCCACTTGCACCACGCCCCGAAGCAGCGGCGGCCCCCAATAGGAGCTCAACACCTGGCGTTGTTCAAGATAAGCGCGGGCGCGTTTCACAACATCCCAGCCAGCGGCGTTGATGAGTAGTTTTTCTGTGAGTTCAACCGACATCGGCAACAGTATGCGTGGCCACGGCGGCGCCGTTCAAGTGGATCGTGAAACCAGGAATGAAGTTAACGACGAATTGGCAGCGGTTTAATTGGCCCAAATCACGCCTGACGAACTGATCGGCATGAACATTCCGTTGCCAACGTATTGCAATTCCACCGCCGCTCCCTGACTACCGCAGATCGTGCTGTTGGTGCTGGTGGTGTTGGGCAGCAGCCCAAGATCGCAGGTATAAATTGAACCATCGGTTCCACCATTCTGCTTGGCCTTGGAACTGACGGCAATTTTACTGCCGTCCGGTGACATCCAGGCGCCAGACCAGTATTGATTGGTTGAGAGCAATGATTTCCAAGTGACTCCTTGATTGGCCGAGGCATACAGCAAACCATTGGTGACCCCGACCAGGAGCCGGGTGCAATCACTGGACGCCGCCAGACACGCGATATTAGCTGGAGCGGCAGCAAGCTTGGCTGACCAAGTCGTGCCCGAGTTGGTTGAAATGTAAACGGATCCACCGGAGAGTGCCGCCTGATACGTTCCGTCGCCGGAGCAGGCAATGGAGGCAAACAGCTTGGAGCCATCGGCGCTGCAACGGATAAAAGCCCCCCCGGCCGAATAGGTGGTCGCGGTCCAGAAATATCCTCCGTTGGTGGATTTTTGAATATTTCCCGAAGCAGGAACGGCATAGACGATTGATCCATCGGCGGAGCACGCCACGGAATTGTAATAGCCCGAAACCGTGGGCTGAGTCAGGGCATTCCACGTTCTGCCGCCGTCGGTGGAGCGTTGAACTCCGTAAAACGTCTGGCCCACGGCATACATCACGCTGCGGCTGGAGGAGGCAGCCACGTCGCGAAAATCACCCGAGACCGGCAAGGTGCCAGCAACAGCGTTTTGATAGCTGGCCAGATTGCCGATGATGCTTTGACCGGAATTTTCCGCCACCAACCAGCCGCCGCCGCCCGATCCGGACACGCGCACAATATCGCCGACCTGCAGGCCGAAATTGGGCGGGAGCGTGACCACTGAAAGATACGGACTTCCCAGCAGATAGCCATGATCGCGTTCCGCCTGAATGGCCAACGCATTGGTCGGCACCCAGCCGATCAGGCCGTTGCCAAAGAAATTTCCCGTGAAATTGTTGTTCCAATTCGTGAAATTGTTGGCCCCGCTAAATTGATTATTTCCGGAGTAAGTCTGGCTGTGATCCAGTAGCGCCACATTGGCTGACAACCGGGTGTCGGCCACCGTGCCCGTGGTCAATTGCGAGGCATTGAGCCCAGTCAGGCCGGAACCGTTGCCGCTGACGGTTCCATTAAACGAACCGGCGAACGAGTTGCCGGTGTTGGTAAAGCCAACGGGATTTGAATACGTCCCGGCAATCTGGCTGGAGGGCACGGTGCCGGTTAATTGGGTTGCCAGAACTGTTCCCAGCACATTGCTGGCGGAATTGGCAAAAATCGCATACGGCACGGGCAAAATGGGTTGACGCGGCTGGAGCGTGGTAAAGTTGGTTTCCGCGCTGCCCTGCACGCCGATTGCCAGCCAGTAATTCGTTCCCGTAAAAATGGCGCTCCCAAAGTCGAGCGTCACATTAAACAGCCCGTTGCTTACGGGAACGGCGGAGTTGGTCTGCCAGAGGGTAACGGGCGTGACGTTCGTCGCCGAGTTATAAACGGCAAAACGGAAATCATAAATCCCGTTGGCAGGCGAACCCGCGTCATTCAGCTGTCCCTGATAGTTAAAAGCCGTCCCTTGAGCCGAAGTTTTCAACGCCCAGCCCAGGATCAGCACCGAAAATGCAAATTGGATGCGAAGGTTCACGCCAACATACTGAAGAGCACAGGAAAGCAATTCAATTCAGAAAAGAAGCTCAATTCGCTTTCGCCGCCTGGCCTTCCAACTCTGAAAGCACCTGGGAAATGTTTGGCGAAGGTTTCAATTCGGCCACGGTATTGGTGTCCCGGGTGCCGGTTTCGATCCACCATTTTATCGCGGCGGCTTCGGCGGCAGTTAACTGCGGCTTGCCACCGGGCGGCATGTGATCATCAGCATCGACGGGCAGTTGAATCCGCTGCCAAAGCGGAGAATCGGCCAAATCCACGGGTTTGACCGCCAACCCATCGTCGCCGCCCTGCATCACAGCAGAATAGGAATCCAGCCGCAAGCCGCCTTTGGATTTAGCCGGACCGTGACAATTGATACATTTGTTTTGGAAAATCGGCAGCACGATTCCAGCAAACACAGGAGACTGCTTGATATTTTTCGTCGATTGGACTTTGCCAGGCAGAACCTGGGGGGATCCGCCCAGCATCCATTTCAATGGACCGGGCGCGTAACGCGACAAGTAATCGCTGCCGTGAGTGAGCGAGCCGCCCAGATGGCCTGTTGCCGCCAAGATGGCCGCCGTGACGAACAAGCTGACGCGATATGAATTGAATTTCCGCCAGCGATACAACAGAGCCGTTGCAACCGCGCCGATCGCCGTAATAGTTCCCAGCCATTTATGCCAGGCCAGCAGGCTGGGATCGTATCCGCCGGACAGCGACAGCAACCAACCGCAGCCGGCGGTGACCACCGCGAGCGGCGCGGCCAAAGCGATGATGTAGCCGGCACTGGCGTTGGCCTTTTGAAAACGCGGCATCCAAGCCGCCAGTTCCAACGCCGCCAGCAGGCATAACATGCCGATGGGCAGATGCACGAGGAGCGGGTGCAGTCGTCCGACAAACAGTATGATCTCAGGTGGCTGGTGCATGTGACAGACCTTTGTAAAATTTTGCCAAATCACCACGGCAAGATTTGACGGCACGCCAAATCATCTTGAAGAACTGTGATAAAAATCGCGGCCTGACAGCAAGTCAAATAGCGTTTGCCAACACGGAAGAATATTCTCGTCGGAGACGGCCGACCGCGCAGTCCGCCCGCCTTGAATTTGCGTCCACGGATCATTTTTACCGGAAAACCGAGCATTTTTCAGCTTGTCAACACGGACATCGATCAGCAAATTGCAATCAATCAGCCGTCAGCAATCCCAATTGTCATGAATGACCACCGTGAAATTCGCAGTCTGAACTCACGCTTCAGTGAATGGCTCTTCCCCGGTGTTCGCCGCTCCAAACGCAAAAAGCGGATGCGAAACATGCTGCTCGTATTGCTTACAACGGCGGCCATCGTGGTGTTCCTTTTTGTCGAAATCAATCACCTCAAAAAAACACGCCACGCGGCTTCAGAAAATGCCGCGGCAGCCACGGTGAATCCTTAGCTTGCCTCCAGCCGCTTCAACAGATTGGGTTTGCCGCCACTCTTTTGGCCGACTACTGGTTCACCGGAGTCACGCGGTAAAGTCCAGCGCCGTGCAGGGGAAGTTCGCAATCGAATTCGCGGTCAAATTCACCCAAGTCCCGCCGGTTCCAGAGATCACGCACCCTGGCTTTGCCGGTAATGCCCAGAGCGGTAAAAGACACCGACACTTTGCTGCGTTCCGGCATTGCTTTAGTGTCCGGGTCCAACAAAACAGCGAATTGCAAAGATCCCTTGCCCTGGCTGCCTGCAGTGATGACACCACGGGCGGTGAACGTGTCGTATCCCGCCGGCAAGTCGTATTCAATAGTGGACACGGCGTGGGTGCCGATCCCTTCCACCGGCTGGCCATGGAAGGTGAGCGGCTGCCCCTCCACCGTGCGGTTCAATTGCACTTCGCGCCATCCCGCCTTGGCCAGTTTCCATTTTAGATCCGTCAGCTTCAAAGTTCCTTTGGCGCCAATGAGCTTGGGTTCGATCCAGGCCGCATGATCATAAAAATTGCCGTCGCCACCGTCCCCCACCGCCAGCACCAGATGGCGCGCTCCGTGGATCGGGACAGAAATATCCGCCACCTCTTTTCCCGGCGCCCCCCGCAAAACCGGGCTTTGATACGCGGCTTGGGACAAGTCAACGGGATCGTCATTGCCCTGCGCGTTGAAAAACGCCACGTAACGATCACGGCTTCCTAGCACCTCGGCCGTCCAAACGACGAGATCATTTTGGCGCGAAAGCTGGTGATTGGCCGTGCTTGCCTGATTCACCGCCAGCACTTCCGGATTGGTCAGCAAATGAAGGGTAAAATCATCCAGTTTCGTCATGTCCGCGCCGAGAATTAACGGGGAGCGGGCAATGCACCAAAGCGTCATGCACAGCACTTGTTCATCGTGGGTAAACTTGGTGGGCCGATTGAATTCAATAATGCCAAACGGCAGCATGTCCGCGTCCGGCCACGCGCCGTCCGTCCGGTATGGGGTCCAGCGATCCAGCCGGCCAAACATGCCATGCAACGGAGCCCAGCGATCCCAGAAGTCATCGGAAATGCGCCACATATTGGCGTGGTGCATGACGTGTTCGCCGCGCGCAATCGGCGTGTCGCCGGGCGAAAGGCTGAGAACGATGGCCCGGCCGGTTTTGTCGATCGCTTTGCGAATGGCCTCGATTTCCGCTTTTTGGCCGGCATCGTAGGGACGCGAAATGTCATCGCATTTCACCAAATCAACCCCCCAGGAAGCGTAGAGTTGGAACAGCGAATCATAATACGCCTGCGCCCCCGGCTTGGCCATGTCCACCCCAAACATGTCGGGATTCCAGGCGCAGGTGCTGTTGGTGTTGGCAATGTCAGCCGCGTGAACTTTGGCGCCCCAAATTGGGGTGTTCTGCCACACCGCTTGTTTGGGGATGCCTCGCATGATGTGGATGCCAAATTTAAGTCCCTTGGAATGGACGTAATCCGCCAACGGCTTGAATCCAGCTCCGTTGGCGGCCGAGGGAAATTTTTGAATTGCGGGCACCAAACGGCTGAAGTCATCCATGGCAAGTTGCGCGCCGGCCTGATACACATGGCCTTTGGAATGGCCCTCATACCATTGAATATCCACGGTAAAATATTTCCAGCCATACGGTTTCAATTGCGCGGCCATGGCATCAGCCTCCGTCTTGGCCTCCGCCTCGGTGAGGGTGGTGCCGAAACAATCCCAGCTATTCCAGCCCATTGGAGGTGTGGGGGCAAACTGCCAGAATGCCGGCTGGGATTGGGCTGGGACATTCAAACTGGCCAGGGCCGGCAACAGCGCCAAGCCAAGAGGTAAAAATTTCATGCCGCTATTGTTGGCGGGGAATCTCAGATGTCAACGAGAGCTTGCTGGCAAGGTCATCAATTTGGCAACCGCCCGATCCGCCCCCCCGGAAATGAATGCCGCGCTTTCCATCCCCAACCGGCGGAGGTTTTGCGATACATAAGATTATTGATTTTAAAGATAGGAAAGCCGATAGCTTACTTAAGCCAAACCACACCCAAAAATTGTTAGACATTTAACAAAACAAGGTTGGTTGACCGGAGCAGATTACGGTTTATTATGACTACTGAAACGATGCGTTGACATCGAAAATCACATAACCAACCGGAAATTAAGACGATGAAAAAAATTATTCTTATTGCGACCATGCTCGGCGTCTCGGCCGCTTTGTCTCTCAAGGCTGCGGATGCCAAGGAAAACTGGCATTCACTTTGCGCCAAATGTCACGGGGCCGAAGGCAAAGGCGACACGAAAATTGGTGAAAAGCTGGGCTGCAAAGATTTTAGCGACGCGAAGGTGCAGGCCGACATGAAAGATGCCGCCGCGACCAAAGCCATCAAGGAAGGCTTGAAATCGGACTCCGGCAAACATCTGATGAAGCCGTTTGACAATTTGTCCGACGATGAAATCAAGGCCCTTGTAACCTATATTCGCGGTTTGAAGAAATAGTTGATTGCTGGCTGGCTGGATGGTTTTCACCGGCAAAGCCGGGATGCCTTCCAGCCAGCGTGTTTTTGGAGTCAAAGTTCATAGATCATTTTAATTTTAAATTACCTGTCGTTTCATGAATTCCGCCGACACGCCTCCCCAACGCTCACGCATTTCCCTGTTCAGGAATTGGATCAGTTTTATCGGCGCCGTGGTTGGGTTGGGGGCGTTGTTTTCTTTTTTGCTGCTGTTCACGCTGGATGCGATCTCAAAATTTTCCAACCCCTATGTCAGTCTCACGACTTACATGGTGGTGCCGTTTTTTCTCATCGCGGGAATTATCCTGGCATTTTTGGGGGCTTGGCTGGAGCGCCGCCGCCGGGCGCATGGGGCGGGACCGGCGTCTTTGCAAATTGACTTGAGCAAACCCCGGGATCGGCGGGTGTTGATCACCTTTGTTGCCGGCACCATTGTTTTTTTGCTGCTTTCCGCCATTGGGTCATACAATGCGTTTAACTTCACCGAATCGGTGACGTTTTGTGGCGAGACCTGCCACTCGGTCATGAAACCCGAACTGGTCACCCATAACCACGGGCCTCATGCACGCGTGGCGTGCGTGGAATGCCATGTAGGCAAAGGGGTTTCGTGGTTTGTTAAATCCAAAATTTCGGGTTCTTACCAGTTATACGCGGTGGCCTTTAACAAGTATCCCCGGCCGATTCCCACCCCCATCAAAAATCTGCGCCCGGCGCGTGAAACCTGCGAAGAATGCCACTGGCCCCAGTCGTTTGTCGGCAACTTGGACCGCACCTTCAACTATTTCCAGAGTGACGAGTCCAACTCGCCATATTCCATCCGCCTGCTGCTGAAGATAGGCGGCTCGGATCCAAAGCACGGTCCGGTAGGCGGAATTCACTGGCACAATCTCCCGGGCAACAAGGTCGAGTATGTCGCCACCGATGAAGCGCGTCAGACCATTCCCTGGGTGCGGGTGACCGATTCCGCCGGCCATGTGACCGTGTTCAAAACCAAGAATTTCACCAACGATGTGACCAAAATGGACGTGCGCACGATGGATTGCATGGACTGCCATAACCGCCCATCCCACCGGTATCTTTCTCCCGAAAAAGCCGTCAACCAAGCCATGGCTTTAAACCGAATTGATCCCAGCATTCCCTGGATCAAGACCAACGCGATGTTCGTTTTGACCCGCCCCTACAAAACAGAACTGGAGGCCACCAACGCCATCGCCAAAACCTTGGCCGAAAAATACCCCGGGGACCAACGGGTCAAGGCCTCCATCCCGGTCTTGCAACAAATTTACTCCGAGAACTTCTTCCCGGAAATGAAAGCCAGTTGGGCCAGCTATCCGGACAATGTGGGGCACATGATCTGGCCCGGATGTTTTCGTTGCCATGATGGCGAACATAAGACCGAAGACCGCAAAACCAGCATCAAAGCCAACGATTGCAATACCTGCCATACCATCCTGGCTCAGGGAACGGGCGCTGAACTAAACATGCTGGCGCCTGCCGGGCAGAAATTCAAACATCCCGGCGGAGATTACGATTCTTCCTGCACTGACTGTCACAATGGCGGCCCGTGGTAGCCAGCACCCTTTGACATTTTTCCAAACGGAGAGGCCGGATTATTTCCGGCCTCTTTCTTAATAAGACCCGGCGAATGCGGAATTCATCAGCATTTCCCGGCGAATTCGACGTGTATTGGACAATTCATCGATTAAACTCAATGTTTTCTGATTCTACCGGCAAATAATGCTTATCACGCCGCACTATAACCGGCATAATCAGCAACCTCGGACCACCAGATATTGGCCTGTAAATGACAACAAGTTTGACTAGCCCGCACCGCAAAAGTAAATTCAGCCCAATGCTGGCTGCTGAAACCAAACTGGGGACTTCCCGACTCGAACGAGCTTCAGACTCCGCTCGTTCTTGGAAAACCATAGTGGAACCGGTGGAGCCGTTTCTCGTTGCGGTTACCGGCCAACTCATCCGCCAGGCTCGTGATTTCGACCCGCAAATCATTCCCTACGCGGAACATGCGCTCAATAATGGCGGCAAAAACCTGCGACCGACCCTGGTAGCCCTCGCGGCCAGCTGTTTTGACCAACCCACTGAATCGCACGTCACTGCCGCCGTCATCATTGAAATGGTGCATCTGGCCACGTTGGCGCATGACGACGTGATGGACGAAGCCGATATTCGTCGTGGCTGCCCCACCCTGGCTGCCAAATGGGGCAACGAAATCGCCGTTTTATTTGGCGATTGTCTGTTTGCGCAAGCTTTGAAACTGGCCTCCGGTTTTCCCACCACAGAAGTCTGTCGGGCCGTTTCCCTGGCCACCAATACGGTTTGCTCCGGCGAAATCCTGCAAACCCAGCAACGGCGCCAATTCGAGGCCGCCCGGCGCGATTACTTCCGCGTGATCGGCATGAAAACCGGCGAGCTGTTCACTTTATCCTGCGATCTCGCCGCCTTTTTAAGCCATGCCACCCCTGAGCAACGTTCCGCGCTGCGCGAATTTGGAGCCGCTGTGGGCACCGCCTACCAAATGTATGACGACTGTGTTGACCTGTTTGGCCGTGAAGCCGAGGCCGGCAAATCGCTGGGCACGGACCTGGCCAAAGGAAAATTAACCTGGCCGCTGCTGCTGGCTTGGGAGCGCGCCAGCTCATCCGACCGGGACTTGCTGGAAAACCTGATCGTCAAGTGGCATCCAGAAAACCTGGAAAGCGTGAATCGTTTGCTTAAAAAGTATCAGACGCTGGCGCCTTCCATTCAGGAAATTGAACGCCATTTGCAGGTGGCCCGACGCGCCCTGCTCGTGTTGCCCGCATCGCCGGGACAAACCGGGTTATTGGAACTGACCAATTTTCTCGCGCAACAAACGGCCGCCTTGGAAGTTCAATGATTATGTCAGAAACAACCCCCATGACCGACGCAAGTTCTTTTGCCGGAAGGCTGGAGGGAGATTTGGTGAGCCTCGCCCGCCAGGGCGATTTGGAGGCTTACGATGAACTTGTAAAGCGTTATCAAGAACGCATTTACGCCACGATTTACCACATGACAGCAAATCATGAAGACGCCAATGACATTGCTCAGGAGGCCTTCATCAAAGCCTACCAGGCATTAAAGTCCTTCAAGGGCGGATCGAGTTTTTACACCTGGCTCTACCGGATTGCTGTCAACAAGGCCATCAATTTTCTCAAGCAGCGCAAAAACAAACATCATTACAGCCTCAACGATCTGGATTTCAACACGGAAAACAACCCGGATTTGATCGCGTTGATTTCGGACAAAACACCGTTTCGCAACGCCGGTTTGACCGAGTTGCAAAAAAAATTGAACGAGGCACTTATGAAATTGTCTGAACCTCACAGAATGGTTGTGATTTTACATGACGTGCAAGGCCTGTCACACGAGGAAATTGCCGACATTATGGATTGCAACATCGGGACGGTGCGGTCACGATTGTTTTACGCCCGTCAGCAATTGCAGGGCTTTTTGGCCGAATACATAAAGTCATCATGAATAAAAAAGATCAAGACTTCGGCGAGTTGAAAACATTGTTGAAACTCAAGCGGCATGAAGTGCCGCCCGTCGGCTATTTCAGCAACTTTTCCGCCCAGATCATCGCCAAAATCCAAGCGGGCGAGGCTGATGAGCCATCCCGATCACCCAAGGCAGACGCGCCTTGGTTGGTTCGTTTCTTTGAAATGTTCACGGCGCGCCCCGCCGTCATTGGCGGCTTGGCCGCGAGTTTGTGCGGGCTTTTGATATTGGGAGCGATTTTCGCGGAACAATCCGAGCCGGTGGCCAATAATTTCTTAACGGTTTCAGTGCCAACTCCGCAACCGCAAACCAGTGACCTGGCATCCATCAGTTCACCCGCGCTGGCCCCCGCGCCTGCCGGCATCGGCATTGTGGCCAAACCCACGCCAGTTACCAGCTTGCAACCTGTGGCCAATTTATTTGGCCAGCCTAATTCCGGCTCGCTGTTTCAAGTTCAACCAGCCAGTTTTGCTCCGGCGATCCAGTAAAAATATTTTCACCCGTTGCGCGGTGTGCGCTTGAAACGCCACCGCGCTTTTCTTTTAATTTTGGCCGTGCCAACCAAAGTCATCGCCGTCGCCAATCAGAAGGGTGGCGTGGGAAAAACCACCACCGCTGTCAATCTTGCCGCCTGCCTGGCCGCTCTGGGAAAGAAAATCCTGCTGTTTGATTTGGACCCGCAAGCCAACGCCACCAGCGGCGTGGGCGTCGAAAAATGTGAAGGCGCCAGCGCTTACCGTGTGCTCATCGGCGAAGGCTCGCTCGTTGAGAAAATCAAGCCCACCCACTTCGAGCGACTGGAAATTGTGCCCAGCGAAGTGGATTTGTGCGCGGCGGATCTCGAACTGGCAGGCTTGCCCGACCACCTGCGACGGGTTGCCATTGCCGTGCAACCCGTGCGCGATGCTGGCCAGTTTGACGTCGTGTTAATCGATTGCCCGCCATCGCTGGGAATTCTTTCGCTGAATGCCTTTGCCGCCTGCGATCAGGTGCTGGTGCCGCTGCAATGTGAATACTACGCACTCGAAGGCATTTCCATGATGAACCGCGTTCTGGAGCAGCTCAAAGCCGCCGGCATCAATCCCAATTTGGATATTTTGGGCGTCGTGATGACAATGTTCGACGGACGCACCCGGCTGTCCCAAGAAGTGGTGGGCGAAGTTCGCCAACTGCTGGGAACCAAAGTTTTCGACACCGTCATCCCGCGCACCACGCGCTTGGCGGAAGCTCCCAGTTTTGGCAAACCCATCAATCATTACGACAAATACAGCAGCGGCTCCGCCGCCTATCAACTGCTTGCCGAGGAAGTGCTCAACCGGCTGGAAATTTAAGTGATAAAACTGACGCACCTTTTGCGTTCGTAGTTGCGGTTAACCATTACACCCGGTTTGGCAAATGCCACCCCCGAACATCTGCGCTTGACCTCCGGCCAGTTGGCCAAGATTGCCCGTCAAAAAAACGACGGTGAAAGGCCAGAAGTCTCTGCCAAAGTCGAAATCGCCGACCGGCTTGATCTCGCGTTGGCCGAAGCCAACGGGGACGTCGGCGCTCCGGCTGGGGGCGCGAGTCAAGTGGCGCCTGAAGTTTCTGGCACCACCACAAAAATCCGCGCCCCGCGTCAAGGTTTGGCTGGCCATAACCGACGTGGCGCCTTCCCACTTACGCGGAGCGCGGATGCACCCCAAAATTTCAGTTTCCGAACATGTCCCGGCGGCCAGGCCGCGTCCGCCGTGCGTCTGCTCATGGATTGCTCACATCATTGGTCTGCGGCAAAAACATTTTCAATGCGGACATTTGCATCTCCATCATGTCGGTCTGGCTTTTCTGGTAAGATTTCAACTGGTCCGGCGTAAGAATACCGGTGAACAATTTTAATTTGTCCGCCAGTTGTTGTTTTTGAATTTCCATGGCCAGGGTCGTGGCGTCGGCAATATCGCCGTTTGCGCGGGCTTTGGTCATCATGTCCATTTGATTGGTGAGGCTGGAGGACTGGTTCAATTCATACTGATAAAGCGCGGATTTCAACTGGCTTTGCTGGTCGGGCGTCAAATCCATGCTGCTTTGCATGAGGGCCACCTGCGAATTGGCCGTGTTGCGGGCCAAAACCTCCTTTTCCGACTGTTCAAACTCCGGGTAGGCCGCCAGTTGGTCCGGCGTGAGCAAGGCCTGGATTTGGGAATCCTCGCTGGGTTCACCCTGGCTGGTGACGACCGGCTGACCGGAGACGGCGGCCAGGGATCGTTGCGTGTTTTCTTCAATTTGCCGCATCAAGATGTTGCTCACCGACTGAGCCTGGCCATCGGTCAGATGCAACTGTTCGATCATGCGGAGGAGTTTTTCCTGGGCGCGCTTTTGCTGCCATTTTTCGGCATACTCCATGCCTCTCTGCATGGCATTGGTAAACACCGTGGACATTGCGCGCGTCTGTCGGCTGGCCGCCTGCATTTTTTCCAGCTCGCTCAAGGCGGTTTGGTTTTGCCCCTTCTGTCCGCGCAGTTTCAACAATTCAGCAAATTGCGCCTGGGAAAGGCCTTTGTCTTCCTTTACCTGCGCCAAGCGATTGGTCAGCCGGGCATTTTCCGCCATGGCGGTGGCCAGTTGATGGTTCAACGCCGTCTGGCTTTGCTGAAGCGTCTGAACCTGATCACGGAGGTGCGCGGCCTGGCGGGCTTGGTAAATGCCCGCGCCGGCGGCCGCGACAAACGCGGCGGTAATAATGGTTTTTTGGAGTAAGGTCATGGCAATGGTTTTGGTGGTAGCAGCAACAAGGGTGGAAGTAGTGGTGGTAGCTCCCGCGAGGGCGGCGCCGGAAATGGTCGCGGCGAGTCCGAGGGGCGCGGCTTGGACGGCATTGGCGGTCAGCGCGATGCCCAACGCCCCCGCCGTGGTGCGAATGCCGCGTTGCGCCAGCAGGTCGCGCAGCTTGTCCAGCGCCCGGGCAACGCGTTTCTGCGCCGTGTCATCGCTCACGCCAATCGCGGCGCCCACCGCGCGAAAATCCTGGTTTTGAAAGAAACGGAGCACGATGGCATCGTAATCCGACTCGTTCAGCTCAGCCATGGCGTCATCGAGCACCCGGCGGAGTTTTCCCCAGTCCGGCGCGTCTTCCGAAATTGGCAAGAGCTGTTCCATGGCTTGTTGTTCGCGGGTTTGGCGGCGAAACTCGTCACGCCGATGATTCAGGGACAAATTGCGGGCGGCCCGGCACAGCCAGCCGGCGAGCGAAGCTTCCGGGGAAAATCTCGGGGCGTGGGCCTTCGCGTCGCGGGCCAGGCTGACAAAGACATTTTGCGTCAGTTCCGCCGCGACGTCCGCGGATTCGACCTGCCGAAACGCGGCGGAGTAAATGAGATTGGTGTGACGCTGGACGAGTTCGGTGAAAGCGGCTTCCACACCGAGTTCGGCGTAATCGCGCAGGAGTTGGGCGTCGGTTTTTGACTGCATCTCACCCAAGTAATAACCGAGCGGAGGAAAATCCGACAAAGATTTTCATTTGTTTTACGCGCCGTTCCAGTCGTTCCCAACTCCGTCCCGGGCATTTTTTTGCGGACGCCCCTCCCGCCGCGACGTCGTTTTGATTGAATAACGTAAACCACGCCCCCCGCGAAGGAGAATTGAACCATTATGTCAGGATGATTCCGTTTGGGAACAAATCCAGCATTCAGCCTCGGGCCGCGTCCGGACATCATCTCAACCTTTTCAGAAATCTCTGCAAACGTGGCAAGCCCGGAACGCGGAGCATTGCTCCGCGCTCCAACCCCAGAACGGCATTTCGCAGAGATTTCTTGAGGGTTTGCGGCCTTCGATTACGCGCATGACCCGATCACGGGAAAAAATTCGGCGGGGCATCGTCCTTGGCGCTGCCCCATTTTAAATTCGGCTTTGGCCCCATTTTAAATTCGAGCACGCCGCCGGCGGTAATGGTGTCGTGCGCAATCCAGGTCTTGGTAAAACGCTTACCGTTGAGACGCGCGGACTGGATGTATTGATTTTCAGGGCTGTTGTTGTCGGCGCGGACGGTGAAGGTCTTGCCGTTTTGGAGATGAATGACGGTTTCTTTGAACAGCGGACTGCCGATGAGATAACACGGCGTGCCGGGACAGAACGGATAAAACCCGGCCGCGCTGAACACATACCACGCCGACATCTCGCCGGTGTCCTCGTCACCAACCATCCCGTCCTCGTTGTAAAGCTCGTTCATGACGCGGCGGACGGCGTGCTGCGCTTTCCATGGCTGGCCGGCGTAATCGTAGAAATACAGCACGTGATGATCGGGTTCGTTGATGTGCGCATACTGCCCCATCTTGGCGTATTCCACCTCGCGCATTTCGTGAATCACATGGCCGTAGCCACCAACCACGGTGGTGCTGGGCATCGTCAGCAGTTCATCCAATTTTGCGGCCATGCCCTTGCGGCCGCCAAGTAATTTCATCAGACCGTAGGGATCTTGCTGGACCGACCACAACCACTGCCACGCGTTGCCCTCGACGTAGGGACCGCCCCAGGCGAGCGGATCAAACGGCTCCTGCCAACTGCCGTCGGCCAGTTTGCCACGCATGAACCCGGTCTTCGGATCCCAAATGTTCTGGTAGTTCTTGGCGCGTTGGAACATCTCCTTCGCGATGTCCTCCTTGCCGTCAGCCTGCGCCACGATGCCAACGCAAAAATCGTCGTAGGCGTATTCGAGCGTGCAGGAAGCCGCGCCATCGCTGCGCTTGCCCGCCGGGACGTAGCCCAGCTTGATGTAGTCATCCACGTGATCGCGCCCTGCCCACGGGTTGTCTTTCATGGCGTCCTGAAGCGTCGCGGCGTGGGCGTCCTGAAGGTTGAACGTGCGCAGGCCTTTTACCCATGCATCAGCGAAGATTGAATCGGCATGCGAACCGATCATGCACGGGCGATTGCCCGGGCTCGGCCATTCGGGCAGGCTGCCGCCCTCGCGATAAGCATTCAGCCAGCCTTCAAGAATATCGCCCCCGCGATCCGGCGCGTAGAGCACGAAGAATGGAAACGCCGCGCGGAACGTGTCCCACAGGCCATCGTCGGTGTAGAGCGGACCGTCGTGAATTTTGCCATTGTCGAACGGACTGTAATGCACCCGTTTTCCGCTCTCGTCGAACTCATAAATCATGCGGGGAAATTGCAGCGAACGATAGAGCGCGGTGTAGAAGGTGGATTTCTGTTCAGGCGACGCGCCCTTAATGTCCACGCGGCCCAGCTCCTTCGTCCAGGCGGCTTTCGACTTTTCTTTTGTGGCCGCAAAATCCCAGGTTGGAATCTCCGTGCGCAGATTCAGAGCCGCCTGCTCATAGCCGATGAACGAGGTGCCGATGCGCATGGCCACCGGCTTGTCCGCGTGAACGTTACTGAAGTGAATGGCAGCGGTGACCATCTTGCCGTCCTGTTTCACGTCAACCGATTCAAAAGGCTGGTCGAACTCGGCGACGAAATAATTCCCAAAATTGCCGGGAGCGCCAAAGGTCACATGCGTCGCCTTGCCGCGGATTTGGTGCTTGGTGGCATCGTAAGTTGTTTCGATGGCACCTTCGTAGTTGAACACAATGGTGGCTTCATTGGTGTCGGGAAAGGTGAAACGCATCATCGAGCAACGCGCGGTAGGCGTCAGTTCAAGTCGAGTCTGGTAGCGATCGAGATCCACCGAGTAGTAATACGGTCGGGCGATTTCATTCGCGTGGCTGAACTTTGAGGCGCGGTCCTTCTGCAAGCCGGCCCACGGGCCGACCATCGGCATGATGAGAAAATCGCCGTAGTCGCGGATCCAGATGCTTGGCTGGTGCGTGGCGCGGATGCCCTCGAACTGCGTGGCTTTCACCTGATAAAACGGACTGTCATTGCCATCGGTCTGCGGCGCCCAGGTGGTCATGCCAAACGGAGCGACAATCGCCACCACGGTATTGCCACGGGAGAACTGGGCGTCGCCATTCGCGCCGGAGAGTGGATTGACACAGTCCACGGGATCGCCCGTCAGCAACGCCGCCGACCAGCCAATGGAACTGGAACCCAGCAGGGCGAGCAGCATTAAAATGTTCGTGAGAATGATGCGTTTGGTTTTCATTGGAAACGGATGGTTCAGGTGAGATCAGCGTTCATGGTTGCATGCGAGGTATTATTCAAGGCAAGTTGGTTGAGTTGTTTTTGAGCCAACAGAATATAGACACTAAAGATCACCGACAAAGTGAGAAGTGTGCCAAAATCGGGGGGTAATTGTGCCAACTTCAAGCCGCAAACAAATGGCCACAGTTCCAAAACCAGACCGGGCAGTTCATTCAGGAAACTTTAAGTGCCGAAGTAACACCGGACGAGAAAAGTGAAATAATTCCCGGCACCTAAATCTGCGGCGACCTCACATTGAAACCGATTTGACCTCCGAAAATTAAAATCACTGGCCGACCGGTTGCGGCGGAACGTTGGTATAAGTTCCGTCTTCATGCACCCGATTGCCGGCAGGGTCAATGATGGTGGCGGTGACAAACACGAGCGTGTGCCGGTCAAGAATGTTGGACTTGCTGCCATCCAGTGCTGCCAGCGCGGTTTCCAGTTGAGCTTGATTATCCTTCAGCCCAAACACCATCGTCTGATTGTCATAGAGGTTCACCCAATTGGTGATTGATTGCACCCGAAATTGGGGCGAAACCGTTGGCAAATCAATTTCCTGCCCGGTTGAATCATACGCCTGAGTCGTGTTGGTAGATTTTGCGTAACCCAAAAAATCCACCAGCGAAGCGACAACGGGTAATTCGATGGTATAACCGTCAGACAAAACGCGCGGCGTTGCGTCGAGAACCGGTCCCGTTTCAATGCTTCCGACTTGAGGAAAAATGATGGAAGTGCCGTTGGTTTCTAGAAGGCAATAATTGGTCACAACAGAATTTGCCTGTGTTGCCCGCATTTGTATTTCACGTCCGCTGGTTGTCGTCACTTCCGGCTCGGCGAGGAATTCAACGTCGCTATGCTGTTCCAAGGCATGCAATGCGACGCGAAAATTTGGATCGGTCAAAATGCCGCTGGCGGTAACTGCACCGCCCATGCCGGCAAATACGTCTTTCGGCATCGTGAAAAATCTGGCTTTGAGGTGGATTTGCGGCGGCGAATTGGTGCTCATTGCCAAAACTGCGGCCGGCAACGCGCGATTCTTTTCAGTCGCTTCATCCAACTGCCGCCGCAGCACGCCGATTTCCCCGCGCAACCGCAAAAGTTCATCCTGATTAGTTTGTCGCCGCTCATATGCCTGCTGCGCCGCCGCCAATTGATTTTTCGCATCGTCACGCTCCTGACTCAGTTGCGTGATTTGTTGGCTCAATGCAGCATGTCGTTGTTGCATGGCGCCAATTTGTTTCTGCAAATGAAACGAAAAAATGCCACTGCCAATCGCGGCGGCGGCGAATCCGGCGATGAGAATTTTATGAATCATGGTCATTCCAGCGGTTGCGGTTATCCCAGAAGTTGCGACTAAAATTTTTGCGCTCAACCCCACCGGCGCGAATTGAACGGCGTTGGCAGATAGCAAAATGCCCAGGCTGCCCGCCCCGACGGTGATTTTCCGTTTGCTAAAGAAGTCGCGCAGCTTTTCCAACGCCCGGCTTACCCGTTTTTGCGCGGCATCGTCGCTCACGCCGAGCGCAGTTCCAACGGTGCGCAAATCCTGGTTTTTAAAATAGCGCAACAACAGGGCTTCGCGGTCGTCATCGGTCAGCAGATCAAGCGCTTCGTCCAAAACCGGACGAATCTGCTCCCAATCCGCCGCCGGATCAGAGTTGGTGATGAGTTGTTCCATGGCCTGCCTTTCATGATCGCGGCGGCGACGGTCGTCGCGCAGATGATTCAGAATCGCGTAGCGCGTGGCCCGGTGCAGCCAACCGGCCAGTGAACTCCCGTTATTTTTGCTGGCCACTTCGGGTGATTTGGTGGCGAGATCGGTGAAAACCTGCTGGGCCAGATCGGCCGCCATGGCCGCGGAATTGACCTGCCGCAAGGCAGCGGAATAAACGAAGTCGGTGTGACGCAGAATCAACTGGCGAAACGCGTTTTCGTCGCGATGTTTCGCATAGGCCCGCAGCAATTGGATGTCAGATTCTTCGTTCACTCACCCATTAAACAACCGTCCGCCCGCAAATCCGACAAAGTTTTTTACGAATGCAAGTGATGCACGGCTAATCCAGTTCATTTCCCGATGGGCGCCATCAAATTGCGGTTCATGGTCAGCATCATCCGGCTGGTATTGATGGCGTTGGTTCGGAAAGTTTGAAAATTGGCGATTTCGTCGGCATTGAGAAAACCACTGCTTTTGGCCGCCACGCTGGCAAAAATCTTGTCCAAAAGATCCAAGCTCTGATTGGCCTGCGCTTCCGAGGCGATGTTGGCAAAATTCAATATCGGCACGGCCTGATAATCGGCCGGCAATCCGTTGATTTAAATCTGGACGTCCTCATCGTGATGAAGATTGAAGGCAAGTTGATCGGGTTGTTTTTGAGCTAACAGCATACAGACACTGAAGATCACCGGCAAAGTGAGAAGCGTGCCAAAATCAGGGGGCAATTGTGCCAATTCAAGCCGTAAAAAATGGCCACAGTTCCAAAACCTGACCGGGCTTTTCATTCAGGAAATTTCAACGGCGAAGTAAAAACCGGACAAGAATAACGAAATGATTCCCGGCACCTGAATCCGCGGCGACATCGCATTGCTGACGATTTGACCGCCGAAAGGAAAGTTCGCTGGCTGACCGGTTGCGGTGGAATGTTGGTATGACTACCGTCTTCATGCACCCGCTGGCCGGCCGGGGCAATGACGGTGGCGGTGACAACCTATTCGTGCGGTTAGCGCCAGTCTCGGTCAGAAAAGTTTGAGCCTCGTCACCTCGTCACCTCAACGCCTACAAAGCTTTGCTGGCAATGTCGCGGCGGAAGCGCGCGCCTTCGAACTGGATGCTTGCCACGGCGGCATACGCAGCGGCTTGCGCGGTTTTTAAATCCTTGCCGAGCGCGGTCACGCCAAGGACGCGGCCGCCGCTCGTGACGATCTGCCCATCCTTCAATGCCGTGCCCGCGTGGAAAATTTTTACGCCGGGCAATTTGTTCGCGACATCCAAGCCGGTGATGATTTTGCCCTTGGGATAATTTTCAGGATAACCGCCGCTGGCCAGGATGACGCATACGCTGGCTTCGGGTTTCCATTTCAATTCCTGTTTTGCCAACGTGCCGCTCGCGCTGGCGTCGAGCAGTTCCACCAAATCATTTTCCAACCGGGTCAAATACACCTGTGTTTCGGGATCGCCGAAGCGGGCGTTGAATTCCAGAATCTTCGGGCCGCTTTTTGTGAGCATCACGCCGGGATAGAGCAGGCCGCGATAATCAATACCCTCGGCCACACAGCCGCGCATGAAAGGTTCAAGCACTTTGGCGGCGACGCCGGCGAGCTGCGCGTCGTTGAGGAACGGCGTGGGCGAATACGCGCCCATGCCGCCGGTGTTGAGGCCTTCATCGTTTTCGAGGGCGCGCTTGTGATCCTGCGACGTGGGGAAAATCTTGGCTGTGGTGCCATCGCACAACGCGTGGAGCGACACTTCGATGCCTTCGAGAAATTCCTGGATGACGACATTGGCGCCCGCTGCCCCAAACGCCTTGCTGACCATGATTTCGTCCACGGCCTTTTCGGCTTCGGTTTGGTTGTGGCAAATCAAAACCCCTTTGCCGAGCGCGAGGCCGTCAGCTTTCACGACGCATTTTCCAAGGCTGGCGGCGAATTTCTTGGCAGCGACGACATCAGAGAACGTTTCGGCAGCCGCGGTCGGGATGCCGTATTTCTCCATGAATTTCTGCGAGAAAACTTTGGAAGACTCGAATTGCGCGGCTTTCTGGTTCACGCCCCAAATCTTGAGGCCATTCTGCTGAAACAAATCCACGATGCCGAGCGCCAGCGGGTTGTCCGGGCCGACGACGGTGAAATCCACCTTCTTCTCCTGCGCGAAGGCCAGCAGTTTGGGCAAATCTTCCGCGCCAATGCTCACACATTCGACAGCGTTGCCCTTTTGGGCGAGGCGTTCCTGAGCGATGCCGGCGTTGCCGGGCGCGCACCACACCTGCGTGGCGTGCGGTGACTGCGCGAGTTTCCAGACGAGGGCGTGTTCGCGTCCGCCCGAACCGATGACCAAAATTTTCATGGGCGGAAATTGAAACAGGAACTGCGGACAGATGGAATCAATTTCAATTGGTTTTGTTCCACCTTACGGCTGAAGTTCAACTTCGACAGTGAGTTTTCCGGTTTCAGGCACGCTGGCATTGACGGCCAGAATGCGGGCACTGGGGTTGGCTTGGTTTACTCCGTCATCCGGCGGCTGCGCGCTGGCGATTTCAAATTCAGCATTCGCCGGAGAGATGATTTTCGCGCGCAATTCCTGACCATTCAAGCGGAGCGTGGCGCGTTGATGATCGGTCTGGATGTCGGCGTGGGTGAGCATTTGCCAGCGGACGCTCAATCCGGGTTTGGCTTCGGCAATGTCATCGCGAATGGTGACGCGCTCGTTTTTGCCAACGGAGAACTGGCGCAAAACGTGTTTGGCCTGGCCGGCGAAAATTGGCGAAAGATCAACCGTCGCCGCGTTCGTGGTAAAAGCCGTGATGCGGGCAAAACCTTTGACCGCGTGCAGTTGGCCGCCGAGCGTGAGCGTGTTGTGACTGAAATTATTCAGCCGATAAACCCGCCAACGATCACTTTGTTGGCTGCTGTTCCAGAGATTCCAGCCTTTGGATTCGATCGAGAGATAATCCTGCGCGCCAAGATCGCTGGCCCAGCGAACCCCCTTGGCATCGAGCACGAAGGAGCCGGCGTCCATGTGCCCGTGATTGTTGCTGGCGGAACCGCCTTTGAAGGCGAGAAAAAGCGCGTTGGTATCGGTCCATGAACTGCGGAAAACGCCGATGGGATTTCGTCCTTCACCGTGCCAGGCGAGCGGCAAATCAGGCTGTGGAATGGGCGCAGGTAAATGATCAACCCAAAGCGCCACGAGCGGGAAAAAACGATCGAATCCGCCATCGGATCGGGCGCCGTTTAGTTTTTGGAGCAATTGCTGATTCTGAAAATACACGAGGCCCGGTTGATGCAGCGTTTGCGCAAACCAAAACAGCGATGAATCAAAAAGCACCCCATCGTGACTGTCGGAAAAATTGAACGGTCGTCCGGTCGGTCCAATTTGTTCCAGCAGTGCGCCGGCGCTGGCTAGAAAGCCGGGTTGCGTGGCCAAGTCCCAATCCGTGCCCAAGGCGGTCTGGAGTGCCGAAAGCATCAGCACCTCATACGACGTGCCGTAGCCCCAGTAGCTCGGGCCTTCGGGATAAATGCCATCCGGCGCATATGGCTTGAGGCCGTTCAAATTATCTTTGCGAGCAAGCGTGAGTAACTCGCGGGCGGTGTTTGGTGATTTGTCGGCAATGGCCAGTGCGCCGAGCGTTAAGCCGCCAAAACAGACTTGGTTCCAATTGTTTTCCGCCCGATGCCACCAATTCTCGGAATTGGTGGCTGACAAACCGGGCTGAACGCCTTTTTCTTCGATGGCTTTTTCTATGGTCGCGCGATCGGCAGCCGGTAAATCGGCAAACAGCCAGTCGTAGCCGATGGCCAGGGCGGCGGTCATTTCGCCGACGTCGAGAAAATGCGATGGATTCCAATCGGAGAAATTCGCGGCGGCCAGCATGTCCTGACGGGAGCGGTCGAAAAACACCTTTTCGCCGGTCATGCGGTAGGCAAAACTGGTAAGCACAATCCGGCGCACGGCTTCGCGCGAAACCGACAGCAGCCGTTTTCCCTCCTTCTTGTAAACCAGCGGTGGCGCATTCAGCACGTTGCGGGCGCGCGCCACGCATTGAGCCACGATGGCCGCGACCTCGGGATGGTTGGTGCAACTGGCTCGCAACTCGGTCCAACGTTCGCTGGTGATGATCAGCCGCGGGTGTTCTGGTCGGAGGCCGCTCATAATATCCGGCTCCGATGAGAATGCCATCTCACTCGAAAGACAAATCAAGCAACCGACGAATACGAGCCATTTCGGTTTCATTGGAATTATTGCAGGTGGGCGTTGAGCGTGCGCTGGTCTCCGCGTTTCAACTCGATTTCCGTAGTTAGATCGCCATAGCGCAATTTCACATGACCGCTGCCGTTGATGTTTTTCACGGTGACGGAGCTGAGTTTTCCATCCGTCCACGACAGGTTTACTTCATAATCACCCCGCGCCCGCAAACCTGAAACGGCTCCGGCAGGCCATTCAGTCGGCAGCGCGGGCAGCAACTCAATTTCACCCGTCTGCGATTGCAGCAGCATTTCGGCGATGCCGGCGGTGATGCCGAAATTCCCATCTATCTGCATAGGCGGATGCAGTCCAAACAAATTGGGGCAGGTGTTACGCGCGGAAAAAAGCTGCTGCAACATCAGGTGCGCTTTTTCGGCATCATGCAATCGGGCGTAAAGCGCCGTGCGCCAGGCAAAGGACCATTCACGCACGTCGCTGTCGGCGGCAATGCCGCGCGCGTCGAGCGTCACTTTCGCGGCAGCCGCCAGCGCCGGCGTCTTGGTCACGCTAATTTGGTCGCCGGGATAAACCGCAAACAAATGCGACGTGTGTCGGTGATGATCGTTGGGCGTGTCGAGCTCCGGATATTTTGGATTGTGCTGTTCATGCATCCATTCCAGCAATTGCCCCCAACTGCCGATGCCGGGCGTGGCCAGGTGATCACGCATGGCGGCGACTTGCCCGCGATATTCCTGATCGGTGCCAAGCACATCGGCGGCTTGAACGAAGTTGTTGAACAGGTTCCAGACAATTTCCTGGCTGTAACTCACGCCATCTTCGCTGGGCCCATGTTCCGGCGACCAGGCGTCGGGCACGACGAGTTTTCCATCCGGGAGCGTTTTGAGCTGATCCTGCCAAAATTCGCACGTTTCTTTCATGATGGGATAAGCGGTCTGGCGCAGGAAGTTCGTGTCGCGGTCAAACGCAAAATGCTCCCAGTAATGCAGGCAATACCACGCGTTCGCGGTGTTATCCCATCGCCAGCCCATGCCGCCGGTAATGTTGTGCGAGGTGCGAATGGCAAATCCGCGTTTTGCGAATTGTCCATCGGCGGTTTTGAATTCCTTGGCCTTTGCGGTCGCTTTGCGCCACGCGGGAAGTTGGCTGTTCACCAAGTCGAAGAATGGCTCGGCGCATTCGGTTAAATTGGCGGGTTCGGCCGGCCAGTAATTCATCTGGATGTTGATGTTGGCGTGGTAATCGGAATGCCACGCGGGCGAATTGTTGTCGTTCCACAATCCCTGCAAATTGGCCGGCAGCCCGCCCGGCCGGGAACACGCGATCAAGAGATAACGACCGTATTGAAACAGCAGCGCTTCAAGGCCGGGATCGACGGTTTTGAAGGCTTTCAGCTTGCGTTGATCGGTGGGCAACTTCGTCTGCGCCGTGGTGGATTTGCTGAAATCCACCGCCATGCGATTGAACATGGCCTGATAATCTTTGATGTGATCCCGCTTGAGCACGGCAAAACTTTTCTTCGCGGCGGCGTCCATCCGTTTCGTCAATACAGCATGCGGATCAGTTCCGTGAAAATGGCTGGCATAATCAAACGCGTAATCCGTGCCGGCGACGATGAGCAGCGTGAGCGAGTTGCACCCGGCAAATTTGATTTGCGCGGCGTCGGCCTGCCCGGCGATGCCGGGAGTCAATTTCACCGAGCCACCCTGGTTCAGCACGCGCAACTGCCATTCAAACTTCATTCCGTTACTCAATGTCCCCGAAGCAACCAGCCCCTGGCCATCCGCGGAAATTTTTGCGTCATGGGTATCTTGTAGTTCAATGCTGCCGGTGCAAGCCGCCTTTTTATTGGCCGTGAACCGGGCTGCCAGCACGCCTGCCGGATGACTGCACAGAAACTCGCGTTCAAATTGAGTTCCGTTCGCAATGTAGCTGACGTGCGCCAGCGCCGTGGCCAGATCCAGATCGCGCCGATAATCGGTCACGTTTGTCGTTCCTTCGAATTTCACAAAGACATTACCCAGCACTTGGTAAGCGCCCATGGTGTCGTAATTGCCGGACGGATTTTCGCCGCCGGTCCAAAGACTGTCTTCGTTGACGATGATGCGCTCGCGTTCAGGGGCGCCGAAGATCAATCCGCCCATGCGGCCGTTGCCAATGGGCAATGCTTCATCCATGGGCTTTTTGTCGGAGGCCGGCTGTTGATACCAGAGCGTCAAATCAGCGGCGGACAGTTGTGCCACGTAGGCGAGGACGGCGAACAGTGAGATCACCAGTTTGAATTTCATGCGAATAAGGATGGGAACAGATTTACTTTGCCGTTTCAACCCCGGAACGCTGGAGAATGTTCGCCGATTGAAGTTTCAACAACGTTTCATTGGTGTCGAAATCCGGCTTGTCCTTCGGCTCAAAGAAAACCGGCGCATCTTTGCGGAGCGGCAAAATTTCAAGTCGCAGATCGCCGGCTAGAATTTCCGGTGCGTAACGCTTCAAACCCAGGTCGAATTCGCGTCCGGAGTAAAAATTATCGGCGATCAATTTGCCGTTTAAGGTCAGGCGGGCGACGTCTCCAAGGTAGCGAATGCGGAGCAGGGGATCGGTGGCCATGTCCAGCCGGGCGGGCAAGCGGATTTTCCAAACAGCGGCGTTGGTGAAATCAGCATCCGTCGGCGCAAGGGCAAGGTGCGTTTTGCTGTTTAGCGGAATTTCGCGGGCGGGGCCGGCTGACATGATAAGTTCAGTCTTTGGTGCGACGGATTTGAATCTGGCAGGCGGATCAAAAAAGATTTTGCCGTCAGCCGTTTTTCGCAGCGCCAGTGAATCGGCGTCACTGAGCAGAACAATTTGAATGGGTTCACCGAGTTTATTGGTCACGGTGAAGGCCGGTTCCCGGCTGGGCCGGACGTTTTCAAAAACGGCTTGCGGTCCTTGCGAATTGCCTTTGGCTTCTCCTAACAAACCGGCGGGATCAAAAGCAAAGTCAGCCTTTATGCCGGGCGTTTCGGCGAAGTAATATATCTGAACGTCGCCTATTTCGGTTTTGCCAATGGGCTGGGCCGTGGCGTAGATCAGCCGCGTGCCGCTGACGTAAAGATTGAAAGGCCAGAAGAAAAAAGCGTCAGTGGGAATGGTGACCGGCTTGGGCGGGAAAACCAGTTCGCCTCCGGGCAAATTCAGTTTGAACTGCACCTCCGGCTTCGCAGGCAGCGGACGGAGCCGTTCGTAATTGTTCACAAAAACGTAGCCTGAATGGCCATCTGAGCGAACGGCCCAACGCAACGTGGCGAGGTTGTTCTTGTTCGTCGGATGCATTTCTGGAAACGTGGTTGGCATCGGTGCCAGCGCATTGCCGAACGTGTGCAGGAAAAGGTGCAGGCGCCGTAGCCAGTAATATTGCGGATTGATCTGACCGAATTCGCCAATCGGCGCGTTGAAATCGTAAGACTTCACCGGCAGATCGTTGGGGTAGCCGGTGGCCTGACTTTCCTGAAGCGTGGTGAGTTTGCCATCCGGATTCTGGCCGCCGTGATACATGTAATAACCCATCAGCGAGCTGCCGCTGCCGAGTTGGCAAAGCGCCACCGCTTCGACATCGCGCGGATCATAATTCATCCGCCGATGATAGGAGGCCGGCATGCCGCCGCCGATTTCGCAGGTCAGATACGGATATTTTTCCGTGCCGGCGGTATCGCGTGCCTGGCGATTGCCCAGCGTGTCATTGCCCACGCCGGTATCCGTGCGCGTGTGCCTGAAGGTGAAATTTTCCCAACTGTTGCCGTTCATGGGCCGCAGGGTGCGATCCCAAAAACCATCGGCGTAGGCGCCAAACAGCGGGATGAGTTCGCCCAATGGCACCGGCGTTTTCATGGCCGGCCAGCCGGTTTTAATGTAGAACGGCACGTCAATCCCGGCTTCCACTGCGATTTGTTTGAGGGCGAGCAAGTATTTCGGTGAACCGCCGAATTCGTTGTCCACCTGAATGCCGATGACGGGCCCACCGTCTTTCCACAGTTCGCCATGAAGTTGTTGGCTGATCTGAGCGTAAAGCCGCTTTACGGCTCCGAGAAAATTGGTATCGGTGGAACATAGCTTCCAATCCTGATGCGCCATGACCCAGTCTGGAAAGCCGCCGTTGCGCACTTCACCGTGGCACCACGGACCGCAGCGCACGATGACTTTCAATTCCAATGCGCGGCAGGTTTCGATGAATTGATGCAAATCGCGACGACCGCGCCAATCCCACTGGCCTTCAACTTCCTCGTGGTGAATCCAGAAAACGTAAGTGGCCACAATGTCAATGCCACCAGCTTTCATCTTGAGCAACTCGTCGCGCCATTCGGCTTGCGGCACGCGGGCATAGTGGATTTCGCCCATCACCGGAAACCACGGCTGGCCGTTGAGCAGCAGACTGCGGCTGTTCACCGAGATTTCCTGTCCTGCGGGATTGGTAATGGTGCCCAATTTGAAATAGCCCGTCTCCGGCGCGGGTGGCCTGGGAATGCTGACGGATAACACCTCGGCGCGGAGCCGAACCGACAGCGCCAGATTCACGATGGCGAGCAATCGGCAAAAACTTGCGGAACGGGAAGTCATTTCCCGCACATTACGCGGAAAAGATTGATTTGGAAACACAGGAGTCCCGTGGGTATGAGGTGTGAGGTGTGAGGGATAAAAAATGGTTGGCTTGCGGGTTTGGGTCCTGTCACAAGGTAGGGCATGAAAATTCAAACTTTAGTTCGTGCCATTCCACGCGGGATTTGGACGTTTTCCTTTTCCCCCAGCCTTCGCCGCGCTGCCGCACCTGCCAGCCATCCACCATCAATACGTCCAAGGGCGTGGCGGTCCGTTGCGGTTCCCGTTCTTGGGCCGGCGTGGCCAGCCGTTCCCGGGCCTGGCCCTCGGCCTGTGCTCCGATGCGTTGCCCCAAGACGCGCAACTTTGAATCGTCCACGGGCACGCCCCATTTGCTGCCCCCCGCCGCCGCCTCGTAACTGCCGGTGGCCGCGACCGTAAAACACAACTGCTCGGCCAAGCCGGGCATCAATTTTTGATGCGGCTTCAGTTCCCACGCCCGTTGGACCGGCCAACCCCATTCCCGGCTTGGGGGATCTTGCCCGTAATCAACGGTCAGACTGACCTCGCCGAATTCGCTCTGGCGGGTGAGCCTTCGTCGCCGGCGGTGCTGGAGAGGGAAAAACCTCGCCCTGTCCGTTGGCAAGTCGCTGGCGTCGTTCTTGCAGCCGTGGCTGCATCCATTCGCGGCCTTCGTCCGCAACTTCACGTTCGATGTCCGCAAGACTGGGCAATCGCTGGGTGGGTGGTTCCATGAGTTGACACGTATTGCGTTGTGGTTTGCTTTTTGTCGGTGAGGAACCGTTACCCTCTTTCTTAAGGACGGTGCCAAGTTGCGCCCGCTGCCCAAGCCTTGATTGGTTTCGCTTTGACGCTACGCGTTTGGTCGCGTAGCGTATTTGTTCATTTTTAACCTGATTACAGAAAGATTACTGTGAATTTTTTCAAAGCGATTTTCCCTTCCAAGAACGATCGTGACGTTAAAAAGATTCGTCCGGTGGTCGCCCGCATCAATGAAATTGAAGCCGGGCTGCAAAACCTTACGGATGATGATTTGCGTGCCAAAACCACGGCGTGGAAGGAGGAGCTTTCTCAAATCCAAGACAAAGATCAACTGGCGGCCAGGGTGGACGAGATTTTGCCGGAAGCGTTTGCGGTGGTAAAGAACGCCTGCCGCCGGCTTTGCGGCCAGGACATCATGGTGCGCGAACATCCCATTCGCTGGGAAATGGTGCCGTTTGATGTGCAGTTGATCGGCGGTTACGCGTTGCATACCGGGCACATCGCTGAAATGGCCACGGGTGAAGGCAAAACCCTGGTGGCGACACTGCCGGTTTACCTGAATGCCTTGACCGGACGCGGCGTTCACGTGGTGACGGTGAACGATTATCTCGCCTCGCGCGACGCCGAGTGGATGGGGGCCATTTATCGTTTTTTGGGCTTGACGGTCGGGGTGATTCTGCACGATCAGCCGCCCCGGGTGCGCCGGGAACAGTATTTCTGCGACATCACCTATGGCACCAACGCCGAATTTGGGTTCGACTACCTCCGCGACAATGGCATGGCCCTGCGCAAAGAAGAGCAGGTGCAGCGCGGGCATTATTTCGCCATCGTGGACGAAGTGGACTCCATCTTGATCGACGAAGCCCGCACGCCGCTCATCATCAGCGGCCCGGCGGTTCACACTTTTGACGAGCAATACGCGCAATGGAAGCCCACGGTGGAATCGCTGGTCCGCGCCCAGCAACAGTTGTGCAATCGCTTTGTGAAAGAAGCGATGGACCTGATCAAAAAATTGCATCCGACCGATGGTTCCAACGTCACCGACGCGCCGGGGCTCGAACACCAAATCGGGTTGCTGTTGTTCCGCGTGAAAACCGGCCAGCCGAAGTCGGAAGAGTTGATGCGTCTCCTGGAAAATCCCGAGAACGCCGGCTTGATGAACCGCGCCGAACTGGACCTGCACAAGGACCAGAAAAAAGTCGATCTTTATCGCGAGAAGGAAGAATTGCTGTTCGCGATTGACGAGAAAAGCCACGACGCCGACTTGACCGAAAAAGGCCGCAATTTCATCAGCCCGCAGGATCCGGACGCCTTCGTCCTGCCGGATTTGACCACCCTGCTGCACGACATTGACGCCGGTCCGGAAACCGACGCCCGCAAGCGCATGGAGCTGAAAGCCAAGTTGCAGACGGATTTTGAAGCCAAGGCGCAAAAGATCCACGCCATCTCGCAGTTGCTCAAAGCGTATTCGCTTTACCAGCTCGATGTGGAATACGTGGTGCAGGAAAACAAGGTCATCATTGTGGACCAGCACACCGGGCGCCTCATGCCGGGCCGCCGCTGGAGCGACGGCTTGCACCAGGCGGTCGAAGCCAAGGAAGGCGTCGCCATCGAACGCGAAACCCAGACGCTGGCAACGATTACCATTCAGAATTATTTCCGGCTTTACGCCAAGCTGGCGGGCATGACCGGCACGGCCGAAACCGAAGCGTCGGAATTTCTGGACATCTACAAGCTCGGCGTGTTGAGCATTCCGACCAACCGGCCGAACATCCGCAAAGACGCCGACGATTCGGTTTACAAAACGCGGCGGGAAAAATTCAACGCCGTGGTCCAGGAAATCAAGTTGCTCCACACCCAGGGCCGCCCCGTGCTGGTGGGCACCGTTTCGGTGGAAACCAGCGAAATGCTCTCGCGCATGCTGAAGAAGGAAGGGCTGATCCATTCCGTGCTGAACGCCAAATATCACCAGCAGGAGGCGGAAATCGTCGCCCGCGCCGGTCAACGCGGCGCCATTACCATCGCCACCAACATGGCGGGCCGCGGCACCGACATCAAGTTGGGCGCGGGCGTGATGTGGAATGTGGAAGGCAAGCCGCATCCCGAAGGCCGGGGCTACCGTTACAAATTAATCGAACCTTCCACGGGAGAAGTGAAGGAAATTGATTCGGAAATCCGCACTGGCAACGGCGGTTTCCAAACGAATCCGGTTCTGCGCGCGTTCGACCTGACGCCGCAATCGAAGGTGACCGGCGGCCTGCACGTGCTCGGCACCGAACGTCACGAATCCCGCCGCATCGACCGCCAGTTGCGCGGCCGCTGCTCGCGCCAGGGCGACCCCGGCAGCTCGCACTTTTTCATCTCGCTGGAAGACGATTTGATGCGCCTGTTCGGCTCCGATCGCATCGTAAAATTGATGGAAAAGATGGGCTTGGAAGAAGGCGAGGAACTGAAGCACGGTTTGCTCAATCGTTCCATCCAGCAGGCGCAAAAGCGCGTTGAACAACACAATTTCCAGATTCGCAAACGCACGCTGGAATACGACGACGTGATGAACAAACAGCGCGAAGTCATTTACGGCTTCCGCAACGAGATCATCAACAACGACGATGTGCGTGACCGGTTGATGGACATCATCGAGGAAGTGGTCATCCTCAAGATCGAGGAATTCACCACCGCAGGCACCGAAACATCCGAGTGGCGCCTGCGGGCGCTGGCGGATTGGGTGAATTTGAATTTTCCGCTCGGGATGCCCGAAGGCGAAATTTTAAAGGCCGCGCAATCCGGCAAGGAAAAGCCCGTGGCCGATTCGCTTTTCGGCAATTTGAACGAGGCGCAATTTGCCATCTGCACCTTCATCAGCGAGGCCATTCGCAAGGCTTACGAGCTGAAGGTCAGTTTTGAAGAGCCGGACAAACTGGCGATCGTCGAGCGTTACACCATTCTCCAGGCGATCGACAAGTTGTGGCAGGAGCACCTTTACGAGATGGACAGCCTGCGCCACAGCATCGGGTTGCGGGCCCACGGCCAGCGCGATCCGCTCTTGGAATACAAGGCGGAAGCGTTCAAGATTTTTGACGAGCTGATGGTCAACGTGAAGACCGAAATTTGTCACAACGTTTTCCGCAGCGCGTCCAGTCTGCTCGCGTTTGAAAACTTCCTGCGCAACGCGCCGCAGCAAACCTTGCATCAAGCCTCCAGCGCCTACGGCGGCACGAGCGCCCCAAGCAAGGCGAGCGATGTGGTAAGCGAAGCCGCTTCGGCGGTGGAAGCCGCCGCCAAGGCCAAACCGGTGCGCACCGGTCCCAAAGTGGGCCGCAACGATCCGTGTCCGTGTGGCAGCGGGAAAAAATACAAGCAATGCTGCGGCAAGTGAGAGTGGCGGTTTCCGGCTGACGGGGGCGCCGGCAGGCCTCCTCGTGCCGGTTCTTTGGTTATAAGAATCACTTGATCATACGCAATCCAAGTAAAGTCTCTGACAATATTAGTTTGGAATTAAAATCCGGCTTGGTGGATAAATGATTCGAAGCTTATGAAAAAACTTGCTCTCCTCGCTATTCCGGCGGCGCTCGCGCTTGCCTTTACCACCAACGCCATGGCCGCTGACGGCAAGGCGGTTTACACGGACAATTGTGCCAAATGCCACGGTGACGATGGCAAAGGCGCAACCAAAATGGGCCAGAAACTCGGTGCCCGCGATTACACCGACGCCAAGGTTCAGGCCTCTTTCACGGACGAACAGGCCTTGAAATCCCTCCGGGAAGGCTTGAAAAAGGACGGGAAAACCATGATGCGGGCGTTCGAGCTTTCGGCGGACGATCTCAAGGCATCCGTCGCCTATCTCCGGACGTTTAAAAAGTAAACGCCCGCAGCGAAAACGCTTTTGCCGCGCTCGCGGTTGGTGCAAGCTGGCGCGAACGGCATGAAAATCGCGGTTATAGGCCTTGGTTATGTTGGTTTGCCGCTGTGTTTGCAATTTGCACGCAGCGGCATTCATGTGCTGGGATTGGATGTCGATGCCGGGAAAGTTTCGGCGCTGAATTCCGGCCGCAGCTACATCAAGCATATTTCCGCCGGCGAAATCAAAAGATTTGTTCAGAGCGGCCAATTTGCCGCCACCACCGATTTCGGAGAAATCCGATCGGTCGAGGCGGTGCTTGTATGCGTCCCCACGCCCCTTAAACGGAACCGCGCGCCCGATCTTTCCTTCGTTCTAAAAACGGGCAAAAGCGTCGCGCCCCATCTGCAAAAAGGGCAACTGGTGGTGCTCGAATCCACCACCTATCCCGGCACCACGGAAAATGAACTGCGATCCGTTTTGGAGCGCGGTTCTGGTCTGAAAGCTGGAGCTGATTTTCACCTCGCCTTTTCCCCTGAACGCGAAGATCCCGGCAATCCGCAAAGCCGCGTTGCCGAAATTCCCAAAGTGGTTGGCGGTTATACGCCCGCCTGTTTGGAGGCGGCGAAAAGAGTTTACCGCCGGGCCATTCGTCGTCTGGTTCCGGTCGCCAACTGTCGGACGGCGGAAGCGGCCAAGCTGCTGGAAAATGTTTTCCGCGGGGTCAACATCGCGCTCGTCAACGAACTCAAGGGGGTTTATGCCGCGCTGGACATTGATATCTGGGACGTGATCGCGGCGGCGCGGACAAAGCCGTTTGGGTTCATGCCGTTTTATCCCGGTCCGGGCTTGGGCGGCCATTGCATTCCGATTGATCCGTTTTATCTCGCGTGGAAAGCGCGCCAGGCCGGGGTGGAAACGCGTTTTGTGGAACTGGCCGGCGAAATTAATCGGGCCATGCCGCAACGGGTCGTGGCGCGGGCCGCGCAAGCGTTGAAAGCCCAAAACAAAGCTCTGCGCCGGGCGCGCGTGCTGGTGCTGGGCTTGGCCTACAAAGCCAACGTGGACGACGATCGTGAGTCGCCCAGTTATCACCTGTTGGATTCGCTCCAAGCCCGCGGAGCCACCGTGGCGTATCATGATCCGCACGTGCCGGTCATCAAACCCACCCGCGAACATTCCCACTGGGCGGGAATGAAATCCATCAAATGGAGCCGCCAGAACCTGGCCGTTTTCGATGCCGTGATCATTGCCACAGCCCATCAAGCGGTGAACTTCCGACAACTGGCGAATTGGAGTGGTTTAATCATTGATACCCGAAACGTCATGGCGGGATTCAAGGTGGAACCGGGCAAGGTCTGGAAGGCGTGAATTTTTCATATCTGCGGACAGTTATTGCTTCTGCCAGCGATCCTTGGGTTCCAAGACTGACTGCGGCCCATTGCCATCCAGCCAGCGGCTTGGCGGGGGGCCGAATGCTTTCATGCGGACGACTGTAATTTTCCATTTCCGAGCTTGTCGAGCCTGTTTGGCGGCTTTTGGCCAGGATTTCGGCTTGCCTTTCGTCGGCAGGAAGGAAAAAATCCCCGCCCAATATGGAAACAAAAGACGCATCAGCAGAGTTGCTTTTAAAGTTTTGGTCATGGTATGACGCCAACAAAAAACGCCTGATTATCGGCGCAGTGATGGCGGTGGTGGCCTGGGTGGTATGGTTTTATGTTGCCACCCAGCACGATTCGGCTGAAACGGCGGCCGGCCTGGCCTACACCGAATTTCAGTTCAATCAGCCCGCCAAAATTCCGGCCGAGCAAGTGGTCGCGGGTTACCTGAAGATCGCCGATGATTATCCGGGCACGATTTCCGGCCAGCGCGCCCAGCTCCAAGCCGCCACGATTTTGTTCAGCGACGGCAAATACGCGGATGCGTTGAAACAATTTCAGGATTTTCTGGCCAAACACAGCGGCAGCTCGCTGACCATGCAGGCACAATCCGGGGTGGCCGCCAGCTTGGAAGCCCAGGGCAAGCTGGACGACGCTCTGGCCGCCTATCGCAAAGTCGCCGACAGCAACAAGAATTCGCCGGAAGCCACCCTGGCCGAGTTTTCCCAGGGCCGGGTTTTGGAACTCCAGGGCAAATTGAACGGGGCGCTGAGTTCTTACCAGCAAGTGGTGCAGTCGCCGATGGCCGCTTCGCTGGCTTCGGAAGCCGCGCAACGCATTTCAATAATCCAGGCAAAGCTGGCCGTGGCCAAACCGCTCGAAAAGGCGGATGCCAAATCCGCCGCCAAATCATAGGCTGAACCGAATGCAACTCTCCATTATTGGCACCGGCTACGTCGGGTTGGTTACCGGAACCTGTTTTGCCGAGGTGGGGCACCAGGTGATCTGTGTCGATAATGATGCGAACAAGGTGAAAATGTTGCAGGCGGGTGGGATTCCGATCTACGAGCCTGGTCTGGAAGATCTGGTCCAGAAGAACGTGGCGGCCGGCCGGCTCAAGTTCACCTCCAGCACTGCCGAAGGCGTTCAGAATTCAGATGTGGTTTTCATTGCCGTGCCGACCCCGCCCCAGGTGGATGGTTCGGTGGATCTGAGTTATATCGAGCGCGTGGCGCGGGACATCGCCGCGGCCTTGACCAGCTACAAAATTATCGTTGATAAGAGCACCGTGCCGGTGAAAACCGGGGAAAAAGTGGCCGAGACCATCAAACGGTATTGCACCTCCAAGGTTGAGTTCGACGTCGTCAGCAACCCGGAATTTCTGCGCGAAGGCTTTGCCGTGGGCGATTTGATGAAGCCGGATCGCGTGGTGGTTGGTGTGGCCTCGCCGCGTCCGGCGGCCGCCATGCGCGAGGTTTACGCTCCCTTCAACGCCCCCATCATCGTCACCGACATCAATTCCGCCGAATTGATCAAACACGCGGCCAATTCGTTTCTGGCCCTCAAGATTTCCTACATCAACGCCATTGCCAACGTCTGCGAGGCGGCTGGCGCCAACGTGCAGGAAGTGGCCAACGGCATCGGGTTGGACGAACGCATTGGCCGCCGCTTCCTGAATGCCGGCATTGGGTTCGGCGGCAGTTGTTTTCCCAAAGACCTCAGCGCGTTCATCAAGATTGCCGAGCAAATCGGCTATGACTTCAAGCTGCTCAAGGAAGTCCAGCGCATCAATGCCGACCAGATGGAGCGCTTTGTCAAAAAGATCACCGATACGCTCTGGGTGTTGAAGGACAAGAAAATCGGCGTGCTGGGTTTGGCTTTCAAGCAGAACACCGATGACGTCCGCTCCTCCCCGGCCATTGACCTGTGCCTGCGTCTCGCCAAAGACGGCGCGGCCTTGCGCGTGTATGATCCGAAAGCCATGGAAAAAGCCAGGCCGCTGCTCCCCAACGCCACCTTTGTGGCTGACATGAATGCCGTGGCCGAAGGCTGCGACGCGCTGGTCATCGCCACGGAATGGGATGAGTTCAAGCAAATCGATCTTGCCCGCGCCAAGAAAATCATGACCGCGCCCATTTTCTTCGATGGACGCAATCTGTTCGATCCGGCGGAAATGGAAAAACTTGGCTGGATTTACAAGAGTGTCGGCCGCTAAAAAGATTATCGAGGTCTCCGCCGCGTTGATCTTTCGCGGCGGAAAGCTTTTGATCACCCAGCGACACGCCCATGCGCACCTCGGCGGTCTGTGGGAATTTCCCGGAGGCAAGCGTGAGCCGCAGGAAACCTTTGAGCAATGCCTCGCGCGTGAAATCATGGAGGAGTTGGGGGTGGAAATTTCCGTTGGCGAGCGGTTCGAAGAAATCACCCACGACTATCCCGAAAAATCCGTGCATCTGAAGTTCTTTATCTGCCGTCTGCTGACCGGGGAACCCCAGGCCCTGGATTGCGCGGCCGTTCAGTGGGTGAACCGCGCCGGGTTGGGCCGGTATGAATTTCCCGCCGCTGATGCCCGGTTGCTGGAACGCCTGCAGGGATTTGATTTTCCGGAGTGGTGACGGATGAGTTCCAGTTGGCCCGGCACGTTTAAGCCGGTTTGCGCAAGGTTTGCTGCGAATCCGCTTGCAGCAGGCTGACGGCGGCTTCGGCGCGCAGATTTGGAAAAAAATGAATGGCTCCGCGGATGTTGAAGAAAGCGCGGCGGGTTTCCCGAATGCCGGATTCCTGGCAAAAGCTTTCGAAATCGGCCACGGACAGAAAATGCAGGTTGCGCGTGCGATACCACTGGGCAGGAAGCGAGGGCGTGATCGGCGTGCGCCCTTTAATCAAAATCTGCAATCGCACCCGGTAATGCGCGAAATTGTCAAAAGCGATCACCACCTGCCGGCCGACCCGGAAGGCTTCGTGGATGATTTCCGCCGGTTGAATCAACTCCTGAAACGTTCCCAGCAGCAGCACAAAATCAAAGGTGCCATCGGCGTGTTGATCCAGCCCTTCGGCAATGTCGCCCTGATGCACCACCAGACCGCGTTGCACGCAGCGCCCCACCAGTTCAGCGTCTTTCTCCACGCCCTCGCCGGTGACATGCCGGGTTTGAATGAGGCGCTCCAGAAATGTGCCGTCGCCGGTGCCCAAGTCCAGCACGCGGGATTTTTCGGGAATCCACTGGGCCACGGTTTCGTAAACGCCGGGGTTCATGATGCGTCAAGCCGGGGCAAGGTGGGCGAGCCGCGGCTCATGATTCGGCGCGTATTCGCCGGCCAGAAAATGCTTGAGCACGTTGGCGAACGGCGGGTTGTGGATCAGGAAGGAATCGTGTCCGTAATCGGCTTCCAGATTGATATAGGTGGCGGCAATGCCGGAGCGTTTCAAGAGCCGGACCAGTTCGCGCGATTGGACCGGCGGATACAACCAGTCCGAGGAAAAGGACACCACCAGAAAACGCGAATGCACGCGGCGCAAGACTTCTTCCGGCGCGGCGTTTTGAAACAAATCAAAGGCATCAATGGCCCGGGTCAGGTAAAGGTAGGAATTGGGATCAAATCGTTTGACGAAAGCCTCTCCCTGATGGTGCAAATAACTTTCGACGGAAAACTGGTCCGGATCTTCGGCAATGGGTTGCCGGCGGCGCCCGAATTTTTTGGCCATGGCCACTTCGCTCAGGTAAGTGACGTGTCCGACCATGCGCGCCACGGCCAGTCCGTGCGCGGGCAGCGAGTTTTCCGAGTAATTGCCGCTGTTCCAATTCGGGTCGGTGATGATCGCTCGGCGTCCAATTTCATTGAACGCAATCTGCATGGCATTATGGGCGGTGCAGGTGGCAATGGGAACGCAGACCCGCACGCGTTCGGGCATTTCGGTCGCCCAGGTCAACGCCTGCATTCCGCCCATCGAGGCGCCGACCACGGCAAATAATTTTTCGATGCCGAGGTGATCCATCAATTTGGCCTGCGCGGTCGCCATGTCCCGAACGGTGATCGGCGGGAAACTCATGCCGTAAGGCTTGCCGGTGCGCGGATCGATTGAGCTCGGGCCGGTGGTGCCGTTGCAACCACCCAGCGTGTTGGTGCCAATGACAAAAAACTTGTCGGTGTCGATGGCTTTCCCGGGACCGACGTGATAATCCCACCAGCCGGGCCGGCCGGTTTGCGGATCGGTTCCCGCGACATGCGCCGTGCCGGAAAGACCGTGACAAACCAGGATGGCATTGTCCCGCGCCGGCGAAAGCGCGCCCAACGTCTGGTAGGCGACATCAACCTGATCAAATTGATGGCCCGATTGCGTGCAAAATCCGGGCAGGGTTGCAATTTGGGTGTGCGTGACGCCCAGCACGGACTGGTAACCGGCCACTTTCTGATCCTGCAGGTCGCCCTGAAAGGTGCTGGATTGCGGATCGGCCATTTTATTGAGCCGCCGCGCGCAACGCCTGATCAATATCGGCTTTGATATCGGCAATGTCTTCCAGCCCTACTGACAGGCGGATGTAATCCGCCTTAACGCCGGTGGTTTCCTGTTGCTCCGGGGTCAATTGCTGATGCGTGGTGGAAGCCGGATGAATGACCAGGCTTTTGGCGTCGCCAATGTTCGCGAGATGTGAAAACAGCTTCACGGAGTTGATGAATTTTTTGCCCGCTTCGAGGCCGCCTTTGATGCCAAAGCCAACGATGCCGCCAAAACCGTTCTTCAGATATTTCGCGGCATTGGCATAACTGGGATCACTCGGCAAGCCGGGATAAGTGACCCAGCTTACCAGCGGATGATTTTTCAGAAATTGGGCTATTTCGAGGGCGTTGGCGGAATGTTGTTTCTGTCGCAACGGCAGGGTTTCCAAGCCCAGCAGCAACTCGTGCGCGTTGAATGGACTCAGGCAGGCGCCGGTATCACGCAGTAACGTGACGCGAATTTTCAAAATGAAAGCGACATTGCCCATGCCAGGCACGTTGCCCAGCGCGTCCCAATATTTCAGACCGTGATAACTCGGATCGGGTTCGGTAAATTCCGGGAATTTGCCGTTGTTCCACTGGAATTTACCGGAATCAACGATGACGCCGCCAATGCTGGTGCCATGCCCGCCAATGTATTTGGTGGCCGAAGTCACAATGATATCCGCCCCGTGCTCAAAGGGCTTAACCAGGCCGACGCCGACGGTATTGTCCACCACGAGCGGGATGCCGTTCTCGTGGGCGATTTTGGAAAGGGCCTCAAAATCCGGCACGTCCAGCTTGGGGTTGCCAATGGTTTCTACGTAAATCGCCCGGGTCTTCGGCGTGATTGCCTGGCGGAAAGCCTCTGGATCACGCGAATTGACGAACTTCACCGTGCGGCCCAGTTTCGGCATGGTGTGGTTGAAGAGCTGGTAAGTGCCGCCATAAAGGTTGTTGCCGGAAACAATTTCGTCGCCCAGCCGGGTAATGGCCAGAATGGCATAGGTGATGGCGGACGACCCGGAAGCCACAGCGAGCGCGCCGGTGCCGCCTTCGATGGCCGCAACGCGTTGTTCCAGCACGTCGGTGGTGGGATTCATCAGGCGCGTGTAAATATTTCCAAACTCCTTGAGCGCAAACAGATTGGCGGCGTGTTCGGTGCTCTTGAACACGTAGGAGGTGGTCTGGTAAATCGGCACGGCGCGGGACAGCGTGGCGCCGTCGGGAGATTGACCGGCATGCAACGATTGCGTGGCGAGATGCTTGGATGTCATGTTTTATTAAAATGAATGGGGGCAGTGTAAATTGGGCTGGCACTCCGCGCAACTGCGAGCTTTGGCTGAATTGCCGGGGAGGTATGCGGAACTTCTGGAAAAAATGGTGGGCCCAACAGGATTTGAACCTGTGACCAAGCGATTATGAGAAATTAGGTAGGCAGTTGTCCAGAGTAGTGACGAGTCGTAATAAGTCGCCATAACTAACGTGAAATCAACAATGTGCGCATTAGACTCGTATTATGGAACAACTCATTGCTACTGTCGAAGACAGAAAAAGTGGCCAAGAAGTGGCCAAGAAATTAGTGGGCAAATCTCAGGCCGATTCGGGAATAAAACTTCCAAAGCGTTTCCCCAAAACTCATGTGGGATACTGGAAAGTGAGGCTTGAACATCGGACCTATTCTTATCAAGGCCAGCACCGCAAAACTGGTGAATGGTCAGTTCGCATCAAACACCGTGGTATTCGCCGAAGTTTTGATCTGGACACGGCGAACAAGAAAGATGCCGCAACCAAAGCGAGGGACATTTATCTTTCGCTCGTCGCCAAGGGGTGGGATGCAACCCTGGCAAGTTTCAATCAGCCGTTGCCCGTCTCGATTCCAGTGGCCGTTAATGGCGAAGCGACCGTGGGAGCATTCTTGAAGGAAGTCGAGCGTGTCAGCAACTTGAAACCAAAAACCTTCCACCGATATGCGCTATATTTTCGGGCGCTGGCGGCGCACATCCGAGGGTTCGCAAACGACAAAGCCAAATACTGTCACTGGCACGGAAAATATGCGGCATGGGCGCAAAAGGTTGAAACCACGCCGCTACGAACTATTACACCGGCAGCGGCGGCGGACTGGAAAATCGCTTACCTGTCGCGCGCCAACAACAATCCCAAACGTCGGCTGGAAGTGAGCCGTTCGTTTAATACTGCTTTGCGAAATTGCAAAAGTCTGTTCAGCGCCAACATCATCAACCAACCAAATTTTTCAATTGTCGTCCCCAAATTCAAAATCAGGGACGGACAGAAAGGAGAACGGGAGGTTTATTGGTTTGAACCGCTGAAATTTGAAAAGAACGGTTCGATGAAATTTCATGCCCCGCCAGGAATATCTTACGCCGGTCTCCTGAAGGCGGCGCGCGAAGAACTCCGGTCTGAACACTCTGAAGCCTACAAGCTGTTTCTTCTCTGCCTGTGCGCGGGATTGCGGCGAGCCGAGGCGGACACGCTGCTCTGTAACCAGCTTCAACAGGATGATAATTCCATCCGAATCGAATCAACTGCCTACCATCAGCCCAAGCATGACTCGTGCGGGATTGTTTATGTTGATGCGGCGTTAATGAAAGAATTATTGAGCCTCACCGACATGACCAATGAATTTGTCGTTTCCAGCCAGACACAATGGAAAAATACCAGGTATGTTTTCTATCGTTGTGAACCTCACTGGAAGACACTGATGGATTGGCTTGAAGAAAAAGGCATTACGGCTCGGAAGAAGGTGCATGAACTGCGGAAATTATTTGGCGATGCCATTGTCAAACAAAACGGGATTTTCGCCGGCAGCGCGCAACTGCGGCATACCACCATCCAGATGACGGCAAATCATTATACAGACCCGCGCCAACGAGCCATACTGCCAGTCAGCACACTGTTTTCTGACAACCAGGTGAATTAAGGCGGTGGATATTTAGAAGCCGATACAAAAGCGTTTGCACGATGAAGCGAATCACGCTCCATTGTGCAAACGCAACTTCACTTTTCCATTCGCCGAACCGCAGGCCGAAGCAAAACCCCCACCTTATTCTGGGTCTGTTTTACATAATTTTCATGTTCGCTGTTGAGGCTCTTTTTGATACGCTTGAACCTCGCCAAGACAGAGAAGCTCGGATTTTTGCTTTGGCACGGGTAATATGAGCAGCCATTCTGCATCACGTCGCGAAGGCGGTGAACCATGAACCGTCTTCCGTTCAGCACATTTTTTCAAAAGCTCACGGAAAACAATCCATTCCCGTGGCAGGAGTCGCTTTATGAAAAATTCATCCAAGGTGAAATTCCTCCAGCAGCGGATTTGCCAACTGGCCTGGGAAAAACATCTGTTGTTGCCATTTGGCTGATTGCGCTCATCACCCATCCCGGCAAGATGCCTCGGCGGTTGGTTTATGTCGTCAACCGTCGCACAGTTGTAGATCAAACGACCGCCGAGGTGGAGCGTATTAGAAAACGGCTTGAAGAATTTCCAGAATGGCGGAACGCATTGGCAAAGCTTTGCGCAATTCCCGCTGACAATCCGCTCGCCATCAGCACGCTACGCGGGCAATTCGCGGATAACCGCGAATGGTGCGCTGACCCGGCGCGACCAGCGGTGATTGTTGGCACCGTGGATATGATTGGCAGCGGATTGCTTTTCAGTCGTTACACCTGTGGTTTCAAAACACGCCCGCATCATGCCGCGTTGCTCGGCCAAGACGTGCTGCTCGTCCACGATGAAGCGCATCTTGAACCGGCGTTTCAGAAATTGCTTGCCGACATCGTTGCCGAGCAAAGCCGTTGCAAAGAGGCTCGCCCGCTGCGCGTGCTGGAACTTTCCGCAACCACGCGCAAAGCAAGTTCACCGTTTAGCCTTACCGCTGATGATGAAAATGATGAGCGCGTGAAACAACGCCTCTTGGCGCGAAAGCACCTAATTCTTCATCCCATTGCCGATGAAAAACAGCTTCCCGAAGAACTTGCGAGACTTGCTGCGGCGCGGCGGGATTCTGGCCGGGCGGTGTTGGTGTTTGCTCGTTTGGTGGATGTCGCGCAACGGGTAGCGGAAGCGTTGGAAAAACAGAAGCTCGCCACCGTCGTGCTTGCTGGAACGATGCGCGGAAAGGAGCGCGATGAACTCGCTCAAAAGAACCCGCAATTTCTGCGCTTTCTTTCACCATCGAGTCGTCCTGAAAATTCGCCTCCGCCCGGTGAGGGCACTGTGTATCTGATTGCCACCAGCGCCGGTGAAGTAGGCGTCAACATTTCTGCCGATGATTTGATTTGCGATCTTTCGACTTACGAAAGCATTGCCCAACGGTTTGGCCGGGTGAATCGTTTCGGCAACACAAGCGACAGCACCATCGAATTGATTTATCCAGAGAACTTCAAAAATGACGACGCTCTCGATGCCGCCCGCGCCCGGACACTCGAATTACTGCAACACCTCAAGGGCGATGCCAGTCCCAACGCACTCCGCAAACTCGATCCTGCGGCTCGTAGCGCGGCGTTTAGTCCCGCCCCGGAAATCCGGCCAGTCACCGACATTCTTTTCGATGCGTGGGCGATGACGAGCATCCGCGATGCGTTGCCGGGGCGTCCGCCAGTCGCGCCGTATTTGCATGGTGAACCACCAGAATGGGAATTGCCGGAAACTTACGTCGCGTGGCGGCGCGAAGTGGACGAAATCACCGAATCTTTGCGTGGATGCTATCCGCCAAAAGAACTCATTGAAGATTTTCCACTCAAACCACACGAACTGTTGCACGACCGTTCTTTTCGTGTGCGCGAGCACCTTGCACACATTGCGAACCGACTCGCAAAAGATTCCGATGGAAACGGCGAAAAACAGGTCTGGATTATTCAGGAGGATGGGCGAGTCGAATTTGAACCGTTATCCCGATTTGCCGACAAGGAATCCGAATCACTTTTGCATGGCCGGACTATTTTGCTTCCGCCATCTGCGGGTGGTCTATCAAAAGGACTACTTGACGGGAAGGCCGAGCCTGCCGGAGATGATTCGGAAGATGTCGCGGAAATTAAAGGCGTTCGCCTGCGAGTTTTTCAAACCAGCCCGGATATTTTGGATACGGCTTCAGACTTCCGTCTCATTCGGTTGATTGACTTCCAGCGTGATCGGGAAGATGACGAAGAAGGCGAAAATTCTGGTAAAAATCGTTACTGGCTGTGGCTGGAGACTTCCGCTCTGACTGACAAGGGCGGCATTCGCAAAACCGGGAAGTCCGTTTCTCTCGACGAGCACACTCGCGATGTCGAAGGCCACGCGGTTGAAATAGTTCGTAAACTCGCCCTACCTGAGTCTTTGTCACGCTGCGTTGTGCTGGCCGCCCGCTTTCACGACTACGGAAAACGCCGACGTTACTGGCAGCGCGGCATTGGCAACCTCGACGAAAATATCTGGCTGGCAAAAGCTGGAGGCAAACTTCGTCCGCGGATGATGGACGAACCCTATCGTCATGAATTTGGTTCGCTGCGGGATATTGGGCGAGAAACGGAATTTCAGAAATTAGAACCCGATGAGCGTGATTTGGTGTTACATCTGATTGCGGCGCATCACGGCAGAGCACGTCCGCATTTTCCGATTGAAGAAGCCCATGATCCTGAAAGCACGCCGACGGACAGCGAGGTGATTGCCATTGAAGTGCCGCGCCGATTTGCGCGATTACAACGGCGATTTGGCCGTTGGGGACTCGCCTATCTTGAATCGTCACTTCGCGCTGCCGATTATGCCGCCAGCGCCGGAATTTCGTCGAAAATGACCAAATCATGACAATCCCCGCGCCTTCATTCCGAATCCGAGTGGATGTCACCAATCCGGGCCAATGCTTTGCCTGCTGCGGATTGCTGGAACTTGCCAGCCGTTTGACGTCGGAAGCTATTGGCTGGTTCGAGCAAGATTCAGCCTCGCGCCAATGGCATTTCCTTGTTGCGAACACCTCGCTCCTCGCCGACTTACTCGAAAAAATTACAGCCGCCGAAATTACTGTTATTGATAAATCGGAAGTGGATAAAGATGAAGACTGCGATGATCTCGAAGAGGACGAAAGTGAAAATGAAGAAAAAGATACCTCCGCCCCGCCGCTCATTCTCGGTTCACCGTTCAATCTTCGCCTTGATTGGTGGATAACAGCATCAGCTAAAACCTCCGCGCTGAAAGTTTGGGCTGGCTCAATGAAAGTGCATAATATCGCCCGTTCTATGAGCTTCGCGATTCAACAGTCGCTTTGCAATCCGGCCTATGTTGGCGAAAGTATTTTTACCAATTTCCAGATAACATACGACTTGGCAAAAATCGAAAAAGCGCGGGGAAAAATCGAGCAAACTTGCGCGACATCCCTGAATAGGGCAGGAGAAAAACAGGCAGAGGCATTAAAAAAAGCAGAAGCAGAAAAGTCGGGGGAAAAACTCGAAAAAGAGAAAAGCAAAATCGCCAGTAAGTTTGAAGCAGACGTAGCGAAAGCGAAAGCAAAGCGCGAGCAAGACCTCGCCAACATTACGACTAAAGCAAAGAAAATAGAACCATTCTACTTCGACGCCAATCGCGGCCCCAACGCGCACTCCCGCGACGTCGGCTTCGCGACGAATGACCTCAAAATGAAAACATTTGCTGCACCCGCCGTTGAATTACTCACGCTCATTGGTCTTCAGCGTGCGATTCCTGTGCCCGTGCCAGATGCAACTCGCCTTTTTGATTATCATGTCTGGACAAAGCCGTTGTCCATCGCACTCGTTTCGGCGGCGGTAGTCGGGCTTCTGCCAGATTCAGCACCGCATGGTTATCGCTTTGAGAGTTGGTTTCGCACCGGCCAACGTAAGCACAAGGCTTTCATTTCCGCTAAACCAAAACCACAATCGTAAAACTATGAGCAACAACCTAACACAATTCGATCACTACCTTGCCGACGACGGCCCTGCCGCCCTTGTCGTGCGCGAACATCTTATGCCTGTGGAAGGCGCGGACGGCGTTTTCTTTCCCGCAACCTATGCCGCCTCCGAAGACAAGACTTTTAAGGGTGGTTACAATATTGATAAGTTCGACGATGGTGCGAACGTCACGCTCGTTGATAGCATTGGCTCGCAAGCCAATCGCATCGAGCCACTTTTCAAAACCGGCGATTATGCCGCGCTCGTGCCTCAAATTATTATCAAAGCCGGCGATAAAGAAATCAACCTCCTTGATGTCGGCCATCGTGCCGGTGACGCGATTGTGCGTTACTCGTCGTTGCAAAGCGAGCTACAGGCGGCGTTCAAGGCGCTGCTTGGCGGCAATGCCGCGCCGCTCGCCAAAATCGCTCCGACCTCGCTGGTCTTTGGTGTTTGGGATTCCCGCGACACGCAAGCCAAAGCACCGCGCCTCATCGCCTCTACCATCCGCGCTTACGATGTAAAAAGTCTCACACGCTCGGCGCAATATTGGGCGGGCGGCAGCTCCGCCCCCGTCACCGTGTATGACGATGAAAAAGTTCTCGGCCCGATTCCCGAAGGCAAAGAAAGCAAAAAAGAAACTGATGCGCGTTCCAACTGTGGTTTCACTCATGTTCCCGCAACCGCCACGCACGGCGGCGTTATCGCCGGGGAAAAAGGAATCGTGCGCACCGCCACGCTTGCGTTGGCGGCGTTGCGTCTGTTGAAGTCTTCCGACGGCGAAAACGGTGAGGCGACAAAGAATCTCCGCCGCTATATTCTCGGCCTTGCCCTGGTTGCGTTCACCAAACTTCCCGGCGGCTACCTCCGTCAAGGCACGATTTTGGTGGGCAATGGGGACTCTAAATTTGAGGAAATCGCCGTCAACGGCAAACGCACCGACGCCACGCTCACACATGAAACTGCGCTGAAATATGCGCAAGCGGCGGCGGTGGCGTTTGGCATTAAGGCCGAGAAAGAGAAGCGGGAAAAAGCCCCCGTGCCTTTTGACGTGAAGGCGGCAAAGACCGCCATCGAAACGGCCAAGAAAAAGAAGTCTGCCGCCACCGTCTAATCACTTGTCATGCCAGAGCATCTTTGCATTAGCATCCACTTTCTTGACGGCACATTTCACGGTCGCGCCGATTACGGCGAACCAGAATGGCCACCGTCGCCGTTGCGTCTCTTTCAAGCGATCACCAACGCCGCCGCCACCGGAAACGAAAAGATTCCAGACAATGCTGTCGCTGCGCTACACTGGTTTGAACAACTGCCGCCGCCGGAAATTCTTGCTGGCCAAGTTACGCCGACATCCGGCTACCAACTCTACGTCCCTGATAATGTTGGCGACCTCGTGGCAAAACAGTGGTCGGCGGGCAAGTATTTCGACAACAAAAATCATCCCATAGACATCTCCAGTTACCGCACGGGAAAACGAGTTCGTCCGCTGCGGCTATCGGACAGCGCCACGGTTCATTACCTCTGGACGCTCGACGCCACCGCCGATTTCGTCAAACACAGTAAAACACTTCTCGCTGTTGTGCGTTCTGTGTCTCGCCTCGGTTGGGGAATTGATCTGGTTGTTGCCGACGCTTCGATTCTCAATGAAACCGACACCACGGCCTTGAGAGGTCAGCGCTATTTCCCAACGGACGAAGACACCGATTACCCGCTGCGAGTGCCGCAGGCCGGCACGCTGGACGATTTGGAAAATCGCCACAAGGCTTTTCTCAACCGTGTCAACGGCGATAATTTTACCCCCGTGCCGCCGCTCGCCGTCTATGGTATTGCCAATTATCGTTCGGAAAACAAACCATTGCGCTCGCCGTGCGCGGTTTTCGCTTTGCGCCAACTGGACGACAGCGGCTTTCGCCCTTTCGACACCGCGCGGCGCGGATTACACGTTGCGGGAATGCTTCGTCACATCGCAAACGATTCGGATTTTTCGCGAAGTATCGGCTGGAGCGAGAAGGAAATTCGCCAGATGGTTCAGGGGCACGGCGAGGAGCACGGCCAGCAGCATCAGCCGGTGCAAGGCGCGCGGCTGGCGTTTCTTCCACTGCCAAGCATCGAATTTCGCGGTGACGAAAAGCAAGTTGTCGGCAGCATTCGGCGCGTAGCGGTGACGGCGTTCGGTGCTTTCGACCGCGAATTATTCCGCCGTTTCACCCGGCAACTTGATGGTCAGGAACTCAAAGAGGAAGATAAAACGGGGGAAAAATCAAATCCCATTGCGCTGTTGGCGCGGCAGCCGCAACCGGAAAACGTCGGCGCGATCAAAGCGTATTTTCAACACGCCGCGACTTGGGCGACGGTCACGCCCGTTATTCTTCCCGGCTACGACGACCCGCGAAAACTTCGGCAAAGAATGCGGGCGGGCGAGGCCAACAATCTGACTGCCGATGAAAAGAAAACCTTGTTGCTCAAGCTGGACAAGCGCATCGAATTTCTTTTGCGAAAGGCTATCCGGCAAGCCGGTTTTTCCGATGCGCTGACGCAACATGCCGAGCTAGAATGGCGCAACACTGGTTTTTGGCCGGGCACAGAACTGGCATCGCGCTACGCAGTGCCGGAACAACACAGGCGCTATCGCCGATTGCATGTGCAAATCACATGGCGGGACAGTTATGGCGAGCCTATAAAAATTCCCGGCCCGGTTTGTATTGGGGGCGGAAAATTTTCTGGCTTGGGCCTTTTTGCACCGATTTCTGGTGCGTAATGGCATATAGATAGCTGTTTAATGCCTCCAAATATTATGAATGACCAAAATCTGCCGGCTTCCGCCGAAAATCGTTTGAGTGAATCGGAATCATCGCCGGTGCCGAGGGGCGCTTCGCCTGAAGAAATTGGCGGAAGATTAAGCAATACCGGACGGCGCGAATCGCCACGCCAATCTTCACCGGAAGCAAAGCAGGTGAAAATTGTTCTGCGGGTCACGCCCGCCGAATCACAGCCAGAAGCCGATGTCACTGCCCCGTTATCCCAGCCGATGCAATCGCCAGAGGCGTCAGAAGCCAGACAACGTGCTGATTCGGAACCACAGCCAATTCCTGCCCGGATGTTGAACGAGTTTGTCTATTGTCAACGCCTGTTCTATTACGAATTTGTTGAGGGCGTGTTTGTCGAAAGCGCCGACACGTTACGCGGTGGTGCAATTCATCAGCGCGTTGATTCGGGGAATGGCGAATTGCCGAAGGCCAAGCGCAAGGCAACCACTGATAAATCGAAAGGTGAGGAAAAACCGGCTGATGCCGAATCTGCCAGCGCGGAACCTGAAGCGTCAAGTGCGGAACCTGAAACAATTCATTCCCGTTCCGTGCAAATGGGTTCGGATCGTTTGGGCGTTGTCGCTAAAATGGATTTGGTCGAAGTTCGCGCAGCGCGAACGGATTCAGCGGACGGCGGAGGCGACGACCTGTTCAGTGCATTGGATGTTTGCCCGGTGGATTACAAGGCGGGCGCACCCAAAGAAGGTTCAGAGGCCAACGAATTGTGGGACACGGACAAGATGCAGCTTGGATTGCAGGCGCTCATTTTGCGTGACAACGGATACACCTGCAACGAAGGCATCATTTACTATCGTGCCACCAAGCAGCGAGTTCGCCTGCCAATCACTTCTGAATTGGAAAACTGGATTTTGCAAAACATCGCCGAGGCCAGACGGATTGTGACCGGACCGATTCCGCCGCCGTTGGTCAATTCGCCCAAGTGCGTGCGTTGCTCGCTCGCGCCGGTGTGTTTGCCGGATGAAACGCGAATGTTGGCCGTTGTGCCGCCGGTTGAGGATTTGCCAGAAAAATCGGATTCGTCGGCGAAGAAATTGGAACCGCCCCGGAAATTGATTGCCGCACGCGATGATACTCGGCCTCTTTATCTCAATACCCAAGGCTTTCGTGTCGGGTGCAAAGACGAAGTGTTGCAGGTCAAAGAAAAGGACAAGGTGATTGACGAAGTGCGTTTGCGCGATCTTTCGCACGTCGCTTTGTTCGGCAACATTCAAATTTCGACCCAAGCAGTTCAGTCGCTTTGCGAGATGGAAATTCCCGTCACCTATTTTTCAATGGGCGGCTGGTTTTACGGTATCACGCGCGGTCACACGTTGAAAAATGTGTTTCTGCGCATGGAACAATTTCGATTGGCGCGGGACGAAGCAACGTGCCTGTCGTTGGCGAGGCAATTCGTGCATGGAAAAATTCGCAACCATCGGACGATGCTTATGCGCAATCATCTGGAGCCGCCAGAACCGGCGATTATGAAGCTCAAGCGGGCGTCGGAAGATGCCCTGAACGCCGCTTCCATTGAAGAACTTCTCGGAATTGAAGGTGCCGCCGCGAGCTTGTATTTTCAGCAATTCAACGGCATGGTGAAAATTGCCGACGAGTTGGCGACGGAACACAATCCAACAAAAGACTCAAAGCAACTCGCTTTTAATTTCAATTTTACCAATCGCAACCGGCGTCCGCCCACTGACCCGGTCAACGCGATGCTGTCTCTGGCATACAGCATGTTGAGCAAGGATTGCACGCTGGCGGCGTTGGCAGTGGGGTTTGATCCTTACATCGGTTTTTTCCACCAGCCAAGATTTGGACGACCGGCGCTGGCGTTGGATTTGATGGAAGAAATGAGGCCGCTCATCGCCGAATCCACGGTATTGAGTTGCATCAACAATCGCGTGGTCATGGAAAAAGATTTTGTGCGTGCCGGCCAGGCGGTGAACCTGACCGCACCGGGCCGCAAACGCTTTTTCCAGATGTATGAGCAACGGATGAGTTCGCTCATCACGCATCCGCTATTCGATTACAAAGTCAGCTACCGGCGGGCGCTTGAATTGCAGGCGCGGTTGCTGGCAAAAACATTGACAGGGGAAATTGCCGAATACATTCCATTGATGACGAGGTGATTTATGCGAACGACTTATTTGGTTTGCTACGATGTTGCCGATGACAAACGGCTACGACGCACGTTCAAAGCCTGCCGCAGTTTCGGCGACCATCTGCAATTCTCGGTTTTTGAGTGCGACTTGAATCCATCAGAAAAGATCGAATTGGAGACGGCGTTAAGCAACATCATCAATCGAGACGAAGATCAAGTGCTGTTCATCTCACTTGGACCGGCGGAAGGACGCGGCGACCGTGTGATTACATCAATGGGGCTGCCCTATACTAAAATAGATGCACCGTGTTTTGTGTTTTAGGCTTTCAAGTTCTTTGACAATTTAACCCGCGAGCGGCGGGGTGATGCGAAAAACCCCGTCATCGCTCGCACGACGCAACCACTTCAAAGCAAACAGTTAATGACAAGACATACAGACAACATAAGGACGCAGACAGTTGGAACAGTGCAGGCAATCGCAATTGCAGTATTGCGAGCTTGCGCCAGAAGGAGTAACAGAGAGACTATTTCCGCGCCCGCGCGGGCGCGGCCCCATTGAAGCGTTTCG